>JBNKKB010000122.1:0-4209 GCA_050291605.1 Desulfobacteraceae bacterium | reverse complement strand
CCAGAGCCGCCACTTGCAGGGTCGGGACTATCTTTGATGGGTGGGATGGGTTGATCGCTGTTTAATCCGTCACTGGCGCCGTTGCGATGGACATTGCCGCGTCCGGTGCCCCATAGGATACGGGCATTGGCGCTGTCGGGGATATCATAGGCCACAAAACCTGAATGGGCTGTATTGACGACTACCTCCAGGTCGGCGTCCTGATCGATATCAGCCAAGGTCGGGGCGGGCAACGCGCCGTTCCAGTCCGGGGAGCCGAACGCGGCCGGCAGATCCACCGAGAACACGGCAAGCCCCTCATGGTTGACGACGTAAAGCTTGCCGGTCCGCCCCGATCCTTTCTGGGTCCAGGAGGTGAACAGGACTTCCGCGAAACCGTCATTGTCCAAATCCGCAACCACGGGTTCACCGGCAAATTGCAAGTAACCTTGGCCGGCTTCATTGAGAACAAACGGCCAATGGTGATGTTCGGTTTTATCCAGCCAATAGGCATGTACGCGTCCGTCGTAAGATGAAAATAGAATTTCCATCCGACCATCGCCATCCAGGTCGGCGGCCACGGGATTGGGCTGGGCGCTCTCAATGATATTGTAATCTTCGGCCAGCGGCACCCCCGTATCCACAGGCGGCGTGCGCCAATCGAATCCAGCGGATTGAAACCGTGAGCGATCCGGGTTAAAAATATAGAGCCCCGTGTATTTGCCCGGCGGATGGCCCACCGAACAATCGTAAACATTGCCGGTGACAATCACTTCACGAATCCCGTCGCCGTCCACATCGGCAATGGAAGCCGCCCCGTGGGCAAAATTGGTCCGGTAGCTCTCCCGGCGCACACCGTCGCAGTAGCCCCAGCCGCGCAATGCCGTATTCAAGCTTTCCCAAACTCCCACGGCACCCCAGGCCTTGTCACCATACATGGCGTGCGCCGGAATGGATTGGCCGTTGGGTGTGTAGGCACAGATGTAGTGAACATCCGAAGGAATCACAATTTCCACGATGCCGTCGGCATCCAAATCTCCAACGGCGGCATTGTCATTGAAAACGCCGTAGGCATATCCGCTGCTATCGCTCAGTTGGGGCCAGCCCGGTCGAAGCGTCCCGTCGGGTTCATACACCCAGCTGTTTTGTTTATTGAGGACGGCCCCGGTTACGATAATCTCATATTGTTGATCGCCGTCGATATCGGATACAGCCAATCCGCGCAGTTCTTTATCGGTGGGACGGCGGGACCATACGGCTGAACCGCTGCGATCCATCACATGCAGGTAACCATCGCCATGGGCGGTAATGATTTCAAGATTTCCGTCATTTTCAAGATCCGCCACCACAACCCCAGGCCAAACGCGCCCGCCTGAGGGATCCACGGACCATAGCACGGAGCCATCTTCTCCATTAAGGGCAAAAATGGTATAGGCGGCACCCATAATTTCACTCCTGCCGTCCTTATCGATGTCTGCCACCGCCGGGGAAGCATACCAGCCCGTTTCACACCAAGAGCTGTAGCAGCCGCCATGATACCACTTCAGGACGGGGGCACCATAGCCATAAACCTTTCCGGTTGCGGCAGGCATGAATATTGAGCCCACAATCACCAAACAAAATCCTAATGCTTTTAATTTCAAGGGGATCTCCTTGTAAAAAATAAGAGGAGAGGTGCCGGGACGCTGTACTTCGACTGAATTTTAAAGCAATATTTATACCATTAGCGCGGCACAGTTTCTGCTGTGGTACCTGTTCGCGCTATTTGGACAGCCAATTGTTGAGCATCCGGACGCGGATGGGGTGGGTCGACGCATAGGATCGTGTCAGGGCCGCATGGCGGTTGAAGCGTTCTTTATAGGTGCTGCGTTGGGGATCCAGTTTGAGCGCCCGGTCGTAGAGCCAGGCATAGGTATGGGCCAGGTAAAAGTGGGCATAACAGTTGTCCGGGTTCAAAGTGAGCGCTTTTTCAAAGGCTTCGGCGGCATTGGAGTATGCTTTCTTGCGATAGTAGAGATAGCCTTCAAAGTTATATCCGAAATCATCCTGTGGCTGGTATTCAACGTACTTTTGCAGGGCTTTGAGGGCCGTATCGTATTGGTAGTGGGCATTCACGTGACCGATGGCAAGATATTTATAGGGACGCGGGTCTCGAGAGTTTAAATTTTGTGCTTTTTTCAATACCTTGATGCCTTTGCGGCTCATCGAAACCAATGTATAGAGCCGTCCCAATGTCAAAGCGGCATCAAAATCGTTGGGGTGGGTATGGTACTTGGCTTCGTTTTCCAGGATTTGCTTGGCCCATTCGGCATCCCGGTCAATGGTGTAAAGATCCTGCCCCTGTAAAGGAATGTCTTGGCCTCTGAATTGAAAACTGTCCATTAAAAGACCCATATGGGGATGTTCGGAAAACTCCACGCCCCATTTGGGGGCCGGGCCCATGCGGATAAATCGCCGCTGGTGGACCAGATCAAATTGCCACCCCTCCCGGGTGCGGCACAAAAGAAAGGGCGCGTTGTCCCAACCTTTCTTTTTGCCGAAATAGACTACCGCATAGTCGCCATTTTGCAGGATCTGATAGGCTTTATGGGCATAAGTACGGTACTCTTTTTCAAAGCTTGAATCCGGCAGGTGGGTAAAATCGCGGTAGGCGAGCCGGGCAAGGGGTGTAAAAATCTCAAGGTAGGGATCACGTGCTTTATCGCGCCAGCGTTGGATCATGGTCTGCCATGCCAGTCGGGGTGTCTCGCCGGCCGGATAACTGCGGTTGACCGCCCCGGAAAATTGGGCTTGCATTTGGCCGTCGTCCAACTCTTTACGGGCTCCGGCACCCTGGGAAAGATAGCGGTTGTCCATCTCTGCGATGTCATTCCGGCTATAGTCACCTTTGAATTTCACTTGGGCGCGGGCCTCCAGCTCTTCCATCACCGCAATCATGCCGATCTCCAACTCTCCGGCGCTGTAGCGCGGCTGCAGTTGCAGATCTTCGATGTTACCGCAGAACATATCGGTAAAGACATCCTCCAGTTCGAACCCGACCTCCAATTTGACCGTTTTAATGTCATCTATAAGCAGCAGCAAGATGCCGCGGCTTTGATATCGGCCGCCGATCTTCCACCTGGAGAACAGTTCGGCGGCAGCTTGGTTGACAGTGTACTGTTGGTCCAGCGTCGGCAAAAGGACAAGGAAGATTTCGATCTGGTAGCGCTCTCGGATGTTTTCCAGGTATTGACGCGTGGATTCTTGCACATCCTTCATGAGTCCCACATAGTCGAAGATGACGTTATCCCGGTCCGGACGTCCCTGCATCACCGCTTGCAGATCAAAATTGCCCTCTTTGGCACAGGCAGCCATCAAGACCATGAAAATGATGAGCAAATGCTTTCGCATAATTTTGCTTTTTATTGGCGCGTTTAGTTGATTATGGACGATGGTTGCCGTTGGAACCGCTGACACCGGAATCTAACTATGACCGGCGCTAAGGCTTCAGTCTTGGAATTATGGACACCCCGGGTCGATAACCGAAGTGAGGTGCCCTGGGACGTTTATAGTGATGCGGTAAAACCTAAAACATCCTACTGCATGCTGCTGGAAACGAATGTCTACTCGCACATGGGTATTTTTATCGACATCGATATCCGGTAGCGGCCTGAATCGGCACTGTCTATGGCAGTATATACCTGGGGAGGCATTTCAAGCAATATATCTTGAATATCCTGGATTTTTTTGCATGTATTCAGACACACCTCTTTCGGAAATTCTCGATTGCTGCAGGTTTTGCATGGAGAGGAAATCATTATGGCCTCCTTCCAAATTTTTGGTTGTTTGCTACGTGTTAAATTTGCATACACCAAGCCCTTAATTCATTTGCATCGAACCCCACCCGGCAGGGTATTGATTCGACCAAAAATGATATTAAGCAAAAATCGCACCAATTTGAATACAAAAATAAATACAATAATATTTAATAGATAGAAGTTTCACTGAAAAGATGTGAAAGAACGCATACAAAAAACGGCAATATACTGCCAATTAGAGGCACTTGTAACTTTTAAATCAATGTCATTAACTTAAGGGGCCGGTGTTAAGCGCTCCCACACAACTCAAATAAACCTTAAGTTAATGACATTAACTTTTAAATGGAGCAAAGCGGAATGTATATAAAGGGGACAGCCCTAAAGGCGGAAATGATACCTTGATATCCTTGCTTTTTTATCTATACGGCATTGC
>JBNKKB010000121.1:0-4296 GCA_050291605.1 Desulfobacteraceae bacterium | reverse complement strand
CCCCGCTACAATGCGGGGCTAATCGACAAGGTTAAGCTTTTCAGGGATGCATATACCAAACTGGCCACCTCATTCCCAAAACTAAGTGTTCATTATTATTACGCCACGCAAGGCAATGAAGTGCACCCCAATGTTGAGGGCAAAGTTCCCAAGCTTCATGAAGATATAGCAAAAATGTTTGGGGGCGCAGACTTCACATTTGAATTCGTTGGAGCATCCAGGCTTCTGGAAATGACCCGCAGCATTCCATCGACATCTAGAATCTTAACAGTAGCAGAATCACCGATTGGTACCGATGCCGGTAGTTATCTATGCTTGGTTGGCTTGTCTAGCTATTTCGAGTTCATTTCAGATGATGGCGCTTTAGCAAGAAGCATATTTGAGTCTAATGTCCGAGATTACCAAGGAAGTGTTGTTGTTAATACCGGCATTCGCCAGACCCTGGAAAACAAGGAATCAGATAATTTCTGGTATTTGAACAACGGCGTCACGATCATAAGCCCTAAAGCGGTTTTAGCCGGAAAGCAACTAACAATTGAAGATCCGCAAATCGTAAATGGGCTGCAAACCTCGCATGAGATATACCTTCACTTCTCAAAACTTGATGACCATTCTGGTGATAACCGGACGATCCTGGTTCGGGTTATATCAGAAGAGAATGATGAGGCCAGAGATAGAATAATTAAGGCCACAAATAGTCAAACATCAATTCCACCGGCGTCTTTGAGAAGTTCAGACGAAGTACATCGTAATATTGAGGACTTCCTTAAGGCAAATGGATTCTATTACGATCGGAAGAAGAATCACTACAAAAACCAGGGCATGCCTGTTGCCAAAATAATCAGCATCCCATATATGGCTCAAGCCATGATGGCGATCACCCTACTAAAGCCAGACAGTGCACGAGCAAGGCCTTCTACACTCATTAACTCCAATGTGGAATACAGAAAAATATTTAGCCTTGATAACCCAATCGATGTTTATCTTAAAGTTATTCAAATCATGAAGGCAACTGAACAATATCTAAAACCAGACGCATGTGGAATCGACCTCGAGAGAAAAACAATAACAAACATCAAATTTTATGTTGGCATGATGGTTGCGCTAGATATGATTGGAGGAAAAGACAATATAGTCGAAAAAATGTCAGGAATTGCGTCCATCGAGATTTCACCTGAGTCGTTGGAGAAATCTCTGAAGCTAGTGTTAGAAAAATTCAACGAATTAGGCGGCACAGACCAAGTGGCGAAAGGTCCGCTGTTGGTAGAGGCATTGTTAAGCTAACAAATAGCTACACCGGACAAAATACTCGCTACGCTCGCATTTTTCCGGTGAGCTAGGCGTTGAGGCTGTCGAAAAACCCCGAATTTGTTAAAATCCGACAGACAGTAATGCAGCATGGAGAAAGGATGATGGCTCGTTACAAGAACTACAACTATGACCAGATGAAGATGCTGCCCATCGCTTTTGAGAAGCAAATTCTCCCCGGCAGTTTTGAATATTCTCTTTGCTACCTCATCGATCATGAACTCGATCTAAGGGCTTTCGATAGCGACTACCGAAATGACGCCAACGGCCGTCCGGCCTATGATCCCAGGTTACTGTTGAAAATCATAATACTGGCCTATTCCAAAGGCATCACCAGCAGTCGTCAGATTGAACGCTTATGCCGAGAGAACATCATCTTCATGGCGATTTCGGCAGATTTACAACCCGACCATAGCACCCTGGCGGATTTTATTTCGAGAGCGCCCGATGCAATAGTCGATCTGTTTGGACAAGTCGTATTGACGTGCAATCAGTTAGGCCTGATCGGCAAAGAAATGTTCGCCATCGACGGCTGCAAACTGCCCTCCAATGCCTCCAAGAGCTGGAGCGGCACCCACGCGGAACTGAACAAGAAACGGAAAAAAATCGACCGGGCAGTCCGGCGCATGTTGCAACGGCACCGGGAACAAGACACGGAGGAGCAACAACCGGATATTTATGAACGGGAACGAGAACAAATCAAAAAGCTGCGGGCCGCTTCGCGCAAAATCAAACGATTCCTGGATACCGAAGACGAACGTAAAGGCGTCAGCGGTCGCGTAGTCAAGAGCAACATCACTGACAATGAAAGCGCTAAGATGAAAACCAGCCACGGCATCATCCAAGGCTATACGGGTGTAGTGGCCGTCGACAGCCGGCATCAGGTCGTAGTGCATGCGGAAGCCTTCGGTCAGGGTCAAGAACACGGACTACTTAAACCAGTCGTCGAAGAAATAAAAGAGACATTTAAAGGTCATCGATCAAAGCTCTTCAAAAAGACAAAGCTCACGGCGGACTCTGGCTATCACAACCGGGAAATGCTCGAATATCTGGAAGCGGAAAAAATCGACGGCTATATCGCCGACACCGGATTTCGCGCTCGCGACCCGCGCTTCAAGGATCACAAAGCGCCGAAAGAACGAAACAAACGCCAGGACCAAGAACGCTTTACCCAACAGGAATTCCTCATCGATTGTAAAAAAGAAACCTGCCAATGCCCGGCGGGCAAAGCCATGTGGCTGAAAGCCAAACGCGCCCGAATCGGGCATCATCTGTTTATGCAGTTTCAAGGTTACGAAAAGGACTGCAATCATTGCGGTTTGAGAAAACGCTGCCTCAGAAGCGAGAACCAACAAACGCCGAGGCAGATCAATGTCACCTTGGATATCACCAAAGAACAGAAAGCCGGCATCCTGGAACGGATGAAACGTAAGATCGACAGCCCAAGAGGCCGACACATCTACCGTCAGCGATTGGGTACGGTAGAACCGGTCTTCGGTCATATCACCGATGCGATCGGAATCAAGCGATTTAGCTTCAGGGGCAAACGAAAAGCCGATGGACAGTGGAAATTGATGATGATGTTGCATAATATCCTGAAGATCCATCGATATGGATGGGAATGGGGTTGACATGGTGAGAAAATAGGCAATCTCAGTTCAGTAGTTGAAATATAAATAAAACGGTAGAAGAACAAATGAGCGACATCGAAAATAAAACGGCAGTGTGCTTGTTTTCAAAATATCTGGTTTTTCGACAGGCTCGTTATGTGTAGAGAGTAAATATGTTTACATTCGGAAGAGAGCACGAATTGAAATGCGCTAGAGCTGCATTTAAATCAGACAATGATGCTGAATTAATGTTGCAGGTAGTAAATTCAATACATGACCTGCTTGATAAAAAAATCAAGTATGCTGATGCCGAATTAATTCTAAAAATGGGGATTACCGAGGGCAACCGGGCAACATGGGATGGAACTGGCAGTTGGTTATTAAAAATGTCAAAAGATTTTCCTGAAACTGAAAACACCTGGAAAGAACTGGCCGAGCACCCAAAAGCAGAAGTTAGGTATAGAGTTGCGTGTCATATCGGTCTGTTCCCATCAAAATACCAAGAAGATCTATATGCAACTCTAACAGCAGATAAAAGTAAAAGAGTCAAAAACCAAGCGGATGCGAAGTGGCATTATTTTGAGCATCCTGAAGAATACACATAACACGGCGCCCCACTCGACCAAAAACCGATGCGCGGTCCTTGCCGGGTGAGCTTGGTCGTTATGCAATAAGGAAATAATATGAATTGCTTTAATCATCAAGACCGGCCTGCTGTGGGAACGTGCAAAGCATGCAGCAAAGGTCTCTGTAGTGAGTGTGCCACAGACTTAGGTCATGGCCTTGCATGCAAAGGCGTACACGAGGAAGAAGTGGAAGGCATTAATATGATCATTTCAAAGAGCAAAGATATATACTCATCGGCTCCCAGAAACACTATGCTCGCACCAATATTCTATATCTTCATGGGGTTGGTTTTTGCAGGTTTTGGGTATTCGTCAAAAGGTGGGGTTACAGATTTACCATTTGTTCTAGGTATAGGTTTTCTCGTTTTTGGTGTAGTCGTTTTGGTAAAGAACCGTGCCCTATTTGGAAAAGATGCATAACAACTGGGTCAAGATCGTTCGCTATCGCTCACTGGGGTCTCGCTACTCGCTCGGCCCCTTACCCAAGTGTTAGGGAGCAATATATAAATTTATGCCATTTACTCCAGTACACATGGGGCCGGGTATCCTTATAAAGGGAGTACTCCAGGGTGGTTTTAGCTTGATGGTGTTCGGGTGGACACAAATTGTTATGGATCTCCAGCCCTTGATCGTAATAATAACTGGAGAGGGGCGTCTCCACGGTTTTACTCACACGTATGTAGGAGGCATTCTAATCGCTTTGATATCCGCTTTATCTGGTAAGTATCTGGCGCCAATTGGGCTATGGGTAC
>JBNKKB010000120.1:0-2417 GCA_050291605.1 Desulfobacteraceae bacterium | reverse complement strand
TCAGGGGTGAGACAATTATGGGCTTGCGAGAATTCTCTACTGAATTGAACGCCGTTCAACATGTTGTATCCATATAAGAATTGACACACAAGCGCTGCTTTGGCATACTTGGCCGAGGAAAAAGCAAGTTCTTATCTTTTTCTCGGCTGTTTTGGCAAAAAATATAAAACCGCACAAAGACAGTATCATGATTTTAAGACACAGTTGGTTGACCAGGAATATAAAAATGTCAAATGTGGTGCCCCCTATGTCTTGTTAGCCGAGCCAATGCAGGTATCGAAAAAAAACGAAAGAGTGTGAGATAAATCACATCTTTTTCCAAATCAAACGGATAGGCTGAACCCATAATGTTGGTCTATGGTATTGGCAACCTTTTACATTATCAATAGTCCAACCTGCCTTGCGCGGCAATTCGAACGCCATTTCACATTCTATCCTTAGTCCTCACGGTGGCTTGCACGGAACGTGTTCCGGTCTCCATGCTTCCGGATCCTGACGTATCGACGCCGTTGACAGACCAACACATCGTTGATTAGAAATCCTGGTAATGTGTATTTACGGCAGATAGAAAAAAAGGAGCTATCCGATGAAAGATAACAGCCTGGAAATCACGAATGACATCATGAAAATCGGCACCGAGATCTACCGCATCGACAATCTAGTACGCATTGGGAAACGGGAAAAAAAAGCCGAGAACGGCGGTCTGATCGTTTTATTACTGCTGGCCATTGGTGGTACTTTTTTTCTCGGGTCCCAGGAACCGGAAGTTGTCCCCCTTGGCATTGGTGCCGCCATCGTATTGTCGATTATCATCTCGCTGCGCAAATCAAAGTATGCACTCAGTCTGGAGACGAACTCCGGAAGTGGAGAAGTTCTATGGTCAAAGAAAGAGCAGGACATCGATTCGCTGATTGAGTTGATCTCCAGTGTCATGGGAGTCAAGAATCAAGCTGTTAAATACACGGTCAACATGAATGATTTTTCCGTCAGGGACATCATCATGGGAGATAAGTTTAAAAACATCAGGGATGCAGTCATTGCCACGCGTGGCGCAACGTCGCAAAGGGGGTAGCTTTGGGGGACACAATACAAAACATCAAGGGGTCGATCATTGCGACACGAGGAGCAAAAGCCGTCGCATACGGCGACGTTGCCGGCAAGCGAACGCAAAATTGCTTTGCGAATGCCGATCTTCGTAACGCCGTACTTAACGTAGAATCCACCATCACGCAGCACATCGCCCGGACCCCACATGCGGATCAGAAGGAAAAGCGCGCGTTGTCCGATCTCACACGTCAATTGATCGACCAACTTATGCAGGCGCCACCAGAAGAACGAGAAGAAGTGGAGGCGATCCTCGAAGCGACAAAACAGCTTTTAGCCATCGCAGCGCAAAAAGAGCCCAACAAACCGATGCTCAAAGTCATTGCCTCCGGATTAAAACAGGCGGCGAAAAACATCGCCGAAGCGCTGCCAAAGGTCCTGGACGTTGCATCGCAGCTGATCGGTCTTATCAGCAAAATGATCCTGTAACGATCCGGCGCTAAAATTAGGCATATGCAACAATTAACCGATCATTAGTCGGCGCCACAGCGGCTTTAACGTCTAAGGCAGTACTCTTGGGGGCACCCTGAAAAAATCGAAGCATCGGCAACGAGACGCTTTTTCCCTTCTATGGTGCCAGGCGGCCAACATCTGCTTTTATCGCCTCTGTTCTGATGCAACTAGTTCTTCGCAGATCTCCATGTTTTTGGTGTATACCAATGTCCTTGCTAGGGCGCTTACGCCGCTGGCGTTCCGGCAGTAAATATATCCAGCGTTTTCGGCATGCGATCTAATCCAGCTTGATATAAAAAAGCCTGATGACAGAAAGATAATGAGCCCTATAATCCCACCAATATTCAGTGCCTTTAGGTGTTTTCTAATAAGAACCGGGAAATAATATTCTGTAATAACAATAAGAAGAATGACAATTATTGGGAGGCCTACTATAAAAAATCCGGATCTGCTTGAAAACTCAACCACCTCGACTTGATTATCAACGTCGAAAAAGAAGTTGCTTAAAGCATGATAACCTATCCATAGAATCACAGCACCAAGTAGATTCCCGAAAAAAAGTATCATTAATGCTAATTTTTTATTCATTGTTGTAGTATGTTTCAATCCTAACACCTAATAGTTTGGTATTCTTAAACCCTGGGATCTAAAAAAGCCATCCATTCCGCGATAAAGTTCGGTTTTGGATTGATTTCCCATATTTTTGAGACGGCTGTATCATCTGCTGCTTTTCGTAGAAACTGGGCGCGGCTGATCCAGAAGATTTATCAAGTTGATCCATTGCTATGCCCCAAGTGCCAGGGGCCGATGAAGGTGATCTCTTTTATTGAGGATGAAGCACTGATTAAGAAAATATTGGT
>JBNKKB010000119.1:0-128004 GCA_050291605.1 Desulfobacteraceae bacterium | reverse complement strand
GTTCGGATCGATATACTGCGGCAGCAGTTCACGATAACCATCTTGTTCTTTGACAAGCGGAAGTTGCTTAAACAGGCAGCAAAGGTAAGCATCAGCCTGGTCAAATTTTTTCTTCCAATAGGTGAACTGATGTGGCCTAAGCCCATGCTCTCGGCAATAAGCGACCTGTGTTTGCCCGCTTTGTTTCCAGCGTTCAATGTGGGTTTTCCAGATTTACCGTAATTGTTCAGGACCGGGTTCTGCTTGATGGTTGTCTTCTGGCATGTGTGCACCTCCTATAAAATTTATGGTGCATCATGCCATGGCCGGTTCGGCTTGTGAAGATGGGGTTAAATTGACGGTTACCGACCTTCACCGGGATTTGCACTGGACCATATCAGCGAAAGGGGTTATAAAAGAAGTAGGTCGTTTTTGATGCATATAGGATACATTCAAATTGGGTTCTGAGATGGTCTCCAATCAGACATTCAATGAAATATTTGATGAATACTATCCAAGGATCCTCCGGTACCTGAAACGAATCGTTGGCTCTAATGATGCCGAAGACCTCTCTCAGGAGGTGTTCGACAAGATCAACAGGGGGCTTAGCAGCTTTCAGGGAAGATCCAGTCTCTCCACCTGGATCTATCGCATCGCAACCAACGCTGCGATCGACAAATCCCGCTCTGCATCCTACAAATATGAGATGGAGCATCATCCTTTCGAGGACCGGACATCCCATGAATCGTCCGGTGCCCAGACTGTGAAGGCCTCCCCTGCCACCGACCAGATAGTGATCCGCAAGGAGATGAGCGATTGTATCAACGAGTTTATCGACAACCTGCCCCCCGATTACAAGACCGTTATCGTTCTCAGTGATCTGGAAGGGTTTGCCAACAAGGAGATCGCGGAAATCCTGCGCATATCGCTGGACAACGTTAAAATCAGGCTCCACCGTGCCAGGGCCAAGCTTAAAAAATCTTTGCAGGAAGGCTGCGATTTTTACTATACCGAAGGGAACACGCTTGCCTGCGATCGCAAGCAGGTTCAGATCTTGCCAAAAACTCCCGATCAAGATTAGTGCATCTTACTTAGCCACAACATCCTAATTTACCGCTACTTTTAAGATACTTTCTCGAAAAAAAGGACTCAGGTGTATCCTTTCTCGGAATCGATCCGTCTATGGGGATAAATGTAACCAATAAGCAAGGAGGTAAAACCCATGTATGGATCAGAGCTATATGCTTTCTCGTTCTGGTGGATCGTCCCCATCGTTATGATGTTCCTGTGTTTTTTTATGATGCGTGGACGAAAGCGCTCGATGATGAGCGGATTCGGTTGCTGCGGTCGTGACTGGCAGCAGGCAAAAGGCAAGGAATCATCCATGGATATTCTCGACAGGCGTTATGCTTCGGGGGATATCGACAAAACTGAATATGAAGAGAAAAAGAGAACTTTGACCGGTCCAGTCGGACCTAAACAGAGTAAGTAAAAAGACCTGGAGGAAGTACATGATGAGTTGCGGAGAAACGAAACAAAACATCCGAATGAACACAACAAAAGCTGTTTGCCCCATCGGAGAGACCACCGGGGAAAAGAATATCATCGAATCGAAGATCCCGGTCCTGTCCTGTGAGGGCGCCTGTATCCGAGGTGAAATTGCCAGACTCGCGGCAGGCCTTGTCTCAAAAAAAGAGCCCTATGGACGGGGGTGCCACGGTGAACTGATCACGGTTCCTGACTCTGCCATCTCCAGGTGGATCAAGAGCGCCGAAAAGGTGGTCCTGATCGACGGCTGTTTTCTGAGATGCCATGGGCGTATCATCGAAAACCTCATCGACGAGGAAAAATTGGTTCAGTTCGACGCCCTGTCCCACTACAACCGGTACACTGAAATATTCGATTATGAAGATGTGCCGGAAAAAGAAAGAAGAGAAGTGGCGCAATCCGTAGCCGACTGGGTTCTCGGCAGCCTGGAAAACGTTCTTTTCGGCGGATCATACGCACCTGTTCGAACGAAGATGCAATGCGGTGTCGGTTGCGGGTAATCGATTATCCCTAGTCCCGGAGTGAAATCCTCCGGGCGGGTTTATAGCGTGGTGGCATCACTGATAAGGAGATTTAAAATGCCGGTTTACCTGAAAGATATCCATGATTTTAGACAACTCGAGCAGTTCGGCTCGGTTCTCATCGTCCCTTGTCGATTCTGTCCTGCGGCCAGTCTTGCTGTAAGAAACAATGAACCTTACTTCAAATTCTTTCGGCACCTGTTACAGACGGACGCTTATGAAAGGTACATTGAGACGATGAAATCCGAATTGGAAAAAAAAGGCGTAAAGGCTGATGTGTTCAGGAGTCGCGCACCCCATCAGTTTGTCGTATGCATGTGGACTCGCAGGCGTCGAAAGCAACTGATGAAACACGCCAAAAATTACGATGCGCTGGTGGTGTTGGGATGCGAGGCCGCTGTTCAAACAATCCTGGATTCGATCGACACTGCGTCTTTCCAGGTGGTCCAGGGGATGCGGACCGAAGGGATCATGAGCATTCTGCCGCGATTCAAGTGGCCCGACAGCATCACGCTACAACTCAACAGCATAACCCCGCTTCTTCACCAGAAGCAGGGTTCTGAACCGTGGGCGCACCTTTGACTCAGAGCTGGAAAAAGGTAGGCTGCATGGCATCTAATATCAATCACAAAGGAGAATCTCAGATGGAAACAAAAAAGACAATGAGAGAAACGGTTCTGGTAGAGAAAACAGAAACTCTGATCGCGATCGGTGCGGCTACGGCGGCGAACTGCATACCATGTTTCGAACACGTGTATGAAAAGGCCATTACATCCGGAATTTCGGCAACCGAAATCAAAAGAGCTTCCGAAATTGCCACGCTGATCAAAGACGGTGCTAGTACGGCCATATCCAGCTCCATCGATGAACTTATGGGATCGAAGGAAGTCAACGAGTTGGCTTGCAAAAAAACATCGGCTGGTTCGTGCTGCTGCTAACCGACCAAAATTTTTTTCGATCCGTAAAATAAAAAGGAGAAATTAAAATGCACAATTGCGAACATTGCAAGTTCAGAGGGCGATACGATAAGAATCCTGAATCGGTGTTGGGGAAAATCTGGAAATGGCACACAGGATGGTGCCCGGGATGGAAATCCTATCTGAAATCGCTGCCGAGTGAAAAGCGGGTGGTGGTGATTGGAAAATACAGGTAACGAAATGTCTATCCTAATTCACAAATTTATCGGACTCATTACACTGCTCACGGCAGCTGTTGTCGGTTATGCTTCCTATGCTGTTTTCATGTTTTTTTTGTATGCGGGCTCTCTGGATTGGATACGGCTGGACTTGAGTGAAGTTGAAAAAGGGACTTTGAACGCGATCCTCTGTCTCTTGTTCTTTCTTCAGCATAGCGGGATGATCCGCCGCTCATTTCGCAGGTGGTCGGCAAATTTCATTCCGGCCCAATATCAAAGGGCCATCTACACGCTTGCCTCAGGCGCATGCGTACTGATTGCCGTTGCCTTCTGGCAGGAATCCGACATGATCCTTTTAGAGGCAAACGGTCTGATTCGCTGGCTCTTGCGCGGATTATTCGTTCTGTCTGTGCTCGGAACGGCTTGGGGCTTGTTGGCGCTGCGTTCTTTTGACATGTTTGGCCTGTCTCCAATTCTCAAGCGTTCGAACGACAAACCGATACATGTAAACTCCCTGGTCATTCGCGGCCCTTATCGCTGGGTACGCCATCCTCTCTACCTGCTCATGATCATCCTGTTCTGGTCCGCCCCCCTCCTGACAATGGATCGTTTGTTGTTTAATACATTGTGGACCATCTGGGTTGTTGCGGCAACGGTGTTGGAGGAACGGGACCTCGCCGTAGACTTTGGGACGGCTTATCGAGGTTATCAGTTAAAGGTACCGATGTTGGTCCCAAAAAGCTTTCTTCCGGCGTACCCTTCTGAAAAGCCGGACAAAGCCAAGCAGGCAAATTGCTTCCGAAAAAGAGTAACTAGATCTTTTCAAGTTAACGCACATAGCAGAGGTCCGATAAATATGAAGAGTTAATGGCCAACCCTGAAATGCTAAAAGTAGCATCTCCATCTAAACAAACCCCGCGTCGCATTCTTAGATGCTGCAGCGTCGGCCTCAGTTTGTCCACTTCTTTAGATCATATTTTGAACCTTTTCGCCTCAAACCGCCACTCAATTATAAAATGACCCGATCAGACAACCACTCGCGCATGTGGTTTTACTTCTAACGATCAACGTATCCTTTTTAGACTTGAATGCAAGAGAGTAGACCTTGAAGGGGAGGGCAGGCCAATGAGGGACCACATCAACAACCTTGTACAGCTGCTTGTGATTGTAACGGCCATCGTTGTCTGTAGCTGTTGAAGGGGCAATATCAACGGGCTAGGTGCAGGGTGCCGTCCTTAAGATCAAATGCGCCGCGCTATTGAGCCTATGTCGCATAGAGGATGGCCCCATTTTAGGCATCAGGATGACGCTGGGGGCTTGGATATCCCCGGCATCCCTATTTAATCCAGCCGATTTTCAATATTTTGGCTGCCAGAGCGGTCATTAAAAACAACATCACCAGACCCAGGTGAGAAAAATCCAGGGCCACCACAAATGGAGGTGAGAATCGGTAGCCCGGCAGGTTGCGAAAAACCAGCAGGATACCGGTGGCCAGGATTAAAGACAGCAGTACGGCACGTGCATAACCCATGACGGTTATCCGCCACAAGCGACGCTCCAGCAGTACAAAATCGACCACCAGATAAGTGCTCAAGGTGATGAAGGCGACGGCGCTGATATAGTGCAGCGCATAGGTCACGTAAAATTGGGCCAGCCATCCCAATCCAGGCAGGTCGGCAATATAATAGCGTTTGAATATCGGCATCTGGGCAAAGCCGGTGAGCGCCGAAAAAAACAAGGTCAATCCGAATGCCCATGCCCGCCAGGGTGCGGGTTGTTTTCGATGCATATCATGTGCCTTTCTTGTCTGTGGCATGGGTGTATTGATAAAATTTACCTACGGCAGCGGCAATGCCGGCGATAGGCGCCAGCATCATGGCCCGGGCCAAATGGTTGTTGCCGGCCATGGTGTCTTTAACCGGGGCCAAGTGGGGTTGGCCTTTGCCGGTTTCAATAGCGGCATTGAGCGTCTCAAAGGGTACCGGCGATACATAGAGCGTGTTGGTGCCGCCGTTTTCATTCTCGCCATAAATGTAACCTTGGGTCTCCTTGGCCAGGGCGTGGGCCTGTTTTACGATTTCGTCCCGGGGTCCGATGGTCTGAACCCCTTCAGGACATGCTTCGATGCAGGCCGGCAGTTCACCTTGGGCCACGAGGTCGTAGCAGCGATCGCACTTGTACATCACGCCGTTGCCGGCCAGGTGGGGCATAATATCCAGGTAGAGCCCCACGCCGGTTTGGCGTTGCGGAATATCCCAGGGGCATACGGTACGGCATTTGGCCCCGCCCAGGCAAAGGTCGGCATCCAGGCGGGAGATGCCGTTGTCGTATTGACGGGCGGCACCCCAGGGGCAAAGCTTGACACAGGGCGGGTTGGCGCAATGCATACAGCGTCGCGGGATATTGATTTCAACTGTCTCATCGTCCAGGGTCACCTCAGCGCTCTGAATGTAGAGCCAGTTGTATGGGGTCAGGCGATCATCCACATCCTGGCGGTCCGACCAATCTTCAATTTTAACGCGTTTGGGGTACATCTTGGGGTACGGTTTTTCAGGCTGAGCATATTTATGCCCGTTGGTGTCGTGGCAAGCCTCCACACATGCACCGCATGCGACACACTTGCCAATGTCCAGCAGCGTGGCCAAAGGTTTGGTTTGCGCCGCGGCATGCGCCTGCGTGGCAGGAATTTGGGATGCCACCAGGCCACCGGCTGTGCCGAGTCCCAATTTGAGAAAGTTGCGGCGAGAAATTTTTTTTGGCATTCCACCTCCATTTATGGGCCGAACTTGTGTTGATTAATTGAACAATTGTTGAATCATCGGGCTTATGTTTCTCTCTTACTTGAGAGACCATCATGACCCGGAGGTTACATAAAGTTTAGGACGAAATAAATGGCCGTTTAGAGACCGGATACTTAAAAATAGCGGGTCATGCAGCAGCTTTATAAAATGGCGTGTGAGAATCATGGTTTAGAGATCTTGCAACCAATGGTCGATGGCATTGGCATAATAGCGCAAAACAGGTGCTTCCGCCGATATGGGCAAAAACTTGTCCGCCTCGGCATGGATCAATCGCCTGAGGAGCAAAAAATCGACAGCCTCGGCGATCACTCCGGCTTGCTTGGTGTGGGACATTTCAATGATGGGGGCTCCACGGGCCTGCATTTGGCTTTGCAGCAGGCCGGCCTTTTGCTCAATGGTTCCCATATCCATGGGCTGGTTGGCATTTTCTACCAGCACGGCGGACACCAAGGATACAGGCAATACCGGTATCACATCCGAGATGCGGCCCATCAGCTTGCGGCATAGCTTTTCAATTTCCGGAAAACGCTCGCGGCGCGGCATCCTATCGAATTGAATTTGGCTTTTTTGACAGTATTGTTTTACCGACAGCGGGGTCCCGAAATTAACACAGGCGTAACCATTGCGGCGCCAGCGGCTTAACATCATCAAATAGAAGCTATGGGTTGCAAATTTAAGGGTGGTGCGGATGGCAAACCAAAAACTGCGTTTCCGGGCTTCGGGATCCAGGGTCCGCAGCAAACTGCGGTCTTCCAGGGTGCGATCATAGTTGATACCCACAGGGACAAAAATAATGTCGCGGTTTTTGGAGGCATCGAATTGACGCAGCATATAGTCCACCAGTCCCAGTTTCGGCGCTTGCAGCTTTCCATCGCGTGTCAGGCCGCCTTCAAGAAACACCGCCTGACACACGCCTTCGCGGGTGGCCATATGGATATAGCGCTCTAAAACCCGCCGGTACAGAGGATCGCCTGATTTGCGTCGCACAAAAAAGGCGCCCATGGCACGGATGAGGGTTTGCAGCGGCCAAATTTTGGCCCATTCACCCACGGCATAGGATAGGGTGGTGCGCTCGGCGGCCAGATAGGCCACCAGTACATAGTCCATGTTGGATCGGTGGTTCATTACAAACACGACGCTGGCATCCGGATCGATATGGGCGAATTGCGCGTCGTTAAACACCCCGATCCGGACCCGGTACAAAAAGCGGGCCACCTTTTTGGCAAGCCAGTAGCCGATACGGAAATAAAAATAGGCATTGAAAGAGGGCACGATTTCACGGGCGTAGATCAGTACCTTTTTCTGAACCATCTCCAACGGCATGTCATGTTCCTGGGCGTATTCCTGAATGGCCGAGAGCACCTTGGCGTCATAGGCCAGCCGGTCTACCAATACCTGGCGCTTGGTCAGCTGAAACGGACGGATCTTAATGCTCAAGCGGGTTCCGATATCGTCGATCACGCGGTTGATGCGGCGCCTCAGGAACCAGCGGGTGCTGGGGATCAGGATCCGATCGAGCAGGGCCAATACGCAAATGACAATTAACAGCAAAAATAACCATACGGAGATCGTGACGGAACCGCTCATCTGACGCCTGCCTTTTTGAAAACTAGGGTTGTTGTTGAATGCAAAAATAGGGAATTTCCGATACCTTAGAGAGTATGCCAAGAAGGGGTTCACGTGTCAAAGGTTGGATCTCATTAATTGTAAGATTTTCCTTGAGCGGGGCTCCGGATAAATGATAACCAAAAGGGTATCATCAACTGTCTGATTCATCATTAGCGGTTGGTCGTTTTCCAACCCAACTGATCTGCATCTGGCTGCAAGTGGGTGGTTTGAAAAATAGCATTGCGTAAATGCAAGCGGGCCCCGTGATGAAGTGGCGCTGAATATTGTTGTGAGGAGACCTGGCATGTCAAAGCAAGCTGTTGTTGACCGTACCGAACGCCCATCAGAGAGAAAGGAAAAAGAGAACCCAGAGCGTGTCATTCCTCAACATTGCAAGGATTGTTGTGACCTGGCCGCCTGCGATCTGGATTTCTGCCTGCATTGGTGGCACTAACTGCTTTAACCTCACAGTTGCATCAATGGGGATAACTGGGTGCCGTGATCTCTTTGCTACAAGCTATCTCAAAATAAAGATTTTTGCCCAAACTCGGCGTTGGCTCCTTCTTTCAAGTCCTCGACATACTACAGTATGCTTGCGGGTTGAAACCAGGGTCCGCCTTTATTTTGAGATGGCTTGTTATTTGCGGATCGCGATACCGGTTCCCACCCAGGTGGGTCGGCTGTTCTCCTGAATCCACTAAAATCGCAATGCCCGCCGCAGCGGGATACACTTCACAACCCGCCCTGTTTATCTGCCGATATTTCCGTTCTAAAATGTACCTGACTTGTCGGCTTGACCGTGATATGTCGAGCCATAGCCATTCAACCCAGCAGATGGAAAAGGTGAAATCATGCCAATATCCCACAGACCTTTGGGCCTGCTTATCCGTGTTGTTCAACAAATTGGTCTGGATGTCACGTATGAGCACGACGATTTGGTTTTTGTCTCCCACAACCTTTTTATATTAAAATTCACCGACACGGCCAACTGCATCGACCTATATTTTAATGAGGATATCGAGCAGGCCAAGGCTGAGACTTTATTGGCCTTGATTGATGCAGCCGCAGAGGCGGAAGACCTTCAGATTGCGTATAAAGGCGCCTTCTGTTTAACGCCCAAAGAAGATGAAAGTATAGAGCTTGAGTTTTTTGATCTACCGGAGGAATGAGGGTGAAGAAAGAAGAGATCGAACGAATCCAAGAAGTATAAGTACAGCGTTTCTATCAAGGGCATCACAGTTCGGACATATCCTGAGCCTGCGGCTTGCCCTTTGTCCACAGCCATGGTACTAAGGTAATATTAATGCCACTGCCATATTTTGGTGGGCCGCCAGCTTGGGTGAACAACTGCACTGCATCAGGGGATTGTCGAAAGTGGGTCCGCGCTCAAGAAGATTGTCAGGAATATGATCCGATGCCGAAGATCTATCCAATAGGGGGTGGTAAGGGTGGGATCGGGAAAAGTTTTATCTCCGCCAGCCTGGGCACATTGATTGCCAAGCACGGCAAAAAGGTTGTGCTCATCGATCTAGACTTGGGCGCTTCAAACTTGCATACCTTTTTAGGAATGGCCGCGCCGGGCAATGGACTGGACCGGTTCCTGAATAAATCAGAAAACAGTCTTGCGAAAGTTGCAGTTCCCACGCCCATCACCAATCTTTTCTTAATCAGCTCCTCCAGATGTTCTTTCGAGATCGCCAACCTGTATTATGCTCAAAAGATAAAGCTGATCAAAGCCATCCGAGCGCTTCCCTTTGATTATGTGCTTCTCGATCTGGGGGCCGGCACCCATTTTAATACGCTCGATTTCTTTTTAACATCCGACACCGGCGTTGTTGTTTGTACCCCGGAACCCACCTCTATTGAGAATGCTTTCCGGTTTATCAAGGCCACCTATCTCAGGAAATTGAAGCAGATTGTGAAACGGAATGCATTTGACGCCCGGGTTCGATCAGCGGTTTTAAATAGTAATTCCGGAAAGTTGAGCTCGGACGACATCATAGATATGGTATTGAAATACGATCCTGAAAATGAAGCGCATCTAAAAGCGCGCATCGCAGGTTTTCATTTCAAATTGATATTGAATCAGTTTCGTAAAAATGTCGATACCGCCTTGGGTGATAAAATGAAGGCGGTCTGCAACCGTCATTTTTATTCTCCATTTGAGTTTTTAGGGCGTATTGAGTTTGACGAACGTGTCTTTGATTCGATCTATGCGAGAAAATTATATGTTAAGACTTATCCGGCCACCACTGCAGCTGTAGAATTAAAACAACTCGCTGAATTGTTGACCCACGACCGGAAAACATCATCCGCTGCCCATAAATAAAATGAGAACGTTTGAAAACGACAATTATTACCAGATTCTGCAAGTCGCTACCACTGCAGGTACCGATGAGATCAAGCGCGCCTATCGCGATGCCCTGGCCCTGTATGAAAAAGAGAGCATTGTTACCTATTCGCTTTTTTCCGAAGAGCAAAGGGACATCTTGCTGCAGGCCATTGAAGTGGCCTTCGCCACCTTGGTCAACGAGAATAAAAGAGCCGCTTATAATCAGATGCTTATTGATACCGGCCAAGTGGATGCGACCATTTTTTCCAAGCAGGCCCAAAGACAATTGGCCGTCTATTCAGATGTCTCAAGCACGTCCAGAGAAAAAAGTCTCAGCCAATGGGTTCGGAAGAAAACTGATGAAATAGAGATTAAACAGCTGATTGAAGAGATCCATTCCAAAGAGATGCTCTCCGGAAAAGAGTTGATGCAGCTCAGGGAAGCGCTCGGCATCGAAATTCCGGAAATTTATGCCATCACCAAAATTAGCAACGATACCTTGAAAATGATCGAGGCCAATCAATTCAAGGATCTGCCGGCTACGATTTATTTAAAACAATTTTTGAAAGCGTATGCCAATATTCTTCAGCTTGATTCACAGCACGTTGTGGAAGGCTATTTAAAGTATATGGATGCAGACCAGCGCGATCCGTAAACCCCACAGATGTTGCTGGAAACCCTTTTCATCACCTTATTCGCAGACGTCACTTTTTTGTCAGGCTAGCGTCAATGGGACCGGCAGGTTTTGCCCCAAAGCGCGGAAAAATATGCTTGCAAGATACCGGGCGGAACACGTACATCGCAAAAGGGCACCTGAAAGCTTATGTCACAATGGGGTTCACCTGCCGGGCCGCCTTGAACCGATGGGGCGGACCGGTTTGCCGCGTTCGTATCCGCTGATGGTGGAATAGATTTTGCTGTATCCTCCATGAACCTAGCTGATGGAGGCGGCGATTGTTGCGCATCGACGAACAACTGACGATTCAGGACTATTTTAAGCGGGCCAACCCTGCCGCCTGCGGGCGTCCACGCCGCTCTCACTCTCCAAAGGCGTTCAGGGCGGGTACGGTTGATTTTTCCAGTGCATTGGAAGCCGCCAAAATCGCAGGCCCCAAAAGCCGGCGTGGGCGCTCCATTCAGGACTATTTCAAGAATCCTGTTTCCACCCCGCGCCCACGGGCAATCAAAAGCGCTCTGTCCGTTACGTCGCCACCGATAGCAGCTCCATCGGTGAACCGCACCGATTGGTCCGGTTCAACAGGAGCAGCCCAACCCACCCAGAGCAGCGATACTGCCTTGATTCAGGCCGGCATCCAAAAGGCGGCCGCCCAATACAACCTGCCCTCGGAACTGATTCAGGCGGTGATCCGGGCCGAGTCGAACTTTGAAGTGCGTGCGGTCTCCCCGGCCGGCGCAATGGGGCTGATGCAATTGATGCCCGCCACGGCTAGTGCTTTGGGCGTGAAAGACGCCTTTGACATCGAGCAAAACATCGACGGCGGTGCGCGCTATCTGCGCCGCATGCTGCGCCAATTCAACGGCGATCTCAAATTGGCATTAAGTGCGTATAATGCCGGCCCCGGCACGGTGGCCAAATACAATGGGCATGTTCCCTTTTCCGAGACCCAGGCCTATGTGGCCCGGGTATTGCGTTATGTCCGGCAATATCCTGCTGATATTCCGAATGCTTCCTAAAAAAAAGTTGACGGCCGGCGCCACCCACGCTTCAGTCGATGGCAGGCTTTTTTAGCCTTTTGCCATCTTTTTGATGCATTTGTGGGGTTTGGCTTGACCCATGGTGGCAAACCCATTATGGGAGGCGAACAGCGGTGATTTGAAAAGATCCATTATCCGGTAGCAACAGGAGTATCCCCTATGAGCGACGATCCGAATAAAATCATTTACAGCATGGTGCAGGTCAGCAAGTTTTACGATAAAAAACCGGTGCTCAAAGACATTTCTTTATCCTATTTCTACGGTGCTAAAATCGGGGTGCTGGGGCTTAACGGTGCGGGCAAATCCACATTGCTGAAGATTTTGGCCGGCGTGGACACGGAGTTCGCCGGTGAAACCGTGCTGTCCGAGGGTTTCAGCGTGGGTTATCTGGAGCAGGAACCCTTGGTTCATGTAGACCAGTCGGTGCGCGAAGTGGTCGAAGCGGGTGTTCGCGAAATCGTGGATCTGCACCGAGAGTTTGAACAGATCAACGCCCGGTTTGCAGAACCGTTGAGTGACGACGCAATGGACCAACTCCTCCAGCGTCAAGGACAGGTTCAGGAAAGATTGGATGCCCTGGATGCCTGGGACATTGATGCACGCCTGGAGATGGCCATGGAGGCGCTGCGCTGTCCACCGGCCGACATGTCGGTCCGGGTGATCTCCGGAGGGGAGCGGCGTCGGGTGGCCCTTTGCCGGCTGCTGCTCCAAAAACCGGATATCCTGCTGTTGGATGAGCCCACCAACCACCTGGATGCCGAAAGTGTGGCGTGGCTGGAGCATCATCTGCAACAATATGCCGGTACCGTTATCGCCGTCACCCACGACCGTTATTTTCTCGACAACGTCGCCGGCTGGATTTTAGAGCTGGACCGGGGTCACGGCATTCCCTGGAAAGGCAATTACTCGTCCTGGCTGGCCCAAAAGCAAGAACGTCTGCGCAACGAGGAAAAAGCTGAAAGCGCCCGGCAAAAGACCTTACAGCGTGAATTGGAGTGGATTAACATGTCTGCCAAAGGTCGCCGGTCGAAAAGCCAGGCACGTATCAACGCATATGACCGGTTGCTCTCCCAGGAGAGACAAGCGCAGGAAAAGAATCTGGAGCTTTATCTTCCACCCGGACCGCGGTTGGGCGATGTGGTCATTGAAGCCGACCAGGTCACCAAAGCGTTGGGCGACCGCCTGCTGATGGAAAGCATGTGTTTCCAGATGCCCCCTGGCGGTATTGTGGGGGTGGTCGGTCCCAATGGCGCCGGAAAGACCACCTTATTTAATATGATTACCGGGAAAGTGCCTCCCGACAGCGGCACGATCCGCGTGGGCGATACCGTTCAATTGTCTTATGTGGACCAACAGCGGCGGCTTGATCCGGAGAAAACCATCTGGCAAGAGATCACCGACGGCAATGACCGGATTGAACTGGGTGGCCGATGGGTCAACTCCCGCGCCTATGTGGCCCGCTTCAATTTTACGGGCAGCGAACAGCAGAAAAAAGTGGGCACTCTTTCCGGCGGCCAGCGAAATCGCGTCCATCTGGCCAAGATGCTAAAAGAAGGTGCTAATGTTTTACTGCTGGACGAACCCACCAATGACTTAGACGTCAACACGTTGCGTGCTCTTGAAGAAGCTTTGGAGAACTTTGGCGGCTGTGCGGTGGTCATCAGTCATGACCGCTGGTTTCTTGACCGTATTGCAACCCATATACTGGCCTTTGAGGGGGATAGTCAGGTCACCTTTTTTAACGGCAATTGGAGTGAATATGAAAGTGATCGCAAAAAACGGCTCGGCGCTGATGCCAGTGTGCCGAAACGGATTAAATATCGTCAGTTAACCCGTTGATCAATCCGCTTGCGGCGGCCATTACCCCGCCCGGAATAAATTCCGGCCTACACCTCAAAATTTTCGGAAGTGGCCAGGGAAGCTTTGGCGATGTTGGAGCTATAGACGATGATCTGCTTCATCAGATCCAACAACTCCACATGTACCTCATGGGTTTTAACCGACTCTTTGCGGGCCATTTTCAGACGTTCAAGATGGCGCAGACGATAGCGCAACTCCAGATCAAGGTATTTGCGCTCTTTGGCCATAATGTGAAACGCTTTTTCTGGATCCTGCTCCGCAAAAGCCTCCTTGAGCAGCTTGAGTTGACGGCACGCTTTGGCATGGTAAATCATCAGCTCCTCTTTTCCTTCCTCGGAAAAGTCGAACGCCAGCGCTTTTTTCTTTTCCGCCAAAGGCAGCATGTTACGGTGGATCAGATCGCCGATGCTCTCCATATCTTTAACGATGGTGATCATGCCATAGATTTCATTGGATTGCGCTTCTGTAATTTCCCCGCGGCTGATGCTAATCAGATAGTCTTTGATTTTTTCCTGTAAAAAATTGATTTTCCTTTCCCGCAGTTCAATGCCCTCCATCAGTGACAATTCCGGAAAGAATTCATCCCGCTTTGGTATTTCCCGGATCAGCAGGTTGGCTTCATCTTTGCTTTCGGCCTCCCGGGTGATCAGGCGTTCGTCGGATATGAAAGGGACAATAATGGCACGCAGCATGCGCCCGACCAATTTTGCCATCCCGGATATTTCCGTGCGGATCAGATCGATCGCCATGGCCGGACTGACGATCTTTTCTTCGTCCAGATGCCATTCCATGGTGCTGATGCTTCTAGGAATGGGTTTGTCGGGTAAAATTTTTTGAATCAGGTGGGCAAAGACCGTTGTGAGCGGTAAAAAAAACAGACCCAGACTGACATTGAACAGGGTGTGGGCATTGGCAATTTGGCGGGCTGTGCCAACATCCAAATCGCTGGTCAGGGTACGTATGATATGGGCAAACGCTGGAATCCAGAAAATAAATAACAATACCCCAACGACTTTAAAAAGCACGTGGGCCAGGGCCACCCGCTTGGCGTCCCGGGCAGCGCCGATACTTGCCAATCCCGCTGTGACACAGGTACCGATGTTGGCGCCGAAAATCATGGGTATGCCCGCCTCCAGGCCGATGAGACCCTGCTGGGCCAACACGATGACCACACCGGTAAAGGCGCTGGAGCTTTGTATCAGGGCCGTGAAGGCCGTTCCGACCGCAATGCCCAACAGCGGGTTTTCCAGCCCTTTTAACAACTCAATAAACTGTGGGAAATCACGCAGGGGCTTCATGGCATCGCTCATCAGCTTCATGCCGAAGAACAGAATGCCGAAACCGAGAATAATCTCTCCGGTGTTGCGGATGCGCTCTGTTTTGGCCAGCATGCGCATGCCGAAACCCACCGCGCACATCAGCAGGGCATAATCGGTCAGCTTGAAAGCGATCAGTTGGGCGGTGGCGGTGGTACCGATATCGGCGCCTAGGATGACGCCCAATGATTGGGCGAAACGCATCAACCCGGCTTGAACGAAGCTCACCAGCATGACGGTTGTCGCGCTGCTGGATTGGATCACCATGGTGACAAAGGCGCCCACCATAAGACCGATAACGCGGTTGCGGGTAAGGGCGGCCAGAATGGATCGCATCTGATTGCCGGCTGATTTTTTCATGCCTTGGCTCATTTTTTCCATACCATAGAGGAAAAAAGCCAAACCACCCAGCAAACCCATGATCAGAAATCCCCATGAGATATCACCCGCGGACCCATCCGCCGCATAAAGGATGCGGGCGACAAACAAAGCCAATGAGATGGCCATCAAGAAGCACAGGGCAGGTTTTTTCATTTTGCATGCTCCAACTTATAAATCAGGTCAAGTTCTAAAGCCTATGCGCTGTAATTGTGACATTCGGCTGTTCCGTTTTACATCTGTTGTTTACCACCCACCTATGTTCATCATCGGCTCCGTGGACGCAGATATTAAGCAGGGATGCCTTGTTAAAAGCAGTATCTCATAGAATAGCTTTTAATAGACCAAACCAATGGTGGCCGCAATTCATAATAAATTGCGGTTATCCAGAAAGCTCAACTGCAAGAAGGGGTGTTGGATCGCCTCCTGTTTTCGCTTCGGATATAAGAAACATCAACTTGAGCTTTTTTGAAAAGCGCTTATAAATAAAAGGTTCGTTGGGTTGGTGGCGGGAAAAAAGAGGCGGCCAGCAGGGTGCGCTTGGCAGTGCTGGCCGCCTCAACTTACAAGGGCGCACAATTCAGGTTCCGTTGTCACTGTGAAGATTGAGATCCAATAGAGTTCCCGGTCAGTGGTAAATTTCGATGGCGTTTCAGATTCAGGTCATGTCCATAAAGCGAGATCCAATTCATTTCCGATCCGTTGTATTTTCAGATGCAGGTTCTGCGTCATTCCAATTGAAGTTCGACACTGTCCAAATCGAGCGTTAACCCGCCCCGCAAGTTAACCTGCTATAGAGCAATGGTTGTGCCAAGATATGCAGATTTTATTATTGTGTAATAACAATTGGTTGAAGACGATAATTCACGTGCTGCCGCCCGGCTGGCGATTTTCCCCGGTAAAATCACCCAATTTGGGCCAAATCACCCATCGATTGCGCAGCTAATTTTGTTTTCATTAATTCAGATCTGCTGACCGGCAGGTCCGGGTCCGCGTTCGTCGACGTGTAAGGTCGCCGTATTTTGAATCGACCCGGGCTGGCATCAACCTTTCGTGGCGGGTCATTCTGACCGTGGGTTGCCTTTTCTTCAGACAGTGGTTATTCTGGTCTAACCTGGAACTCTGATCTGAGTCTATCAACGGCGCTCCCCACGATTGAACCTTAACAATCCAAGATACAGGAGGCATAAACATGCACACCATCATAGGCGCCACAGGCAACATCGGGTACAAGTTGACGGAAATTTTGTTGGCCAATGGGCAACGCGTTCGGGCCATCGGCCGATCCATTGAAAAATTGCAACCTTTGGTGGATAAAGGGGCCGAACCGGTATTGGGCGATGCCGGCGACCCGGGATTTTTAACCCGGGCGTTTATGGGTGCTGATACGGTATTTACCATGATTCCGCCAAACTATGGGGCAAGCGATTTTACGGCCTATCAGAATGATTTTGGTCGCATCATTGCCTCAGCCATTACAGACGCCGGCATCACCCACGTGGTCAACCTTAGCAGTCATGGGGCCCACCTTACTGAAAAAACCGGTCCGATCATGGGGCTTCGCCACCAGGAGCAGCGGCTCAACGATCTTGAACAGGTCCATGTGGTGCATTTGCGGCCCACCTTTTTTATGGAAAATTTGTTAATGAACATTAATTTAATCAAGAGCATGGGAATCAATGGCAGTCATATCGAAAGCGATCATCCCTTTGCCATGATAGCCACCCAGGACATCGCTCAAGTTGCAGCGGAACACATGATGGGAAGAGATTTTTCCGGTAAAATGATCAGAGAGTTGTATGGCCCACGGGATATCACAATGAACGAAGTCACACGTATCATCGGCGAAAAAATTGGTTTGCCCGAATTGAAGTATATTTTCTTTTCCAGAGAAGACTACATTAACGGCCTGCTTGAATCCGGTTTGAACGAGAATTTGGCGCACTTGTTGGCTGAAATGAGTGAAGGCTTAAACAACAGCCTTTTTGCCACGGGTCTGAAGCGAACGGCCGAAAATACCACCCCCACAAGTTTTGAAGTTTTTGCCGACTTTTTTGCACAGGTTTATAAAAGCGGTGCCTGAATCCAAATACCAAAGCCCCCATATCAAATGGGTCTGCATCCAAATCTATAATATTTGAATTTTGACGTTTGATGAACAAGCAAAAAGTCTGATTTCTACCCCGAAGCACACGGAGCACACGAAGGTACAAAGCAATATGTAATATTTTCAGCTTCGTGCGTTTCGTGTCCTTCGGGGTATCCTAGCGCATTCTTTCTCTGTAAATTTCTACGTGGTCATCATCCATTTAAACCGAGCACGGAAATGGGATTGCCGCACGCAGGCGGCCATGGGGTCGCCTTTGTGGACAAACGGCTGCACCAATGGTATGGCTATCCTGTCTAATCCATCGTTCGTATTTTTTCCTTCCGAGGTGTTGAGCCCGGAAATTTGTCCATCATAAAAGGAGCCGACGGTATGCCCGCACCCCGTGCACTTTCCCCCTCAGAATTGAGACAAATTTGTGATCCCGCCATCTTTAAATTCAGCAGCACGGCCGAGATCGACCCCTTGGATGAAGTCATCGGCCAGGAACGCGCGGTGCGGGCGATCGAGTTGGGCCTGAACATGCATCGACCGGGTTACAATATTTTTGTCACCGGCCCGGAAGGCACCGGCAAACGCACCATCGTGAGTGACATTGTATCCAAACACGCATTGCAGCAGACATCTCCCGAAGATTGGTGCATGGTGCATAACTTTGATGATGCCTTTCGGCCCAAAGCCATTTGTGTGCCGTTCGGCAAGGCCACCCTGTTTTCCAAATCCATGGATCGCCTGGTTCGTGTCCTTCAAATCAAGCTGCCCCGTGAGTTTGAAAGTGATATCTTTAAGGAGCGCTTTAATCGGTTGCGCACCCAATTTAGCGAACAGGAAAAAGAGATTATGGCGCCATTGGGTAAGTTGGCTGAGACCCATCATATCCAAATCGCCCAAACAGAGCGCGGGCTGCAGCCGATTCCCGTGATGGATAACAAGCCGATGACCCGCGAGCAGTTTGATCAGTTGGGCGAGGCGCAGCAAGCGGCCATCAATGACGCTCTGGCGCAAGTCGGTCAGCAGATGGAGACCCGCATGGCAGAGGTGGCCAAAATTAAACAGGCCCACCAAAAATCGGTAAAGCAATTGATGCGCAGCACCGCCCTTGAAGTCGTTAAAGCCAGTATCGAGCCACTGCGCAATGAATACCAGGCGTGCGAACAGATCCAACATTATTTGGATGCCGTCCAGGAGGATATCGTCGAAGAGGTGGATAACTTCATCACTCCGGACAATCAGCCTAAAAACGAAACCGATTCGCCTTTCTCTGCGGCCACTTTTTCTTTTGATGCGTACAAAGTCAATGTGTTGGTAGACCGGAAAAATTCAACCGGTGCGCCGGTGGTCTTTGAGCCCAACCCGTCATTCCAGAACCTTTTTGGTTACATTGACAAGAAAACTTTTATGGGTGCCGCCACCACCGATTTCACCATGGTGCAGGCGGGCGCTTTACTCCAAGCCAATGGCGGCTATCTGATAGTGGAAGTCGAATCGATTCTTATGGATCCCCATACGTGGGAGACCCTCAAACGTTCCTTGCAAAACAGGCAGCTCTACATCCAGGATGTATCGCGGGGGCCGATGATGGTTACCGGCAGCTTGCGCCCCGAACCCATTCCTCTGGAAGTCAAAGTCATTCTGGTGGGCAGTCCCCAAACCTTTGATCTGCTTCAGGGGCACGACCCCAAATTCAATAAAATTTTTAAAGTGCGCGCGGATTTTGATTACGAAACCCTAATGAGCGAGGGCGCTGCCCAGGGTTATGCCCGGTTTATTGCGCGAGTATGTTTGGAAAATAAGCTGCTGCCCTTTTCGCCCACCGGTGTTGCGGCTATCGTGGAAGTGAGCAAGAAAAATGTGGCGGACCAAAGTAAACTTTCACTGCGATTCGGCCCCTTGGTGGGTATTGTCCAGGAAGCGGACTACTGGGCCCGCCGGGAAAACGCCCAAGTGACCAGCGATGCCCATGTGGCTAAAGCCATGGAAGAATATCGCTTCCGGCATAATCTTTACGAAGAAAAGATTCACGCCGCCTATGCCCAAGACAGCATCCTCATCGATGTGGCGGATACCGTCGTGGGCCAGGTTAACGCTCTGGCCGTTTATCAGATGGGTGAAATCGCTTTTGGGCGGCCCTCCCGGATTACCGCCGAGACTTTTATGGGCAAACACGGGATCGTCAACATTGAACGCGAAGCCCATATGAGCGGCAACACCCATGACAAGGGGGTCCTGATTCTTTCCGGCTACCTGGGGCGCACGTTTGCCCAAAAGTACCCGCTCAGCCTGGCCATCAGCATAACGTTTGAACAGAGTTATACCGGCATTGATGGTGACAGCGCATCATCCACCGAACTGTATGCCATATTGTCGAGTTTGTCCGGCATCGGCATTCGTCAGGGTATTGCGGTTACGGGCTCAGTGAACCAGAAGGGACACATTCAGGCCATCGGGGGCGCTAACGAAAAGATCGAAGGTTTTTTCGAGGTTTGCAAAACAAAAGGCCTCGGTGGACATCAGGGGGTTATCATCCCCAAAGCCAATGTAAAGCATCTGATGCTCAAACAAGATGTCGTTGAAGCCGTGGGCGCCGGCCAGTTCAATATTTATCCGGTAGAGACCATTGAACAGGGGATTGAAATTCTTACGGGCATCCCCGCGGGGAGACCGGACCAGAAGGGCCAGTATCCTCCGGACACCGTCTTTGGCAAAGTTCAGCAACGGCTACTCTACTACCTTAAGCGCTCTATCCATATCAAGGCAATGGCTACCGGTCATCCATAACCTTGGGTTGTCCCATTGAGGGTTTATTGGATATACTGCTATATATGATTTAGCCGGCAAACAAGGGATACAATATGATTGAGAATATCCAAAATCTAAAAATTGGCATCATTGGCGGCGGAAAACGTTGCAAGGCACTGTTAGAGGCGCTGTTCTCCGAGCAGGATGCACAGAAGCGGCCTGAAATTTTAGGCGTGGCCGACAATGCGCCCGGGGCGGTCGGCCTGCAATACGCCCGTGAAAATGGGATATTCACTACCGATGACTACCGCGACCTGTTTGCCTTAGAAGATCTGGAGTTGCTATTGGAGCTGACCCCTGATGATAGCCTGAAGCAAAATATCCAGATGGATAAGCCTCCCGGTGTCCTGTTGGTGGACCACCATGAGGCCTTGGCCATTCTGGATCACTATCGTATCCGGGCGAAAAAGAACGCGCTGCTGGAGGATGTGAGCGCCGGCAAGGCCCACCCCCATAAATGTGTTGAATTGTTTGAAACCTTTTACCGCTTTGTTCAGGATATCAACAACGCGGCCAATAAATACGGCCGCCAGACCCGACAACACCTGATCTCCAGCGAGCAGACCCTGTCGCAAATCATCCATGGCACCTCTATTGCTACCTTTGTTATCGATAGAAACCACAAGGTGACCCATTGGAACAGGGCCTGTGAAAAACTTACCGGATACGCTGCCGATCAGATGATCGGCACTGACAACCAGTGGAAACCGTTCCGACTGCAAAAACGGCCCACCATGGCAGACTTGGTATTGGATGGTGTCAGCCCGGAGGCTTTGTGGCGTTTGTACGGCACCCGCTGGGAAAATTCACCCTTAATTGAAGGCGGCTATGAGGCGGAGGAATTTTTCCCGCACCTGGGGGATGCGGGCACTTTCCTTTTTTTTACCGCTGCCCCTCTCAAAGCGCCGGACGGAGGTATTGTTGGCGTCATCGAAACCCTTTGGGATCGAACCCAGCGCCGTCAAGCCGAACAAGCCCACAAGGAAAAAACCAAAGAATTGGCCGGAAAGGTGGAGCAACTGCGCGCCAGTGAACAAGCCCTGGCCCAAATTATCAATGGCAGTACTATTCCCACCTTTGTTATCGACCGATCCCACAAGGTCACCCACTGGAACAAAGCGCTGGAAGCCCTCAGCGGATGCCCAGCCGATCAGATCGTTGGCACGACCCAATCATGGGCGCCTTTTTATGAAAAGGAGCGGCCTTCCATGGCTGACGTGATTTTAGATCAAGCGGATGAAGGCCAGATCGAACAATTGTATGGTACCAATTGGCGCAAGTCACTGCTGATCGAAGGTGCTTATGAAGCCGAGGCCTTTTTTCCGCATTTGGGCGATGGCGGTAAATGGTGCTGGTTTACCGCCGCGCCGATTAAAACCCCGAATGGTCGTGTGGTAGGGGCCATCGAAACCATATGGGATAAAACTGAAGACCGCCTCGCCGAAAAAGAGCGTGAGCAGTATACCAACGAGCTGGTCGCCAATAGCTCGATCTATGCCACATTAAGCAGCTCTCTCAGCTTGGAAGGCCGCATCAAGGCCGCTATCAAGAAAGTCGCCAAAATCTTTATGTTGGACGGCATCTGCATTTTTCTGCGTAAATCCGACGACCAGTTCCATTTGCAATACAGTCATGGCTTTTCCGATAATGTCTGTTTTCTGAATCGGGTGGCGGATGCCCATGGTACAGTGGGGGAAGTGGCGCGTAAAGGGCAAGTGAAAGTGATTCAGGACTTGTCCGGTCCCGGCAACGAGGGATTGGCCGTGTTGAAACAAGAAGGGCTCAGCTCGCTGATCTACATTCCCATTCTGGATAAAACGAAGAACACCTTCGGGGTGATTCGTGCAGCGAGTCGCGAGGTCAAACATTTTGGGCCCAACGAACTGCGTGCGTTAGAGTTGTTTGCCAACCGTATTGGCGTTGCCATCGAGAACTCGTTGCTGGAACAGGATATCCAAAACCGGGCCGATTTTCAGGCCAAGTTAATCGGCAGCTCCCACGATGCCATCGTGGCCACCGATGAAAAGGGCAGTATTGTGACTTTTAACCCTGCCGCCGAATCCATTTTCGGTTATCCCGCTGATGCGGTTGTTCGCAAGAAAGATTTCCGCCAAATCTGCCCGCCCGAGATCGTCGATGCGTTTGAAACCGCCATGGCCGACAGCGATCCTGCCAATTGGAGTTTGCCGTGGCAAGAAGCCATGGTCAGATCCAAGGAGGGGGTGGAGATACCTGTTCAATTTTCCGGTGCCATTTTACACCAAAAACAAAAAAAAATGGGCCTTGTGGCGTTTTTCCAAGATCTGCGGGAGATTAAACGCTTGGAAAGAGAACTTCTCGGCGCCGAACGACTGGCAGCCGTGGGGCAGACCGTGGCCGGCATGGCCCATTGCGTTAAAAATATCTTGCACGGCCTCAAAGGCGGCAGTTACATGGTCAATATCGGCATTGAAAAGGAAAATTCAGAAAAGCTGGCCACCGGTTGGAAGATGGTTCAACGCAACATCGGCCGAACCGCTGATTTGGTTCAGGATCTGCTCTCTTATTCCAAGGAGCGTAAGCCTGAAATGGCCCCTTGCCGGCCCAATGATACGGTCAATGAAGTGATGGAGCTGATGGCAGAGGTGGCCAAAGAGAACCACGTGACCCTTGAGACCCGCTTTTCACCGGACATCGGAGAAGTCGGTCTTGATGAGCGCAGCCTGCATCGCAGCTTGCTGAACTTGGTTTCCAATGCCATCGATGCTTGCCTGGAAGACCCCAACATGGGTAAAAAGCACAAGGTCAGTGTCGCCACCGCCTTGGAAGGGGATCAATGGATTCGATTTGAAGTGCAGGATAACGGCTCCGGAATGAGTGATGAGGTGCAAGCCAAACTCTTTTCCTCTTTTTTCAGCACCAAAGGATCGCGCGGCACGGGCTTGGGGTTGCTGGTAACCAGCAAACTCATCGAAGAACACAAGGGCACGATTGCCGTGGATTCCAAGCTTGACGAAGGCACGACCTTTATCATTCGGTTGCCCCTGACGGCTGTGGATACATAAATTTACGGACCTATAACCCATAATAAGGCAGCTAGGATTAGAGCCGGTCATAGGTCCCTGCGGCTCGCCGCACACGCAAGGATGGCAAGCAGCCGTAGGATGCGCTTCGGGCGGCCCGCAAACTCGCTGCGCTCAAACAGTGCGGCCCGCTTTTCCTACGCTGCATCCAACGGCTGCTACGCCACCCTTGCTCAACGTGCGGCGGACCGCAGGGACCTCTGACCTTCTGATGAGGATACCATAACCAGTTTCGATAAACTTGATTTGGGTTATAGGTCCGTAAAGAAACGGTCGCTTTAGAAACTTGGAAGATGCTGCTATCGGTAATACTAGATTTAATCGTACGATGGCGTTCGGGTACAAGGGAAGAGTATTTAACTTAAGATCAATAGATCGCTGCACTTCTCCTGACAGGCCACGTGGAGTTGCGCGCGGTCATCCATACCCATGGCTTCGCTAAGGGTTTGCATGGCTTTTTCCGGGGTGTTGTTCACTTCACTGAGGTGGGCCAGGATCACATGGCACAGGCCGTCGTGTTTGATCTCACCTAGCAGGTCGCGGGAGGCTTGGTTGGAGAGGTGGCCGCTGCGGCTCATGATGCGTTGTTTCAACGGCCAGGGATAGGGACCCTCGGTGAGCATCTGGGGGTCGTGATTGGCTTCCAGCACCAGCAAGGTGCAGTCTTGCAAATGTTGTTTGATCATGCCGGTGGCGATGCCCAGGTCGGTGGCGATGCCGATCTTTTGGCTGTTTTGGGATATGGTGAACCCTGCCGGGTCCCTGGCATCGTGGGAGGTGGTAAACGGATGAATGGCCAGGTTGTCGATGGCAAAAGCCTGGCCGGTTTCAAAGTGGTGCAATCGGTCAATACGGCCTAATTGGGTGGCTGCCGCGCCGGCCGTTCCTTGCGTGGCATAGACAGGCAACTGGTAACGCCGGGACAGGATCCCCACACCGCGCGCATGATCGCTGTGTTCATGGGTAACGAGGATGGCCTTCAGGGTGTCGATTTCTAATCCGGCCGTCTGCATGCGCCGTTCGATTTCAATTCCCGATAGGCCGGCGTCCACCAACAAAGCCGTATGGCCGTCGCTCACATAGATGGCGTTGCCCTTGCTGCCACTGGCCAGCACACAAACCGAGAGCGAGCACTGGGTATGCGCAGGGTCGTTGGGCATCGTCGGTTTGGCCTTGTTCTCGGAAGGATTCATCTATCAGGACCCAAGATATAAAATGCGACAGCATACCATCGCTTAAAACTTAACGCCTAAAACTTAAAACTGCTATAAAACACCCAATCCATGGGTCACGTTGCCAAATGGATTTCCAATTTCGCCCATTTTACCCCCAACTCTATACTCCTGTGCTGCCGAACCCGCCGTCGTTGCGTTGGGTGGCATCCAATGCATCCACTACGCGAACTTGGGCTTGATGGACGCGTTGCACGATCATCTGGGCGATGCGCTCGCCTCGCCGAATCGTATAAGGGGTTTGGCTCAGGTTGATCAGTCCGACTTGGACTTCGCCCCGATAGTCGGCGTCAATGGTGCCGGGTGCATTGACGACGGTCAGGCCGTGCTTGACGGCCAAGCCGCTGCGGGGGCGTATTTGCGCTTCGAATCCAGGGGGCAGGGCCATGGCGAAACCAGTGGGGATCAACCGGATCTGGCCGGCCGCAACGATCAGCGTATCCTCAATGGCGGCGCAGATGTCCATGCCCGCGGCATGCGGACTCATGTAACGCGGCAGGTCAATGTCGCTATCGCGTTCCGGATTTAATCGTTTGAAGGCAATTTCAGGTTCAGATGTCATGTGGGTCCCAAGTCGCAAACGTGGAGGGTGTGACGCTAAAAAACAATCTTATCCAAATCCATATTTTCTCTCACCGGCCCCAAGAGGGTCAATGAGAGACTCTGGGATTTAAAGAGGGCTCCGGCCAAGGCCTGGATCTCGTCTACCGTCACGGCTTCCACCATTTTAATAACTTTTTGCAGGGGAATGTAATCATCAAAATGAATCTCATTTTGGGCCAATCGCACCATTTGGTTGTCGATACTTTCCGCTGCCAGATAGAGATTGCCTTTGGTATACTCGATGGCATCGCTGAGTTCGTCTTGAGATACGGGTTTGCGGTTGAGCGTTTTCATCTCCTTGACGATATGTTCGATGGTTTGGGCGACATTGTCCTGGTGCACACCGGTGTAGACCCCAAACATGCCACTGTCCACATGCGAGGAGATAAACGAGTAAACCGAGTAGGCCAGCCCGTGTTGTTCGCGAATCTTTTGAAAGAGCCGTGAGCTCATGTTCCCGCCAAAGATGGTGTTCATCAGTGAAAACGCAAAGCGTCGCGGATCGGTGACCGAAGCACCTGGAGTGGCCAGACAGATGTGGACCTGTTCCAAGGTTCGCGGGTGGCGCTTTATGCCGGCGCACGCTTTGGGTTTGCGGCGTTCGGGCAGTTGTTCGCCGTTGTGAATTGAAGCTAGCGCCGGCCCGACCAGGTCGACAATATGCTTATGGTCAACGTTGCCGGCCACTGCAATCACAATGCGCTCTGGATGGTAAAAGCGATGAAAGAAATCTTGAATGGTTTGGGCCTGAAATCCATTGATGTTTTTGCGGGTACCGATGATCGATCGGCCCAGAGGGTGGTCGCCCCAAAAATTGTGGCCGGCCAGTAAGTGCACATACTCTTCGGGCGTGTCTTCCAGCATGCCGATCTCCTGGGAGATCACCGGGCGTTCGCGTTCCACTTCTTGGGGATCAAAGGCGGAGTTCAGAAAAATGTCCAGCAGGATATCCGCCATGGTTTCCAGGTGGGTGTCCAGCACCTTGGCATGGTAGCAGGTGTGTTCCATGGAGGTAAAGGCATTGGTGTGACCCCCGATGGCATCAAACTCTTTGGCAATTTGGTAGGCGCTGCGGCGGGCTGTCCCCTTAAAGATCATGTGTTCGATAAAGTGGGAAAGCCCGCTTTGCTCGTCGGTTTCATCGCGGGCACCCACGTTGACCCAGACTCCCATTGAGACGGATCGCACGTGGGGCATTTTTTTGGTGACGATTTTGACACCGTTGGGAAGAACGGTTTTATTGTTCACCGTGCTTCTTCTCCTGATCCAACGTAGCTTTAAGACTCAGGCGAATACGGCCGTCCTGGGAGACTTCCAGCACTTTGACTTTGATGACATCGCCCTCTTTGACCACATCGGTCACTTTCTTAACCCGATAGTTGGCCAATTGAGAGATGTGAACCAACCCGTCGGTACCGGGAGTCAACTGAACAAAGGCGCCGAAATCGGTGGTTTTAACCACCTTGCCTTCGTAGATGGCCCCTTCTTCAGGTTCCATGGTGATGGATTTAACCTGTTCCAGGGCGGCATCGCCATTCTCCTGATTGGTGGCGGCAATTTTAATGGTACCGTCATCGTCGATGTCGATACGGGTATCGGTTTCACTCTGGATGGCGCGGATGACTTTGCCGCCCGGGCCGATGACGTCGCGGATCTTGTCCGGGTTGATTTTGATGGTCAAGATCTTGGGGGCAAACGGTGAAATGTCCGAGCGCGGGGTATCCAGCGCCGCCATCATTTTGTCCAGGATGTGCAGCCGGCCGTTGCGGGCCTGGGCCAGCGCTTTTTCCATGATGTCCTTGGAAAGCTCAAGGATCTTGATGTCCATCTGGAGTGCAGTGACCCCATCCCGGGTTCCGGTGACCTTAAAGTCCATATCGCCAAAGTGATCTTCATCACCTAAAATATCCGAAAGAATCACCACCTTGTCGCCTTCGGTGATCAGGCCCATGGCAATGCCCGACACGGGTGCTTTAATCGGCACCCCGCCATCCATCAGGGCCAGGCAACCTGAGCAGACCGTGCCCATGGAAGATGAACCGTTGGATTCAAACACTTCTGAAACCAGGCGGATGGTGTAGTCGAAATTTTCGCGGTCCGGCAACACGCGCTCCAAGGCGCGGGTGGACAGTCCCCCATGGCCGATATCGCGGCGACTGGGGCTGCCCACGCGTTTGACTTCGCCGACCGAATAGGGTGGAAAGTTGTAGTGCAGCATGAAGGGGCGCATCTCTTCGCCGCTGAGGGTCTCCACGCGCTGTTCATCCCTGCCGGAGCCAAGGGTCAACACCCCGAGCACCTGGGTTTCACCGCGGGTAAACAAAGCACTGCCGTGGGGACGGGGCAACACGCCCACTTCGCAGGAGATCGGTCGAATCTCATCCATTTGGCGGCCGTCAATTCGGCGGCCCTCTTCGAGAATCATCTTGCGGCAGATGCTTTTTTGGATATCACCCAGGGCATCGTAGACCTCTTCTTTGCGCTCTTCGAAGGCTTCACCTAGAGAGGCAAAGATCTCGGCTTTAAGTTCTCGCATGGCGCTGTAACGAGCCATTTTTTCCGGAATCACGACGGTTTGTGCAATGCGTTCGGTGGCGACTTCGGCCACCTGGGCGACCAATGCTTCATCTTTAGCCGGCGGTTCGAACGCGCGCTTGGGTTTGCCCGCTTCCGCCACCAGTTGCTCCTGGATGGCAATCAGGGGCTGCATGGCTTCATGGCCGAAAAAGATGGCTTCCAGCATGTCGGCTTCAGGTACGGTGGCGGCACCCCCTTCCACCATCACTACGCCGGTTTTAGAGCCCGCGACAATTAAATTGATATCGGCAGTCTCGACCTGAGCAATGGTGGGATTGGCGATCAATTGGCCGTCTACGCGGGCCACCCGAATACCGGCAATGGGGCCCGCAAAATGGATGTCGGAGATGGACAGCGCTGCTGAAGCGCCTACCATGGCCAGCATGTCCGGGTCGTTCTCTTTGTCCATGGAAAGCACGGTGGCAATCACCTGGGTTTCAAAACGCCATTGTTTGGGAAACAGGGGGCGGATGGGGCGATCGATGAGCCGTGCGGTCAAGGTCTCTTTTTCACTGGGTCGTCCAATTTCACGCCGGAAGTAATTGCCGGGAATTCGCCCGGCGGCGTAGATTTTTTCTTGATATTCAACTGATAACGGCAAAAAACTGGCCGCGCGCTCTTCGTTGGCGGCGACCACGGTTACCAGCACAACGGTTTCGCCGTATTCGACGACGACAGATCCGCCGGCTTGCTTGGCAACTTTGCCGGTGCGAATGGTCAGGGTTTTGCCCCCCACATCCGCGGTTACTATTTTTTCCATTGTTTTCTCCTCATTGTGAGCGGCCCTTCGGAACAATTGTCTTGATGGCTATCAGCCTCGGCCTGAAATTGTTATGGGTCGTAGACCTAGCCCCGGCAACCGCGTTCCGTATCCATTCCCAAAAAGGGGGAGCAAGTCGGAATATATCGCAGGCCGCCGGTATGATCCGCAGGCCAGTGGGCTATCTGCGCAGCCCTAAATTTTCGATAATGGTGCGGTAACGTTGAACGTCGTTATTCTTGACGTAGTTGAGCAGACGCCGACGACGGCCAACCAGCATCAGCAGTCCGCGACGGGAATGGTGATCTTTCGTGTGCACTTTCAAATGTTCGGTAAGATACTGAATACGATGGGTCAATAGCCCGATCTGCACCTCAGGGCTCCCCGTGTCGCTGTCATGCAGTTTATATTGCTCAATCAGCTCTTTTTTGTCCTGGGTCGTTAATACCACTTTCTGTTTCCTCCTTAAGTCATGCTTTTGCCGGATCTTGCAATGGTTTAGTGAAAAACACAACAATAATCGTAAGTCGATCCGTCCGGCGTGCGCTTTAATATGGCTTTTAAATTAAGTTGGGCATCAACGACCTTTACATAGGTTTTCAGTGTCGTTTCCGCCTTCTGCTTTATTTGTGTATTCGGCAGATGGGTTGCGCTTATCGGTTGACCGTAGGCCACCCGTTGCAGCAACCGTTCATCTGCGCTGAACACGTCCATTCCTTGAACCGCCGCTGCCATGGGAATCAAGCTTTGCGCCATCACTTGTTGGCGGTTCATCGTGGCCAGTGCTTCCAATGACAAGGCCTGGTCAATGGAAAAGTCGCTGCTGGCCGTACGATGCAAGCGAGCCAAATGTCCTCCGCATCCAAGGCGCTCGCCGATGTCGGCGCACAAGGTGCGTACATAGGTGCCTGCCGAACAGGTCACCTCAAAATGAACATCCGGCAATTGCACTGCTGTCACTGTTATGGCCCAAATCGTTACCGGTCGCGGCGGTTTTTGAACCGGCCGGCCTTGGCGGGCCAACTTATAAAGCGGTGTGCCGTGGTGCTTGAGTGCGGCGTAAACCGGAGGGTGCTGCATCAAGTTTCCCTGAAATCCTTCAACGGCGGTAATGATCTGCTCCGTTGTCAGTTCCGGTAGTGGAATACGAGCCGCTGTTTCACCCGTAGCATCCTGGGTGTCGGTTGTCTCTCCCAGGCGTAAAACCGCTTTGTATTGCTTTCGGCCGCGTAAAAAAAATTGCGCCAATCGAGTGGCCTGGTTAATGCAACAGACCAGCACCCCGGTGGCGAAGGGATCCAAGGTGCCGGCATGGCCAACTTTATTTGCGCCCAGCAGGTGCTTGACCTTTGCCACGGCCCGTGCCGATGACATGCCTGCGGGTTTATCTAAAATGATGATCCCGTTCAATTGATGTTGCATATCCCGGGTGCCGTTTCGGACAATTCCATCATTTTTTCTTTCAGTTCCGGCAATGCCGCTTCAACGCTGAAGCCGGCCGCGTTGGCGTGGCCGCCGCCGCCGAAAGTTGCCGCCAAGCGTGCGACATTGACATCACCATCCGATCTCAAGCTGACGTGATATTGGCGGCGGTCCCGCCCATAGCCGGCTGTCTCATGGATCAATGCCGCTATTTTAACGTCTTCAATGCGCCGGGCGTAATTGATGATGCCGTCCACATCTTCGGACTCGGTGCCTGTGCTGTCCAGCATGTCTTGGGTCAGGGACATGATGGACATTTTACCATTGGGCGAGATTTCAAGTGAATCCAAAGCCAAGTTCAGTAATTTGATGCGACCCAATGAATATTGACCATAGACGCGCTGCGCGACTTCATAAGGATCGGCCCCTATCTGAATCATCTCCGAACAGATGGCAAATGCGGCTTCGTTGGTATTGGAGAAGCGAAACGATCCGGTGTCGGTGAAGATGCCGGTATAGATGGCTTTGGCCATGTGGCAGTCGAATTCGATTCCCATCATTTTGATCAGGCGATAGATAATTTCGGAGGTGGCGCATGCGTCCGGATCGATGATATGCAGATGGCCGAAGCGGGTGTTGGTCATGTGGTGATCGATATTGATAATCATGGGTGCATGATGAATTTTAGGGGCGATCAATCCGGTGCGCTCGATGGCACCGCAGTCCAACACCACTATGGCTTCATACCCTTTGTCCATATCGACGGTTTGATGGATCGTGTTGACGTAGGGCAAAAAACGGTACACCGCTGGAATAGCGCTTTCGTTATACATATGAACGGTTTTATTTTCCAAAGTGTGCAGCGCCAGGCCGGTGGCCAGCAAAGCGCCAATGGCATCACCATCCGGATTGGCATGGGACATCACCAAAATCGTGCGGCTTTTATGGATTTGGTCAATGATGCTCTCTATCATTCTGTCTCGCTCTTTTGATCAGTTGTTCAATCCGGGCACCCGTATCAATGGCTTTGTCATAGTAAAATCGAAGATCCGGCATATAGCGCAATTCCAATCGCTGCGCCAGCTCACGTTTCACAAAGCCCTGCGCCCGGTTAAATCCTTCCAATGCGGCCTGTTTGTTTTGGTCGCCGCTGCCTGTGGCAAAATAGATTTTTGCAAGACGCAGATCGCGGCTCATCTGTACACCGGTGATGGTGACCGTTGCCAGACGCGGGTCGCTGATCTCTTTATGAAGCAATTGTGCCAGAACTTGCTGGATAAGTCCGCCCACGCGGTCACCACGGGAAAAAGGTTTCATTGTTATCAGTTTCTGTTTTATGATTTAAAGTTAAGGCTGTTGCCCCAACGTTGAATCCCAAACCCTGTTTATAAATGGATGATCTCCATCTCGGCATCGAGCATTTCAGCCAGACCCAAATCATCCACCATATTTATGATTTTGTCGATCTTGGCATTGATCACTTTGTGATCTGAGCCTGCCATACTGAAGCCGATTTGGGCGCGCTGATGGATATCATTGGCGCCTACTTCGGCCACTGAGACATTAAAATGGTTCCGCATCTGGTTGATGATTCCTTTGACAATTCGGCGCTTGGCTTTTAATGAACGGCAATCGTGCAGTCTGAAGCTCAACACGCCGATACCAACCACCATATGGCGTTTAACCGTATTGCGTTTGGACATTAAGCCATTTCCGGTCGAATCTCTTCCAGGTAGTAACTCTCAATGGTATCACCGACTTTGATATCGTTATAATTTTCCAGTCCGATGCCGCATTCATAGCCGCTCTGGACCTCCTTGATGTCATCTTTGAACCGTCTCAAGGATTGGTTCTTGCCTTCATAAATCACGATGCCGTCCCGCAGCAATCGGGTCAGCTGACCGCGCTCTATTTTACCGTCGGTGACATAGCAACCGGCGATGGTGCCCACTTTGGGTACATGAAAAGTTTGGCGAACTTCAGCGCGGCCTGTAATCTGCTCTTTGAAGGTCGACTTCATCAAACCCAAAATGGCATCTTTGATCTCCTGGATGACGTTATAAATGATGTTGTGGTAGCGGATATCCACGTGCTCTTCAGCTGCCATCTCTTGTACTTTGGCATTGGCCCGTACATTGAAACCGATGATAATGGCCTCTGATCCCGCAGCCAGAAAGATGTCCGATTCGGTAATGGTGCCGGTGGCGGCATGCACGATGTTGATGTTGACCTCTTCATTGGATAATTTGAGGACCGAGTCTTTGATGGCCTCCATGGAGCCGTCCACGTCGGTTTTGATGATCAGGTTGAGGTCCTGCAGTTCGCCCTCCTGCATCTTTTCGAACAACTTGTCCAGGCTCAAGCGGCTGGTTTTGGCCAGATCTTTGGAGCGTTGTTTCTGGGTGCGGTGTTGGCTGACCTGTTTGGCATCTTTTTCGTCTTCTACCGCCACCATCTCATCGCCGGCCATGGGCACGCCGGACAAGCCGATGATCTCCACCGGCATGGAGGGGCTGGCACTGTCCACATTTTGGCCAAGATCGTTGAGCAAGGCACGCACCTTGCCATAATGGACACCGCACACAACCGGGTCGCCGGTTTTAAGGGTACCTTCTTTGACCAGCACTGTGGCTATGGGGCCGCGACCCGAATCCAACTTGGCTTCGACCACATGGCCCACGGCCAGTTTGTTGGGATTGGCCTTAAGCTCCAAGATTTCGGATTGCAGCAGAATCATTTCGAGTAATTCATCCAAGCCTGTTTTCTCTTTGGCCGATACCTGGACAAAGATGCTATCGCCGCCCCAATCTTCGGGCACGATACCAATTTCAGAGAGTTGGCGTGTCACCCGTTCCGGGTTGGCGTCCGGTTTGTCCATTTTATTCACGGCCACAATCAGGGGCACTTGAGCCGCCTTGCTGTGGTTGATGGCTTCTACGGTTTGGGGCATCACCCCGTCATCGGCAGCCACAACTAAAACCACGAGGTCGGTCACCTGAGCGCCCCGGTTGCGCATGGCTGAAAACGCCTCATGTCCCGGTGTGTCCAGAAAGGCAATGTCGCCTTTTTCCGTTGAGACCAGATAGGCGCCGATGTGCTGGGTGATACCGCCTGCTTCACCTGCGGTTACGCTGGATTTTCGGATGACATCCAGTAAAGAGGTTTTACCATGATCGACATGGCCCATAATGGTCACCACGGGGGGGCGATGTGCCAGTTTGTCCGGATCATCTTCCTGGGCAGCCTTTAAAATGGTCTCTTCTTCGAAGCTGGCCTTTTCAACCTCATAACTGAACTCGGCGGCCACCAAAGCGGCGGTGTCATAATCGATGGTCTGGTTGACAGTGGCCATCACACCCATGCCCATAAGCTTGGCAATCATGTCGGCGGCTTTAATACCCATACGTTTGGCCAACTCGGACAATACGATGGTTTCATCAATTTTAATGCGTCGTTTGATGGCCTTGGCCGTGGTGATCTGGGTCTTCTGACCGGTGGCGATGGCTTTGCCTTTGCCGCCCTTGCGGCCTTTGCGCTGTCGTGGACGACCGGAATAAAGATCCGCCCCTTCGATCACTGATTTTTTGCGGAAGGTGGTTCTTTTTTTGGCCAAGCGGTTCTCACGCTCAGGCTCTTCGCTGCGCCCCTTGCGTTTTTTACTTTTTTTCTTGCTGCGCTCTTCTATGGGAGGCGGCGGGGGTGCCACGGTGATCCCAGGCTTGGGTTTCTCTCTGCGTGGTGCGGGTTCGCTGCGCGGTTCAGGTTTTACGGGCCGCTCCGGCAACTTGATGATTTTGGCGGCGCCATCTTTTTTCTTTTTCTTGACTTTAGGCGCTTCTTTGGCCTGAGTTGTCGCTTTTTCTTCACTCACTTCAGGCGCTGCGGCCTCTTGGGTTGGCGGTGTTGCGGCTTCGGCTGCTGTTTCCACGGGTTCCTCAGCCGATGCTTCCGGCTTAACTTCAGCTTTTTCTTCAACGGGTTCAGCGGCGGCCGCAGCGGCTTCCTCGGGTGCCTCCGACGGTTCCGGTGCGGCTGGGGCTTCGACCGCGGCTTCATCGGTTGCATCCGCCTCCACAGTCGGTTTGGCGACGACCTTGCGACGACGGCGAATGACGGTGGGCTTGACGCGTTTTTCATCCAGTTTGGGTCCGCTGCCGCCTTTGATGAAATCGCGAATACGGTTCTCTGTCTCGTCATCCAAGGCGCTCATATGGGAATTGAGGCCAAGATCGAGCGAGCTGATCTTATCCAGCAGCGTCTTGTTGGTCATATTGAGCTCACGCGCCAGCTCATATACTCTTTTCTTGGATTGTGTCATCCATTCCCCCTAATCGGAAATTGTGGTCAAACGCGAGCTATGCAGATGGAGTGTCCGCCGATGGTTGCGGCTCTTCCGCCGTATCCGGCTCTGATTGGGTTGCCGGCGCTTCTTCCGGCTTTGATTCATCTGTGCTATCCGCGGCCTCGGCCGCTTCGGCTGCTTCGGCCTCCCGGGCCTTCCGGCGTTCTTCAGCAGCCACACGTTTTTCTTCTGCAATGCGCTCGGCTTCAGCGTCCACCCATTGTTGTGCGTTGGCGATGAGCTGTTTGGCTTTTCCATCGCCAATACCTTTTACCTGAACAAGGTCATCGATATCGGCGTTGGCCAGCTCCTCAGCAGAATAGAGTCCTTTTTCAAATAGCGCATCGGCCATTCCGGCACCAACACCAGTGATTTGGACCAAGGATGCGTAGCCTTTTTCCATGGCTTCGTTGTATTGGGTGTCACTGTTGACATCTAGATGCCAGTCGGTCAGTTTTGATGCCAGGCGTACATTTTGCCCGCGCTTGCCAATGGCAACCGATAAAAATTCATCCGGCACGATGACTTCCATCAATCGGCTTTCTTCATCGATGATCACCCGGGCGATTTCAGCCGGCGCCAATGCATTGCAGACAAACTTGGCGGCATCGACGTGCCAGGGAATAATATCGATCTTTTCGCCCCGCAGCTCCTGAACCACATTTTGAACACGGCTGCCTTTCATGCCCACGCACGCGCCAACGGGATCGATGTCGGAATCTTGGGAGGCCACTGCAATTTTAGCCCGGCTGCCCGGTTCCCGGGCGGCACCTTTGATGTCTACAATACCTTCGCTGATTTCAGGCACTTCGGTTTTAAAGAGCATAACCAAAAAGTCCGGATGGGTGCGGCTGAGAATGACCTGCGGCCCCCGGCTCTCATAAAGCACATCTAAAATAAGGGCGCGAATGCGATCGCCGCGGCGGTAACTTTCCCGGGGCACCTGTTCGCGCACCGGCACGACGGCTTCGGTGGTGCCTAAATTGACAATGATGTCTCCACGATCAAATCGTTGGACAATGCCGTTGATGATTTCACCTTTGCGTTCGATGAAGTTGGCATACACTGCATCGCGTTCAGCATCTTTGAGCTTTTGGATAATGACTTGTTTGGCCGACTGCGCAGCGATGCGGCCAAATGTGGCGGTATCCATTTTGGTACCCAGGCTATCGCCCACTTCACAATCCGGATCGAGCTGACGTCCCTCTTCAATCGTAATTTGCAGGTCCGGGTCTTCAATATCCGCTACTACCTCTTTGAATTGGAAGACTTCGATTTCACCAGACTCATCATTGAAGTGGGCTTCAATATCGATTCTGGCGCCGAACTTTTTGCGGGCTGCCGAGCGAAGGGCCTCTTCAAGGGCCTCAATCAGGATCTGGCGGTCGATTCCCTTGTCCCGACTGACCTGCTCAACGACACGTTTGATGTCTGCTATGAACATTAGCTTTCTCCGTTATAGTGAATTAGATTCGCTCTTTTAATATCGTCTAACGCGATGCTGACGGCTTGACTGTCCACCAAAATTCGTATGCTTTGCTCGCCGGTGCCGTCTAAAATTCCCGTAAAATTTTTTTGGCCATTAACGGGCCGCCGCGATTTTATTTTGATTTTTTCACCTTTAAATTGTTCAAAATCAGATAGCCTGCCCAATGGGCGCTGCATGCCGGGCGAGGAGACCTCCAAACGGTACTTCGAATCGGTCTCCAAACGTACGTCCAATAAATCGCTCAACTGGCGGCTGACATTGGCACAGTCATCCAGTGTCACACCACCTGATTTATCCAGATAGAGCCTTAAAATCAGCCCGCTGGTTTCACGTTGGTACTCAACAAATACCAATATCAAGCCTTCGCTGCGGCACAAAGGTTCGGCCAAATGCCACACTTGGGTCACGATGGAGTTTGCAGCAGCCCCGACCACCGGCAGCGGTTTCTGGTTTTCTAAGCGGTTCATGCTTCAGTCACGCCCCTGCGAAAAAACAAAAACGGGCTTAAAGCCCGTTCCCCCTGAATAAAGCAGATCTTTACGTACGAATACAAGTACCTGTTAACTGGAAATCATTATCTGAGCCCCCTTGTACCCGCTGTCCGCTAATCGCTTTCTACCAACAGTACCCGTTCAGATAATTTTCCGGGCTTAAATGGTGGAGCGGGCAACGAGACTCGAACTCGCGACACCAAGCTTGGGAAGCTTGTACTCTACCAACTGAGCTATGCCCGCTAACCAAAGGCCTTATATAAGACAACACCAGGGGCATGTCAACTGCTTTCCATGGGTTGGCAAATATAAATAATTTTTGTCAGTCCAGTGGGTTGCAGCTTCCGGTCCGGTTCGGGGCTTTGGGTTGTGTATCATAGGAATGCCATTCGGCTTTATTTGAGCAGATTTCTGATCTGTTGCAATTCTGATCGGATTCCGTCGAGTGTCAAAGGTTCTGCCTTAAACGCTTCGGTGCGGGCGCGCGATTTGAGGTGGTTGATGGCACCTTTGATGGTAAACTTTTGATCATACAAAAGATATTTGATGGTCAGAATCAGCTCGACATCTTTTTTGCGGTAGAGTCGCTGGCCGGCTTCGGTGCGTTGGGGTTTGATGCGGGAAAATTGACTCTCCCAGAACCGCAGCACCGACGATGGCACATCGGCCAATCGGCTCACTTCGCCAATTCTGAAAAACAGTTTGTCCGGTATTGTGGGCAGATTTGACGGTGGCGCTTTCATGGGGCGCTCCTTCCCAAACCTTGTTTTGGCCTCAACCCAATAACAACACCACCATGCTATATGAACCCGGTTTCAAGATCAAGCTATTGGGGATTAGGTGGGCAAATCGGCGTTGTATTGTGAAACAAGCTGTGCCGTGATCTCTTGATGGAGCTGATTAACTGCGTGATCCTCCAAGGTCTCCTGATCGGATCGATAGACAATCCGCAAGGATATGCTTTTGCGGTTGTCGGGCAGCGATTCGCCCTGAAAAACATCAAAAAGTTGGACGGCTTCCACCAACGGTTGATCCATGTTGCGTACTTGAGCCAGCAGGGTGTCGGCCGCGATGGCTTGGTCGATAATGAGTGTCGCATCGCGTGTTGTGGCCGGAAACTTGGGTAAAGGTTGGGCACGAACCGCTTCGGGTATCTGGTCCACAAGGGCTTGCAGGTCGATTTCAAAGATGAACACGGTCTGCTTGATATCATAGATTTGGGCAACTTTCGGTTGGATTTCGCCCACAATCCCCAAAACTTTTCCTGCGATGGTCAGCTGGGCGGTCTGCCCGGCGCGCATATAGGTACACTGCTGCGCCGGCAGTTGGCTATAGTCGACATCGGCGATATGCAAACGGGTGAAAAGGCTTTCCAGAGCCCCTTTGAGGTCATAGAAATCACACGCCGTTGGTTTGCCGTGCCAACTGTCGGCCGTGCGGTTACCGGTCCACAGGCCTGCCAGTATTTCATTTTCTACGGGTAGTTGGTCGGTACTTTTCCCGATGAAGATTTTGCCGATTTCAAACAAGCGCAAGGTTTTGGATTGCTGTGCGATATTGCGTTTTACATTCTCGAGCAGCCCGGGTATCAGACTGGTACGCAATATGGCCTGGTCTTCCGTCAGGGGGTTGAGAATATGCAGGACCTTGCGCCGGGTGTCATCATCGGCAAGTCCCAACCGGTCGCAGGAGGCCTTGTGGATAAAACTGTAATTGATGACTTCCGAAAAACCTAAACCGGCCATCAGACTGCGGATCTCCTGGCGCCGGGTCCTGAGCGACGGTGTCGTCTGGGTGACGGCCGAAATTGTGGTATAACGGGTGGGGATCTTGTCATAGCCCCAACGCCGCGCCACCTCTTCCATCAGGTCCTGGGGGCGGCTGACATCCACCCGAAACGTCGGTGCAGTCACCACCAAAGTGTCGTGGTCTTTGCGGACCGTCTCGAAATCGATGGCATTGAGCAGTTCAGCCATCTGTTCCTGATTGAGATCGGATCCCAGGGCACCATTGGCGGCGGCTACACTCAGCTCGATGACTGCCGGTGAAGGCAAGTCATATTGAACATCAATGGTGCCGCCCACGAGTTTGCCACCGCTCAATTCCGTCATCAACCCGGCAGCACGATCCAAGGCAAACAAAGTGCCATGGGGATCGACGCCGCGTTCAAAGCGGTGGGTGGCATCCGTATTGAGTCCCAAGCGTTTGGCGGTTTTGCGAATGGATATTGGATTGAAGTAGGCGCTTTCCAGCAACACCCGCGTGGTGTCGCTCTCAATCTCGGAGTTGGCGCCGCCCATGACCCCGCCGACAGCGACGGGCTTTTCGCCGTCGCAGATCATCAGCATGTCGGCGTTGAGTTTGCGCTCTTTTTCATCCAACGTGGTGAATGCTTCCCCTTCCCGGGCGGTGCGCACCACGATGCGGTTTTGGGCCAAGCGATCAAAATCAAAAGCGTGCAGCGGTTGGCCGGTCTCCATCATTACAAAATTGGTAATATCCACGATCAGGTTGATGGGGCGCAGATCAACCGATCGCAAGCGGTCTTGCAGCCAGAATGGCGATGGGCCGATTTTGATCTTTTCCAGCAAACGGCAGGCGTAGCGCGGACAGTGGTCGGGAGCGTTTATCGTCACGGATGTTCGGGTGCTGATGTCGCCGGATGCTTTGGGCATTTTGAATTTGGGGCGTTTTAGCGTGTTGCCCTGGAAAGCGGCCACTTCACGTGCAATGCCGATGATGCTTAAGCAGTCGGGACGGTTGGGGGTCAAGTCGATGTCCAGTACCTTGTCGGAAAGCTCCAGCGCCTGGTTGAGAGCCGTGCCGGGCACCAGTGCAGGGTCCAGAACCAATAGGCCCGAACTGTCCATGCCCAAGCCCAACTCGACCTCGCTGCACAGCATGCCTTCGGATTTTTCGCCGCGAATGGTACCGGCAGACAGAACGCTGCCGTCCACCAATTCGGTGCCGGGCAAGGCCAAGGGCGCCAACATACCCACGGCAGCATTGGGGGCGCCGCAAACCACGCGGTATTGATTTTCGCCGGCGTCAACCCGGCATAGCTTTAGCTTGTCGGCCTTGGGGTGCGGCTCAACGGTCAGGATACGACCCACACATACCGTGTCCAGAAAGCCATAGCGATCGTAAACCGCATCCACTTCCAATCCAGCCATGGTCAACATATGGGCCAACTCGTCAACCGTCATTTTTAGATCAACATAGGTTTGAAGCCAAGAGATGCTTACTTTCATTGGTTAACGCCTTGGTAATAGAGTTGTATCAAAATTAAGACACATGGTGTGAATGGCATCCGGATTGGGTCGATTGATCAAAACTGATTCAAAAATCGGATGTCGTTTTCAAAATATTTGCGGATATCGTCGATGCGATACTTGAGCATGGCGATACGATCCACACCCATACCAAATGCAAAGCCGGTATAACGGGAGGTGTCGTAACCCACGTTTTCAAACACGGCCGGGTGCACCATACCGGCGCCGAGCACTTCCAACCAGCCGGTGTGAGAACAGACCCGGCACCCTTTGCCCCGGCATATGACGCACAAAATGTCCACCTCGGCACTGGGCTCGGTAAACGGGAAAAAGCTGGGCCTGAACCGGAGGCGTATATCGGGGTCGAAAATTTGATGCACCAGACGGGTCAAGGTACCTTTGAGGTCACCAAATGAGACCCCTTCATCCACCAATAGCCCCTCAACCTGATGGAACATGGGGGTATGGGTCAGATCTGAATCGCAGCGATACACCTTGCCCGGTGCAACAATGCGTATCGGGGGTTGCTGTTTTTCCATGACCCGCGGTTGCGTTGGCGAAGTGTGGGTGCGCAAAACGATGTCCGGCGATATATAAAAGGTGTCTTGCATGTCCCGGGCCGGATGGTTTTTTGGAATGTTTAAGGCTTCAAAATTGTAGTAATCGCTCTCGACTTCTGGGCCTTCAACCACTGCAAAGCCCATATGGGCAAAAACGTCACAAATTTGGTTGGTCATTTGGGTGATGGGATGCAGTGAACCGGAACCCACGGATCGACCCGGCAGCGAGACATCGATACCTTGGCCGGACGCATCCATGTCGCCACTGATGCGCTCCACGACCTGTTTGCAGAGGGCATCAATTTGACGTTTAACCCGGTTGGCTTGTTTGCCGGCGCTGGGACGCTCTTCAGCCGGCAGGCTCGCAATGTTGCGCAAGAACTGGGTGATCACGCCCTTACGCCCCAGGTATTTGGTGTTTAAGGTTTGGATCTCTTCGCTGCCGGTGGCAGCTTCAATTTCAGCAACTGCCTGGGTGTAAATCTGATCGATTTTTGCATTCACTGGGGTTGAGTCCACTGTCCGTCTCAATCTTAACTGAGGGTTGCGGGCATGAAAGGCAGCCGCCATTCACAGCGGCTGCCCCCGGTTGGTAAAAGTCACACGAACAATGGGTTCGTGATTATTGCTGCTGCGAGGCCAATGCGGCGATTTGCGCAAAACCGGCGGGATCGGATACGGCAAGTTCAGCAAGAACTTTTCGGTCCAGGGTAACATTGGCCTTTTTAAGGCCATGGATAAACCGGCTGTACGAAATGTCGTTCATGCGAGCGCCGGCGTTGATGCGGGCAATCCACAGGCGCCGAAAGTCGCGTTTGCGTTGCCGACGGTCCCGGTAGGCATAATTTAAAGCTTTGTCCACCGCATCGGCGGCGGTGCGAAACAATTTGCTGCGCCCGCCCCGGAATCCTTTGGCCAGTTTCAACACCTTTTTGCGGCGTTGGCGAGCTTTATATCCTCTTTTAATACGCATTGATATCTCCTTTTTGCGCGATAACAGTCCATCACGACCGGTCAGGCCCTCGAGAAGAAGGCGCTATCCGTTGGGCAACAGACGGCGAACCTCTTTCATATCACTGGCTTTGATCAGCTGTGCTTGTCTAAGGCTGCGTTTGCGTTTGGTGCTCTTTTTAGTCAAAATGTGACTATGATGCGACTTGGAAAACGCAAATTTACCGCTGCCTGTTTTACGGAACCGTTTGGCCGCGGCGCGGTTGGTTTTAATTTTCGGCATTATTTATCTCTCCCTAATAAGCTATGCAGAGTTTCGGGCAAGCTTGTATGATGCGGTGGCCGCAAGCGGCGCACCCGGTTCAATTGCCAAAAGAAGATGGCGCGAGCGCAATGGACCTGAAGCCGGCTCACGCCAAATTATCTGAAAGCCAAATTTGCCAACATGCCCATTTATTTGGGCGCTAAGATCATCATCACGGTGCGCCCTTCAAATTTGGGCTCTTGCTCGACCACCGCAATTTCTTCTAATTCGGCAGCGATCTGCGCCAGGAGCTCCCGACCACGACCCGATAGGGCGATTTCCCGTCCCCTGAACATGCAGGTCACTTTGACCTTATCTTTGCGACCTAGAAACTTCTTGATGTGGCCTATTTTGGTTTGCAGATCATGCTCACCGGTTTTGGGCCGCACCTTGATCTCTTTTAGATGAAAGACGGTTTGTTTTTTCTTGGCCTCATGCTGCTTTTTGGTTTGCTCATATTTATAGCGCCCATAATCCATGATTTTGCAAACCGGTGGCTTGGCATTGGGCGAAACCTCAACCAAATCCAAACCAAACTCTGCAGCTGATGCAAGGGCCTCCTCAATTGGCAAAACGCCGACTTGATTGCCATCCGCATCAATGACCCGAACCTCACGGGCTCGAATGAGATTGTTAATACGAACGCGCGGCGCCTCTGGCTGTCTTGCGAATCGATTAAAAGCTATGCCAACACCTCCTGCTAAAATTACTGATCAATGGTTTGCCAACCCATGCCATGGGCATCTCAGTACCCATCGGGAAGCATGGAAGGCAGCCTGGCTTTAAAATCTTATTTCACTATATAAAGGCCCCTAAAATTGCAAGAGAAAAATGCAAGATGATCGGGTATGCAGTGCATATATTTGCATTGCGCTGCAAATTGCCCAGGCTATTAAAACGATTATTACAAAGACCCACAGATTGATGTCAATCTACAAATGATAGTTGCCGATGAATTATTGAGTACAGCGATGGTGTTGAACCTTCAATCGTCATGGTTGATCCAAGGTGTAGCGGGCGAGATAACTACCCCGCCAGTAGTTGATCCGGGGGTCGGCAAAAAAAGCTTTAAAAAGGGACAAACTCTCATCGCGGCACACGGCAGGGATAATGTTTAGTCCGTTATTATGATAAAGTTCAGGCATTTGGGATCGGTCACACGCAGTGCCACCACCCATGGCATCTTCATAGGCATAGACGAGGGCGCCTATCCCGGCGATAAGCAGCGCGCCAAAACACATGAGACAAGGCTCAAGGGTGGCATAGAGGGTGATTTTTTTGCGGTCAATGGGTTCATTGATCGATTCAAGCTGGCGCAGCGCCACAATTTCAGCATGGTCCAGCTCACTGGGGACCTGCCGTCGGGTACCGGTGCGTTCTCCCTGCGCGATGACGCGATCCTCGTAAACCAGAATACAACCGACCGGGAACTCTTGTTGATCCAAGGCTTGCCGGGCCAAGGCGAGAGCTTTTTGCATATAGCGGGTATGCAGGGTCACGATTGATTTCCTTTGTCCAATGGTTCGGGAACCAGGGTACAGACAGTGTCATCACAAGGGCATCGACCATCCACTTCATAAGCCATTAGGATGCGGGCTTCCATCAGGGCCCGCTCCGGTGAGATCGTCGGCCAGGTGTTGTCCTTGATGATCCCTGTCAATTGGTCGCAGTCAGGTATTTTATCTAAACCCGCAGCGATGCGGGTGCCGCTTTCACCGGACAGAATGTCGGCAGCTTCCCCATTGGTGACCACCACCACCGGGACTTGATAATCCGCCACCAGTCGCGCCATGGCCAGGGCAGGTCGATGGCGGGTCACCAAGGATCCCGGTCCGTATTGAATGAGCATGGCGATGCGATCACCCAATGTTGCGCAATAGGTGATCAACAATCTGGCGCACTTGCCATCGGCATGCACTTCAATCTCGTGACGGGATGTAAGGCAGGCTTTTGAATATCCCTTTTGTTTGACCAGCAAATGCCCGATGCGTTGGCGGTGGCGCTCGTCCAACGTGTCGTCCAGGGTCCGGCCGCTGATGTAATCGGTCAACTGCCCCAATATTAAATGGTGACCGTTCATTTTGGGTTATCCGCCGGCCTCGGGCAATGCAATAAAGAATCCGGTTGCCTGTCGGTGCATAATGGGTTACCGTGTGCCATCACTGAGTTTATACCATATCCCACCAACGCTGTTAATATACAAGTGTTGATCCGGCGGTTTCGAGGTGATGGTATCGGCTCGAGGTTATCAATGTCATGAAAACACACATAGAGCCGACTGATTCACAAACCCCTTCTTTGCGGGAAGAGTTTGAAAAGCGTGAGGCTAATTTTATTTCTCCCTACGGTTGTTTGAGCGCTGAAACCAAGGGCAGGGCGCAATCTGAACCTGCATGCCGCATTCGCACCGCTTACCAGGTTGACAAAGACCGCATCCTTTTCAGCAATGCTTTTCGTCGCCTGAAACACAAAACCCAAGTCTTTTTAAATCCCACCGGAGATGAATACCGTACCCGTTTGACCCATACCCTCGAAGTGGCCCAAATAGCCCGTACCATCGCCCGGGCCATGTTTTTAAATGAAGATTTGGTCGAGGCCATCGCTCTGGGACACGATTTGGGGCACACCCCCTTTGGTCATGGCGGCGAGACCGTATTACAAGAGATTTTTTCACCGGTATTTTCCCACCAGGCCCAGAGTCTAAGGGTCATTCAAATTTTGGAAAATTCCGGCCGGGGGCTCAACTTGACCTATGAAGTGCGCGACGGCATATTGCGCCACTCCAAGGGCTACGGTAAAATTATGCCTGACGACCCCAAAGAACAACCCGGCACGGTGGAGGGGCGTGTGGTGCGCGTGGCCGATATCATGGCCTATCTTAATCATGATTTGGACGATGCCATTCACTCGGGGGTGATCCGCAAATCCCAGATTCCGAGCCGCTGTGTTGAAGTCATCGGCAAGACCCATGATGAGCGGGTCATCACCATGATGACGGATTTGATTGCCCATAGCCGGGCCCAAGACGGGCAGTTAAATCTGAACATGAGCGATCGTGTTTTTGGGGCCATGGGAGAGTTGCGCCAATTTTTATATGAAAAAGTATACCGGTCCGCCGAGGTGCACAACGAGTTTGTCAAAGCCAAAAAAATCATGTCGGAGTTGTTCGCCTATCTGTGTGACAACGAAGTGCGTTTGGCTGAAGAGTTGGAAAAGATGCGTCTACCGACCCTGGGATCCAATGGATCGTCCAAAGAGCGCCTGGTGTGTGATTTGCTGGCGTGCATGACGGACCGTTATGCCCTGTCACTTTATACACAGACCTTTTTTCCGGCCCCGACCTATTAAGTTGTTGTCGCCCATGAACCTGCCTGAATCCCTGATCCGACAAGTATCCCAATTGTATGCACGCATGGACCAAGCTTACGACCAGGCTGGGGCAGCATCGGGTTTTGAGTGTAAGGGCTGCAAAGAAAATTGTTGTTTATCACGTTTTTATCATCATACCTTGCTGGAACTGACCTATCTGAAAATCGGTTTGGCGGCTTTACCTGCAGATCAGCAATCCCGCATTCGCCGACAGGCCCGCGCGGTACTTCAACAGATGGCCGAGTCGGCCCGGCGCGATGAGATCGTGCGGGTGATGTGCCCGCTCAATGAGGCCCAACGTTGCCTGCTTTATGCGCATCGCCCGATGATCTGTCGCTTGCATGGTGTTCCCCACCATTTGCGCCGACCCGATGGCCGGCAGCTATCCGGCCCTGGGTGTGACGATTTTTATATCCAATGCGGGCAAACCCATGGCGGCGTGCTGGATCGTACACCCTTGTATGTGGAGATGGCGGAAATTGAACGTCAGGTTCGACTGGCCTTGGGATTTAACGAAAAGATTAAAATGACCATCGCGGAGATGATAATAACAGATAGTATTAAGTGTTAAGTCTTAAGTTGTGGTATTCTGCCGATTGTATCGGGTGCTGTAGCTATTACATCAATTAAGCTGTGGGAGCGGCGTCTCGCCGCGACATGTTTAGAAAAGTAATATGAAATATATTGACGAAGACAAACTGGATCAGATTCGCGGGCGGCGATTGAGTGGCGAAGATACCTTTGATTTTAGATGCCATGCCGGTTTGTCTTGTTTTAATCAATGCTGCCGCAACCTGAATCTCTTTTTATACCCTTATGATGTGTTGCGTTTAAGCCGATGCCTGGAAATCGGTACGGATGAACTGATCGATCGGTATGTGGATGTGGTATTGCGCGAAGGCCAGTACTTTCCCGAAGTATTGTTGCGTATGGCGGACAATCCGGAACGGACGTGCCCCTTTTTAACCGTCCCGGGCTGTTCTGTCTACCCGGACCGACCCGATACCTGTCGCACTTTTCCGGTGGAGCAGGGGGTGCGTTTCGATGCCGAAAGCGGGCGCAGCACGCCGGTTCATTTTTATCGGCCCCCGGATTTTTGTATGGGCCGGCACGAATCTCAACAATGGACCGCACAGACTTGGGCGCAGGACCAGGAAGCCGAGCGTTATCATGAAATGACCCTGCGCTGGGCACAGATTCGCCGCCTGTTCCAAAGCGACCCCTGGGGCGCCGAAGGACCCCAGGGCGCCAAAGCCAAGATGGCCTTCATGGCGACCTATAATTTAGACCGCTTTCGGGAGTTTGTTTTCGGTAGCAGCTTTTTGAAACGTTACCGCATTAAACCGGCGCTATCCAGAAGGCTTCGAGGAAATGACCGCGCTTTACTTCTGTTCGGCTTTGAATGGGTGAAATTTTTTATTTGGGGTGTGGAAAGCAAGCAAATACGGCCTATCTGAAAGGATCTTGATGTCCCAAAACGCGTCCTCTCCTAAAAAAGTTGTCGTCATCGGATCAGGTATCGGTGGCTTGAGCTCGGCGATCATTTTGGCCAAGCTGGGTTTTGACGTTACGGTAGTAGAGAAAAATCGGCAGCCCGGGGGCATGTTGCGCAGCTATGTGCGCAAAGGCGTCCATTGCGCTGTGGGGGTCCACTATTTGGGGGCTTTGGACAAGGGCCAGGTTCTGCGGCGTTGCTTTGATTTTCTGGGCATTTCAGATGCGTTGCCGCTGGAACGCATGGGCCAAGACGGCCCTGTGGATCGCTACGTATTTAGCGATAACGCAGCGGGGCCGGACCGCTTTGATATGCCGGTGGGCTTGGATAATTATGAAGCCAACCTAAAAGCAGCCTTTCCAAATGAGCACCGCGCCATCGATAGTTTCATGACCTTGTTGCGTTCGGGTGCGCATGGGATTGATACGCTTGATTTTCTGTTCAAAGGTCAAGCTTCCAGCACGCTGCTTGAACAGACCGAGCCATTGGGTCGGTTGATGGAAAACTGGGGGTGTTCGCCACGGCTTAAAAGTGTACTGAGCCTCCCTGCCATGTGGATTGGCGTGCCACCGGCCATTTGCCCGCAGTTTTACCACACCATGACCTTGGCCAGTTATCTGTTTTCCGCTTGGCGCTTGAAGCGCAATGGCGCCCATATGGCCGATGTGCTGGTTGATCGGCTCAAGGCCTTGCAGGGCATACTTGTTGTCGGTGATGCCGTTCGGCAGGTGAATACCCAAAATGGCGATGTAGCGGGAGTCACGCTCACCAGTGGCCGCCAAATCAATGCACAAATCGTAGTGGGCGCGATTCACCCTAAGGTGGTGGTGGGATTGCTGGGCTCGGAGGACGTCAAGCCGTCATATCGCAGAAGGATTGATGGCTTGATCAATACCCAGGGGATGGTATCGGTCAACGCTTTGGTGCCGCGTAAGGGGCATCGAGGCTTACCGTACAACGCTTTTGCAGTGGATACCCAAGCGGATGGAACCATTGCTGATATAATTTATTTGCAATTGAGACCCTGTGAACGCCCCGCGTCTTTGCTGCTCTCTCTGGTTACAAGTGGGCATGCTGAGCTGTGGCGGCCCTGGCGCAGTACACGCAGCGGACAGCGCGGTCACGAATATGAACAGACCAAATTGAGACTGGCCCGGGAGTTGATTGAACGGGTGGGCCACATCACGGGCCCCCTAAAAGATGTAAACATCATTGATGTTTACACCCCGCTGACCATCAGAGATTGGGTAAACAGCCCCAATGGATCAGCTTATGGCGTGATGCGTTCGGACAGCCAAATGTTATCGGCGGCCATGTTGAATCGCACAAAAGTCAAGGGGCTTTTCCTGTCCGGCCACAGCGTCCTGGCCCCCGGCATATTGGGTACGATTATAGGATCACTGCTTACGGTGAAGTTTATTGTGGGGCCGCAACGCTTTGAGCGGGAGATTCAGATATAGCCAATCCCCGTCAATTCGGTACAAATTGCCGTCTATTCTACCATTTACAGCTATGAGGTTTTGCTTTTGGCTTTGAGCGCTTTACCGGCGCTCCAACATTTGCCGATGGCAGGGCCCAGGCGCCAATATTTTATGCTGGACATATCAAAGAGCAAAGGGCGCACTTTGGCGATATCGATTTTTCCACCGACCAGCACTTCTTCTTGGGCGTAGGTTTGCACCAATCGGCCCACGAAGATGTCGTGGGTGTCGTAATCCAGTACATCATGCAGTTTAAGTTCCATGTTGACCGGGCACTGCGCGATCATGGGTGCGGTTTTCAGCTCACCATAGAATACATTGAAAAGGTCGGCCTTATCGGTTTTCTTTCCGGTCACGATGCCGCAATAATCGGTTTCCACCATTAAATCCTCAGAAGGCAGGCAGATGCTGAAGTTATTATTTTCACGCATACCGGCATTGGAATAGTGACGCTTGGACAAACCGAGGGAGAGGTATTGAGGTGTCCCATGGTTGAGGATGCCCACATGGGCCACGGCCAGAAAATTGGCTTTACCGTTCACCGTTGTACCCACCAAGGTGGTGGGCATGGGATAAAGTGCATTGACTGCGCCAATGGGTGTCATGGTTGCCTCCCTGCTTTTTCTGATCGGGTTGGACGCAGCTTTTTAAATATCCTTCGTATGAGTACGACGACGGCGATGAGAAAGATACCCAATCCGATCTGGTAATAATTCCCTTTGATCCCTCCGCTGCCGAAGACGGTGAAGACCAGGGCCAAAGGAATGAAGCCCAACAGGGATCCGGCGAGAAACGGCCGGAAAGGCACCTTGCAGGACCCGCACAACAAACTGGTCACGGTGGCATTGGCAAAGGGCACAAGGCGTCCATACAGAACCCACCAAAATGCATTTTCTTGAAAGCGGAGCTGCCACAGGCCGACCCTTTCTCCTAAACGACGCTGGACCAGTGTACCGAAAAATTTTCGCCCCGCATGGTAAACCGCAGCGGAACCCATCAGCGAGGCCAGCAAACCCAATCCTGTTCCCCATGCGGCGCCGTAAATGGCCCCGGCAATCGTACTGATCCAGAGTCGGGGGACGCCCACAGCGACCAATACGGCGCCACCGAGTACGAAAATGCCCACACTCACCCAGCGATTCAATGGGGTGCCGGCACCCTGCAGCATCATGCGCACATTTTCGAAATCAAACAGGTAGGCGCGCACCGTATCATTTCTCAACAGGACGGCCATTGCCGCGAAAAAAAGGCAAAGCGGTAAAAGGCGCACCAGGTCGCGGGTCAGGGAGCGTTCTTCTCGATCAGCAGGGCCATTTGGCTTATCTGTTGGGGTCATGGGGTGGACCGTTCATTCGTTTGCCATAGCCGGGACAGGGAACTGCGCCTCCCCCAGGGGGATTTATGAAAATATTTTTTCAATCGCCACGCGATCGTACTTGCCGACTTTGGAAATCGGTATTTTTCCGACCACCTGGATTTTCCGGGGTAGAGCGTAAGGTTCGAGTCTGGATTTCAGTTGTTCATGCAGTTTGCCTGATGGCGCGTCGCCTTCAATAAGCGCCAGGATTTCATTTTCGCGCCCTTTTTCCACCGGTCGCGAAAAAACATAAGCGTCCTGAACCCCGGGGAGCTGCTTTAGTGTTTGTGCAACAGCGGTCAGGTCGACGCGTTTGCCGGCCACTTTGATAATGCCATCGGCACGACCTAAAAGCTTGAATTCCTGATTTTGATTTACTTCGACCCGATCCGCAGTTTGGAAATAACCTTCCTCATCCCGTCTCAGCTCAGAGGATAAAAAGAGCGATTTTACGCATAACACGTCATGGTCAATTTTCCAGTCCACGCATTCAAAGGGCCTTAACTCAGACTGCCCCAGAGCCCGTTGTCTGTATGCAATACCACCGGTTTCGGTGGAACCGTAAACTTCCGTAACGGCCACTCCGGTGGCTTCGTAAAAAGCCAGGTCGTCTTCCGGAGCCAGAGCCCCCGCTGAAGAAAAGGCCCGCTTCAAGTGGTGTTTTGAAAATGTATGGGTCTTAAGCGCCCGGTAGTGCGGCGGTATACTGACCAGAACAGTGGCTTGGGTGCGTTCCAGGGCCTGAACGATCTCGTTGGGATAAGTGGGGGTTTCGCCGACGACCTGGGCGCCGGAAACCAAGGGCGCGAGCACCGCATAAAGAAGACCGTAGATATGGTGGGGCGGTACGGTGGACAATATGATATCTTCGGCGGTGATGTTAAAAGTCTCTACGATATTATAAGCTTCGGATAAAAGATTGCTTACGGTTTTGGTCCAGGTTTTTGGTTTTCCTGTTGAGCCTCCGGTAAAAAGATAGACCCAAAGATCATCCGGACCAAGTGCGTTGAGGTCGGCCGGCGCCGGTACGGTTTCAGGCAATCGATTGAGATCCAAGGTACTGACACCTTGGGGTGTCGACAGGGAGGTATCCGTCAATGCCCGATGATACGCCAGTGCTTGGTGGGTCTCTATCAAGGCCTGCTTGGAGAAGGCATAGGGTAAAATCAACGGGACATTGCCGGAAAGGGCGGAAAGCAAAGCGGCGGTCAGATGGCCGGTATTTTCCGTACACAAACAAACGGGTGCATGGCTGCTGCTTTGTGCCAGCATCGTCCGGATATGCCGGCTTTGGATGCGGATCTCAGCCTGGCTTGCACCGTTATGGATAAATGGCCGGTCATTGGACGCCTTGTCCGAGATGAGTTGTTTGAGTTGGTTTTGCATACATCATCCTATGTCAGTATTTTTTAGACGCCGCGTTGAACCCGGTGGCTAAACCACCACCACGAAATGCCAATACACAGAATCGAAAAACCCAATAAGCAAACGATTTCAGTCCCCACGGTGCTCAATTGCCCGCCGCGCACAAACAATTCCAAAAAGGCATTTTGGCCCCACGCCAGTGGCGAGATAATGCTGATGTGCTGCATAAAAACCGGCATGGCGTACACCGGCACCATAATGCCACCGATGGCCGCTGCCAGTACGATGGAGATGGGGCCGAACATGGCCGCTTGTTCATAGCTGTTGATGACGGTTCCCAATAGAATGCCATAGCTGATGGCGGCCAACGTGGCGCACAAAGCCACTCCGATGACGGCCGCGGGCGACGGGCCCATTTCAAAAATGGGGCTGCCCAGCAACGGCAGCAGCCATTTGCCGATACCCAGGATAAGCGTGAACTGCACCAAACACACCAATATATAGGCACCCACCTTGCCGGCGACGATGGTAAGATAAGAGACCGGCATGGCCAGCATACGCTGCTGGGCACCACACAGACGCTCTTTGATAAAAGAGCCGGCCAAGGGCAATACGATAAAAAAAACGCCGAACAGAGACCAGGCCGGAACATTGTGTTGAACTGAGTTGGGGGCTTTGAATATCGCTTCCAGTCGCGCCACGCTCTGTTCGATGCTCAGGATAGGTGTGGTGTCCCAGCGCAATTGTAATGCAGAGGAAAGGGTGGCAGCGATATGGGGGGGCACAGGCCCCATCTCTTGTTCAAGACTTGCTTGAATCTTGATGGGCAGCAGATCGGACAAGGCCTCTGTTTTCTCTTCCATTTCGATACCCAGTAGCATCAGTTCAATCAAATGCTGCACGGCTGAACGAAACCCTCCCAACACCGTGGGATCGAAGAACAGTTCCAGTTTCGTCGGCCCTGGATCCAGCTTGGGTTGGGTAACGGCAATGGATAAGGCTTGTTGTGCCGATTGGCGGGCTTTGGTGCGCACCGCAGTCGTCAGGCCGGCCGGCACGATGAGGCACATTTGGAATTCACCGCTTGAAACCGCTGCAACGGCAGACGCTTCATCGGGTATGTTTTCGTTAATGGTTTGGACTAGGGTAACCCCTTTGGTCTGCAATAGTGCGGTCTCAATTCGATGTCCGATATCTTGCTTGTCGTAATTCAGAAAAAGAATGCGGGCGCTGCCTTCACTGAGGGTTTCAAATGCATTTTCCTGAACCAGGGTCATCACCAGCACCAAGATGGCCGGCATGACAAACAACACCAACAGTCCGGATCGATCGCGGCGGAGCAGTAATAATTCTTTGTGAATGGTGGCGAAAAATCGTGGCATGGCGGTTACTCTCATTCAATCCCGCAACTGTTTTCCGGTCAGACGGAGAAAAAGCGCTCCTAAGTTTTGACAGCCCGTTGCCTGATCGATCAATTCGTCCGGCGGTCCCTGTACGAGTATTTTGCCGGCATCCATAATGGCCACCCGATCGCAGATCTGCTGCGCCTCTTCCATGTAATGGGTGGTGTAGATCATGGTGGTTCCGGCCGTCTGAATCTGCCCCAATCTGTCCAGAATAAGCTGACGGGATTGGATATCCACTCCAACCGTCGGTTCGTCCAAAAAGAGAAGTTTAGGCCCATGCAAGATCCCGGCAGCCAAATTGGTGCGCCGTTTCATGCCGCCGGAATAGGCGACCACCTTCTGATGAGCCTTGGTTTCTAATCCAACGGCGGTCAACGCACTTTGAATGCAGTTTTTTAGATGCCGGCCATGCAACCCGTACAGACGGCCAAAAAAGGCCAGATTCTCCCATGCGGTCAGTTCAGGATAAAGGGCGATCTCCTGAGGCACCAAGCCGATGTTTTGCCTGGCCTGTCTGGGGTGTTGCCGTACGTCAATGCCATCTAGGATAATGGTACCCTGATCCGGCTGTAAAATAGTACTTAGCATGGAGATGGTGGTGGTTTTTCCAGCACCGTTGGGGCCAAGTAAACCGAAGACCTCTCCATGGGCAATGGACAGATGTAGATCGTCTACGGCCGCTTTGGACGCCCCGGGATAACGCTTGCAAAGGCCTTGCATTTCAATCATATTGCCGTTTTTATCTCCATAGCGAAATGATACGCAGCACCGGCAATCCTCTGACCGGTAAAAATAGAAGCCATTTATAAACGATCCGCTGCGTTTTTACGCCGTGTGAGTCCCCCGGTCAACAAGGAACCAGCTTGAGGTTCCCCCGATGCCGAGTTGAAAGCAGCATATTGGCCCGTTGGGCAGCGGTATATCTCCTTCTGCCTTGCCGACTTTTTTTAGGTGTGGGGGACCTTGTGGCTTGGACGCAAAGATCTTGCCGTGTTTTAGACAAAGCGTGGCAATGGCCAGATCAAAGGCCGCACCCACCGGCATCACGCCATAAATGCAGGGATATGATGTTACTGCTGCATGGTCGGGCAGCGCGCTGCGCAGGACTTCTATCGGGTACGGTGATGTATCAGCGGAAACAATATAAGCGCCTGCCGGGGGCAAGTTGCCCGGATGACGGGAGTTGCGTTCGATTTCGATCCGTTGGATCACGCCGTAAGCCGGCGTAATGTCAGGGGCCGGCGATAACACAAAAAAACAGGCCCCTTCGCCCACCATAGGGGGTGCGGCTTCCAATGGCAATATCGGGTCATCCGGCTCGGATGTCATATGATCACAATGCCATTTATAGGCAACTGCTTTGCAAAATTCGTCTGTACCCCCCACCAGGACCTTGTCGACGCGATCTTCCCGCAGCCATTGGAAGGCCGTCATGATGGCTGCAGGAAAGGACATATCCAGATGACTGATGGAGTGATTGGGACCGTTTTCACCCAATGCAATGGAGATATAGGCTGCGGCGGCGTTGTGAACCGAATTAGAAAACCTGGTGGGGGAGCCGCAAAAGTCGGCACCGTCGATGGAAAGGTGCTGAAAGTCAAAATTGTTGCAGGTCGCACCATAACCGGTGGCGACAATAATGCCCAGACGGCCCCTCTCTTTTTTTTCTAAAAGACCGGCATCCCCAAGTGCCAAAAAAGCGGCCGTCAATGCCACGCGGTTGTTGTGATCCATGCGACGCAAGGTCCTTTTGGGCATATAGTTCGCCAGCGCGCTGGGATCGGCCAGAAGACCCGGCACGCGGATCGGGCCCTGTGTCGTGTCAAAATCAACCCATTGGCCTATGGGTGGGGTCTGGGCCAACGCCTGCTCCAGGGCCGCGATGCCGCTGCCAAATCCGCCCAATGCACCTATGCCAAGGATAGCCACTTTCACGATAATGGCCCTCCTTTGCCCAAGATCAAGACCGAGTTGCTGCCGCCAAAAGCAAGTGTCTGGGAAATGGCCACGGTACCGTCTATGGGGTAATTTTCCGTTGTGGGGACCGCGCTGATCTCCGGATCAGGCGTATTAAAACCTGCCGTACGGGGAATTTGCTGACGCTGCAGACAAGCCAGGGTAAAGGCCGCCTCCACCGGTCCGGCAGCGCCTAAAGTATGGCCCGTATAGCCTTTGGTGGAAACAAAGGGTGTTCCGGCAAAGCGCGCATTGAGCACGGTGGCTTCCACCCGATCGTTGCCTTGGGTCCCCGTGCCGTGGACATTGATAAAGGCGATATCCTGCGGGGTCAGATCGGTTTGCGCAAACGCATCGTCCAGGGCACGGTGGAGGCCGGCGCCATCGGGTCTGGGATGGGTGAAGTGATAGGCGTCGGCGGCAGCCCCATAACCCAGCACGTAGCCACGGGGCACCAGATTCAGGCGTTGACACAATGCCGGCGAGGCCAGCAAAAAGATGGCGGCCCCTTCGCCCAGGTTCAGTCCCTTGCGATTTAAGTCAAAAGGTTGGCAGGGCGCATCCGCGTTAATGAATAGTGATTTAAAACCCACATAGGTGACTTGGTAGAGCTCATCAGCGCCGCCGGCCAGCACCAAGTCACACCAACCGGCATCAATCCAGCCGGCTGCGATGCCAATAGCATCATTGCCGGCCGAGCAGGCATTCACCACGGTTTGAAACGGTCCATTGGTGTGATATGTCTCCATTAATGCCGCCGTCGGGTTGCTGACCCTAAATCGATCGATGGGCGAAATGTGTGACTTATCTTTGGTATTGAGGTCTTGGAAAAGGTTTTCGTTGCCCAGGGAACCACCGACATTGGTGCCCAAACAAACCCCCACGCGTAAATGGGATAAGGTATCGAATTCCAGGCCGGCATCTTGAAATGCTTGGTCTGCAGCATTCAGCGCCAGCAAGTTGGTGCGCTGAGCAACTGTGTCTTGGGCGGTAGTCGGTAGATACGTGTCGGGCACTTCAAACACCGGAAATGAGAAACCGTTGGGAATGGGAAACCGGGTGGGCAGGGACGGGTGTCGATGACCGGCAAATAGAGCGTCCATACACTCGTCCAATGTGGGGCCCGGCGCACAAATGCATCCGATGCCGACGACAGCCACAGGTAAGAGGGGCTTCATGATCCTGTCCGGGCCTCAATGAAGGCCGCCAACGTCTTTACCGATTGCAAGGCGGGACGAGCCTCTTTCATGTCTTTCATCGCCACATTAAAATGCTTTTCAACAAAAAAGACAATCTCGACGGCATCAATGGAATCCAGGCCCAATTTGTCGCCAAACAGCAGATCATCATCTTTGATATCTTGCGGGGTCACATCCTCGATGTTGAGTTCTTTCACCAGCAGATGTTTGAGTTTTTCTTTTAGAGACATGGAAAATTTTTGGCCTAAATCGCAGCCAACAACTCCTTGTAGATCGTTTTTTCTCTCTGGGCACAATCTCTGAGCAGATCGGCCATTTCAGCATAGGTGTCCGTTTCAGCGGCTCTTCCTTTGCAGATCCTGGCGCCGATAACAGCGACTTTGCGCCATTGATCACCGGTATCGGTCATGGCCTGGGAAATACCCAACAACTGATCCTTGCCTAAAATGGCAGCCGCTTCTTGCAAGAAGGCTGCGTACATAAAGCGAAAGCCGCCGCCGCCGGTGCCGATCTCTTCCTGCATTCGGATAAGCTGTCCGACATAGAGGGATGCGCGCCGTTTGCCAAGTTTTTTGGGCCATTTTTCCACTTGACCGGCTAAAAATCGTATGCCGCGGACGCCGACGATAGGTCCGGGCGTCTTGATCATGCGCCGGCATACTTCCTTGATACCCTGGGTGACGGCACTGGCAAAATCTGTTTGCCGGGGTACATTTTCCAACACATACATGGCGCCTTTGGGAGACAGCGGCCCTTTGGCAAAACGGGCCTTGATCAAATCATCCCGCTGACAGCGCACCGCATCCGGCAGAACCGGGTCGCTGATCAGGTAGTCTTTGCTGTTTTTACCGTATACCACCAGGTTGTGCATGTTAAAGTGGAACCGAAATGCGGGCGGGAAATAGGGTAGCCAATAGGCGCCGGTGCGGCAGCCAACCGGTGTGCCTTCCGCCAGCAGGTCATCCATAGCGGTCATGGCCGCATCGGAAGATTTAAACTTTTGCCAGTGCACCCGGGCGCCGATGCGTTTGGCAACCCGTTTTAAAATGCCGCCCAATTCGCATCGATAGGTAGTCAAGGGCAGTTTGTTGACTCGGATAAACGGCAGATATGCGAAAAAGAGTCCTGAACCGATACCGAAAGCCAGTGCTTCACTGATATCCAACCCATAATGGCGCATCAAGTTCGAAGTGACCCCACTCTCACAATGGGCCGATTGGGCGTGGTCAAAGTCAATTTTAATCATGAGATCCTTTTGAGGTCGTGTGCTGATCCGGAACCGTTGCCAAAGTATTCAGATCGATGTTTAAGGCTTGGGCATAGCGTTTGCGTGTATGGGAAGTCATTCGCCGAAATCCGGCAGGTTTAAGATGCCACCACACTTTGAGCCGGTTAAATCCAACATAATCGGCCAACAATCCCACCGTCATTTGATTTCGAACCATATGGTAGGCCAAAGGGCTTAATTTGCCGGCTTCAATTTTGGATAGGGTCTCTTCTACGGCTTCTTTAATCAAATCCCAGGCTTGGTCGTTGGCCACGTTTTTGGGTTCCCAGCCGGCGCTCCCGGCCAGGGTGTAGCGGCCCTTGTCATCCACGGCGTAACAAACCTCTCTGATCTGGCCGTCAATCATTCCGCGATCCTGGGGTACTTCGGTAACCTTCATGAATTTTTCCGTATTAAACCACTGTCAAATGCATGAAACAATGGGCGAATCTTCCACTTTCGGGAATGAAGCAGAGCACCCGTTGACCCTTTTTAAAGCGCTGGGTCTGTATCAAATCCGCTAATATGATGTAAATGGCAGCACTGCCTGTATTTCCCATGGTGGGCAGATTCGTAAACCATCGATCGTAATCAATTTCAAAACCGATGTTTTGCATGCCGCCATAAAACTTGTCCCGAAAATAAGCCGACGAGTAGTGCGGCAAGAACCAATCAATGGCTTCGGTTTTAAGCTGGTGTTTTTCAATCGTTGTGCGTAAGGCGCGCTCAAAGGTTTGGATAATGTTATGGCCCAGCAGCCGGATATCCTGCTTAATGGCCATGACATGTTTTGACTGATCGGCATCGATGTGTTCAACCTGGCGCCAGCCGGTAACGGTGCCGTCGTCATTTTTTACGCCGCCACCATACATGCAGGTATCCAGTTCCCCCGCAAAGGCCATGTAATCGATCCAGTCTACCCTTAGAGACAGTTTGTCCGGCTGTTGCCGGTTGGACAGATAAGCTGCCCCGGCACCGTCTGAAAGCATCCAGCGTAAAAAATCGGCATCAAATGCCAGCATAGGCCGCTTTTCAATATCATGATCCGCATGGCCGTTGGCGGATAAGAAATTGGCGCGTGTAAAAGAGGATGCCATTTCAGAACCCACCGCCACGGCGTTTTGGGAGACACCGGAGGCTACATTCATATAGGCATATTTAAGGGCCAGCATGCCTGAAATGCAGATGCCGGCCGTGGTAACGGCCTCGCCGGGGGGCAACGCCAATTCGCCCTGGACCATCAAAGCGTGACCCGGGAAGAGCAGGTCCGGAGTGGTGGTGCCACAGCATAGACACTCGATCTGTTCGAGGGAAAAATCGCTGTAGGGTTTTAATTTTTTAACCGCCTCGGCGCACATCTGGGCATTGGTATGGGTCATGTGGCCGGTTTCCGGGTCGACGGCATAGTACCGTTCTTTGATCCCATTGTTTTTGAGCACCACGCGCTTGGCTTTGGAGGGAAACCCGTTGATTTTGCCCAGTACATCTTCAATCTTATCATTGGTGACCGCTTTATTGGGCATAAAAAGCGTCATGTCATTGATAAAAACGTCCATCAATGGATCCTTTCTGAATAACTGATAATAATAATTCTTTTTTCGTAAACCTCAATATATAGACTGGAGCCCTAAAAAAAATCAAACAAAAAAACCCCGTTGGAGTCCGTCGTGGCATTGGAGCAAGGGGTGTCTCCAGCGATTATTTTATGGAAACATCCCAGATTTTCAGGTCGTTGACAAATTTGGATATCGCCTTGACGTAAGATACAAATCAGCGTACCTTGTCGCCTTGCCTAAAATCGTTCTGTCTGAAAGGCTCTGCCATATGGGAAGTTGTTCCAGTGGGACATCCAATTTTGAGCAGTCCATGCCTGCAATTAAGAAAGCGGCTGAAGAAAATCGGCTGTTGACCATGGAGATTGAGTTCAGCTTACGCTGTAACTTCAGTTGCCCCTATTGTTATGTGCCCCACTCAGACTTTCTTGAGGATGAGATTAATATAAAAGAAATACAAGATGTTATACTGCAAGGTAAAGCATTGGGGGCTAAAAAAATCATCATCCTGGGGGGCGAACCCACCATTTATCCCCAAATTAAGGAAGTGATCGCATTCATCTGCAGCCAGGATCTTGAAGTGGAGATGTTTACCAACGGTTCAGGCGTAACACCCGCTTTGGCGCAATTTCTTTTCGACCAGCGCGTTCGGGTGGTTCTAAAAATGAATAGTTTTGACGAGAGTTTACAAGATAAGCTTGCCGGAAAAAAGGGTGCCTACGATATAATTCATGCGGCTCTGGCGGCCTTAAAAGCGGCCGGTTATCCCTCGGACAACGCTTTTTTAGCTGTCAGTACGATCATTTGTCGGCCCAATCTGCCCGAGTTGCCGAAATTTTGGCAGTGGCTGCGAGATCAGGGCATTGCACCCTATTTTGAAATCATAACACCTCAGGCCAACGCGTTAAACAATCGCTGGCTATTTGTGGCACCTGATGAAATTCATGTATTGTTTAAATCATTGGCCGGAATCGATGCTCAAGACTATGGTCTTGAATGGGAACCCCAACCGCCCTTGGTGGGCAATCGCTGTTTGCGCCATCTGTTCTCATGTCTCGTGAATTCCAAAGGGGACGTGATGCCCTGTGTAGGATTAAACCTTTCCATGGGCAATATTCGCAATACACCGCTGAAAGAGATTTTATCCAACAGCCAGGTGCGCAAAGATCTGAAAAATCACCGTCAAACCATAAAAGGCCCCTGCAATACCTGCGATAAAGCCGAGTATTGTTACGGCTGTCGCGGTGCCGCTTATCAGATGACCGGCGATTATCTGGCTTCCGATCCTTTGTGCTGGCGTAATTACCGCAGCAAAGCACCGGAGATGCCTCAAGCGAAAGCCGCTGGGGTTCGCCGGTAACCCCCCAAATCCAAAGACCAAAGATACAAAATCCAATAATCCTAGCGGCTGTGATCTTTGAAAAATTGCCATGCGATCTGGGCCGCATCAAACGACTTCATGGGATGATCCGGCTTGAGTTTGGCTGTAAAGTAGCGGCCCGGCCAAATATGCCCCCATTTTTTGATAGCATAAAGCTCAACCACTTGAGTGCTGTTGCAATGGTGCCACTGTTTCAGGCAAACGGTACCTTCAAACAGCGAACGTTCTATGGCCGGATCATTGCAGCCGTTGTTTTGCCGCCAGAAAGCCACTGATTCCGCTACCGTGCAATAGGTGTTGGGCCCACCACCGCGTTGGCTCTGCTCTCCATAAAAAGGCACGCTTTCATCATCTTCAGCGTGCATCAGTAAAATGGGCAGCGGCACTTCGGGTGGTGGGATCTGCCAATTGGCGTAGTCTTCGTCGCCATGACTGCAGATAGAGCCAGCCAGCACGGCGGCACCGGCTAACATCCCTCCTTTTTCAGCGGCAAAGCGGTGTACAAACATACCACCATTGGAAAATCCGATCATGTAGATCTTGTCGGGAGCCACTTTCAGCCTTTTGAGGGTGGCTTTTATGGCTGTGGAGACAAATCCCACATCGTCGATGTTGATTTGGGCGGCCTTGCCGCAGCAATGGCCGGCATTCCAATGCTGTAGAAAACCCAGCAGACTGATGCCGTTGGGATATAGCACGATAAAGTTTTCGCGGTCGGCCAGTGTACTGAATTGGGTAAATTTTTCTACGCCTTCCGCTGTATCAAACGCACCGTGGATCACCACCACCAGGGGCAGTGCATTTTGGCCGTCATAGTTCGTGGGTATGTGAAGATTATAGTTGCGTTTATATCCTTGCGTATAAATTTGAGTGCCTACGCGATAGGTTTTGGGGCCCGTCAATTTGCCCATGGGGATCATGGGTGTGCAAGCGATCCACATGGCCGGGCACAGCCAGGCGCAAATTCCTGCTAAAATAGCTTTGGTATAAAAGCGAGTGATACGATTCATATCCGGACCTTTCGTTGTTGGCCTGATCCCGGTGGGGGTTAAACGGCGATGTTGCCATTTGTAACTCAGCTGAACAGCTCGGATGCACTCACTTTCATTGGATATTCATTCCATGTCTATAGAGTTTTACCGGATATCTCCAGGCTGATTTATTAAAAGCCTTCTTTCTAATGCCTTCTCGAATGGTTTGTGAAGATTGCGGAAACGATAAACTATTTGTAATCTTGAACCCCGATGATTGTTTTGATATCCATCCAGATGGCAATATTAAACCACGCGATGGCAACTATGAAAAACAAAAAAAAAGGTGCACGGGATACAGGGTTGGTAATTTTTCTAATTTTGCTCGTTTGGTCCTTTTTTGCCGCAGAAATTCGCATCACCATACCTGCCGTCCTGGTTCTAATTGCAGCTCTGACGGTTCCATCGCTGTTTGCACCTTTGGCGCCGCTGTGGTTTTGGTTCTCTAAAGCGTCAAGCATGCTTTCTTCTCAGGTAATTTTAGCTTTTCTTTTTTTCTTCGTTCTTACGCCTATTGCCCTTTGGCGCCGTCTCATGGGTGCTGACCCTTTATCCTTAAAGCTCTGGAAATGCGGTAACCAATCTGTATTTGTCCATCGGCACCAAAAAATCGAGGCTCGGCACCTTGAAAAACCTTTCTGAAAGATTGCCTTCTATGGAGTTTCTTAACGATTTATGGGATTTTTTCCGGGATAGAAAAAGGTACTGGTTGGCGCCGATGATACTCTGTCTGCTGCTCTTAGGTTTTTTAATCGTCTACGCTGGTGGATCTGCAATTGCACCCTTTATTTATACTCTCTTTTAGCCATCTTTTTAGATGATAGTATGTGTCGATGATCTGTTTAAGCGTGTAACGGTCTCGATATGAATGCAGTGCAAAGCGTGGGTAGCCCATGTTGATTCTTGGTATTTCCGCTTACTATCATGACAGTGCCGCTGTTCTGCTTTCCGGAGAAAAAATCATTGCGGCGGCCCAACAGGAGCGATTCTCGCGCTTCAAACATGATGCCGCTTTTCCGGCGGATGCAATCCGGTTTGTACTCAATGCGGCCGCGGTTAGACTGACCGATCTGGATTATATTGTTTTTTATGATAAGCCGCTTCTGAAGTTCGAAAGGCTCTTGGAGACCTATTATGCGTATACCCCTTTTGGATTGCGCAGTTTTTTGACCGCGATGCCCGTGTGGGTGAAAGAAAAACTGTTCATGCGAAAGATGCTCCGGGACGCCCTGACGCAGATTCATGGCAGACCCTTTAAGCGACAACCTCGGATGTTATTCCCGGAGCATCATCTGAGTCATGCCGCCAGCGCCTATTACCCTTCTCCTTTTGACAAAGCAGCTATCCTGACCATTGACGGCGTCGGCGAATGGGCGACGACCACCATCGGCTATGGATGCGGGCGCGAAATTGAAATACTTAAAGAAATCCGTTTTCCTCATTCCCTGGGGCTGTTGTACTCGGCCTTTACCGCATGGTGTGGCTTTAAGGTAAATGACGGTGAATATAAACTTATGGGGCTGGCACCCTATGGGGATCCACACAGTGATCGTACCCAGCGATATTATTCAGCCATTCGAGAGCAGCTGATTGATATACGAAAGGACGGTTCCTTTGTTCTGAATATGGACTATTTCGACTTTGCGACGGGTTCGCGCATGTGCAACGCAAAGCTGTGGCAGCGGTTGTTCCGCCTGCCCGAGCGGCAGCCCGAGTCGCGTCTCGATCAGGGTTATATGGACCTTGCCCTGGCCATTCAGCAGGTAACTGAATTGATTGTGCTGCGCTTGGCCGAAACGGCGCATGCTTTGACCGATTGTCTCAATTTAGTCATGGCCGGTGGAGTGGCCCTAAATTGTGTGGCCAATGGGAAGCTGTTAAAGCGGTCAGTTTTTAAGCGGTTGTGGATCCAACCGGCTTCCGGTGATGCGGGTGGCGCACTGGGGGCTGCCTACGCGGCACTCTATATTCATGCAGGTGTTAAGCGAACCGTCGAAAGTGATGGTCAAGATCGCATGCAGGGCGCATATCTGGGTCCCTCCTTTTCGCATCGCGATGTGTGTGCGTTGAATCAACGATTCGGTGCGGTGTTTCAACATTTCGATTCGATAGATACTTTATGCAAATCAGTAGCATTATTGCTGGCCCAAGGCAAAGTCGTCGGATGGTTTCAAGGTCGCATGGAGTGGGGCCCAAGGGCATTGGGAAATCGCAGTATTCTTGGTGATCCACGCCACCCGGAGATGCAGAAAAGAATTAATCTAAAGATAAAGTATCGTGAAAGTTTCAGGCCCTTTGCGCCTTCTGTAATGGTGGAAGAGTATCATCGTCTTTTCGAGCTGAACGGGTTGTCTCCATTTATGTTGCTGGTGGCGCCGGTAAGGAACGAAATTTGTCTAAAACTACCTCGAAATTATCACCAATTGGGATTGTCTCAACGCATCAACGTGGTACGATCACAGCTACCCGCTATTACCCATGTTGACTTTTCAGCCCGTATCCACACGGTCAGTAAAGAAAACAACCCCCGTTTTTGGAAGCTTATTAATGCATTCAAAGCCCAAAGCGGCGTGGGTTGTGTCGTCAACACCAGCTTCAATGTGAGAGGTGAACCCATTGTTTGCACACCGCAAGATGCATATCGTTGCTTTATGCGAACAGAGATGGACTATCTGGTCGTTGGCGATAGTCTTTTCGATAAAAATAAACAGCCTCCCTGGAAAGAGGCGTAAGTCAAATTTTATCAGATGGGGTTCTATCGCTTAACCGTTGATGAATGGCATCCGCCACGACCTGGTGGCCTAAGGGTGTCCAATGGGAATCATAAGTAAAATAGACTTGCTCGCCTTGGGCCATCTTTTCGCGCAACCGACTTGTGGTGCTGATGTATTCAATGTTGTTTTGTTTACAAAATCGGGAAAGTGCTTTTTCCTGAACAGGTAGTCGTTGAAACAAGTTGACATAGAATATCGGCGCAGGCGGTAGTTTCTTATTGGATTTCAAGGTTGCGAAGGCCCGCACTTTGTTCTGGGGTAAGCTGTTTTTAACCAGGGGCAGACCGACATGGATTTTGTTGGGCGCATAAGCAATCATGAAGCGGATATTGGCTTTTTGACAAAGACGCTGCATTTCCTTAATTGCATATTTGGCCGTTTTCCATCCTGCAGAGGTCAAGAATTTGTCTTCAGGAATATAGAAACTCAATAGACGGTTGGGCGTAAAATTGTAGTATTTGGCATTTTTGCCGACCGGGATGCCAACCGGTATCCAAGAGAGCGTGTCAAGCGCTTCAATATTTCCGTACAAATTAATACGCGTTAAGTCCCGCATGCAAAAATTGTTAAATGCAATTTTTATAGGCGATCGATGATAATAAGAGTTGAGCCGTTTGACGATTGATGGGTCAGGCGGGCTTACATTTTTTTTGTGCGTTGCCCTCGCATTTGTTGCGAGTTCTGCGCGAAATGCTTTCAATGCCGTATCGCTGATTGCGGTATTAAAGTCACTTGTCTCGGTCAGCATGCAGATTACAATTTTTGGAGAAAGAAATTTGCCGAACTTATTCAGGGTCTTTAGATACATCAGGGGTCCCGCTCCGGATATACCCAAATTGCATACCGAAAGGCCGCTTCTTTTGGCAAGTGCCACCGGCCAAGGATGTTCGTCCGACACATAAAACCCTTCAGTAAAAGAGTCCCCCAGCGCGACCACATCGTATTGGTTTAGAGAGGTCAAGTTGCGGAAACCTCGATTGTCCATGGTTACGGTGCAATCCAGGTCAGGAAATCCAGGCGAGGGGTGGGGATAGATTCTAACAGCCGCGGGGGCATCTGTGATGGTCACTTTATAGGCGCTGTCAGACACTTGAAGACCGGATTGTTGATTTGAAAAATAGCTGGGCGCCACAATCAAACGCGCCAAAGTATCCACAGTAACAAAACTGATGATGAAGGCACAGAAAGCGGCAGCGACTTTATAGGTGCGCTGTTTAAGGTGCTTGAATTTTCCTGAGATCAAATAGATAACAACGCTGGAGATCAAAAAACTGATCATCAGCGAATTAAAACGTCCGAGAGAGTATCTGCCGAACACCAGCGGTTGATCACCTGCGATATACGAAACCACATTGCTGCTGCTGGCCCACAGTGCCATATTGGCTAGCCCGATTAATCCAGCTGTGACGATTTGAATGCTGCGCAAGGGCATTGTACAATCTTTCCGATTCTTTTCAACGCAGAGGGCGCTACCGGCCAGTGGATAACATATGAAGATAAAAAGACAAGATCTTTTCTATGGCCGACAAGGCGCGAAATAGGGTCAATCTTGGGAAGGCTTTCCACAATGGCCCTGAGATAGCACCTCAACCGGCAATCGCCGGGCGTGGGTTGTGGAATAAAGTCTTGGATGATATGTCCCGCCCATTCGGACGGAAGGAAAAAAATCATTAATGGACTTGACAGCGGACCTAAATTTCTATTATGTGAATATAAATTCACATCATTTTGGTGATGCATAAAAAACGGCTCAGAACAGACATTCGCCAGGATCAAATCGCCGAAGCAGCTTTGGATATTGCGCGTTCCCAGGGTATCAGAGCGCTCAACGTTGCTGCGGTTGCGCAAAAAGTCGGTATTGTACCATCGGCCCTCTACCGGCATTATAAGAACAAGGGCGAAATCGTTACCGCTGTGCTCCATCTCATTGGTCTACGCCTCAATGCACACTTTCAGGAAGTTGTAAAACAGGATCTGTGCTCCACAGACAAGCTCAAACTGCTTCTGGATCGCCACATTACATTGATCAGTGACAACAATGCCATACCACGGATCATCTTTTCCGAGGAGGTGATCGGCGGTATGCCTGAAAAGCGGCAGCAGCTCTACGCTATCATACAAAATGTTATTGGCAATGTGGCCACTATTGTCCGTGACGGACAAGCCGGCGGCACCATCCGCAGGGATTTGGACGCAGAAAATATTGCGGTTTCATTTATGGGGATGATCCAACCGGCAGCCATTATCTGGAGTTTGAGCGCCGGTGGATTTGATATCGTGAGTCACAGCCAAAAAGCGTGGACGCTATTTCTGGACTCCATTCAAACGGGCAGAAATTCATCGTAAAGCCCTGTGCAGGATGGGTGGAAATTCTTGTAACCATCAACATGGGTGGGCCACAATGAAAAAGAAAGTCATTCTGGCTTCAGCATTGATTGTGCTGGGCATTGTCATTGCTTTTCCCCTTTTCAGTATATCCTATTATACCATGGTGCGCACCTCGACCCCTGATTTTTGTGCCTCCTGTCACGAGATCAAACCGGCGGTGGTGGCCTGGCGTTCATCCACTCATACAAACAATGCCTCCGGCGTCGTGGTGGACTGCATGGATTGCCACTTGCCCGCTCCCCAGAATACATTCGATTTTTTCTTTTCCAAAACCTACCACGGCATCAAAGATGTTGCCGTTCATTTCTTTGTTGATACATACGATCCCGAAAAAGCGCGTGAAGCGGCATATGCCGCCTTCAATAATGAACAATGCATGAAATGCCATCGCAATCTACTGCATATGCCCTATAAACGCGGCGCCATGTTGGCCCACCGCTCGGTGGTGTATGCCCGGCCCGGCTATGAAAAAAAGTGCATCGATTGCCATTACGACCTCGTGCATTCCGAAAGAGGGTTGGTCATGTTTCGCCAAACTCGAAAAATCCCCTATCAGGCCAAGGGGCTTAAAAATCTGTAAGTATCCATTATGTTATAAAAATATAGATTGATTTACTACCGAAAGGAGCAGCACCTATGAGGCGAATAATTCTCTTTCTAATCGTTGGTTTGCTGAGCATCAGTGTGTGTGCCATCGTCGCCATGGCCCAGCAGCCCAACTACCCGAAGGTCAAAGAGTATCGCATTGAGCGCAGTATCTCACCGCAAGCCCAGGCGTGCATTGAGTGCCATCGTACAACAACCCCCGGTGTTTTTGCAGACTGGGCCAAAAGCCGTCATGCCAATGCCAACATCACCTGTTTGGATTGCCATCTGGTGCAACCCGGCGACCAGGATACCGCCAGGGATCACGAAAAGTATTACAACCGGGCCGATATGCCTTGGGGCGACGCGAAATACAAGATGCCCATCGCCTCTATTGTTACTCCCAAGGACTGCTCCCGCTGCCATCCCGATGAAGCCACCCAGTACAGTAAAAGCAAACACGCCAATACCATCGAGATAATATGGAAGTTGGACCCCTGGTTGAACAAAGGCATGAACTCGGACAACGAGCGCAAGACCGGCTGTTTCAATTGCCACGGCACAGTGATCCAGGTCGATAAAAACGGCACAATCGATCCCGGTACATGGCCCAATGCCGGTGTGGGTCGGTTGAATTTAGACGGCAGCAAGGGGTCGTGCACCTCCTGCCATACCCGCCATCGGTTCTCCGTGGCCGAGGCCCGCAAGCCCGAAGCCTGCGACCAATGCCATTTGGGACCGGATCATCCTCAAATTGAGATCTTTGAAGAGTCCAAACACGGCACCATCTACAATGCGTATAAAGATGAGTATAATTTCCACGCGGCCGGCGGCACCTGGACAGCCGGTGTGGATTACCGGGCGCCTACCTGTGCCGCCTGCCATATGTCCGGCTCCGGCAAAGAACCGACCAGCCACGATGTGACTTCCAGGCTCTCATGGGAGACCCAAGCGCCTTTGACCGTGCGTCCCCAAGACTTTAAACCCTTTCCGTCAGGTACCGACTGGAAAGATGAGCGCCGGAAGATGAAAAATATCTGCAGCGCCTGTCATGGCGCGTCTTGGATCGAAAATTTCTATGACGGTTTCGATAAGGCGGTCAATGAATATAATGATGTCTATTTCAAACCTGCCAAAGCGAAACTTACCGAGCTTTACGATAAAGGGCTGCTGGATAAAACCAAATTTTTCGATGAGCGGCTCGAGGTCGAATATTATGAACTTTGGCACCATGAAGGCCGCCGGGCCCGCATGGGTGCCATGATGATGGCGCCGGACTATGCTTGGTGGCACGGTTTTTATGAGTGCAAACTGCGTTTTGCCAACTATATGGAAGAGGCCAACCATTTGATCAAGACCGACCAGAAGGCCTACATTGCCAAAGATTTTCCCAATGCAACGGGAGACACGACTCGCCCGCCAAAGATCTTCGGTACATCTAAGTAATACTTTCGACAAAACCTATTCCCCTGCCGCCATTGCCGCAGGGGAATAGGTTCTAAACTCGCCGGTTAAATAGGGTAAACAGATGGTCTCCCACTGTGGCGTGTCGGGCGGTCAAGGCAGCGTGACGCTTTAGATCAAAGCGGCTTTGGTGTTCACCGATCGAATTGACTTGTGCCTGCTGCCAGGCGGTGGCCAGGTTCATGCCGGTCGCTTTGGCCACGGCCTCTTTAAGGGTCCATACCCGGGCTGCCGCTTCAGCCTTTCCTAAATTCGATTGCTGCATCAAGGTGATTTCCTGCGCCGACATGTAGATGTGTGCAAACTTGACGGCTTTAGGTGAGATGACTTCGACATCAACGCCCACAGGATGATCTGCGGCCACGGCGATAGCAAAGCGCCTGTTATGGGAGACCGAGCACCAGACCGCTTGTGTCGGGCTTTGCACAGGGCAATGCGGCTTAACGAGGTCCGATTTTAGCGTCGTAAGCGTCTCGGGGGCGATCTGCATATTGTCGTTCTGCAGGCGTCGGCTTAACCGTTTGAGCGCCATGCGGGCTGACAGGTAACTGCGTTTGCGGCGAAATCCCATTTTGGTGAAACGTGCGGCTTCCCTTGGGGACAAAGCCTCTGAAGCATAGGGGGCCACTGCATCCAATTCAACAAGGCTTATGCGTTGGCAGTTGATGCGAAGTCCGGCAAGCGGATCCGGCTGATTGGGTCGCACAATCCAGGCAGGCGGCTTTAGCCGACCACCGCTTACATCTCTCATTTTCAAGCCTTTGACCATTTCACGCACCCGACCGGATTCATCCAGCAGCCATAGATCAAAAATAAACTGCGCTGCGTTGATCTTTTTGGGTAAGACCCGGGCATAATAAGGTGAATTGGGTTGGGTCGGCAGCAGCACCCGGCGTTGGTCCATGGCCACTGGAAAGGCAACGATGCCATGATAGTGCTGGCCCCAGACACAGGCTGCATGAAAGGCGGCATCCAGTGCAAAAGGAGAACCCAAATGGTTTGAAGCCGTTGTGGTTGGCAAATTCGGGCATTCTATGACCGCCAAAGCGCCATCCGGGCTTAGTAAAACAGGGGTTTTGATATTGGCATAGGCTGTTCCAAAAGGGACGAGGTCGGCGTAAATCTTTTCAGGGTCAACAAAGGTGCAGATGCCTTCGGGTGCTGCAGCGACATCCAACGGCACAAAGCCGGATTCTGCCTGACTTGATCCAAATGTCAGTTGGGCGTGTATCTTGGTACGTGTGATGGCCGCTTTGGGGGCTTTTGTTTTGGTGGCCAGTTCAACATGCTGCTCGCCCGTGCCCTGTGGTTGCAGATTGACGAAAGCCGTTGTGGCCGCTTGGCTCATGTCCAGGGTCAGAAATTTATCAAAGTGTGCATTGGCTATTGTCGTGACGCTCTGCTGGGGATCGGCGTGTTGGACCGCGTCGGCCAATATTTCCATGGCCTCAACTGCCGGCAGGACCGCTTGGCCCATGAAGTGATGGTCTTTTAGGTGGGGGTGGGTGGTGAATTTTATAGGGATGCGGGCCATGTTTTACATCGGTATAGGTAATTTTTTATTCCGAAAAGATCTCCCATAACTTTATTGTTTTAGGGTCTACCGCCGATGGTGTGCCTGAAGCGTTAACGCAGCAATGGCGGGTGAAACCCTTGCAGACAATATCACCGCTCTCCTGGTGGGTGATGACATAGTCGAATTGCAGCCGGACCCGTTCCAAGGCGCCGGGGCGCGTATGGATGTACATGGCGTCATCATAAAAAAGCGGGCGGAAGTAATCGATGTCCACTTTAATGATGGGGTAGACAAAACCGCTATCTTCGACTTCCCGGTAGGGATATGCGGCATCGCGCATCAAAGAGGCGCGGCCGAATTCGAAATAGCGCAGGTAATTGGCATGGTAGACCACCTGGGAGCGGTCGGTGTCTACATAAAGGGTTCGGGATTCACACCGGTGCCACACGATGCCTTCGGTGGTGTCCCGGACATAACGCTTATCTCCATTATAAATTTCAGGCACAAATGGTTTGGGCTTCACGTCACACTCCCTTAAAGACGATACAACAGTTGGTGCCGCCGAAACCAAAGGCATTAGATAAAAAGGTGGTGTAGCCTTGGTGGCGTGCGGTATTCGGTACAACATCAAGATCATTAAAGGCCGGATCGGCAATATGGTTAGCGGTAGGCAGTACCGTGTTGTGATGCATCCCTTCAATGCCCAGCACTGCTTCGATGGCTGCGGTGGCTCCCAATGAATGGCCCAATTGGGATTTGTTGGACGAAACCGGCAGGTGTTCCAGATGAGCGCCAAACACTTCCCGCAGGCAGTTTACTTCAATGCTATCCCCTTTATGCGTGGAGGTGCCGTGCGCATTCACGTATTGGATATCGGCGGGTTTTAGCGACGCATCGTCAATGGCTTGGTCGATGGCTTGAATGATGGTCCCCTGGTTGGGCAGGGTAAAATGGTGTGCATCTGAGGTCCAGCCGATGCCGGCGATTTCAGCTTTGGGAATCAAACCCCATGTGCCAAGGGTCTCTTCGGCAGCCAGTACCAGCACACCCCCACCTTCCGCCAATACAAAACCACGCCGGTCAATGCTAAATGGGCGCGAGGCCTGCCCCGGATCGGTAAAGGCCCGATCTTTGGGCCCGACCTTGATGGTGGCCCACATATTGGCAAAACCTTGGATGATTTCAGGTACCAGGCAGGTTTCAGCACCACCTGCCAGGGCAAAATCGCAATCGCCATCACGTATCATGCGGGCGGCCAGAGCGATGGCATGGTTTCCCGAGGCACAAGCCCCTTGGGGTGAAAATATCGGCCCCGTAAAGCCCAATTGCATGCCGGCTTTGCCTGAGGGCACATTGGCGCACAAATTGGGCAGCAGATAGGGACTGATTTTTGTGGGGCCATGGTTGATGTAGTTTTGCATGGCCATGCGGTAGGCGTCGGTACCATTTAGGGCCGATCCGATCAGGCAGGCCGTGCGTTGTCCTGTGGCGGCGTTGATCTCCAGGCCGGCATTGGCCAGGGCTGTTTTGCACAGCTGCATGGTCAGAATAACAAAAGCCGCATTCCAATTGCCGGCCTCTTTTTTATCTATAAAATCAAGCTCCGCCGGCTGCCAATCCGGGATTTCACCCACGATATTGCTGCGTGAGTCTACGGTGCAACGGGTTAATTTACCGAATCCGGTTTGACCCTGTACGGCCCGTTGCCAAGTCGTGGCCAGATCTTTGCCCAAAGCCGTAGCAATATCGTAACCCACTACAAAGACGCGTCTGTTTTTCGGAGCTTTCATAGGCAGTTATATTTTAATTTTTCAAGCGCACCTTTTTAAGACAATGCACGAGTTGCAACCCCCAAAACCGAAAGCGTTCTTTAGCACATATTCCTGCGGAAGGGAACGGTGCCCCTCGGCCACACAATCGATCTCCAGTGCCGGGTCAGGTGTGTAATTAATGGTGGGTGGCAGCATCTGCTGTTCCAGACCCTTGATTGCAAAAATAGTTTCCAGCGCACTGGAGGCGCCCATGGCATGGCCAAAAAGAGATTTATTGGCAGTAGCCGGTGGTATGCGGCCTTTGAACACATCGTTCAGTGCGTCGTACTCTACCTTGTCGCCTACCCGGGTGGAAGGGGCATGGGCATTGACGGCATCAATGCGTCCATAAGAGATGCCTGCATCTATAATGCTCTGGGTGATACAGCGTCTTACGGTTTCATAGTTAGGGGCCACAAAGTGATGGGCATCCGACGTCATCGACCAACCGGCCAGTTCGATGTCAAAAGCGAGGCCATGGCTTCGGGCAAACGAACGGCTGGCCAGCAGGATGCATCCGGCCCCTTCGGAAATGACAAATCCGCGCCGATCGCTGGAAAATGGGCGACTGGCGCGTTCAGGCGCCTCCACATCAGCGCCCTCCTTGGGCGTATAAGCACCGTTCATGGTGGCAAAACCGGCCACGATGGGTTCTACCAGAGCAAAATCCACGGCACCGCAAATGGCCATGTCGGCCCGTCCCTCCCGGATCAACATCGCACCCATGATCATGGAGGTGACCCCGGTAGCGCAGGCGGTGATGGTGGCGCTGATGGGTCCCGTTGCACCGGTCATGATGGAAATCACGCCTCCCACCATGTTGATGCAACTGTTGGGGTTGATAAATGGGGGTGGCAGCTTTCCCTTTTCGATGAGATTGCGGTCTGCGCCCAAGATGGCGTCCAGTCCGCCCACAGCCGAGCTGTAGGTGATGGCCACTCTGGGCGCCATTGCTTTGGTGATCTCCAGGTTGCCGTGCGCCAATGCGCGCTGAACGGTAAGCAGAGCGTATTTGAAAATGGGGGAGGGCCAGCGGGCCTGTTCTCTGGGTTTAAGAAAGGAATACCCCAGGTGATCAATGGATGGCACCTGTCCGGCAATGCGCACGGGAAAATCAGGGGTCAAGGCAAAGCGGGTCAATGGACCAATACCGCTGGCGCCATTCAGCGCATGTTGCCATTGCTCATCCAGATGGATGCCTAAGGGTGAGACAGCATCATAACCGACAATTACGGTAGGTTTGGGGGCCATAGGATGAGGTGTCTTTTAATGCATCCGGCCTTACCAGGGAATAAACTGGTAGAGCTTGGCAAACATTTCGTAAACTTCGATCCAATTTTGCAGGTCTTCGGACGAACGCATGTGCGCGCGCTTGTTGACCATCACCCAGCTCATGTGGGCTGCGCCGTCCTTACAAGTGGTGCAATCACGCGTTTCAGAGGTGCAGCAGCGGTGCATGGTCTTCAAGTCGGAGGCCCAGCGGATAAAATTGGTCAGCCGTTTGGGTTTGGGATCCCTTTTGTCCAAAGGATCGGTCACCGAAGGGCACTCGTTCCACCCAAACGGACGCCCCAGCATTTTCCCGGTGGTGATAATCTCATGGTAGTATTTGGAAGAGATTACGGTATCGGGATAATCCCCCAGCATGGCATCCATCTCATCGCGAATGGCTGTCAGCTCTTCAGGCTTCCAGGAGAAGCCGTTGACCCCCTCGTCATTGGACAGCAGCTGCATGTGCACTTTTAGACCGGCGCTTTGGATTTTTTTAATGATCCGTTCGGTCTTGCCGATTTGCTTGGGCGTGATGGTGTACAAGTAGTAGGTATGCTGGTCGCCTGCGTAGTTTTTGCTCGAGATGGAGAAGGTGTCTCTGCCCCTCAGGGTTTTTTCATCGGCTTCATTACCCCAGAGGGAGATGCCCACCATCATGTCGGGAAAGCGTTCACGGTCGACCTTTATCAATCCGTTGGTGGCGCAGAATGTCGGCATGCGCTTATAAAAAGCCTCAATGCGGTCCATGCACAAGGTGGGTTCGCCACCGATTAAAATAGCCAGATTGACTCCCCGTTCCATCTCTTGGTCGATAAACTGCTCCCACATTTTAACATCTTTTTCTTCATCCGCTACACTGTGTTCATCGGAAGAAAAAAAGAAACAACCTTTGCAACGCAGGTTGCAGCGGTTGGTCACATCATAGATTGAACTGCGGATGTTAAGCTTGGAAATCTTTTTGTAGCGCTCGTACCATTGCGCATCCAACAGGGAACTGACGGTCTTCATTACGCTCTCCTTATACCGGGCGGCAGATCGAATCCAGGGGGCGGTACCAGTTGGGCGCACAGGTTGGAGCCTTTGGGATAGCCCATAACCCAGACGGCCAAATAGGTGTCGACATAATCGAGCCAGGAGTTGAATGTGGCCGGATCCACCGCATGGCGGTAAAGCCGGGCCGTTACCACTGCACTGCCGGCGGCATAGTGCCGGCAATCGGCGCAGTCGGTGTCCGGAACACAGCAGGCGGCCGCTCTATTCCAAGTCAAGTCGGTGCGGTATTGGCGAAATGAGCGCCCCAGGCCGATGTCTTTTGATGGGTTCTGACGTGGATAGGAGCAGCCGTAAAGTGCGTGCAGGCCCAACGGATGAGTGTGGGCTACAACATTGTAATGGGAATAGAGCACATGCTCGGGATAGTCGGCCAGCAGGTCCAACATGGCTTGACGCATGTGTCCCAACGATTCGGGGGTGTGATGCAAATTGCCGTCATAACCGACCGGCGCAGAAAAGACGTTGAAAGTCACTTTGCAATTGTGTTGGGCCAGCGTATCGACGACCTGCCGGGCTTCATCAATGTTATAGCGGGTAAAGGTATAGACCCAGACGGCTCGAGGATCGGCTTGATAGCTGTCGATTTGGCGTGCCAGCATGTTTTTGGCACCCCGAATGCGATGGCTGGTGTCGTCGTTGCCCCACACCGATAAATGAATTTTATACTGGGTCGCTTCGGGAATTTTCTTGATGCCGTTGGTGGCGATGGCCCCCAATGGCATCTCGTCGTAACACACCTGCAGCAGTTGCGGCACCAGGCTGGGTTCGGCACCGGCCAGCACAACATATGTGATACCGCGCTCTTTCTCCTTGCGCATCAGGTCGCGCCACGCGGTCATATCCCCATTTTCCTTGGCGAACTGTTTGTCGCCTTCGTAGTAGTAACAGCCGTCACAGCGGATGTTGCAGCGGTTGGCCATATCATAGGTTGACTCGCGCAGGAAAAAGTATTTCCTGACTTTTTCCCAGCGTCGCTTGACCGCGGGCGCTGCGATCAGATCTGAAAATTTATAAGTCTGCTCCGGGGCAGGGCTTATTTCCTGCGTCGCACTTTGGCTTGCCGATTTCACTGGCCCAATCTCCTGCTTCTGGGTGATTAAGCCGCAGCAGCCATTTTGCTGTGCAGATATTCAGCGATGAGCCGAACGTTGGTTAATTTAGGATAGTCATCTTCATCAATACGAACGCCATATTCATCCCGAAGCACCAGGGCTACAGTAGCCAGGTCCATGCTGTCGATACCGACTTCATCCACCAGATCGATGTCTGGATCAAAAGATTCAGGGGTCACATCTTCCAGCTTCAGCTCGTTGATCATGATCTCTGCGATTCGCACAATGATGTTTTCAACTTGCACCGACATGTTCATTAACTCCTTTTCCAATATTTTTAAATTCACCCAAAGTTCTCTTTTTTTCCCGTTCGTCTCGTTCGGCCAGGACCAATGTGCCGCTACAGACCCGCTCCCGGTCGATCGAAAGGTTGAATCCATAGGTCAAATCATCTGCACCTTTGGATGTAATTTGCACCGCGATGGTGTCATGCGGTCGGATCATTTTTTTAAAGCGTACCCGACTTACCCTTTGGGGCGATACGGGTCGCTTGAGTGCTCTTTTTAATAGTTCGGTCACCAAAGCGATTTGAGCCACCCCAGGCAAAATAGGGTCGCCGGCGAAATGACCGTCGAACCACGTGGCTTCGGCCGGCACCTGAACTTCAGCGCGGATGCCCTTTTGCGGGTCAACTGCCAGATGTTTTTGTGTAAACCATGCCGTTGTATTCACTTTGATTGGGCACCCCTCTGGATCAAACTGTTTTTATGCCATGTTGCCGCCAATTTTTCAACGGATTAAATGTTCCCATAGCGGCCCGGTATGCCCGTGCGCATATAACCGGGTCAATATTTGTTCTGTTTCATCGCCGCCGTTGCCAATGACCCAGTTCGGGTGCGTTAACCTCTTGGCCTTTACTTGTTGTGAAATGGCATTGCTGCTGATGTCAGGGGATTGGTAATAGACCGGTGCCAATAAGTCCATTGATGGATCTATCTGCCCCTCTTGCACAGCACGCGCATATAGAGCCGTATGGGGATAGATGCGCATACCACAAAAAATAAAAATGGCCGCTTTTACAAGTTTGTCAACTTCGGTCAGGGTCGTTTCGAGTGTTTCAGCCGTCTCGCCCGGACCGCCCAACAATAAATAGTGCGCCACGTGGAGCCCCTCATCAATAGCCGCTTGGTGGGCTTTCAGAACCTGGAGCCGACCATAGGGTTTGCCATAGGCGCGCAGTACACTATTGGAAAGTGACTCGGTGCCGAACTCTACATGGGTCAACCCGGCTTGCACCATGGTTTTGAAGTAATGTTCAGGCATATCGATGGGGGCCATAAAGGCACCCCAGGGAATGGCAAGCCCGATCCGTTTTATTTCATCGGCCACCGCCAGGCTGTGGTTGATATCGGCATTAAACGCTGAGTCCGTAATGAACAAATATTTTGCGCCGGCGCCCTGCAATGCCAGCGCAGTTTGGGCCACTGCTTTGGGTTCAATAAACCGAAAACGGCGTCCTTCTATGTGCGGGTATGTGCAATAAACACATTTAAAGGGGCAGCCTCGCTTGGTTTGCAAGTTAAGCATCCCGCCGTTTTGAATGTAAAATGCAGTGAGTGGCCGCTCGTGTTGAAAATGCGCTTGTTCGAAACCCGCCAATGGGGGAGGGAAGCGTTCTTCACCCTTGGCCAAGATAACCCCGGGCAAGACCGGTCTTTTTTCACCCGTTTCTAAGGCATCCAGCAGATCAGCCATGCGTTCGCCTTCGCCAATAATACCATAATCGGCCTTCAGGGCCTTCATGATGGCCCGGGGAAAGAGGGAGAAACCGGCGCCTCCCAAAACAATAGGTGCTGATGTGGCACCTCGAAGGATCTCAATAACTTTCTGATAGCCGATGATAAACCCTCTGGGGTCGGTGGTGTCGGTATTGTCGATATTGCGCAGGGAGAGGCCGATGATCTCGGGCACAAATTGTTCCAGGAGCGCCACAACGTCTGCGCGGCTCAGGGTATTCATGTCGGCAAGTTGGACTTGATGCTTGGGTGCAAGGGCGGCAGCGACATAGTCCAGCCCAAGTGGATAGACCGGGTAAGGGGCGGTCACCTGGTTGGCTGAGACCAGCAGGACTTTCATTTTGGCGCCACCTCAACAGCCGTTAGGGTCGTGCCCAGGCCAAGGACCAATACAGCCGGTTGCTCGGCGCCTTCGCCCATTTTGGCTTGCACGTGGGCAGCGGCGTAAACGGTGGCCACGGCAGAAGCCGAGGCAAATTCTCCAATCAGCGGGCGATAATCCACTACGCACCCATTGTAGCGACACCGTTTGATCAAGCGTTCCATCTGGTCTTGACCCAAGGCCCGTTGGGCTGCCGGGATGCCGACCAGCATCAGCTTGTATTGGGTTCTGATTTTATCTGCACCCCCCAGGACCATGATCAGGCCTTCCGGCTCAAAGGGCTTATCCATAGCGGATTGATAATACTTCAGTTCCACAACGGGACCATCGGTTTGGGATTGCCGCTGCAGCAACAGTGCACCGCCGCCGTCGGCCAGGGCCTCTTTATCGGTCACTGAAGGATCAAACAGAGGGGATAGTACAGGGTGTCCTTCATCTGCGGCCAATACCATAAACGGGTTCGGATCGGCCAGCATTTGGGCACTGAGCAGGGCTTGTTCAAATGAATAGTCGCCGTTGGAAACCGTGATATTGGGGCCAGTGGCATGGGTCAGCAGGGCGACCTGGCCGGCAGGTGCGTTGTGCACCGAGCCGATAAAATCGATGGGGCTGGGAAATTTCTCTTCACTGTCGTAAAGCCCTCGAATAAAATCATGGGTTTCGGAAAGTGCACCCCATCCGCTGCCGAAAAAAATGGAGTGCGCAACATTTGCGCCGGCGCCTTTTTGAGCTGCGGCGGTCAGGCAGAGACTCATCAAGGGGAGCCGTTTAAGCCGGCGAATGGTCTGAGGATTTAACCCCTGGCTGAGCTGGTCGGCTTCCAAGCGACCTTTACACGAAAGCCCCCTGGCCAGGTTCTTAAGTGTGACGGTGGTGGTGCCGGCTCCGGTGACGGCGGCCCACCCCATAACGGCCAAATGGGCGCTTTCAGGTTTCTCCGGCGGTTCGCCGACGGATGTTCCCATCACCAAAGCGACATTGTTGCCACCAAAGCCGAAGGAGTTGGAAATTACGGTATTTATCTTTTTTTTTAAGGGGCGCACCACAGGATTTAAGCCCAGTTCAGGGTCGGGGGTTTGACACCCGGTATTTGGCGGAACCCAACCCTTTTCCATGGCCCGGGCAACCATCACGGCCTCAATGGCGCCTGAAGCAGCCAGACTATGTCCGGTGGCACCCTTGATGGATGACAACAGCGGTATATTCGATTTAAAAAGGGTCTGGATGGCCCGAGCCTCGGCACGATCATTGTCGCTGGTGCCGGTGCCGTGCAGATTGATATAGTCGATAAGCTCAGGGCTGATTCCTGCATCTGCTAACGATGCTTGCATGGCGGCCAAAGCGCCCCTGCCTTCCGGGTGGGGCTGGGCCGGGTGGTGGGCGTCACAAGAAAGACCGGCACCCAACATGTAGACGGTTGTGTCGCTACCGGGGTTGGCTTCCAACAACAGTATGCCGGCCCCTTCGGCCACCGACATACCCCGCCGGGATTTATCCATGGGTCTTGCGCCCTGGGGATCAATTAATTGTAATGACTTGAAACCGAAATAGGTCAAGCGGCATATCGAGTCAACACCGCCGGTCAGTATCCGACGGTAGCTGCCGGATCTTAACATGGCCATGGCCAAAGCAATGGCCCCCGCACCCGATGAGCATGCCGTTGAGATGGTTAATGCAGGACCGCTGCAATGGTAGCGACGGGCCAGGTCCTCAGCCACCGACCCAACGGCATGGAATCGATAGGCGCTCGGGTCTTGGGAACCGGCTTTTAAGCATTCTTCAGAAACGGCTATGCCGCCGGTGGTGCTCCCCAGTACGATGGCGTCAGGGGCAGCAGCGCAGCCGGCCATCGCTTGATCGGCTGCCCGGCGTGCCAATTGGTGGGTCACCGGTAAGCGCTCCTCAGCAGAACCCAAAGAAGCCTCACCCACCGGTAAGGGATCGTGAGGAGGTGAAAAGCGGGTCAAAGGGCGTAGCCCGGTCTTTCCCTGCACCAGGGCTGAAAACGTTTCATCTACATTGTGTCCCAGGGCACAGATGACCCCCATGCCGGTCACACCAATGTGAGGTAAGGTCAATTGGACAGCTCCGCCGAATTATCCGCTATAAACCGGGCCATGGTGCGCACAGAAGCGAACACCTGGGCCCCCACCTCCTTGTTGTCGATGGTAACGCCATAATCCTTTTCCAGCATGATAACCAGCTCGAGCACGTCTATGGAATCAATTCCCATACGGCCACCCACAAGTTGCTCATCCGGATCAATATCGTCAGCTTGCACTTCTTGCAGGTTCAGCACGTCAACCAGTTTTTTTTTCAACACCTCAATCAATTCAGTCATAGATCAGCACCATAAGTTTAGATGGGGCAGCCGGCCGACCCGCCGCCACCCCAGATTGTTTACAAGCCCTATATTTTATAGTAGCGTTAGCGGCTCAGACATTGGCTATATAGACAAAACCGTGTTTCATCAATCTTTTTTTAAATAAGGCGCTAAACCATGCCGATCGATTATCCAAACCTGACCGCTGAGGATCTGTTGCCCCATAGCGGCAAGATGTTGCTTATTGATGAGGTGCTTGAGCTGGGTGCGGAGACCGCTGTCTCCCGTTCTCAGGTCAATGCCGATTGGCCTTTGGTGGAGGGTCAGTCCGCTGGTACACTCTTGATTGTGGAACTGGTGGCCCAAACCTCCGGCTTGAGCAACGCCTATACGTTGGTGCAACAATCGGGTTTGACTGCCGATACAAAAGGCTGGGTGGTGGGCATCAAAAAAGCACACTTCTATGTAGATGCCCTCCCGATGGGCGCCTGGATAGTCACACGGGCAGTCAACACCTTTAAATTTGACGAGTTCGTGGAGATCACCGGCGATGCCAGAATTGACGATGAAATTATCGGCGAGGTGGTGTTGCAGGTTATGAAGGCGCGTTAACCTATCGGTTTTTAACTGCAGAATGTTCACTCTGCAATATGTGTAGCCATCTGTTTTGGTGATATGAAATAGAGTTTTAAGTTTTACCTTTTAAGCGAAGGATAAACAAATGTCAGATAAACGGCGGGTGGCCATTGTGACTGGGGCCAGCAAGGGGATTGGGCAGGCCATTTGTGTAGAGCTTGCCCGTAGCGGGTATGAGGTGATCATCAATTACCGCTCCGATCATCAGGGTGCTGAAAAAACCCTGTCCATGGTGCGCGAACAAGGTGTGGATGGGCGTTTGGCCTGTTTTGATGTGGGGGATGCCGAGACTTCCCAGCAGGCCCTGGAAACTTTGGCGCAGGCATACGATACTCTGGACGTGCTGGTGAACAATGCAGGGATCACCGATGACAATTTGTTTGTGATGATGCCGCGTCAGAGTTGGGAGAGGGTGATTCACACCAGTTTGGCCGGATTTTACAACACCACCAAGCCGGTGCTGGAAAAAATGGTGGTCAACAAACGCGGTTGTATCATTACCATTGCTTCAGTGTCCGGATTAATGGCCAATCGTGGTCAAACCAATTACTCGGCAGCCAAGGCCGGTTTGATCGGCGCCAGTCGAAGCCTGGCTTCCGAGGTGGCCCGGTTGGGTATACGGGTCAATGTGGTGGCCCCCGGCCTCATTGATACCGGCATGCTGGACGAAGCCCCCCGGCAGCATATCAAACAGATTATTCCCATGGCCCGTATCGGCAAACCTGAGGAGGTGGCCAAAGTGGTCCGCTTTTTATGCTCGGATGATGCCAGTTATGTGACGGGGCAGACCATCGGCGTAAACGGCGGCATGATCTAGCCTGAGGCCCGGAGGGCTTCATATCCTGCGTTGCCGGGGATTCGCGGTAGTGGTACTACAGCTTCATCCCCGGACGCCTTGGCTCTGAAGCCCTCCGGGCCTCAGGCTTTAACGCGGATTGCATGCCGGATTTTTGTTGCGCCGGTGGTGTGCGTTGCCGGGGATTCGCGGTCGAAGGGTGATATGCCGCAAACCCCTATCGGTCGATTAAGCACGCGATATTGAATATGATTAAAAAATATCTTGGGATAATATTAATAGGGGCTGCCTTTTTTTGTACGGGCTGGGCTGACTCTTTTGAGGGGATTCGGGCGGCGGCCGATGCGGTCAAGACGTTGCGGGCGGATTTTGTGCAGGAAAAGCATTTGCCTATTTTGGCGCGGCCTCTGATTTCCAAAGGGCATTTTGCATTTCGGCGTCCCGGTGATTTGCGCTGGGAGTATGCCAGCCCGCTGGGTAGCGTTCTGCTCATGCACCACGGGAAGGTGCGCCGCTTTGGTCAATCGGAAAGTGGGTGGGTTGAAGAGCCGGCCGGCAACACCCAATCCTTGGACATCGTATTCCAAGAGATCACCCATTGGCTCAACGGCCGTTTTAATGAAAGTACTCTGTTCACAGCGACTTTGCAGCCGGACAACCGTATTGTGCTGACCCCTAAAAATATGGGTTTGAAACAATTTATTCTGCGCATGGAGCTGAAGATGGCCAAGCTGCCCGGTGTGATGCAAGAAGTGGTGATTTTTGAAACTCCCAAGGCGTTTACGCGTATTCGTTTTGTTGACCCCCAGCTTAATTTGCCCTTGGCCGATGGCATTTTCAAGCAGGTGCCATGAAAACTTGGGTGCTTATCCTTCCAATGGTTGTCTTGATCTCGGCCTGTGCTCAACTGCCACGCATCAGCGCATTGCCGTTCGACGATGCATCGACATTGAATTGTGATCAGGTGTTTCCTGCGGGTCGCTGGCAATTTCATCATCTGATCCAGGCCACCGTGGGTGGCCGCCCAATGGGCCGATTAACCGGTGTCTCGGTGGTCTCCATCCCTGCCGGTACCATTGAATGCGCTTTGATGACCATGGAAGGTCTGGTGCTGTTCAGTGCGCGCTATGATGGACGGCTCACAGTGACCCGCGCAACAGCTCCATTTGACCGGCCTGGATTTGCAGAAGGCCTGATGGCGGATCTGCGGTTGCTCTATTATAAACCCGAGGCGCCGTTGCAGGCCCATGGACAACTGGTCGATGGCGCGAGGGTGTGCCGTTACATTTCGCCCGGCGGGGTCGTCACCGATGTCGTTGTCAAAGACCCGCATCACTGGGCCATTCATGCATACAGTACCCATAAGCGTCGGTTGCGTACCATTGAAGCCGCCGGATCTTTAGCCGGCAATGGCCCGGCCCGTGAATTGACAATTCAAAGCCACGGTCTTATTGAGTATGATTTGGAACTGAAACTGATCGAAGCTGTTTCGCTGGATGAAGAGTGAGCCGACCGAATGCGCTTGGCGTGAAAGGATATCCATGAAATTTAAACTGATCTACCCCAAATGGGCCAAATTGAGAAGACAAACCGAATTTCACCTGCCCCCCCATGGCCCGGTGGTGTTTGCCGCCACACTGCCGGACGAGGTGACGGTCGACTTTGTAGATGAAAATGTCCAACCCATTGATTTTGATGAATCTGTCGATTTTGTGGGCATCTCCATGATGCTGACCGCCCAGGTCACCCGGGGCTGGGAGATCGCCGATGCCTATCGCCAACGCGGGGTCAAGGTGATCTTTGGCGGCATAGCCACCATGCTCCACGCCGAGCAAACTGCCGCTCATGCAGACGCTGTTTTTTTGGGTGAAGCGGAAGGGCGCATGGCGCAGGTGATCGATGACTTTAAGAACGGCAATCTGAAAAAAACCTATAACTATTTGATCCAACATCCGTCCATTGAATTGGTGGGCACGGCCCGCCGCGACATATTAAACCGTGATCTATACAACTACAAAGGTGTCCAGATGGTGGATCTGGTACACGCCTCCAGAGGATGCCGATACAATTGCTATCCATGCTGTGTCGCCTACCTGGGGGGGCGCCAATTCCGGCCGCGGCCCATTGAGCAAGCGGTTCAAGAGATGGCGGACATTGAAAACAACCGCCTCTTTATTGTGGACAACTCCCTGGCCCAGGATACCCAATGGGAGAAGGATCTATTCAAAGCGATGATTCCACTGAAGAAAAATTGGTGTTGTCATCCCATTGAAGACGATCCCCAAGTCCTTGATCTGGCTGCCCAGGCCGGTGCCTGGTATGTCTATCAGGCGGTGTTCGATACATCGGATTATATCCGCGAACGCATCAAACGCTATCACGATCATGGCATTGGTGTGGAGGGTACCATTTTGCTGGGTCTGGACGATCAAACCGAAGACGACATTTTAAGGTTGATAGATTTTTTGATGGAGATCGATCTGGATCTCGCTGAATTTACGGTGCTGACACCCTTTCCCCACACCAGAGCCTACGAGAAGATAAGAAAGCAAGGCCGCATTTTTTCAGACAATTGGAACGATTACACTGCCGACAAAGTGGTCTTTCAACCCAAGCATATGCGTCCGGAGCGTTTGCAGGAACTGCTGGACTACGCATGGGACACGTTCTATCAGCACGAAGCCCAAGAGATAAAGATGTTCAAGCTCCTGCAACGCGTGGTACGCAAAGAGATGCAGAACAACACCCACCGCAAACGCCAACGAGAGCTGGCGAACCAAAAATTCGGTCGCAGTGTGGCATAATTGCTAGAATGGATTTGCTTTGCGGTGCTGTTCTACAAGCGATCTCAAAACAGGCGCCCTGCTATAAAATCACAAGCTGATGTTTCTAATGTCCGAAGCGAAAACCGGAGGCGATCCAACATCTCTCCCTGCACTTGGGATTCATGGATAACCGCATAAAAATACGGACCTATAACCCAGAACAAGGCGTATCTAAACAGCTTGTTCACTGACCGGCTTGATCACCAAACCCTTACTATGGGTTATAGGTCTGTAAAATACATGCTTTTATGCCGCATAAAGGCTATTTTGCTAAATAAATCCCGTGAAAAGCCGATATCGTCCCCAGCGGGTGTCCGGCAATCCGATGGTACACTGCTGATCAGTGTACTGGATGTTACATGGACGCACCGGCATGGCGTCCAATTTGATGGATCAATCATCAGAAATGAGAACCATTTAGATGGTGTCCAACCCCAACCCACTATTCGAAAGTATTTATCGTGCGGCCCCAATCGGCATTGGCGTTATTGTGGATCGCCGATTGGCGCAGGTCAATGCCCAAATTTGTCAAATGCTGGGTTATGATGAACAAGAGCTCATTGGCCGCAGTGCCCGCATCCTGTATGAAAGCGAAGACGCCTTTTTGCGAGTGGGCCAGGAAATTCATGCGCAAATCGCTAAAGATGGGGTGGCTGTTCTAGAAACTCGCTGGCAAACAAAGGCAGGTGAATTGTTGGATATTCGTTTAAATTCAACGCCGTTGGCACAGGCGGCAGGAATTAACGGCAGACTGTTTGTCGTTACCGATATATCGGCTGAAGTTGCCATCCAAAAAGAAAACGATAAAATCATTGCCAGCCTGGGTAATGTCATTGCTGAGCGCACCCAATGGTTGAATGACAACAACAGCAAACTGCAAACTGAAATCGAAAAGCGCAAAACCATTGAGAATCAGTTGCGTATGTCAAAAAAAGAGCTGGAAGAGACGCTGGCCAAGCTCCAGCGCACGCAGTCCCAGATCATTCAGGCAGAAAAGATGGCTTCCATTGGGCAACTGGCTGCCGGTGTGGCCCACGAGATTAACAATCCCACGGCGTATGTGAGCAGTAACCTCAACACAATGGCGGAGTATCAGGAGCAGATGACCGATTTGCTCAGCCAGTATGGTGCCCTGGCGGCATCTTTGAAAGCTCTGGCCGGTGATATTGATTTGCCCGCTGAAATTTTTGACAGTCTCAAAGCATTGCGCCTGGTGGAGGAAGAGATTGACATGGCGTTTTTACGCGAAGATTTTCCAGAGTTGATCGCCGAGTCTTGTGAGGGTGCCGAGCGCATCCGCAAAATCGTTGCCGACCTTAAAGATTTTGCTCATCCCGGGGATCAGGGTTATAAGCAGGCGGATATCAATCAAGGACTTGACTCCACCATCAACATTGTCTGGAACGAAATTAAATATAGCTCGAATCTTTCAAAGGACTATGCGGATTTGCCACCGGTCAAATGCTTCCCGCAACAGATCAACCAGGTTTTCATGAATTTGCTCGTCAATGCAGCCCAGGCCATTGAAAAAGAGGGGTTGATCAAGGTTTGCACACGCCATCATAATGATAAGGTCAAAATTCAGATCAGCGACAACGGCAGAGGTATACCGGAAGCCATTCAAAACAAGATTTTCGATCCTTTTTTTACCACCAAAGATATCGGCGAAGGTACGGGATTGGGCTTGAGCTTGGCTTATAGCATTATCGAAAAGCATCAGGGCACCATCGAAGTGGAGAGTCAGGAGGGGCAAGGGACTACGTTTACTATTTTCCTGCCGGTGGCTTGAGGCTATTGATTTAGAAATACGGGCCTAAAACCTAAAAAAGGTTCAGTCCTCCAATCCACCAAATGATATCTGGATTTTGACATTTGGCATTTTTCGCCCAATGAACCTCCTATCTATTTCATATATTGGTAGATAGGCCAAAAATTTCATTTTTATCCAGCCTATATATTGCTCGCCTTTGTTTCAATATTAATTAAATGAATAAAAAGAACTTGACAAATATAAGCCAAGCAAATAATTATTTGTTTAAGAAATGAATAGGATTCAATTTATGGGGATCCAAGAGCGAAAACAGCGGGAAAAGGAGCGGCGCCGGCAGCAAATCATGGTGGCGGCCAAACGGGTTTTCACTCGCAGCGGCTATGGCGGCAGCACCATGGAGAGCATCGCCCAAGAGGCGGAACTCAGTGCAGGGACCCTGTACCTTTATTTTAAAAACAAGAGCGAACTCTGGGCGACACTTTCCGTGCGCGTCTTCCAATATTTGCTGATACGATTAGAGTACCTGCAAACCCAGCATGAGCTGGATCACAAAGGCAAAATATCCCAGCTCAAAGCGGTTTTGTTGGATGCCTATGAATTCGATCCCATGATTTTTAAAAACCTCTTCAATTTACAAACCAGTGAGTTTTTGAAAGATCTCAGTCCGGAACTCCTTCATGAAATCAAGGCAATGGGGCAGCAAGCTATTGATAAAATAGCTAAAATTTTCGAGCAGGGCATCAGCAAAGGTGTCTGCCTGGATCGGCATCCCGGGGCGATTGCCAATATTGTGTGGTCGATGTTTTCCGGTGTGGTGCTTTGGGAGGCCAGCAAACAAAGCGGTGATCCGTGTATCGATTATTTGAAGCCGACCCTGGAAACAGCTTTTGAGATATTTGAAAAGGGGCTTTTAATTCAGAGCGAAGGCTCCGCTTAATCCCACTGAATTTTACTATCAATCTTCCTGAAAGCTGCTTTATGGCTGTATGGAGGACAATAATATGAATTTATATCACTTGACAAATAGTTCATTTAGAAATAATAGAAGGTGTAAGAACTAAATGTAATTCATTAAATGGGTCTGTGTCGTACTTATACTAAGCGGGGGCGGCTGCCGTTGTTGTAGAGCGGAAAGGCGTTTCTTAAGATATAATTCGTGGCAAACCCAATTTTTGTCGTGAACTTTAAACAGGGGAGGTGAAAAAAGAGAATTCAATCCAGATCTTTTAGAGAGCAGAGTCTCACTATAAGATAACTTTAATGCAATTAAGCAAGAAAAGGAGGTGGATATGGGCTCACACGTCTATTGGTTATTCTTTTTCGTCATATGTTACTGGGCATATTGCATCACCATAGGCGTTAAAGGATACCTTTCCGCAAAATCCGGAACGGATTACTTTATCGCCGGAAGAAAGCTCAACATTTGGGTCTTTGTCTTAGCAGCCACAGCCACCTCATTCAGTGGCTGGACCTTTGTTGGGCATCCCGCGCTTATCTGGCGTGACGGTATTCCCTATGGATATGCATCTTTTTATGTGCTGACCATTCCATTTACCGGCGTTCTATTTTTAAAACGCCAATGGTTGATGGGCAAACGCTATGGGTTTGTGACCCCGGGCGAAATGTACAGCACCTACTTCAACTCCGAGGCCATGCGCATTCTAACGGTGATCGTGGCCATTTTCTTTAGTATCCCCTATCTCGGCATTCAACTGCGGGCATCGGGCGTGCTGTTCAACATCCTCACCGACGGGCTCTTTTCGGTCAACGTGGGTATGTGGATGTTGGCGATCGTTGTGATGCTGTATGTCGGATTGGGCGGCCTGCGCTCGGTGGCCTATGTGGATACCGTCCAGTGTGTCCTGCTCTGGGGCGGCATTATCGCCATCGGTATCATTTCCGTGAATTTCGCCGGTGGCTGGGATTCATTGACTTCCAAGTTCGGGGATATTGTGGCCTGGATTCACAGCGGTGGTGCCAACGTACCCGGCTGGGCGGATCCTGAGGCGGCTAAGGTCTTTCTGGCCAACAAGAAGGCCATCATCAAGCTGACCCCCGACGGCTACAGCCATCTGGTGGCCGTTCCCGGCGTGATTCAGTGGGTTCCCGCCGGCAGCAAAGCCATTGGCGGAACCTGGACCGGCATCATGATTCTGACTTACATGTTTGCCTTGATGGGCATCCATGCCTCACCGGCCTTTTCCATGTGGGCGTTTGCCAACAAAGACCCCAAACCGTTCCCCCTGCAGCAAGTATGGGCCTCCACCCTGGGCATCGGTTTAGCTCTGTTTGTCTTCACCACCATGCAAGGCATGGGCGGCTGGGTTCTGAGCCTGTTGCGTCCGGAAGGTGCAGGTGAAACCATCATGCCGTTGGCCAACCTGGTGGGCGGAAAGCAAGCCAACCTGGTGCCGTATTTCATCCATCTGATGAAAGATACCGCACCGTTCCTGGTGGGTCTATTGGCCATCTGCGCGCTGGCTGCGATGCAGTCCACCGGTGCGGCCTATATGTCCACCTGTTCGGGCATGCTGACCCGTGACATCGTCAAGCGCTACTTTGTCAAAGATATGACCACCGGTCAGCAAACCCTGTGGGGTCGCGTCACCGTACTTTGCATTGGCATCTCCGCCTTGATCTTTGCCACTCTCGTACCCGGTGCCATTGTATTATTGGGCGGACTGGCCGTCTCTTACGGTTTTATGATGTACCCGGCCCTGATGGCCACCCTCTATTGGCCCTGGTTGACCCGTCAAGGGGTTGTAGCCGGATTGGCTGCCGGTATCATTGCCGTGACGCTGACCTTCAACTTCAAGTTCGGATTGCCGTGGGGTGCTTATCCGCTGACCCTGCACTGTGCCGGATGGGGCATTTTGTTCAACCTGCCCATTGCTATTTTGGTCAGTTTTTTCACCCAACCGGAGTCCGAGGAGAAGGAGCGCCGCATGTCCTTCCATAACTTCATCCGCGAGCATGCCAGCTTGCCGCCTGAAAAACGCCACCTGATCAAGATCGCCTGGGTGGTAACATTAGGATGGTTCCTGTTCGCCATTGGTCCGGCTTGTGTGATCGGCAACACCATCTTCGGTGATCCATTGAAGCCGGCAGAATGGCTCAATGGCATGCCGTCCATCTGGATTTGGCAGATACTCTGGTGGGTGCTGGGAATTGCGATGATGTGGTTCCTGGCCTACAAGTGCGAAATGTCCACCAACATCAAGGGTGAATTCGATGCTTTGAAACACGACATCTACGACACCTAACCTTTACCTGCGATGGGTGGTTGCGAACCATCGTTCAGTGAAGTAAAGATAGGGGGGGAGCGATCCGGCTCCCCCCCTTTTTTATGTTTTTTTTTGGCTTGAAAACTGCTACTGATAAAGGATGAAGATGCGCAATATATTCATTGTCCTACTGGCGATAGGCATGGCAGGCTGCGGCGTTACGGTATCGGATTACGATCAAGCGATTATGGACGGCTTGTCCCAACTGAATTTGAACAAACCCGAGAAAGCCATAGCGTCCTTTGAGCGCGCCATTGAAATCGATGCAAAGCAAGCCGGCGGGTATCTTGGCCGGGCCAACAGTCTCAACACCGTGGGCCGTTATAAAGAAGCCATCCTGGATTACAATCACGCCCTGAAAATCGATCCCAATCTGGCCAACGCCTATGCCAATCGGGGGATTGCCCATGCCGAACTTGGTGAGATCGCCAAAGCCATCGCCGACTACGAAAAGGCCCTGGCCCTCGATCCCAAAATTGATGACCCCCCCGGTTTTGTCAAGCGCTTGTTCGACAATGTGCCCAATAAGGATAAAGGTATTCGCAGGCATCTGGAAGCTCTGAAAAAGCAGCAACAAACCCAATAGAGATGAATCTGAAATCTCATCTGACGAGCGCGTCGGTTACGATCCGCCGACAATCAAACGGCCTAGGGATTTTATGAAACCGATTTTCAAACGCATGCAACGCGCCATCAGATTGGATCAACATCTGTTTGAAGAGATCGTCGCCGACCCAACCACCCAAGGCCAATCGGTCTGGGTGATGGCCCTGTTTGCCATGGCCACGGCTTTTGGTTCCTTCGGTCTGGCAGGCGGCACCGCTGTGAACATCGCCCTGCTGACCACCATGCTTGCCTGGTATGTGTGGGCCTTTAGCGTCTTTTATTTTGGAACGCACATCTTTGGCACCTCGGACAAATTGGTCGATCGCAAAGCCATCATGCGCGTGATGGCCTTTGCCTGTGCGCCTGGCATCATCCGTCTGCTGGGCTTGATTCCCAAGTCCACCACCGTCATCCTTATCCTGAGCTCGGTTTGGATCCTGGTGGCGGCCGTCATGGGGGTTAAAAAGGTGTTTACCCGAGCCAGCACAGCGAAGGTTGCCGTATTGTGTGTGGGAACCTGGGTTGTCGCAACGCTGTTCCAAGCCATCCTGATGGTCACTCTGCTATCTGTATTCGGTATTTCCAAATCGGGATCATAGTCGCGATTGCCCCTGCCGATGGCGATTCAGGCTGGCAGCGTCGTAAGCTTGCCCTCCGAGCAAATGACCCAACCACTCTCTTCGATGGCCATAAAACTCGAGCAATTTTGCAATATTCACATAATATCGTGTAATTATGGTTAATACGGCATTATGAATTTAAATAACTTGACAAACAAACGCCAAAACAATTATGATTATCCAAACAAATAAATACTATTCATTAAATATGGAGAATGCGAAGGTCGCTTTGGCCGCCATTTGATACCGGCAGTTATACGCACATCCTTATCCTGTTGTTATTGCTTGATTTTATCCTCATGCGGCGAATCGACCTTCAGCGTAAAGGGCTTGTTTGGCAATGGCAAGTGCCAATTGCAGGAGGGCGGAAGATGAATAGCGCTTCCTCTGCCGTCGGTGGGGGTGAACGAGGGAGCCGGCGCACTTGCTGTGGCAGGAGTAAACCGTTTAAAACCACATAACAAGGAGTGTTGCTATGGCAGAAAAAGAGGTTGTCGCCACTTCGGAGGCTGAAATTGCCGTCCACTGGCAGGAGGAAGATTACTATTATCCTTCTACCGAATTCGTCGCCCAGGCGAATATGACCGACAAGACGATCTACGAACGCTTCGGGCTGGACAATTTTCCCAACTGTTTCAAAGAGTATGCGGATTTGCTGGACTGGTTTGAGTATTGGGACGAGATCCTCGATACCAGCGACGCGCCATGCTTTAAGTGGTTCAAGGGCGGCAAAATCAATGCGTCTTACAACTGCATCGACCGCCATTTGGCCAAAAACAAGAACAAAACCGCCATTCACTATGTCCCCGAGCCGGTAAACGAAAATTACCAGCACATTACGTATCAGGAACTCTATGTGCGGGTAAACGAATTTGCTGCGGTATTGCGCGATTTTTGCGGCCTTAAAGCCGGTGACCGCGTGACTTTACATATGCCCATGTCCGTGGAACTGCCCATCACCATGTTGGCCTGTGCGCGTTTGGGCGTTATTCACTCCCAAGTCTTCGGTGGCTTCAGCGGCAGCGCTTGTGCGGATCGCATCATCGATTCAGGCTCCAATGTATTGATTACGATGGATGCTTACTACCGCAGCGGCTCACTGATTGATCATAAGGAAAAAGCCGATACGGCCGTGGATTTAGCTGAGAAAGCTGGACAAAAGGTCGACAAGGTAATGATCTGGCAGCGGTACCCGGGTAAATACTCGGCTGAAACCCCTATGGTTGAAGGCCGAGACTACTTTGTCAATGGGGTGCTTGAAGATTATTACGGCGCGCGGGTCGATCCTGTTCCCATGTTGGCGGAAGATCCCTTGTTTCTAATGTATACCAGCGGCACGACCGGTAAACCCAAGGGATGTCAGCACGGTACAGGCGGCTATCTCGCTTATGTGGCCGGCACTTGCAAATATGTGCAGGACATTCATCCTGAGGACGTTTATTGGTGTATGGCGGACATCGGCTGGATTACCGGGCACTCTTACATTGTTTATGGTCCCTTGGCATTATGTGCCTCCACAGTGATCTATGAGGGTGTGCCCACCTATCCCGACGCCGGTCGCTCCTGGCGCATCGCCCAGGATCTAGATGTCAACATCTTTCATACCGCGCCAACAGCCATCCGCGCCTTGAGAAAGATCGGTCCGGACGAGCCTGCAAAATACAATTACCATTTCAAGCACATGACCACCGTGGGCGAACCCATCGAGCCGGAAGTGTGGAAGTGGTATCACAAGGAAGTGGGCAAAGGCGAAGCGATAATCGTGGACACCTGGTGGCAAACAGAGACCGGCGGTTTCCTCTGCAGTACCCTGCCGGCGATTACACCCATGAAGCCGGGCAGCGCCGGACCGGGCGTGCCGGGTATTCACCCCATGATTCTGGATGATGAAGGCAATGAATTGCCCCGCGGCGCCGGAAAGGCAGGCAATATCTGCATCCGGAATCCCTGGCCCGGCATGTTCCAGACCATTTGGGGTGACCGGGATCGATTCGTCACCAACTACTTTGCACGCTACAACAAAGATCCAAAATCCAAAGATTGGCGCGATTGGCCTTATTTGACCGGAGATGCTGCGGTGGAGGCGCCCGATGGCTATTTCCGTATTTTGGGGCGTATCGATGATGTGATCAATGTCTCGGGGCATCGGCTGGGGACCAAGGAGATTGAATCGGCTGCCCTGGTGGTGGAAGAAGTTGCCGAAGCCGCTGTTGTGCCCGTGGCCCATGAAATAAAGGGCAAGGAACCCGACCTGTATATTGCGCTCAAACCCGGGTTTGATGCCAGCGATGGATTGGCCCAGAAGATTTCCGATGAGATTTGTAACCAAATCGGTAAGATCGCCAAGCCACGCAAAGTATGGATCGTACCGGATATGCCCAAAACACGCTCCGGTAAAATCATGCGGCGGGTGTTGGGTTCCATATCCAACAAAAAGGACGTCGGTGACGTGATGACCTTGGCCAACCCGGAGATCGTAGAGCACATCACCAAGATGGTTCAAGGATAGGCACCCTTGAACCCGGGTAATGATTGTATTTATAATATAAACAATATATTATAGGGTTGGGCGCCAGGCAATCCCATGATTGCCGGTTACGGATATATGATCGACGGGTGCTCATGTTGAGTTTCCTGGCAATTGAAAAGGCGTGTTGCGGCTATCGGCCGCTCGCGCCTTTTCCATCTATCGTTATTCTCTGCGCTTTTGTTATATTTGCAGTATTATCGATCAGGCGGGAGATCGAAGCAGTTTGAAAACCCAGAATAAATATTGGATGATCATTGCCGTGGCTCTCGTCGTCACGGTGGCTGCGCTATGCACATTGGCCCTGCTTTTTTGGAAGAGTCTGCCGTCGGAGAATCGACAATCGATCATTACCGTGGTCTTCGCTCATTTTGGCTATTTTTTTTCAGCGGGGTTTCTCTTGCTGATGGCCTTTGGCTTTGCCGCCGATTGGATCTTCAGGGCATACGTCAGACCCATCAACCGGCTGGCCGAAGAGATCGATTTGATCAATACGGTCAATCCTGACTTGCGGGTCACGGTGCGGGGCAGTTTCGATGTCCGCCGGCTGGCGCGCATCATCAATCAAAGTGCCGAGCTGGCGACCCACGTGCATAAAAGCCAGGCTGAGCAGCTCAAACAATCGAAAGCCGAGATCGAAACTGAAAAGGCCATCCTGGCCACGCTCCTGTCCGATTTACCCCAAGGCATCGTGGTGTGCAACCTCGACAGCCGGATCGTTTTTTATAATCGCAAGGCCAAAGATCTTTTGGCACCCCATGCGGGCGCCAACGCCGGCGCCGGCAATGGCAGCCACTGGGTTGGACTGGGGCGCTCATTGTTTGGTTTTATCGACAAGACGCTTATCCAAGAGGCATTGGCGCGTATTGCAGACAAGCTTAGCCAAGATCGCAGCATGGCCAACGAACGCTTTCTGATTGGCACCAAAGACCATAGCCCGTTACCGGCGGAGCTGCAGCCGGTGCTTGACAGCCAGCACCATGTGACTGGATTTATACTATATATCGAAGACTTGGGCGCAACCTTGCACCAGGCTGAGGAGGAATCCCAGCATCTGCAGTTGTGGCAGCACCAGTTGACCCAATCCATTTCAATTATAAAAACTGCCGCAGAACTGATTCATGACGATGCTTTTAAATCGGACCCCGCCTATCATCAAATGGTGCAGATTTTGGCTGAACAATCCGATTTAGCCGCCAAATTGTGGACCCAGAAGGAGATTGCCGACAGATGGTCTAACAAGGTGACCCGGCCCCTGACGCCCATTTCCATCGAACAATGGGCGCAGTTGATTTGGCAGCAGGTCTCCCCGGTTTTAAACCTGGAGTTGAAGATTACGCAGGAGAACCAACAGGTTCGCATCAGTATCGACATCCATCACATGACCCAAATCGTTGTCTCGATTATAAAACGGGTGCATCTGCTTTATAAGATCGATACGGTCCAGGCCCAATTTTACCAAGTGGACGATTGGCTATATGTGGATATCATTTGGAAAGGAGAGGGCGTCGACCCAAAGATCTTGAAGCAATGGAAGGCCGAAGCCGTCAATGCGTGCGGCGGCCCTTCAGCCCTTCCCATGGGCAATCTTTTGGCGTTTCACAGGGCCAGGCTTTGGCCCTATCGCAAACCCACACAGAAAGATTGGGCCGGTGTACGGTTTTTAATTCCAACACTTGAAGATGCAGGGCCGGCCAAAAGCAATGACCGCATCACCATTCTACCCGAATCCAGACCTGAGTTTTATGACTTCGATCTGTTTCAGCATGGGAGTTCTCCGGAACTGGACAACCGGCGGCTCAGTGAAATAACGTTTAGCGTATTTGACACGGAAACGACCGGCTTGGATCCCAGCAGCGGTGACGAGATTATCTCCATTGGTGCGATTCGCATTGTTAACGGCCGTTTGCTGCACAAAGAGCAGTTCGGCCAGCTCATCGACCCCAAGCGCCATTTGCCGTGGGAATCCATCAAATATCATGGTATCCGACCCGAGATGCTGGTCGACCAACCCACCATTGAACAGGTGCTGCCCATGTTCCAGCGCTTTGTACAGGACACCGTCTTGGTGGGGCACAATGTGGCTTTTGATATGCGCATGCTGCAAGTCAAAGAACATCTTACGGGCATATGTTTTCAAAATCCGGTGCTGGATACCCTGTTGCTCTCGTCTGTGGTGCATCCGGCACAAGAGGACCATAGCTTGGGCAGTATTGCCCAGCGGTTGGGTGTCAATATTGTCGGTCGACATACGGCGACGGGGGATGCTCTGGCCACGGCTGAAATTTTTCTAAAGCTCATTTCCCTCCTGGCCAACCAGGGGATCCATACCCTTTTGGAGGCACGTGAGGCGTCTAAAAAAAGCTATTATGCACGCTTGAAGTATTGAGAATCAAAACAATGCAGGAGGAGGTAAAGGACGATGCAAGCGACAACATTCAAAGCCATGGTGGTAACTGAGGCCGATGACAACACGTACCATCGGCAGATTACAGAAAAGGTTATCGATGACCTGCCCCCCGGTGACGTGGTGGTCCAGGTTCACTACTCCTCCCTTAATTATAAGGATGCCTTATCTGCCAGCGGCAACAAAGGTGTCACGCGTAAATACCCGCATACACCGGGGATCGATGCAGCCGGCACGGTCACCCAGAGCACCAGCGATCAATTTAAACCCGGCGATACCGTCATTGTCACCAGCTACGACCTGGGTATGAACACGGCCGGGGGATTTGGTCAATTTATTCGTGTTCCGGCACAGTGGGTGGTGCCCCTGCCCGATAGTCTTAGCTTGCGTGGGAGCATGTGTTACGGGACCGCCGGGTTTACGGCAGCGCTGTCCGTCTATCAACTGGTGGAACACGGCATCACACCGGCGCATGGCGAAGTACTGGTCTCCGGTGCAACCGGCGGGGTGGGCAGCATTGCCGTATCCATCCTGGCCAAGATGGGTTTTCGTGTGGCAGCGGTCAATGGTCTTGTCGATGCGTCCGACTATCTGAAATCTTTGGGTGCGGAGACACTTATCTCCATTGAGGAGGCCTCCGCAGGCAGCGGCAAACCATTGATGAAAAGCCGTTGGTCGGGTAGCATCGATACTGTGGGCGGAGAGATATTGGCCACCACCATCAAAACCCTGAAACCTTACGGCGTGGCCACCAGCTGTGGCAATGTCGCATCCCCTGACCTGCCCCTAAATGTCTATCCTTTTATATTGCGTGGCGTCACCCTTGTGGGCATTGATTCCCAAAATTGCCCCATGGACCTGCGTCGCAGAACATGGCAACGGCTGGCTTCCGAATGGAAAATTGATAAAATGGAAGCGGTGATTGAAGAGATTGGGTTGGACGATTTGAGCCAACGCATTGATTTAATGCTGGCGCGCAAACACAAGGGGCGGGTTCTTGTGCGGATGACTTAGCCCCACAGCTGAAAATTAAGGTTCTTCTCCATTTGATATCAATAACCAATAAGGCTTATCTTTGCCGCAAGTACTGTTCAAGGTACCTGGCCGTATATGATTTTTGGGTTTTGCCCAGCATCTCTTTGGGCGAACCCACCGCCACCAGGCGCCCGCCGGCATCTCCCCCTTCAGGACCGATATCAATAATGTAGTCGGCCGCTTTGATCACTTCCATGTTGTGTTCGATCACTACAATAGTGTGGCCCTGGTCCACCAGGTTTTGCAGCACATTCATGAGCAGGTTCACATCGGCCAGATGCAGTCCGGTGGTCGGTTCATCCAAAATATAGAGAGTTCGGCTTCGGGACGCTTTGGCCATTTCACGGGCCAGTTTGATGCGCTGCGCCTCACCACCGGAGAGGGTCGGGCTGGGCTGGCCCAATTGCAGATAGCCCAGACCGATATCACAGACAAACTGTACCGCTTTGCGAATTTTGGGGATGGCACCGAAGAATTGTGCCGCTTCGGCAAAGGTCATGTTAAGGATATCGGCAATGGTCTTATTTTTATAACGCACATCCAGGGTTTCCCGATTGTAACGGGCACCGCGGCACACGTCGCAGGGCACGTAGACATCCGGTAAAAAAGCCATTTCGACCTTGGGACGCCCCTGTCCTTTGCAGGCGGGGCAATGGCCGGCGGGGACATTAAAAGAGAAGCGTGAAGCGCTGTAGCCCCGGCTGCGGGCTTCGGGTGTACGCGCCAGCAAATTGCGAATATCCGTTAAAAAACCCACATAAGAGGCCGGCACGGAACGCGGTGTTCGTCCAATGGGGCTATGGTCCACTTCCAGCACCCGTTGAATCTGCTGTCCGCCGATCAGCGCCTTGCAGTGTCCGTTGCCGGTCTCCTGCTTGTGCAGGCGTTGATAAAGCGCTGGGTACAGGGTTGTTTTAACCAGGCTGGATTTCCCCGATCCTGACACTCCGGTGACGCAAACCAATCGTTGGAGGGGAAAACGCGCATCAACCTTTTTAAGATTGTTGGCGCATGCGCCGATGACTTTTAGGGCCGGCTGTCGGCGACAGGGGCGCAGGCGAGACGTAAGCTTGCGCGGATGCCCGTCTAAGCAGGCGCCCGTAACGGACAAGGGGGAAGCCTGGACTTTTTTCAGTGGTCCGGCCACCAAGACTTCTCCCCCATGGCGCCCTGCGCCGGGTCCCATATCGATGATGGTATCGGCCGCCCGAATGGTATCTTCGTCATGTTCCACCACGATGATGGTGTTGCCCCGGTCGCGCAACTCCGTCAGCGCTTCCACCAGGATGTGGTTGTCCCGGGCGTGCAGGCCGATGGTCGGTTCGTCCAACACATAGGTCACCCCGGTCAAATTAGAGCCTAACTGGGCCGCCAGGCGTACCCGCTGGGCCTCCCCGCCCGATAAGGTTTCGCCTGAGCGTGCCAAAGAGAGATAGCCCAGGCCGAGACGGTTCATCAATTTTATACGAATCCGCAGCTCGGCGAGGATGGGATCGGACAATGGTTTTTGGTGATCCGCAAAAGAGAGCGTTTCAAGCTCCTTCATCAGGCTTTCGGCCGGTTGTCGGACCCAATCCCAAATGGTGCGCCCTTGAATTCGCACGGCCAGGGCCTGGGGCTTGAGGCGGCTGCCGTTGCAGACCGGGCAGATGCGAGGGGCCTCGTCGGCCATATCCAACACACCCAACCCATCGCATGTGGAGCAGGCGCCGTAAGGGGAGTTAAATGAAAACAGGCGGGGATCGCCTTGCACGGCACCGATACCGCATGAGGGGCAACGGCCGTGCAGGCTGAATATCTCTTCACTGCCGCCGGCCGGATCCAACAGAATCAGACTGTTATCGCCCTCTTTCAAGGCCGTTTGCACCATCGTCTCCAGCCGGGCGTGGGCGCCCCGGCCATGGGGCATCTTTCCCACAACGATATCAATGAAGTGGTCGTGGTAGCGGCTCAGGGCCATGTCCGGCACTATTTTTTCAATCCGGCCATCGATGCGGGCTTGACCAAATCCCAATTTGCGGGCCCGTGTGAATATGGCTTTGTGAAACCCTTTGCGCCCGGAAATTTTAGGCGCTAGTATGAGCGCGTCCCGCGCGGCATAGCGTGATTGGACCTGGGATAGCAAATCGGTTTTGTTTTGGCGCGACAGCGGCCGGTGACATCCCGGACAGTGGGGGGCGCCCAGTTTGGAAAAGAGCAAGCGCAAGAAGTGATAAACTTCGGTGAGTGTCGCCACGGTGGAACGACGGCTACTGTGGCTGACGCGTTGCTCAATGGCAACCGTGGGCGAAAGGCCGCTGACCAGATCCACCTCGGGCCGTTCCAATATCTTCATGTATTGGCGCACATAGGGGGCTAAACTCTCCAGGTAGCGGCGTTGGCCCTCGGCAAAGATAATGTCAAACGCCAGAGTGGATTTGCCGGATCCCGAGACGCCGGTCAGCGCCACTAATTGGTTGTGGGGCACGCTCAAAGAGAGGTTTTTTAAATTGTGCTCCCTGGCACCACGGACATCGATGGATTGCCCCCTGCGGGCGGCTGAATGAGGGGGGATGACTTTTGAGCTCTCGAAATTTTCTGGTTTGCGGGCCAAATAGGGAGCCAAATGGCGCCCGGTATGCGAAGTGCTTTGCGCAGCCACGGCCTCGGGCGGTCCAGCCGCCACCACGCGGCCACCGGCATCACCGCCTTCGGGTCCCAAATCAATCACCCAATCGGCAGTTTTAATCACGTCCAGGTTGTGCTCAATGACCAGCAACGTGTTACCTGCCGACACCAGACGCTGGCAGCAATCTAACAATAGAGTGATGTCTTTGAAGTGCAGTCCGGTGGTAGGCTCGTCAAAAATCAAAAGCCGCTGACCGCTTTTTTCACCCAGGTAGCGCGAGAGTTTCAGCCGTTGGGCTTCGCCACCTGAAAATGTAGAGATGGGCTGGCCCAGGGCGATGTAACCAAGGCCCACGTCCCTCAGCGGCTGCAGCGCCCGCCTGACTTTGGCGTGTGCAGCAAAAAAAACCAGTGCTTGATCCACGGTCATTTCCAGCAGTTCGTGAATGGCAATACCCTTGTATTTGATTTCGAGCACTTCAGGTTTGAAGCGTCGTCCCCGGCAATCGGGGCAGGTGATGAGTACATCGGAAAGAAATTGCATTTCTACTTTTTCAAAACCTTCCCCTTTGCAGGTGGCGCAACGCCCTCCTTCGACATTAAAGGAGAAGTGCCCGGGGCCAAACCCGCGGGCTTTCGCGGCCGGTGTGGCCGCCAGCATTTTTCGAATAGGGTCCAACGCTTTGGTATAGGTGAGCACATTTGCCCGGGGGGTGCGACCAATGGGTCGCTGGTCGACCAGTTCCACCGCCTGAATTTGATGGGCGCCCCTAATCTCCCGATGGGCGCCCGGTTTGCCCTGGGACTCGCCCATGCGTCGACGGAGTCCTTTGAAAAGAACCTCTTCAGCCAGGGTGGATTTGCCGGAACCGCTAACGCCGGTAAGGCAAACCAGCAGGCCCAGCGGCAGGGCCACATCGATCTGTTGCAGGTTGTGTTCGGCGGCGCCCATGACGGTCAACCAGCAACCGCGAGCCGGAAGACGCCGTTTTGGGGGCACCTCGATTTGTTTGCGCCCGCTCAGGTACCGCCCGGTAGGCGATTGACCCGCTTTGGCCAAGGGGCCGAAGTAGTTGATCCGCCCTCCCTGGCGGCCGGCACGGGGCCCCAGGTCGAGCAAGTGGTCAGCGGCCCGAATGATGGCGGGATCGTGTTCCACTACAACAATGGTATTGGGTAAATCCCGCAGGCGATGCAATATGCCGATCAGCCGTTGGCTGTCCCTGGGGTGCAGGCCAATGCTGGGTTCGTCCAGCACATAGAGAGAGTTGACCAAAGCCGCCCCCAGGGACGACGCCAGGGCCACACGTTGCACTTCGCCGCCGGATAGGGTGCGCGATTGACGGTCCAGGGTCAGGTAACCCAGACCCACATCATTGAGAAAGCGCAGACGGCTGAGAATCTCTTCCAGCACCAGGACCGCAGCATCATCCAATGCCCCGGCGGCCAAATCGGAGAAAAAGCCAAGGGCCTGGTCCGCGTTCAGGACATAGATATCGGCAATGGTTTTGTCGGCCAGCCGGTACAAAAGGGTTTCGGGTTTATAGCGGCGCCCTTGGCATGTCGGGCACACGTCGTAAGCGCGATAGCGTGACAGGTAAACACGCACATGCATTTTATAGCTTTTGCTTTCCAACCATTTGAAGAACCCGCGCACACCGTAGTAATCGGAAGTCCCGTCAATGATGGCGCGTTGTTGTTTGTGCGGTAGTTTATCAAAAGGCTTATGCATGGAGATACGCCGGGCACGGCAAAAATCTTCAAGATCGCTAAATTCCATGCGTCCTTCGGCGGCACCCCCAAATGGCTTTATGGCCCCTTGCGCCAGAGACAAAGCTGGATCGGGAATAATCAGTTCCAGATCAATATCGATGACCCGGCCAAACCCGCGGCAGGTGTCGCAAGCACCCACGGGGCTGTTGAAGGAGAACAAACTAGGATAAGGGGGGCGGTAGTCGATATCACAATGCGCGCAATGCAGGTGGGTGGAAAACGATTGCCGCGGCTGCCCCTCCGCCCACACGTCCACGCGGCCGCCGCCGAAGTGAAGCGCCATCTCCAAAGAGTCGACGATCCGCTGGCGCTGACCCGCTTCCAGGATGACGCGATCGGCCAGCACATCCACCACTTGTGCATCATCTTCGGGCTGCCAGGTACTGAGCTCCACCAATTGGTCATCGATCCATAGCCGGTCATATCCCAGGCGCTGGAGCTCCCGCCGGCGCTCGTTGATATCGCCGCCCACTTCAAAAGGGAAAGTGATGACCGCGCGTCCGCTGGTGGGCAGCTTGCGCCAAATCTGTTGGGCGGATTCAGGCTGCACCGGCCTTTGGCATTGGCGGCAATGCAGCACAGACTGGCGGGAATAGAGCAGTTTTACATAGTCGGTGAGCTCGGTCATGGTGCCCACCGTGGAGCGTGAAGTGCGCACCGGGTCTTTGCGGTCGATGGCGATGGCCGGCGGAACCCCTGTGATGCGCGCCACCTGTGGTCGATCCATGCGATCCATGAATTGGCGCGCATAAGGTGAGAAGGTCTCCACGTATCGTCGCTGGCCTTCGGCGTAAAGGGTATCAAATGCCAGGGACGATTTGCCGGAGCCGGACACGCCGGTTACCACTGTCATGCGGTTAAGGGGGATATCCAAATCGAGGTTTTTCAAGTTGTTCTGCCGTGCGCCGCGGATTTCAATGTGATTCTGAGCCATGGGGTATTGTCCTGTTCAAGTGAAGCCAAGCTTAACGTTGCATAACAGTAACCATTCAACTGAAAATAAAAAGCCAAAACTCATTTGATTTACATTATTGGGTGTTTGACATGAACTGCGAGTATCCTTTATAAATAGAAAAAGTGTTTTACGTACTGGGTGTTGCGTCTATCCACATTCAAGTGACCCATTCCTCAAACAGCTGCAGAGAGTAACGGCTATGTTTGTATCAGGGCCACCATGAGCCTCCCCAATCTGGGAAAGCAATTCCGCTGGCGGCACTTGTTTAGCGCTGAGCACACCATCATGTCGGTTCTGGCTGTGGTGGTGGGATTGGCCGGCGGTTTAGGGGCTGTCGCTTTCCGCTATTTGATCAATTTTTTTCAGCAGCTGGCATACGGTACCGAAGCCAACCTCATCGATACCATCCAAACATTGCATTGGAGCGCCAAAGTATGGGTGCCGGCTGCCGGCGGCCTGATCGTAGGTCCCCTGGTTTATTTCTGGGCCCGTGAGGCCAAAGGGCACGGCGTGCCTGAGGTTATGGAGTCAGTGGCTTTAAAGGGGGGGGTGATTCGCAAGCGCATTGTAGTGGTTAAAGCGCTGGCTTCAGCCATCTGCATCGGCACCGGTGGTGCAGTGGGGCGCGAAGGCCCCATTGTCCAAATCGGTTCGGCCATTGGTTCCACCATTGGCCAAATGGTCAAAATTAGCGTTGACCGTATGCGGACGCTGGTGGGTTGCGGTGCTGCCGCCGGCATTGCGGCCACTTTCAATGCGCCTATAGCCGGTGCCATGTTTGCCCTGGAGATTATTTTGGGCGATTTTGGCTTGGCCACCTTCAGTCCCATTGTCATCTCAGCGGTGATGGCCACAGCTGTATCGCGCCACTATTTGGGAGACTTTCCCGCATTCATTGTGCCGTCCTATGAGCTGGTTAGCGTCTGGGAGTTCTTGCTCTATCTGATGCTTGGTGTGTTTTGCGCGCTTGTGGCCGTCGTTTTTACGAAAACGCTATACGGCTGCGAAGATCTCTTTGAACGCTTAAAGGTGCCGCCCTATATTAAAGCCACTCTGGGTGGAGCGATTATCGGCTGTGCCGCATTGCCCGCACCCCATATATTAGGCGTCGGCTACGGCAGTATTGATCTGGCCCTGGCAGCCAAACTGGCCTGGTACCTGATGCTGGCGCTGATATTTCTCAAAATAATGGCGACTTCCCTGACCATCGGCTCAGGGGGCTCAGGGGGCATCTTTGCGCCGTCGCTTTTCATCGGTGCCATGGCAGGCGGGGTTTTTGGCTTATTGGTGCAGGCCCTGTGGCCGGAGACCACCGCATCGCCGGGAGCATATAGTATTGTGGGCATGGGGGCCGTCGTGAGTGCCACTACCCATGGGCCGCTTACAGCCATTTTGATGCTCTTTGAGATGACCGGGGACTATAAGATTATTCTGCCATTAATGATCACATGTATTATCAGCACGTTGGTGGCCGGCCAGCTTTTCAGAGAGTCTATCTATACCTTAAAGCTGACCCGGCGGAACATCGATATCCGCGCCGGCAGGGAGGTCAACATTTTAAAATCCATACCGGCCAAGGAGGTGATGACGTCTCGTGTGGAGACATTATCCGAAGCCACACCGTTGGGTGTTCTGTCCGAATACATTGCCAAGAGCAAATACAACAGTTTCCCGGTTATCGATGCGCAAAACCAACTGACCGGCGTTGTATCGTTTTCCGATTACAGAGATGCCGTATTTGATGAACATCTTAAGGACCTGATCATTGTCAAAGATTTGGCCACTGCTGAAGTGGTGACCCTCGACCAGGAGGCCAATCTGTATGAGGCATTGGATACCATTACGCGAAAAGATTTTGCGATCCTGCCGGTGGTGGCCGCTGACAATCCCCGACAATTGCTGGGGGTGCTGAGCCGACGCGACATCATTGGTGCCTATGATAAGGCGGTGATCAAAAAGTCCCTTTTTACCGGATCCTGAAACCTTACATTTAGATCAGGGCTTTTACCCATCCCTGACCCGATGATGCCTGTTTCGTTTTTCCCCGATAGCACTAAAGATTGAATCGTATTGGCCGATAAGGTTAAGGAGAAAGGATGCCATTATGGACGTTTCTGCCATTACCAGCACAGCCGCCGTCGCCACCATCGTTCGACAGCTGCAAATGGTGAACGAGGCCCAGACCGCCATCATGAGTCAAATGGCCGCCAGCCAACAGGATATGGCTGCGATGCTGGCTGCCATGGGGATCGGGCAGAATATCGACCTGCATGCCTGAAAACGGAAAACCGGCAGGATCTCAATGATCCGGCCGGTTTTGTTCCCTCCCCAATCAAAAAGGATAGCCAAACCCTAATTGATCACGAAATTGGCCCTTCGGTTTTTGGCCCATGCGGATTCGTCATGACCCATAATAGCCGGTTTTTCTTCTCCATAACTCTGGGTGTCCAATTTGTTCATTTCCACCCCCATGTCGACAAGGTAATCTTTCACGGCGGTCGCTCGGCGTGCGCCTAAAGCCATATTGTAGGCATCGGTACCGCGTTCGTCACAATGGCCCTCGACCAACACGGAGGATACCCCCGGGTTGTCTTTCAACCATTGGGCCTTCATCTGCAAAAGAGACTGATCCTCAGCATCCAGCATGGCGCTGTCAAAATCAAAATAGACGGCTGCTTTAATGTCCCCGCTGGTATCCGATCCGGCATCCGAGGCCTGGACTGCGGTATTTTGAGACGTGGTATCGGACTCAGCCATTGTGCCGGATGATGAAGTGTCCTCTGCAGCCGGTGTGTTTTGGTCGGATGCGGATTGATTTTCAAGAACCGTTTTACTGCAACCGGTGGTTACCAACAAGGCCACGACAAGTCCTAGAAATAAGATCTGTAACGTTTTCATTGCGCTTTCCTCCTGCTCTATTTTCATTGTTGGGATATTTGGGTTTGAAGGGATAACACTTACAAAGCAAAGGCCATGCCATATTATAACATATTGTAAAATATAGATATATACGTAAACGCCTTTTTTGCTGCCGATGGCAGAGCAACAAATCTGCACAGTAAGAGTTACAAATTTTGCACACCTGGCGGGTGTGTCACCCATTTATAGCGAAATGTCCCCATCACGGGCGTCGGTTTCTAGTGAAAAACTCCCCGACGCCTCGATTAACTTCGAAGTGAAAATCAGGCTTTTTTCGATGCCATCAATATTTGAAGCTTTCCACCGATCTTATTGGATAGAATTACCATATTCAAGGGTTTATTCGTTCTGCCGCTAAGCGGCTTGCTTGAATTCCCGGTTTGGGTTGGCCTTTTGCCTATGCCCTAAAGTTCAAACCTCCAACGGGCGATACTATCAATGGACGAATGCTTGCAAAAGGATAGGTATGCCCGAAAGCGAACAAGAATATCAGCGCTTTGGTGAGATTGCCGTGAGCATGGCCCTGGTATCTCGGCAAAAACTTCAACGCGCCCTGCTGGTTCAGAAATGCATCTTTAGTCGTACCCAAGTCAACATGCCCCTCGGTAAGATATTCAAAGAGATGGGGCTGATGACCCAAGAGCAGATCGATGAAGTCCTGGAAGCTCAAAAAGCGCTGGTAGATGATGCCGCCGACTCAGAAAAAAACAAACAAACAGCTAAAACAAAACCCAAAAAAGATACCCTCACCGGTATCCACCTTACCATCAGCAGTGACAAATTAAGCGCTTATATCTCTCCCACGGAAGTCGAGCCCCAAGGCTTGACCCTGGAAGCCGTTAAAACCTATCTGGCGGAAAACGGTGTGGTCTATGGCCTCATCGAGGACAAAGCGCTGTCCGAATACCTGGTCCAGTCCCCCTTGCCTGATGAGCCTTTTAAGGTGGCCGGCGGGCTGCCTCACGTACCGGCTCGACCGCCTGAAGTGATCTTCCACTTTGATACGGATCCCATGCGCATCGGCACGTTACTGGATGACGGCACCATGGATTGGAAAAATCGTGGTAAAATTCCGCAGGTGGAAGCCGGGGATATCTTGGTTGAAAAAACAGAGGGCGATCCCGGCCGGCCGGGTATGAGCGTTGGCGGAAAAGAGATCCCGCCGCCGCGCATCAGGGAGCCTCAACTCAAAAGCGCCAAAGGGGCGCAGCGCTCCGAAGACGGCCGTCAAATCGTGGCCAAAATCCAAGGCACACCCAAACTCAGTCCGGACGGTAAAGTATCGGTCTTTGGCATGCTGCCGGTTAAAGGTGATATCGGCGTTGAGACCGGAAATATAGAATTCGAAGGCTTCATTGAGACCAGTGGTGGCGTTACGGCCGGCTACAGCGTGAAAGGCAAGGCATTGCGCACCGCCGAAATTCAGGACGCCACCGTTGAGATCACGGGGGATGTCAATTGCTATGGTGGTATTTATGGCACAACCCTCAAGGTGGGAGGCGATTTAAAGGCAAGCCATCTCCAAAATAGCCGTATCGAACTTGGCGGCGATCTGGTGGTTGAAAAAGAGATCATCGGCTGCACCATCGAGACCGGTGCGCGATGTCTGATCATCGAAGGTAAAATATTGGACTCCAAAATAGATGCCAAAAAGGGCGTTCAGGCCAAAGATGTGGGTGCTGAGGCAGCCAAACCCAGTGAACTGTTGGTGGGCCACGACCGGGAATACGAACGCGGCATCGCGGCCCTCAAAAAGGAGACCGCCGTCCTTGGGGAACAAAAAAAAGAAGCAGAGGCCGCATTGTCTCGGATGAGCCCCCTGGTCGACACGATTACCGGACAATTGAGCCGTTTGGCCCGGGAGCAGGAAAGTTACATCGCCCAGAAGCGTCAGTTTGAAGAACAACTGCAAGGCGAAGGGCCCAATGCCGTCAAAGATGAAGAAGAAGTGCTGATGCTTACGGAGCTGATCAGCGAATTGGATGAAAAAAACGCCGCCTTTGAAAAAGAGGCGCGCGAGCTCAAGGAACAAGAGAGCGAGATCCGCATCCAATTGGCGGATTGCAAAGAGCGCATTGGGTCCGCGGAAAGCGAGCTCGCCGCTTGCAAGGCGCAATTCACGGCTTTGGAAGAGGCCCATAAGGCCGATCCCGGTTCTGCGGTGGTTAAAGTCAGCGGTGCGCTGCATGCCCGAACCAAAATCGTCGGCCCCTCCAAAGAGATCACCATTCCCAAAACCATGCAAAATGTCCGTGTGGCTGAAGTCGAAGTCGACGGCAGCGCCAAGCGTCAAATCAAGATTTCCAACCTGGTGTAGTTGGGTCCGTCCAGTAATGGTAGATTGTGGTTCATGGGTGGATGCCCATATTGACATTCTGATGGCGTGGGTTGATAGTAAACCACAGCAATGCTTTCCCCTAGACAATTCTAATCAAAGGAGCAACCATGAAAGATGTGGTTATCGTGTCCGCTTGCCGTACGGCCATCGGTGCTTTTGGCGGTAGTTTGCGAGATACACATGCGGCCTATCTTGCCCGTGCTGTGATGCAGGCGGCTGTGGAACGTGCGGGTATTCAAGCCGGTGATATTGATGATGTGCGCTTTGGATGCTGCATGGAACCGGCTGATGCATTGAATGTGACGCGGGTGGCCGCCCTTTTGGCGGGTATTCCCGATACCGTCACCGCGGCGACCATCAACCGCGTCTGTATCTCGGGTATGGAGGCGGTGATTTCCGGCATGGCCATGATCCAGGCCGGTATGGCCGACATTGTGCTGGCCGGTGGGGTGGAGCACATGTCCGGTGTGGCCTATGAGGTACCCAAAGCGCGCTGGGGGTGCCGCTTCCAGGATCAAATCTTTGTGGATGCCTTGGTGCGGGCGCTGCACTGCGGCTCCCACATCATCCCCCATCCGGAGACGGCGCCCATGGATGCCGATCTGCCACCGTTGTGCGATTTTACGGGTCAACCTTATATCATGGGCCATACCGCTGAATTTGTGGCCCAGCATCTAAAGATCAGTCGGCAGGAGATGGATGAAGTGGCCTTGCGCAGCCACAACAATGTAGAACATGCCACGCGGGAAGGGCTATTTGAGGCCGAAATCGTTCCCCTGGAAGTGGCCCGCAAAAGGCAGGAGCCCCTGGTCTTTCACAAGGATGAACATTTCAAACCCGGGCTCACCCTGGCGGATCTGAGCAGACTGCCGCCGGCATTCATCCCCTCCGGCGGAACGGTTACGGCGGGCAACAGCAGCGGTATCAATGACGGGGCGGCTGCTTTGGTGATCATGTCGGCCGATAAAGCCAAAGCGCTCCAACTCGCCCCCCTGGCGCGCATCAAAGCGGTGGGTCGGGGAGCCTGCCACCCCGCTTTGATGGGACTTTCGCCGGTGCCGGCGGTTCGCGATCTTATGCAAAGATGCGGTCATACCATCGCCGATTTTGATTTGGTTGAAGTTAACGAAGCGTTTGCCGCCCAATATATTGGTTGCGAGCGCGAGTTGAAGCTCAATCGGGCGGTGACCAACATCACTGGCTCGGGTATCGGCTTGGGGCATCCCGTCGGTGCCACCGGCGCCCGCATCATGGTCACCTTGCTTCACGCGCTGCGCAGAGAGGGCAAATCACTGGGGTTGGCCACCCTGTGCGGCGGCGGCGGGGTCTCCATGGCTTGCGCGTTGGAAATTACTGAATAACAAACCGGCTAACCTGCATATAAAATATAGTATAAAAGGATAAGTTGCCGGCAACGGCCATTGTCCTTTGCCAGTCTGTGGCGTTCCAACCGGCCGGCGCAGAGGCCGGCCCTACGCCGAATCGGTGGCGGCCAGGCAGGTGATCTTCGTCGGGCCGGGCTCTGTCCCGGCCTATGATGACCGACTGCGAACGCGAAGCAACGCCGGATATGTTGTTTTCCGTCGAAAGTTTCAACCGCCGGAGGTCTCCATAGCCAAGGCGACTGAGGGTGAAGCCGTAGTTAGATCTACTGCGAACCCGAAGCAACGCCGGATATGGAGCCCTCCGGCGGTTGAAACGGTTTGTCACCGACGAAGATTGCAGCAACCCCCATGGTCAGCACACGGTAGCGCAAATTGACGAAGCCGGCTTGGCGCATCAATTGCACAAATTCACCAACGGGCGGAAATTTGGATACGGATTCAGGCAGATAGGTATAGGCAAAACTGTGTTTGGAGAACATGCGCCCGACAATGGGCAGCAGGCGATTGAAATAGAACAGGTAGGCACTGCGTGCCGGGCCCGCAGTGGGGGTGATCAGCTCTAAAACAGCCAATCGTCCACCGGGTTTAAGCTGTTCGAAAAATTGATCTAACGCACCGGCTTTGTTTTGAATATTGCGAATTCCAAAGGCGATGGTCAAGGCGTCGAATCCGCCGGCCCTAAAGGGTAAATCAAAGGCATCGGCGGCTGCCAGCACAATGGGTGCGTTGCCGATCTTGGGCCGGGCCAGACGCAGCATCTGAGGGGCAAAATCAACGCCTGTCACCCGAACACCGGGGAACTGGTACAGTATTTCCAAAGCCACATCGGCCGTACCGCAAGCAACGTCCAGTACGCGTGCGTCTGGATCGAGCTGCAGGCTTTGCGCCAGCACCCGTCGCCAATAAACATCCCGGCGCAGACTCAGCAAACGATTTAAAAAATCGTAGTGCGGCGCGATGTGATCGAACATCTGACGCACAAAATGGATTTCACGCGTGTACATTGACAACCCCGGCTCTTGCATTAATATTTTGCATCGATTACATAAGTTTTTTCTTTGCTGGTCCCATTAGGGTTGTCCGTGCGGGCGGCCCATAATAGGACAGGATACAGCACTAACACACAACCGGAACCAACAACAAGCCACAATCGAAAGACCACATGACTGCCAAACGGGACTATTATGATGTATTGGGCGTTAACCGAAACGCCTCCGAAAGTGAACTGAAAGCGGCCTATCGCAAACTCGCCCTCAAATTCCACCCGGATCGCAATCCCGACAACGACACTGCCGAAGAGAAATTTAAAGAGGCTTCCGAAGCTTACGATGTGTTGCGCGATCCGCAAAAACGCCGAATTTACGACCAATACGGCCATCAAGGGTTAGAAGGGCAAGGGTTTTCCGGTTTCGGCGGGTTTGAGGATATCTTTTCCAGCTTTGGGGACATTTTTGAAGATTTTTTTGGGTTCAACTCACGCGGTGGCGGCCGCTCGCGCAGTCGCTCCCAGCGTGGTTCGGATCTGCGTTACGACCTGGTTTTAGATTTCATGGATGCCGCCTTCGGAATAGAAACCACCATTGATTTGGAAAAAAACAACCCGTGTGAAATTTGCCAAGGCAGTGGCGCCCAGCCCGGCACCCAGCCGGAGACCTGCACCCAGTGCGGGGGTGTCGGCCAGGTCGGGCGCAGTCAAGGTTTTTTTACCATTCGCACCACCTGCCCCCAATGTCGTGGCGCCGGTCAAATGATCACCACCCCTTGTGACGCCTGCCGCGGCCGTGGCCAGGTCCTGGTCAACAAAACGGTGTCGGTCAAAATCCCGGGCGGTGTCGATTCAGGTTCGCGCCTGCGCCTTAACGGCGAGGGTGAATCCGGTCCACAAGGCGGCCCGCCGGGAGATTTATATGTCTTTATCAAGGTGCGTCCCCACGATTTCTTCAAACGCGAGGGTGAGCACGTGATTTGCCAAATTCCCCTCTCGTTTGTACAGGCGGCGCTGGGGGATAAGGTACAAGTGCCTACTTTAGAAGGTGAAAGTGAGCTAACGATTCCTAAAGGCACACAACCCGGAGAGCTGTTTCGCCTTCGGGGTGAGGGTATCCCTTCATTGCGCTCCGGTCGGCGTGGCGACCAGATCATCCAGGTTGATATCAAGACCCCCACCCATTTGAACAAGAAGCAGGTTACCCTGCTCAAAGAGTTCGCCAAACTGGAAAAAGACAAACTGAGCAGCAAGCTCAAAAATATTTTGAAAAATGGCGCCGCACGAGTGGCCAACTAATTTGTCAGGAGTGCCCCTTTTATGTTCGAGCTCAAAGTGCTGACCCATTTTGCCGCTGCCCACCAACTGACCATGGTGGCCAAACAGTGTGAAAATTTACATGGCCATAATTGGAAGGTGGAGGTACACGTGGCTGGCGATTCTCTCAACGACGCCGGCGTGCTGATCGATTTTGGAGAACTCAAAGGATACATCCGAGACATCATCGAGGAGTTGGACCACACCTTCCTCAATGAGCTGGCCTGCTTTGACGGCGCGCCTTCCTCTGAAAATATCGCCGTTTACATTGCCGAAAAACTGCAGGTAAAGCTAGACGCTTCGAATATTCGGGTGAGCAAGGTCACCACCTGGGAGTCGGAAAACGCCGCTGCCACCTATATACCATAGCAATTCAGGACCCGCTAGCGACTCACCACCCCCAATCAGAAATCTACCTGTTTTACCCATTGCCATTCCGAACAAATTGTCCTTGATCTTTTTGCCGTTACAGTTTAGTAGGCGATGCCTTCGTGCAGGCGCATCGTCCGCCGGAGGATCCAAGAAAAGCATTACGGCTTGTAAAGGACGCGCACCATGAAAACCCCTATTCGCCTTTTCACCTATGGTATTGCTTACAATATGATGTTGATCACCCTGGGTGCACTTATCTTCGGCGCCGGGATCAACGGTATTGTTCTTCCCCAAGGATTCATTTCAGGCGGCATGACAGGTCTGGGCATGTTGATCTACTACTGGACCGGTTGGTTTACTCCCGGTCTTCTCTATCTTCTACTCAATGTGCCCTTGTTTATACTGGCATGGCGCTATGTGAGCCGCCGGTTCTTTTTATACAGCCTCTATGGGATGGCGGTTCTATCCCTCTCCATGGATTTGATAGACTTCACCATTCCGGTCCAAGAGCCCATGCTGGCTGTTCTGGCTGGGGGGTGTCTGATGGGGGCCGGTGCCGGTATCATTTTTCATTCATTGGGTTCTGCGGGGGGCAACGATGTCATCGGTGTGATATTGAACCAGCACTTCAATGTCCGCATCGGCACCTTTCTTTTTGTTTTTAATATCGCCCTGTTTGCATTGAGCCTGGGCCGGCTGCCGATGGACCTGGTGCTCTACTCGTTGGCCATGAGTTTCGTTACCAGCCAGGTGCTGGAATACTTTTTAAACTTTTCCAACCAGCGCAAAATGGTATTGATCATATCTAAACAGTCAGGCCCCATCGCCGATCAGATCCTGAGCAGAATGCACCGCGGCGTGACCCTGCTGGAGGGGCGCGGGGGTTATACCGGCCTTAAAAAAGATGTCCTGATGACGGTGGTGCACAACCTGCAGCTTAAACGGCTGGAAGCGTTGGTCTATCAAATTGACGATCAAGCCTTTATGATTATGGGCAACACCTTTAATGTATTGGGCAAAGGTTTTTCCAAGCGCAAGACCTATTAAAATTGGGGGGGTCCTTCCAATTTAGCCATCATTATTATGCAGCTGTGGGGTGGATTGCCCCTTCAGGCCTTTACAGCCGCCATCAGTTCATCACGGGTGATCAGGGCAAAGGCATCTGGCACATGGGTACGGATGTTGTCCAGGCCTCCCTCTTGGCGATCCACCAGCACCACCGCCCTTATCACTTGCAATTCGTTTTCTCGGGCCCGGTCGATGGCTTTGATGGTCGATCCGCCGGTTGTGGCCACATCGTCGATGACCACCACTTTTGCACCGGCTGCCAGGTCGCCCTCTACCCATTGGGCGATGCCGTGATCCTTTTGGGTCTTACGAATGGAGAAGGCCTGAATGGGAGCCCCTTGGAGTTCGGAAGCGAACGCCGTGGCCATGGCAATGGGATCGGCACCAAAGGTGAGCCCGCCCACACCGTGGGGCTGCAGATCCTTGATGGCTTCAAACATCAAGTGACCGGTCAAATACATGCCCCGGGGATTTAAGGTCGTGGGTTTGCAGTTGACATAAAAACGGCTCAAACGGCCCGAGACCAGTTTGAAGGATGGCTCGGCGGTGTACTTGAAAGATTTATCGCGCAACAGGTGGATCAATTCCTGTTTCATCACTCCTCCATGGCGGCTATTTATAAGAATTCATTGATTTTAGGGCACTTTTCATATAATAAAGCCCCCACTGAAAGGAAGAAGCCGGTTTCTGGATTTCAGTGGAGGCTGAGCAAGGAAAACTGGATGCAGCACTCCTTGGGCTCACCGGCAACTCATACCAGGTATGGCGATATCGGTCAATTACAATGGGGGCGGGGCGCGTGTGATAAATCGGAGCGGCACCGGCCCTGAACGGCCCAAAAGAGAGCCAGGTACGGAACCGTATGATTGAAAACAAAAACAACGCCATCATTCGGATGTTTCATGTCCACAAGCGCTACGGTGCCAAATTTGCCCTGAACGACCTAACCCTCGATATAGATAAAAATGAGTTTGTATTCGTAACCGGCCCTAGCGGTGCCGGTAAAACCACTTTGCTGCGCTTGCTTTATTTGGGCCAGTTGGCCTCCGAGGGCCAAATTCTTGTGGACGGGATGAACCTGTCTCGCATGAACCGAAAACGCATCCCCTTTTTGCGGCGCAAATTCGGTATTATTTTTCAAGACTATAAATTGATTCCCACCAAAAGCGTTTTTGAAAATGTGGCCTTGGTTTTGGAAGCCGCTGGGCGCAAACCGCGTCTGGTGGCCAAAAAAGTCAGAAGTGTTTTGCGCACCGTGGGGATGGAAGACCGCATGAATACCCTGCCGCTCAGCCTTTCCGGCGGTGAACAGCAGCGTGTAGCTGTGGCCCGGGCAGTGGTCGGCGATCCGAAAATCATTTTGGCCGATGAGCCCACCGGCAGTCTGGACGCTGAGGCAGCTGCGGTGATCATGGCCTATTTGGATGATATTCACAGCCGGGGGGCCACTGTTATCGTCGCCACCCATGACACCGAGCTGATTAAGAAAGTGGGCGGCCGGGTGGTCCATCTGCGCGATGGCCGCCTGTGGTCGAGCACACCCCTGTAGGGAAACCGTATGCGTTGGATCTGAACATGAAGCTTTTTGGACTACGCGCTTTAAAAGATATCCTGGAAAATCGTTTTTTAACCGCCATCACGGTGATCACCGTTGCCCTGTCTGTGATGATCGCGGCATCCTTTGCCCTGTTTTTCATCAACGCCGGCGACATTATCAGCAGTTGGCAAAAAGGTATTCGCATGATGGTTTACCTCAAGCCCGACACTTCAGAGGCCGGACGCCTGGACACCAAGTATCGTCTTCAAAGCATTGCCGGCGTTCAGGCGGCGATCTTCATTTCAAAAGATGAAGGATTGACCCAGCTCAAAAAACAAATGAAACACCACTCGGCATTGATAGACGACCTTGAAAACAATCCCCTTCCCGATGCTTTTGAAATCACAATCTCTCCACAGGCCCGCACCAGAGAAGCGCTTGAATTTTTATCCGAACGGATTGCCCATTTGCCCAGCGTAGAGGAAGTCGAATACGGCCAACAATGGATCAAGCGCTTTACCCACGTTATTGATCTTTTCCAGTTGGCCGGCTATGGCATAGGAGGGCTGTTTTTCATGGCCACTGTATTCATTGTGGCCAACACCATCCGACTGGTGCTCTATTCCCGGCGTGATGAAATTGAAATTATGCGCCTGGTGGGGGCCACCGACCGCTTCATCAAAATTCCTTTTTACCTTCAGGGCATGATTCAAGGCGGGGTCGGCACCTTGCTCGGGCTATTGGTGTTATTTATCGGTTACCTGTATATAGCGGCCCGATTTGGACAAACCATTGCCGGTGCTTTGCTTACCATCCACTTTTTGTCGCTGCCGCTCTGCGGCATGATTGTTTTGGGCGGCATCTTTGTGGGTGGGTTGGGAAGCTTGATATCCCTCAAGCAATTTATGAAAGTTTGATCCAAAGCACAATCATCCATGGACGAATAAAATTTTACCAATTGGGCGGTTAACCTTTGACACCTCGCGGATTCGGCATGATCTTTAGACGTTTAATCATCGTTGTTTTTACCACCACGGGTCTTTGGGTCGGAAGCCAGGCTGCGCTGGGCGCCGAGATGGGGACCATACTGGTAGCCGGACTGAACGTGCGTTCGGGTCCCGGAAAAGATTACACGGTGATCATGCAACTGGCCCAAGGGGTCCGGGTCAACATTTTGGCGCGGGAAAAAGGGTGGCTTAAAATTGCTTTCAAGGGTCAGCAAGGTTTTGTTCGTTATAAATCCAGCTTTATAGAGATCGTTTCAGCCGAAGACCTGGCGGCATTAGAGGTGCAGTATCAAGCAAAGGATTTGTCAAAAGGTAGCGAAAGCATCTCTATGCAACTGGAAAAGGCCAAATCTGAAGTGGCCGCCATTTCACGGAAAGAAAAGGCGGTGATCCAACAATTTGATGCCGCCGACGAGGCGTTGAATAAAGCCCGGAAACAAGTCCGCGCCGCCAAAGCGGCGATATCAGACACAGATGCCAAGATCGAACAGATCGAAAAAGAGTCGTCCGACCTGCAAAAGGAGATACGCGCCAACGAAGCATACGCAGCCCATCGATTATCCGCCCTTTACAAGCTCCACTGGGTAGGCCGGATCCAGGTACTGGCCACATCAGAATCTTTTTTTGATTTTATCAAACGCAAGTCAGCCATAGAGTGCATATTGGATCAGGACGAAGCGCTGCTGGTAAAATTGCACAACGACCGCACAACGCTGGAATCATCGCTGGCCAGGCTCAACACGCGCAAAACGGAAAAACGGGCCTTGCAGGCGAAACTCAAGAGACGCATCAGCAGGCTGAGTGAACAGCAGGAAAAGAGGCGCACCGCGTTAAAGCGTATTCAAAATGAAAAATCATTGGAACTCGCTGCCCTGAAAGCACTTAAGCAGGCGGCCATAGAGCTGGACCTGACCCTGCAATCAATGCCGCCGGCCAAAAAATCCACCGCTGCCACTGTGCCTGAATTGGATACAAAACCTTTTTTGGCATACAAAGGGTTGCTCAGTTGGCCGGTAAAGGGTAAAATTATTTCATTTTTTGGCCCTTATCGGGACAAAAAATTTAAAGTGATGAATTTTCAAAGCGGTATTAATATCAAAGCAGAGCGGGGAGAGCCGATTCGCGCCATATCAGATGGAATAACCATTTATGCCAATTGGTTTAAAGGTTTCGGCAATATGATGATCGTTGACCACGGTGATCATTACTACACGGTTTACGCCCACCTGGAAGAAGTATTCAAAGTCAAGGGCGATCGTGTGGAAAAAGATGAAGTCATCGCCACCGTGGGCGACTCGGGTTCAATGATGGGACCGGCGCTGCATTTTGAGGTCCGGCACCATGGTAAGCCCATCGACCCGCTCAAGTGGATCCGCAAAGGATAACCCAAAGGAGTTTTAAAATTATGTTTTCTACAAGCAAAGCTTTTCGCTGGACACTGCTCGGCCTGTTCGTGCTCAGCGTGCTCATGTTTGGTCCCGGTGTCTATCGCGGGTTAAGCGATAACAGAGAAGAGACCTACCAAGGACTAAAGATTTTCTCCGATGTCATCGAGCTGGTGCAAAGAGATTATGTCGATGAGGTTGAACCTAAAAAGATGATTGAAAATGCCATTCAGGGCATGGTGGGCAGTTTGGATCCACACTCCTCTTTATTGACCCCTGAAGCTTTCAAAGAGTTGCAAATCGACACCCACGGCGAGTTTACCGGTATCGGCATCCATGTCACCATGCGCAACAATTTGGTAACCGTCATTTCACCCATTGAAGGCACACCGGCCTATCGCGCCGGCATCAAGGCCGGCGATCGAATCGTCAAAGTCGATGGCACCACCACCGAAGATTTGCGCGATGCCGTCAAACGCATGCGCGGCCCAAAGGGCACCCGTGTCAATATTACCGTTATTCGCGAAGGCGAATCCAATCCTTTGGACTTTGACCTGGTCCGTGATGTGATCCCCATCCACAGCGTTAAATCCACCATGCTTCAGGAAGGTTATGGCTACGTGTGGGTAACCCATTTCCGTGAAAATACCTATGATGACCTGGTGGCGGCATTGGAAAAATTGGAAGCCAAAAAACCCGGATTAAAAGGCTTGCTATTGGATCTTAGAGATAACCCCGGCGGTGTGCTGGACCAAGCCATTCGAATTTCAGATCTTTTTCTGGACGAAGGCATTATTATGACCAGCAAAGGGCGCCAAAAACGCCACAATCGGACCTACAGGGCCCAAGCTAGTGACAGCAAATCCCGAACCTATCCCATGGTGGTCCTGATCAACGGGGGCAGCGCCAGTGCCTCTGAAATCGTTGCCGGTGCCCTTCAAGATCAGAAGCGGGCCTTGATATTGGGCACCACATCATTTGGCAAAGGATCAGTTCAGGCCATTGAAAACCTGAGAGACGGTTATGCATTAAAGCTGACCATTGCACGGTACTATACCCCCAGCGGCCGATCCATTCAGGCCAAAGGTGTCGAACCCGACATAGAAGTGGTCCATCAAATCCTGGATGATGCATCCGCTGAAAAACGCCAACTGCTTACCGAAAGAGATCTGGCGAACCATTTGGATGCTGAGCCCGAAGGCAAAAAAACGCCAAAAAAGAGACCTGAGCCACCTGCGAAGAAAGAAAAAACAGAGCAACCGCAATCGCGCCTGAGCCCGCTGGACGCCAAAGAGATGATGAAAGACAGCCAGGTGCGGCGTGCCATGGATATTTTGATCAGTTACGACATTTTTCAAAAGCTGAGCAATGGCTAAAAAGCGCGCCAAACCCAAGCGGCGGAGTGTCAAAACGTCATTTCGTTCATCCGATCATTTCCTGCAGGTCATTAAGATCATAGGCGGTTTGTCCGTATTGATTCTGCTGGTGGTTAGTGCCGGCTGGTTGGCCAACATATTCCTGCAGCAACCGATGCAGCACGTGCGCCCGCCAACACCACCTGCGCCGTCTGCCCAAGGTCAGGCCAAACCTGCGTATGAAATCTTTCCCCCCAAGGCAACCCAACCCAAACCTTTGACCCAGTTGCCTGCCTTGCCGGGTGACCAGCCACCCCTGGTGGCTATTATTGTGGATGACATCGGTTATGACCGTCGCATGGCAGTACAATTTCTAGAAGTGGATGCGCCTTTAACCCTATCGGTGTTGCCTTACGGGCCCTTCAGCCAACAACTTGCCGCCCAGGCCCGTGCCAAAGGACATGAAATCATGCTCCATCTGCCCATGGAGCCCAACGAGTTCCCTCAGGTGAATCCCGGGCCAGGGGCGCTATTGTCACACATGACACCGGATGCATTGATTGCCCAACTCCAAGCCGACTTGGACCAGATTCCCGGTTTGAAGGGGGTGAACAACCACATGGGTTCAGCATTGTCCACATCCCCTGAGCACCTGCGCCAGATTTTTTCCATTCTTAAAAAGCGGGGCCTTTACTATGTGGATAGCCGAACAACTGCCGAAACCGTCGCCCGGCCTTCGGCGCATTTGCTGCATCTTGCCTTTGCCGAACGCGATATCTTTATCGACCACTTTGAAGATGAGGCTTTTATTCAAGGCCAATTAAAGCAACTCATCAAGCGCGCCCAACGCCAAGGCTATGCCGTGGGTATCGCTCATCCTCATGCGATAACCTTAGCCGTATTGAAGCGGTACATGCCCCAGCTCAAGGCCGCCGTAGAACTGGTTCCCGCGTCCATGGTCATTGAATCCGTGATGCTGGCCAAGGCGAATGGTCAGTAGTATCAAGTTGCGGTGTCATGTTTTAAGTTTTTGAATTTTAAAGTGAGTGCGAAGCGATGAACCTGATTATGGGTGATAGGTCCATTATTAAATAATAACTAAATTGACGCTTTCAACAACCTATAGCGAACTTCCAAATGCTTTATCCAAGATAAGGGCGATTTCTATGACCATTGAAACTTGGCAAAACGATGAAGTAACCATTAAGGTGGATTACGATCTATGCAAGGGGCATGGCGAGTGCGCCGAAAACTGCCCGGGTGAAGTCTATGATATCGCAGCGGGCAAGGCTGTGGCTGCCCGCATTGATGATTGTGTGGAATGCTGCACATGTGTTGCCGTTTGTCCTGAAAAGGCTATCGTACACAGCTCCTGCGAATAACCGGTTGCGCAGACCTTAATCCCAAGCTTTGGCATCGAAATACAATTGCCCCAAGTCAAGGACACTTTGCCCTACTGCCGTTATATTCTCCCATACGACCCGCTATGGGGTACCCACTTGCGAAATGCGTTTCGCATATACGGAAAAGGAGCGCGACATGCTGAAAAAGATAGAAGTCTTCAAAGAAAATGATTTTAGCGACAAAGCTTTCCAGAATTTTCTAGTCCACGAATCGCCTTACATGAAAGTCATCAATTTTAATTTCAAGGCCGGCCAGCAACTCCCCATCCACTCCCATGACATTGAGGGTCAATTGAGCATTGTCGTGCTGGAAGGAACCGGCAAGTTTTTAGGCGAGGGCGAAAAAGAGCTGGATGCCCATCCCGGCGATGTCCTGATATCCGACATCAGTGAACCCCACGGCATAAAGGCCACAGCCGATATGCGCGTATTGGTCACCATCGCGCCGCCCATCTGATCCCGGTTGATCGCCGTGTCGGCGCTTGTTTTTTTTCAGGCCCAAGTGCTGCCTAAAAAGGCCTGTAATCACTTGGCCTTCCCCTCCATCGCTTTGGGTTTACCTTTTCGACGCCGGCCTGCCCTGCATTGATCCGCGCAGGCTTTCAAACTTCCGCTTTATTCGCCTAAGGCGATAATGCCCATGGCCGACCCGTTATTTTCTGCCTATCAAAAAAAGATGCTAAATTTCGGTACGCTATCAATCCGATAGATCTCTGCTCGTAAGTTTTCCGGCACATCAGAAATAAATCATTAAATTACAACTATATAGACGATTCAGCGTCTTTGGCAAACTTATTGCTCAATCCTAGCCTAATTTCAAAACCCAGGGAGGTCTTCTATGAAATTTTTGCATCCGAACCCCAAAAAACCACACACGCTGCTTGGGCCCAACCGTGTGATCACCAGGACATTGCAGTCCGGCGGCAGCATGCGCGCCTTAATGGCCCTGTTGATGATCAGCGCATTTATCCTTCTTTCGCAGCCGCCGGCCTCGGGAGGTGATTTCAGCCTTGATGCGGGCCCCGGCGGCATCAAGGGATTTGCCCAGCAGGTCCCGTTGGAAAAGATCCTGCGCTATCTGGCCGATCAAAACGGCTACGTCGTGCAAATTGACCAAGCGTTGCTCAACGCGCCTACCACCTTTTATTTTCCGGTGGCTGTTTCTCCTGAAAGAGCCATTCAACGTATCGTACACCCCCACAGCCTGGCGCTGGTTTTCAACCGCGTGCCTGGCAAAGATGAACCGGTGATCAACCAGATCAAAGTGTTCAGCAAAGGCAGACGGTCCGCATCCTATACCGTGCTCTCGGGCAATGGCAGCTCCTCCTCCCATGACGCCTACCTGCGCCCCGGTACTGTGCGATCTGGCGTTGTCGGCGGCAAAGGGGTCCGGGCCGGCCGTGACGCCGTCAGTAAATATGTTAAGCCACCAGTCGTCATCACCAAAAGCGCCATGGGATTCACGGGCTTTAAGTACAAAGATTCCCGACGGGGGCCCGATTATCGCCCTGACAGCATGGCCATGGCACAAGCTTACGCCAATTATCGTACCGAACGCGAGGGTCTGCTCAAGCGCAGTGGCGGCGACCCATTGATCAGCGCCAAGCAGGCGACTGAGGCAAAAAAGAACGAATACCGAAAATCGAGAACCGTCTCTCTCCAAAAAACCATTACCGAATCAAACAATTAAGGAGGAAACACATGCAACCTCGGCATACATCAACTCTTTTTTTAGTCGTTTTCATGGTCGCTGCAATATTACTCGTTCCGGCGGTTCCATCTGCCCAGGCCGGAGTGGATAACATTCTTTTGGGTGTTGCCAGCAGCCAAGACATGATCGACTTTTCGACCATTGACGAGTCCAATTTTAATGACACATTTGCCTATGCGGGCAGTACCACGTCGTCGATCACCATCGGCGGTAATGTGGAGGCCCAAATCGGCGCGATCTGGACCGGGGGTTCACCTGATGAGTGGCGCCAGATCCGCGTGGTGATCGACTCCAACGGCGACGGCGAGTTTGACCCGTTTGACTGGTCCGATCCCGCCCACCCCTGGAATCCGCCCACAGACACACCCAGCGACGGCGACAGCTGGGAATATACCTATCCAGCGGACTACCCGCGGCCCGAGTTGCGAGGAGAATCCATCCTCGTCACCTGGAGCGAATCGTGCTGGTGCACCGATTTTCCCTGGGACACCTGGGAGCACTGGTGGTATGAGGGCAACACAGACAAAACCGACTCTTGGTGGATGGCGCAGGGCGAGTTGATGAATGTCTGGTGGTCCGGACGCGATCAATCCTGGAACATGCTGCCCAATGGTGACTACAAGGTCCAGGTCTGGGTGGATGAAAATGACGACGGCACTTTTGCGGCCGGCGAAGCCAACAAAACCATGCTCATCACCGTTCAAACCGCCGGGATTACCGGCACGGTGGTCGACAGCGACGGCACCACACCCATTATCGGCGCCCGGGTCGAAGCCGGCTCCCCATTGGCTTGGGGCGAAACCCGCACCGCAAGCGACGGCAGTTTCACCTTGTCGGGGTTGCAAGCCGGAAGCAACTATCACCTGCGCGTCCAGGCCACCGGCAAGGTGACCTATGAAACCGATGTCGATCTGCCGGACGGCCAAACTTCGGCCGACGCCGGCACGCTCACCATGAGCGACGCCATCGCCATCACCGGAACCCTCAAACTGGACCGGGATGCCGACGGTGTGACCGACGAAGTCGAAGATCAGTTCGCCGCCTTCACCAATCAGTGGGGCTGGGAACAGAACGATTTGTGGGTTTGGGTGGACGGTCACAACATCCAGGGGCCGGGATGGGGCAACAGCGATGCCCAGTTTAACGTGGGCGACGCCTCCAAAAATTTTTCCATCAATATTCCGCCGCCAACGGGCACGGCGCGCTACAGCTTGAACGTGCATGTGGAAGGCTACGCCGCCTCTCCGGTCGAGGTGGATGTGGACAGCACCGGCGCAACCGTGGGGACCATCGTACTCACCAAGGCCTCCATTTTACAAGGCACGGTTCGTCTGCCGGCAGCGGTTGAGCAGTGGAGCCATATCGATGTGCAGGCCATCAGCACCGCCAATAGCGATGTGCGTTATTGGGGCTGGGGCAGCATCGATCCCTGGCAGGGCGGCGGCTCCTCCACCGATAGCGGCACATTCCGTATCGACGGCATTCCCGCCGGCACCTATACCCTGCAAGTGCGCGTGATGGGCTATGCCACGCACACCACCAACGATGTGGTGGTGGAACAGGGTGTGGACAAGAATATGGGCGAGCTGACCATCACTGAAGGCAGCAAGATCACCGGCACCCTGACCATTCAGGGCGACACCACCAACCTGCAACGCTGGGAAGGCGACAGCGGCGACACCATCGATATCTGGATCGATGCCTGGTCCCATTCAGCCGGCTGGAGCGGCACCAATGTGCAAGTGTCCCGCGGTGTCGATCAGAGTGTGGAATTTGCTTTCGGCGGCCTTTCCGATGCCACTTATGAGATCCATAGTTGGCTGGGCGAGGGCTACGAGCTGGTGGATGAGAACGGCGATTCACCGGTATTTGTGGCCGTCTCCGGAAGCACCCAAGCCAACCTGGTCCTCAAGCCCCATGAAGGTGTGGTCCAAGGCACCATTTCCGGCAGCGGTATCAGTGTCGACCTGAACCAGGTGGTGGTTGAAGTCAAACGTCCCTGGGATTGGCTGCCGCCAAAAATCGCCACCGTGGCCAACGGCGGCATTAACGGATCCACCGGCGCGTACAGCGTCAACGGTTTAGGTACGGGAGACTACGTCGTCAAAGCCGGCGTTTACACAGGCTTTGTCGGCCATGGCGGCTCCCTGAATACTGATCTGAGCAACTACAACGGCGAAGGCAATCTCATGGCGGACGCCAGTGTCGGCGTCTCCATGCAACGCACCTTTGTACAGAACAACGCCAGCAATCCCACCACACTGAATCTTAGTTTGGAAAGAGGGTACAGCATTTCGGGAACTGTTTCCATAAGCACCAGCGATGCGCCCTGGCACGACTTTGGCGACGGCGTTTATGATCCCGGCACCCAATCTTTCGGCGATCCCAACGACCGCAAAGACATCAATGCCGATCCCATGCTGAGCGAAGCGGTCAGCATGGCGGCCGATATCCAAGGTCAGCCGGTGATGGCCATGCCCATGGATATGATGTTCATGGGGGGGCAGGATCCGCGCATGGGCGTAATCCAGGCCGACGGTACCTTCACCATTGCCGGCTTGGCACCGGGTGCATATATGGTGATGCCGCCCTTCAGCTCCCGACGCATTAGCATGTTTGAGAGCGAGGATATGGGCGACGCCATGTTCTTTAACGGCGGCGAAAATACCCACCATTGGACCACCAGCACACGCATGGTGGTGATCAGCGACGACGATGCCGGCGGCACCGACTTTGAGTTCGGCAACGGCCATACGGTCACCGGTCAATTGACCCTGCCCGAAGCCCAAACCTATTCGGAAGAGTGGGAGGCATGGAACTGGGTGGGCCACCTGGAGCTGGAGACCCCCCAGCACTCATTCCTGGGCCACGGCCGTCCGTTGATGAAACGCGACTTCGAGCAAGGCTCGCGTTATAGCTTTACCTTTAACCATGTGGCCAACGGCGACTACCTGGTGCGTTTCTGGACGGACCGCTATGTCGAAGGCGGCGCCAAGTTCACCGTCAGCAACGCCAATGCCACAGCCAACCTGACCATCGAAGCCGGCGCCAACCTGGTAGGCAAGCTGGTGGATGCCGAGACCGGTGAAGCGGTTACCGGCGATGACGGCATCCGTGTGCGCTGTGAAGCCGTGCCCCACGTGATGGGCTCCTGGCGCGAGACACGCGACGATAATTGGTCCAACAGCTACATTGAAGACGGTTCGGACCTGCAAAGCAGCGGTACCGGCGGCGGTGGCGGCGATGGCGGAAGCCAGGGCGCCCGCACCAACAACACCCCCGGCAAGTTTCATCTCACCGCGCTGCCCACGGGTCACAAGTATGTGATCACTGTGGAAGCCTCCCACGGCAAGAAATCCAACGGTGCCAAGAACTATGTGGGCCGTGTGATTGCCGGTATCGAAGTGCCCGACGGCGCCACTGGCGATATCGATGTGGGCACCATCAAGCTAACCGAGGGCACCACCATCCAGGGACGTTTGACCGACAGTCAAGGCAACGGCATTCCCGGTGTGGAGGTGTTCGCCATCCCGTCCGACACCCATGACGGTACAGCGGAAGCCGAAGGTGTGTCCGACACCCAAGGCTACTACACGGTCTATGGTATCAGTCCGGAGGTGGATTACTACGACCTCATCGCGGCCGAGCGTCCCGATATGTTCGAGGATTGGGGCAAGCAGTCCGAATGGGGTGAAAAGCGCAAGTACAATGTGGCCCCGGAAACAACGAACGCCAACTTCACCCTGGTTTCAGCCGATGCGTCCCTGTCCGGTACATTGACCATCCCCTCCGGCGCCGATTTCATGGTGCCGTTCAAGGGTGAGGCCAATGACTTCCCGGCCACCGTGATCATGCTGCAACGCAAAGGCGTGATCTATAAAGATGTGATGGACGGCATCGAGGTGATGAGCGTGCCGGCTCCCAATGGGGCCACCACCACCACCTACGCCATCGACAACATCGCACCGGGCACCTACAAGGCCATCTTCATGAACTACGGCCTGCCCACCCAGATCGAAGACAATGTGGCGGTCGCGGCCGGCAGCAACACCCTGGATGTGACCTGGGAGAGTACCGGATACACGGTATCCGGCAACCTGGTTCTGTCCAGCGGCGGCTATCCCACCACAGCCGACATTAACGGTGCGATCTGCATGAACACCGGCGATCAGAGCCTGACCTTCGGCAACCTGACCCAGGACGCCGACGGCACTTACTCAGCCTATGAAGTGCCCGGCCTGGCCTCAGGCGGCACCTATCAGTTGGTTTTTTATCGCGAAACCGGTGGTGAAGGCCCGCCCGACATCTTTACCGTGGGTGAACCCTTCACCGTGACCGGCGATATCACGGACAATTTGGCCACCATCACCCGCAACAGCGTTCCGGTTCTGATGGCCCAAGCGGTGCAGAACCCGAGCGACAGCAGTGTGGTCAACATCGGTATCTTCAGCACAACCTACCTCAACGACGAAGACATTGAGGCGGTCAGTACGGCACCCACCGCTGAATCGACTGCCGGTGAGCTCTATGTGGCAACCGGAAACGGCTCGCTTTCCAACATTGTTCTGAGCGGTGACAAACGCTCCATCAGCGCCAGTTACACCAAGGGCAGCGGCGACACCAATGTCGTTCTGAGCCTTGCCGTTCACTACGGAGATGATGACACGACCTTTCTCGAAAACATCAGCTTTAATGTGAACACATTGGCCAAGAACGAGGATTCAGTCAGTGTATACGTTCCCGGTTCGGTTAAACTGGGCAACGGAGATGCCTCCCAGATCTATGTGCCGGCAGGTTCGCTGGATACAAGTGATGACGGGGCTGCCATCGTGTCCATTGAAAAGAGTGATGAGGAACCGGGCGCCATGGCAGGAGAGTCGCTGATGATGGCGGCGCAAAGTGTCGGCACTTTTGCCCCCTCTGCCACAGTCGCCCTGCCGGCGGATTCAACGGCTGCCGGCAATCAGTATGAGTTCAACCTCGCGGCTACGAGTGATAGCGCCTCGGTAACCCAGATCGGTATTGTTACGGTTCAAATCCAGTATGATGACACCTTGACGGAAGCTGAGATTGAGAACCTGCAAGTCAAACATCTGGTCAACAGCGAATGGGTTACCGAAACCACCAATCGCACGGTTGATACCGAAAATCATACCATTTCGGTGGATGTCACCAGCCTGTCGCCCTTTGTTGCAGCAGTGGTCGAAGGCAGCAGCGGTGATTCCGGCGGAGACAGTGAAGATTCCGGATCATCCTCCGGAGGCTCCAGCGGCGGCTGCTTTATCTCGGCTTCGACCTCCGAGGCCGGTGGCGGTAGCGTGCTGTTCGCTCTTGGCCTTGCAGGATTGATGTGCGGCCTGCGGATGGTTTTGCGGTCAACTGTGATAAAACAGCATAAAGCGTAACACCCTGCCAATACACACCCATCAAACAGGGGGCGGACTTTGGGTCCGCCCCCTGATCTAATAAAAAAGTGCAGGGGTTTTTTGGGGATTACCCCTCGCCTGCATGATGCAGCAGATGGCCCAATTCCGGAAAAATCAGGCGATTGCACGCCAGTTGACAAGCCTTTTTACTGCCGGGAATGCAAAACACAAGGGTGCTTCCGATAAGGCCGGCCGATGCGCGCGACATGATGGCGGCTGAGTTGATCTCGACATAGCTTAGCTGGGCAAAAATGGGGCCGAATGCCGTAAGCTCCTTGGCAAACAGGGGACGCAAGGCTTCAATGGTGACATCCTTGCGCGTGATACCGGTGCCACCGGTGACAATCACCGCACCGGGCGACGCATCCGCCAGTATTTTTTGCAGCGCCTGGCGGATGGCGCTGATATCATCGTCCACTACCTGGTGCGCCGCAACCGTGTAGCTGTTTTTCTCAGCCTGATCGGCTATCCAGTGCCCGCTTTCATCCTCAGCCAAGGTGCGGCTGCTTGAAACGCTCAATACGGCAACGGAGATCGATTCAGGGGCCTTTGCACGGTGTTCATGATGTCCCATATTTTTAGCTCGTTGAAAGGTTCTTAAGGGCGTTTACGTCAAATCGCCATTCACAGCTGATCTACTTGACGAGGATAACCCGGTCTTGTGCATCACACTCGGTGAGCATGACATTGATTTTTTCAGTGCGCTCAGTGGTCACGCACTGACCGGTATAGTTGCTTTGAATAGGCAGCTCCCGATGGCCGCGATCGATGAGTACGGCCAGTTCGATGCGAGCCGGCCGGCCAAAATCCACCAACGCATCCATGGCGGCGCGTATGGTTCGGCCGGTATACAGTACGTCATCCACTAAAATGATCTTCTTGTCGTCGACGGAAAATCCAATGTCGGTGGTTTGGACCACGGCTTGCTCACTTTTCTGAGTCCAATCATCTCGATACAAAGTGATATCGATCTCCCCGATGAGAAGGTCCTCACTGTAGGCGCTTTTAATATGCTGTTGAAGCCGCTGGGCCAAATAAACCCCCCGCGTATGAATACCGATCAAGGCCAGCGCCTCGGTGTTCTTATGTACCTCCAGAATTTCCAGCGCCATCCGTTTAAGTGTGCGATCGATCTCCACGCTTTCAAGCACTTGTTGTTCTTTTTTGTCCATAACTCACCGCCCATGGGTTGGATGTTGCGTGGTTATATAACTCAGTTGCGTGTGCTGTAATCAAATAGGGTTATATGCCAAGGTTTTGACCTATTTATGCTTCAGTAGTTTTTAAAAGCGTATTGATCTCCTGGGGGCCTGCGGCATAGAGTGCGTCCATAAATGCCACAAAGAAGCTGGCCGGTTTGTCACTGACTTCAATGGCCAAATCACCGCATAGACCATAAAAGCCGAAAGCCGCCGCTGTTGCGCTTAGCAGATCATCGCCGGCCGCGGCACAGAAGGCGCCGGTGACAGCGGTTAATCCGCAGCCCGTACCGGTGACGCGGGCCATCAGGGGGTGGCCGTTGGCGACGTGAAACACACGGCGGCCGTCGGTGATGCAATCCACTTCACCGGAAATGGCGATAATGCTCTCTTTTTCCAGGGCGATGGCTTTGGCCGCAGCCACAACTTCCTGGGTTACGCCCATGGTTGCGTCTACGCCTTTTGTTTTGACATCCGACGATGCCAGCGAAAAGATCTCCGACGCATTTCCCCTGAGCACGGCAATTTGACATTCGGTCATGATCCGTTGAACCGCTTGCGTTCTCAGGGTGGTGGCGCCGGCCCCCACAGGATCCAGCACCACGGGAATGCCCCTCGTATTGGCCGCTTTGGCTGCAATGATCATGGCCTGGATCCAATCCTGTTCCAGCGTGCCGATATTTAAAACCAACGCTCCGGCCATGGACGCCATCTCTGCCACTTCGTCCCGGCAATGGGCCATTACGGGTGAGGCGCCGATTGCCAGTAGAATGTTGGCTGAACTGTTCATCACCACATAATTGGTAATGTTATGAATTAAAGGTGCTTTCGATCGTATGGCGTTGAGCAATTCACAAGTGCGGGTTTTCATATCCATATTACCGGGGCTCCTGGGTAAGTATCTATCAAGCAATGCATCAGGTTGGAATTTCCACGGGCGTTAATTTTTTCCAAAAACACCACCATCTTTTGGCCGGGTAAAAAATGCGACTATCCTCAATTTTATTGACATCCTCCAGTGCACCCAACTCCCAGATGGTATGCAGTTGAATTACCGGTGGACTCTTTTTTTTATTCAGCGTAATTTTTTTTAGGTCCTTGTCCAGGGTCAGCCGCGCTACTGCCAATTGTTCGGCCTGCTTCGGATTATTGGCATCAACTACAAGATTCTGTTCAAAAGTGTACTTCTGTTTTTTGCCGTTGATAGTGATCAATAAGTTACTTCCATGCATTAAGCAGCGATACTTTTTCATATTTCCCTGTCACCAATGGGTTGGTGGTCAAATTCACCCTAAAAGATCACTTCTAGATATCAGCCCGCTTACCTGTGGTGCAAGTTGATTTTTTAGTTCACACCTGCCCGCTCCAAGTGTTGCCTTGATTTTAAGTTGGGCTTTGCCTATCCTCTGTTGTTGATTGACGGGTCTTATGGATGTTTGTATTTTATGCGGGTGTCTGTTGTGCCGGGGTTAACCCTTATAAAGTTTATACGTGACGATGGAATCCTATAGTTGCATTATACTGGCGGGAGGACTATCCAAGCGCTTTAACGCCACCAACAAAGCGCTGGTCGAGGTAGGCGGCCAACGCGTCCTTGACAGACTGCTGACGGTTTGTGAACCTCTGTTCGACGAGATTATTTTAGTCACCACCCAGCCCGAAATATATTTGGAGTGGGATCTGCTGATCGTCAGCGACCACTATGATTGCCGCAGCTCATTGACCGGCATCCATGCGGGGTTGTTTAGCGTCAACAACACCCATGCTCTGGTGGTGGCATGTGATATGCCTTTTTTACAACCGGCGTTGGTGACCGGCTTGCTGCAGATGACGGCGCCGCGCTGGGATCTGATCATACCGAAAACCAAATTGGGCCTGGAGCCACTGATGGCCATCTATTCCAAACGGTGCCTGAAATTTATTGAGAACAATTTAAAGCAACAACAATATCAAATCCAGCGCCTGTTGACCCAAGTGAATGTGAAAACCGTTGAAGAAGAACGGTTGCGGTTTTATGACCCGGACCTGGTTTCTTTTTTTAATATCAACTCCCCCGCTGAGTTGGCCCAGGCCGAGGCACACCTGAAAAGACAAGGCGCGTAACCCTAACTTCAGCTTTGCCGGAATAGGTACCGGCAAGGGCATAATGATAAGAGACAGCGCGATAACCCTTTTGTAAGGAAAAAACACTATGGCTGATCTGACCCACATCGATGAAGAAGGAAATGTGCGTATGGTGGATGTAACCGAAAAAGCAGTTACCCATCGCACGGCTCTGGCGCAGGCCAAGATCGTTATGGCCCAGTCCACATTT
>JBNKKB010000118.1:0-4139 GCA_050291605.1 Desulfobacteraceae bacterium | reverse complement strand
GCAATGCCGTATAGATAAAAAAGCAAGGATATCAAGGTATCATTTCCGCCTTTAGGGCTGTCCCCTTTATATACATTCCGCTTTGCTCCATTTAAAAGTTAATGTCATTAACTTAAGGTTTATTTGAGTTGTGTGGGAGCGGCGTCCCGCCGCGACATAACCAGCTACATGCTTGAAAAGTCGCGGCGGGACGCCGCTCCCACAAGGAGCGCTTAACACCGGCCCCTTAAGTTAATGACATTGACTTTACACCTTAATCTTTAAACTGGTTGCGCATAAACGCGATGTGCACGGTATAAACTCACTGCCGTCGATATACCATTGTTGGAGAGATGGGCCCGCTTGTTTTTGTCCAATCCAGGCTTGACCCTTTTCGCCGGATTTCATATAAGACCCATTTTGAACTAGCGCGACCGGGGATCGTACCCTCGGCAAAAATCATCGTTGGAGCCCGCCTGGCAGGGCACCGGCACGTTTAGGAGAAGGACATGGGCAAGACGTATAAAATAGCCGTAATTCCCGGGGACGGCACCGGACCGGAAGTGGTAGATGAAGGGCGCAAAGCCTTAACCGTAGCAGCGGCGAAATTCGGCTTCAAGTTGGAAATGACCGACTTTGATTTCGGGGGTGACCGCTACCTGCGTACCGGCGAGGTGTTGCCGGACTCAGCGGCCGATGAGCTGAAGCAATTTGACTCGATCTTTTTAGGCGCCATTGGGCATCCCGACGTCAAACCCGGCATTCTGGAAAAGGGCATTCTGTTGCGGCTGCGCTTCGAGTTGGACCAATATATCAATTTGCGACCCGTGCGTCTCTATCCGGGTGTGGAGACCCCCCTCAGGGACAAGGGTCCCGAACAGATCGATTATGCCGTCATCCGTGAAAATTCAGGTGGTATCTATACCGGCACCGGCGGCATTTCCATGAAGGGCACCCCCCAGGAAGTGGCCGTTCAAAGCATGGTTTACAATCGATATCAAGTCGAACGCTGCTTGCGCTATGCATTCGAATATGCACGTAAATTCGGCAAAAAAGCCCGCGGCAAAGGTGATGCCAATACATTGGGCCTGGTGGGAAAGACCAATGTACTGACCTATGTTTTTGATCTATGGGAACGTGCGTTTCATGAGATCGGCGAAAAAGAGTACCCTGACGTTCAGCGCGAATACTACCATGTGGATGCCACATGCATGTGGATGGTCAAAAGTCCTGAGTGGTTCGATGTGCTGGTGACCTCTAACATGTTCGGTGACATTATCACCGACCTGGGTGCCGAAACCCAGGGCGGCATGGGCATTGCTGCCGGCGGCAACATCAATCCGGAGGGGGTCAGCATGTTCGAGCCTATTGGCGGTTCAGCCCCCAAATATACCGGCAAGAACATCATCAATCCGTTGGCAGCTATTTGCGCCGGCGCCATGATGCTGGAAACCCTGGGAGAGATCGAAGCCGCCAAGGCGGTTGAAGAGGCCGTTAAAGCTGTCACCGGCACAAAACTCAAGAGCCTGTCGGCCGGCAAGATGGGCTACGGCACCCGTGAAGTGGGGGATCTCGTCGCTCAAGGAATTTAGGCGATTTGCCTACGAGTCGCCCCATCCATCACGTGGTTAGGGGCACAATCTGAAGGGTCACCCGCCGATTTTGGGATCGGCCCTCCGGCGTGCTGTTGCTGGCGACAGGCTGGCTCTCCCCCATGCCGGCAACCAGCAAACGGGCCGGCATGATACCTTGCCCGGAAAGATACTCGGCAACACTGCGAGCGCGCTGCTCCGAAAGGCGCTGATTATAATTTTCAGAGCCCACGCTGTCGGTATGGCCGATGACATCCACCGTTGTCTTCCCATACTCCTTAAGGACGAGCGCCACAGAGTTGAGCACGTCATAAAAATCGGCATTGATGTTGGACGATGCGGTGGAAAAGGTCACATGACCGGGCATATCCAGCATGATCTGATTGCCGACGCGTGTCACTTTGACGCCTGAGCCGCGCAACCGTTGCCGCAGCTTTGCTTCCTGAACATCCATGTAGTAGCCGACACTCCCACCTGCGATGGCCCCTAAACCGGCGCCAAGCAATACATTGCGACGGCGATTTTTACTGTTGGATGTCATTAAACCGATAAAAGCACCGCTGGCGGCGCCAATACCCGCACCAATGGCCGCTTTACTGGTCTGTTTTTCCTCAGTATAGGGATTTACCGTGCTGCAGGCCGTCACACCCAAAAGCAGTGCGATGAGGGCAGCGATGGACCTGATCGATGTTGCTTTCATAAGGGCCTCCCGGATGATTGATATTTGGTGAACCCATTATAATCGTTTTGCATGTACTTTCAATGCTCGAAAGGCTTATCTACCAATTAAAGGCGGATAACCGTCAACTCATTGATTTGAGAGATATAGAAGAATCAGCGAAATTACAATGTCAAATGGCGGATGGGGACCGATTTGAAATATTGATTGGCAACCCACCTTCATTTGATATTTTGGCTTTGGTATTTGGATTTGAATATCGATAGGAACACTTAATGCACGATAACACCGTCTAAAAGCTGTCTTGCCGGGGCCGGCTTGATCGCCAGAACATCGATCAACCCCAGGCGCCACCCATCGAAGGACTGGTCGATATCCATAGCCACGCTGTGGTCAACGGGCGCCAGTCTGCGGCTAAAATCACAACTTGCACCACTTTGGCTTAAAATGTGGGCAATGGAGAACATGCTTAGCCTGGGATGCCGTTTTTTCAATAGGGTTCGAATGGTGTGATGGCCGTTGGGGACACGCGCTTGCCACTGCAGTTGACGCATCACGTGAAAACTGCCTAAAATTGCCAGCACTTTTACCTTTGAACCGGATTGCAGTGTTTTTTCAAGTTGTTCGGCCATATGGGCATCGCGATCGATGGGACCGTCATAGAGACGGGGGGGCAGATCGACAGCCACTACTTTGGGGCGCTGGGCGGCTGTCAGCCCCTTGAGAATCGTAAACAAATGCCTGTACCGGGGACAATCGATAGCCCGGTGCAGGTGGATATCCGCCAACCCCAAACCACGATCCAAATAATGATCGATAAGCGCCTGCTGATCGCTGGCCACCTCAAGGGCGAGGTGGGTCACCCCCATGGTGTGAAGTTTGGGCAAGAGATCGGCAATGAAATCCAATATAGCGGGTTGCTTATGGGTCGTACCCATAAAAACCAGATCATGGGCCGCGCTCTTCTCCTGAATATAGACAAAGGCATCTTGGGTCAGATAGTCCCGCGCATTTGCCGGAACACAAGTCAGACATATGGACATCGCAAAGGCCAATATTTTTATCCTGTTGATCATCAATTCGGTAACGGTCCATCGCGTAAGGGCGCTTTGAAAAAAGTATCGGCGGGTTGGGCAATATCTTTAAACTTTTCTCCTTGAGCCCAGACACAATTTTAGTTCGGAAATACAGGCCCTCATTTTGGTATTTGGGCCCGTATGTTTTTAATGCGGGCTTGCCATGTAGCACTTGCAAACACGTTGGGGCTGGAATATGGTGGTGGCACAAAAGTGAGTCTGAGCCACACCCGCCACTTAACGCACAGGATCAGGGATTACGACGATGGAAAAAACAGTGAAAGCACTTGTGGTTGCGTTTGCCGTGGTGGGTTTGGGTCTGTTGGGTTACCACTGGTTCGGCCAATGGCATACCGGTGTGGTGGAACAAGCACTTGAAAAAGAAAAAGCCATTCACCTGGAAAAGATCGCCCAGTTGGAAGCCGAGATCCAAAAAATGGCTTCAGAAGCGGGCAGCGCCCATCAAAGCCGACCCTCCCAATCCGAACTTGCCAATGTCTTTGGAGATGCCAAACCCATGGACAGCAGCGTGCCGGAGGCAGTGGATTGTAATCGTATCACCGGTCAGGTTGTCGCTTTTTTTCAATACCTGGACAGCAAAGCCTACCTGATCTGGCCGGATATCAACATGCGGGCTGAAACTCTATTTGATGAGATCGCCCGAAAACTGGCTGCTAATCCGCCCATCAATGTGGGCGAAATGGAAGACCTCTATAGTCTGATACGCAATGTCACCCACTTGTATCGTGTCCTGGGCAAAGACCGTGTTCACTTGATCAAGGAAATTATGAAAAGCGAATCTGCCGTGCAAGA
>JBNKKB010000117.1:0-1946 GCA_050291605.1 Desulfobacteraceae bacterium | reverse complement strand
TATAAGGTCCACTTTACGGTTACGATTTTTCATTTTTTGCTTGAAATCAGGCTCTTTTACATAGCGGCCAGATCCGGGCCAAGTTGCCGATATTAAGGCCGATGTGCGCTTGAAGGCGGGAGGTCACGACCGGATTAATGTGCAAAATAATCCGGTGAATTATTTTGATCCGTATGGGCTTGAGCGAAAACCAGGCAAGACGCCGCCAACAAGATGGCCAAGACCGCCTAGAAATGTGGTCGGGAAAAAGCCAAAATGGAATCCAGAGGGTTATTGGGATGGAAGAGGGCGGAGAGTTACTTGGGATGATAGATCTCATGGAGCAGGAGTTGATCGAGGTAACGGCCCTCAGGGTGGTCATTGGGATGATGAAAATAGTGATAACAGGTGGGATGAACAGGGTAATCTATTACCGATAATCATTACTCAGCCAGGAAATGGCTTTGGTAATTCATCTCCACCATCCACACAATGCCCTTCTTCCGGCCAGGTTACTACAGGGACATTAATACTATTAATTATTCTTACAATATTAACTGGCGGCACTGCAGGAGCATAAAGGGGTAAATTTTGAGCTCAAAAAAACCGAAATTTGAAGCATATGATATTGACGAATATCCTGATGTTAAATCGATTGATTTTCCAAATATATTACATATCGCCTATGCAGTATGTAGTGAAAAGTGTGGAAATAAAGAATTTATCGTAGATGGTCAGTCTCAAGTTTGTCAGTATTGTGGGAAATTAATGTTTAGAACGGAAGTGAAACAATATTCAATAGATAGCTATTAGGTTCTTCACTTAATCGACTAAATGAGTCACAATGCGACCGGGTTCGAGCCTTGATTTGTGATTAACGGCCATTAAACCTGATCGAAGTAAACGGCGGTTGAGGAGAGATAATGAAAGGGGCGTTGGTCGCGGTAGGAATGCGGGTTGCCCCGCACCCCCCGCTCAGATCCCGGCGTGCGCTACTAACGCACCGGGCTCCTGCCTCAGGTTGTGACGGACCACTAGGGACGTCCATAAGCATATAAGTAACTCATAAAGCTTTGCCAGACGGCGGTTTAAGAAGATTGACTTCTTTTTAAATCGCCGTTTTGTTATAGAGCTTTGAAGCGGGTATGGAGAAGACGAGGAGGGGGAAAGGGTTTTATCGATGCAGAAAGGAAGGGATCTATTGTATGGACCTGCCTCGATAAAACTCAAAAAACCTTGCGCCTTCAAAGGATGGCTGGGCCTATTGTATGCGCAAGATTTTTTGACTTTTTTGCCCGAGCCCAAAAAAGCCTCTCCCCATCGTTGCGGCCCACCATGGGCTATAAAGAGCGGCTGCGGACAGCGTTGGCTCTTTACCCGGCCGTCACATCCCGTGCATTTGGGTGGAACGGGCACGGCCTGCGCCGGCCTCCGCCGTGGGTGATCAACTGCATCACGTATTTATCCGCCCCCCGCAACGAGAAGGTGCGCACCCATCTGCGCATCGATCGATACCCACCCCCCAACCAACTCCCCGCCACTTTGTTTTGCACGCCTTTTGCTATCCTGCTTCGCCGTCCCCAGGGTTGCCGGTTCATCAGCTTCTATCAACTTTTTCCTTTAACCGCCGCAAGCAAAAGCCGCACAAACAAAGGCGTTGCCAAAGAGACATCCCCCTACTGCCTGCGCATTGAACAACCGCCACAGATAATCCCCTTGCCGTTAAAAGAAAAAAGGAATTTTGCCGATTGGATAGGAACATCCGGGCCGCGGCAGCGGCCCGGATATCAAAACAGGTCCGATCCTTAAAGGGTGGCGGGAGGGCATAAAATAAAGACGCCGCCGCCGACCACGGCAGCCGAGCAGCACCAGCGCCCGAACAAAGCACCGACGGTGGCGGGCCTGGCGTGGCCCTTGCCCCTGATTACATCAATCCGTGTTATCGGACGTGGGCCGGTGGGCTGTCC
>JBNKKB010000116.1:0-38880 GCA_050291605.1 Desulfobacteraceae bacterium | reverse complement strand
TATACGATGACAGCCCTGCCGCTCCGCTACGCAGCAAAATATGAGCATGGTTGGTCATCAAAGCCCAAGCGTAAACCGGCGTTTGAAGCACTTGGGACAACTCTCCCATTCGATCCACAAATGCTTTGCGATCATCATCGTTGTCAGCGATTGGACCCTTTTCAATACCTCGAATGATGACGTGGTGAAGCGTCCCCGGTGAATCTAAACGCGCTCTTCTCGGCAGGGCTATGCTTTTTACTGGTAGCGGTGGGTTTTCGAATGATTTGTTGTCGTGCATCTTAATAAGTGCCAATTGTCAACAACGTCCCCCAAAGTCCCTCAACATCGGCCGTGTCAAGGATAATAACGAGGAGTGGGGTATATAAGTAGCAAAAGTCAACAACGTCCCCAAACGTCCTCCAGCTCAAGGAAAATCAATCGGCATCTGGGGTTCGATAGCGGCGATGTCGGGCATTCGTTCAAAAAAAGTCTATCCTATTGGTCAGGGCGCCGGTTTCGGGATCCGTCTGCAGCGCGGACAGGGCAAATCCCAGGATATTCGAACGGAAGGTCTTGCCGGCGCCGATGAATATCAGGATATGCTTTTCAAAGGTGTATGTCGCCAGAATGTTCAGGTCGTCCCGTGAAAAAAGACGACTGGCATTGATGGTGTTGCAGGCCACACCATCGGCTCCCATGTAAGACAGCAGCTGATCATAATCTCCAAGCAAAGCACTCTTGTGCACGACCCAGGTCTTCTTTTTCTTTGCGATCCCAAAATTCAGCTCGGGCAGATATTCCGGTTCCAGCAGGACGGCGCTTCTCGCGGCATCGCACGTCGCCCCTCTGGCATGCGCGTGCCGGCCCTTGCTGCCGGTCAGCTGGGAGAAATACCAGTCAACGGCAAATTTCCATTCGCGTTTCAAATCCGCACCCGCGGGCACTTGCACCGCTTGCCTGGCGGACAAATCATTTTCTAGTTTAAATATCCGGCCGCCGACAGTTCCGACATACAACCCCGTCCGGTGGGAATCGACAGTGTCCCGATACGCCTTGAAAACAAAGCCGCCGCTTAAATCGGGATTATGTTTCTGCAGCCCTTCGTTGTCCGCGATGATCTCCGGAATCGACATGTCGATAAGCATAATGCCGGCATCTTCCCTGTAGCCCCAGGCCTTGTTGCCGCCTGACCAATAAAGCCGGTAGTCGTCATCAAAATGTTTTTGCGCCAGTCTGACCGACCCCCGGATCTTGCCGGTGGCCAAATCGAAGGTTCGCATGTACTGCTCATAGTCTGCCCCCAACCGCTTGGCGTATATTCGCGTGCACCAAACCGCCAGCCGCCAACCATTATCCACCGGCAGGACAAATATTCTCCGAACGCCGCCCATATCTGAAGTAGACCGCAGTACCGAGACACCGAGCAGAACCGCCGCCAAACCAACAAAGAAAACTGCGACCAACAACGCCTTGGATACGCCGGCGGTCAGCTTAAGTCTCTTCTCCAACCAGATATTCAGAACCAGGGCACCCACAAGGACCGCGGCAATCAAGCCTGCGCTAATGAAGAAAATGGCACCCGCATGCATATTGATTAAATAGGTTATCGAACCCAACGGCAAACAGCCTCCAATTAAAAATAGTCGATTTTCCCGAGGATTTCGCCCGTTCCGGAATCAGTTCGAACCGCCGACAGAAAAAAGCGTTTCATCGTCGCAAACAGCCAAACCTCATCCCCCACGCGGACGGCGGCATACAGGTAGGTATCGTCTCCGAAGAGCGCATGCACGTCAATGGTGTTCAGCGTTTGCCCGCTTTGATCATCGAATCGCAGGTTATCCTTGGACGCGCCATCATAAACCCAGCCCGAACGGGCTTTGCTCAAATCAATGAATCGGGATTCCTGGCGGCATACCGCGCAGGTTTCCTTTACATGCGGCAGGTTCCTGTCGATGGCGCCGATCGGCGTGGCTTTGAGATCCGGATCGATCCTGTAGATATCGCCACCGGCCGTATAGACGTAAAGACCGAACGTCACCGAATCAAAGCGTGTGGCATTCCTCCCGGTCCACAATCGGACCTTGTCCCCCAAAACGGGATTTCGTTCTAAAATAGCCTGCTGGTCTGCAACGATCTCAGGTTCAAAGACATCCAGGAAGGTCATACCCTTTTGGCCCGTATACCCCCAGGCGAATTCGTTGAACGGACCGTAGATGTGATAGTCGTCAAACGGATAACGCCGTGAAAGCGTCAGGCGACCGCATTGCTTGCCGGTATGAAGGTCGAAGCTTTTTAGACGGTGTGAGTAGACTTCGGTCATTCCGGCCGGCGTATCCTGCCTGATAAACCAGACCACCAGACGGGTGTCGTTGTATTTGTCGACGACATAAATATTTCTTATCCGGCCGTCGTTCAAATAGTCCGGAACGTAGAACATCAACGCAAACAGACTGATCCCGGCGCTGAAAACAGCCACTGTGATCATGCCGGCGCCCGCTTTAGCGCTCATCCGAAAGCGCACCTCGGCCCAGCGGGCCAGGGAACAGAAGGCGACCAGCAACAAAAACAAGGACAATAATCCGCCCACAATTAAAACAGGCAGCTCGTACGTGTCGAAAAAATAGTTCAAATCGCCGTCTGCCTCCCGGTGAAATGCCATGGATAAGCGGTCACACACCTAATTCAATAACAGCAAATCCCGAAAAATAAAAGGCGGCCGAATACCATTGTCCCGCGAGTCGATTCCACCGCTCCATGGGTGCGACGCCCTGGTCGCCTTTCCAATGATTTCTTGACAGGCATTGCCGGGTCCATGAGAATGGAAACCGACCGATCTTTTTGCGTGTCAATGACGTTTCGCGCATTTCACGTATTGATGGCATGCGTCCATCCGCAAACAGGAGGACTATCGTGCGACTGATATTGTGGTTCGCAGCACTGCTACTGTGTTTGTTCCACCTTTCCATGGCCGTCGGCTACACCGGATTGTTAGCCTATGCCGGCAGCGGCATTACCTTGGTGGCCATTTGCTTCTGGATCCTGGTTCTGGCCTGCGGGCTGTACCTGATCATCGGCATAATCAAGCCGGCATTTAGAAAAAGCCGCCGGTTTATGGTCTACAATTTTGCCGTATTGGTGCCCATGTCGGTCGTACTGGTGTGGCTGCTGGTCGACGGCAAGCCCTTGACCAATGATTATACTGCCGCCGACCATCGGACCAAGACCAACGGCAGCTACCCGTACCTTGGCCTGTTTAATCAGGACAATCGAAAAGAGTTGGAGCAGATCCACGCGGATTTGGAAGACAGTGACGGGATCGAGACGGCCTGGCGCCGGATCGTCACTTATCGCCGGGCGGTTGATGCCTTGAATCGGTTCGACAGCCTGTGCGATCTTCCCCCAGATGCCGCAATGGATATGAATATGCCTTTTCTGAATTTCCAGGCGCTCAGAAACACGGCCGATATCTACTACCGCTATTTGGAATACAAGGTGGAGAACGGGCAGGCAATGGCGGCCGTGGAAGATGTGTCCCACCTCTACGGTTTCACCCGCAAAGGGTTGTCCCACGCATCCATCCTGATCAATAAAATAATGTTTCTGGCCTTGGCCGATAAGGGCCTCAATAAAGTATTTGAAGTCATAAACCACCGCCGGTGCGACCCGGAAACCGTCGAAACCTTCCGGAGGGTGTATACACCGTTGAATCCCGATGAATTCAGCCTGACCCGGGCATTCATCGGAGAGTATATCTTTTTAAAGACCACCATGCGGCAGCAGGTCAAGCCCGATACCTTTCTGGAGACCCTGCAGATGCCGACGGCAAATAGCATACCCGAACGCCCTGCATTCCCAATGGCGTCGCGGTTCGCCTATTATGTCGGGTTTAAGCCCAACGCGAGCCTGGGTGACATCAAAAAGCTATTCGATCTGATCATCGAAGCCCAAAAATCAACGCCGCCTGATTATACGGCGGTCAACCGGTACACCGAGCAATACCGCCGGCAGCCACAGTTGCGCAACATGGCCGGCTGGATCCTCAATACGATTGCCATGCCGGACTTTGCCGCATACAGCAACAGGGGCGTGCAAACCAAAATACGCAGCGACCTTCTGGCCATCGCCCTGTACAAAAAGACCGGAGCCTCCTTGGATATAAAGGATTACTTCACCAAAGGCCCGTATCGCTACCGCGAGGAACCCGGTGCCCTTCGCCATCCCGGCCAGGACGGACAGTACAATACCGACGATGACATCATCCTGGGGGCGCAGCCGAAAAAAGCATGACCCGAGTTGTAACAACGCCAGACATTTCCGGATGGATACTTATCATATTGCTGGGAACAACCGCTTCCGATTTTCTGCATATGCGGAATACCCGGCCAAATTAAAAAGCATTTTTTCTTCTACTATAATCCGAAAAACAACAGCCGGTATTAAAATGAATAGAAATACACTCACGGTCACCCAATTGAAAAAACATACGGATATTCCGCCGTTGGCGATGATCATGCCTGCATAGGCAGGATGCCTCGTAATGCGATATGGACCTGATGCCACTATTTTATGTTGGGATGCAAAGCGAACAGTGTGAGAATAAAATCGCCCCAGCGTTTGAATTGCCCACAACCGATAACAGACACCAAATAGAAAAATGCCTACGCCGGCATAATGCACCGCAATATCCAAATGCCGGACAGATGGCCCAGGAACCTACCCCTGTGCCAGGGCCTTTAGTTCCCCACTGATTTCCTATAGTATTGCGTTTGGTACAATAAGGACCGGCTTGACACTCCTGCGAACGAGGCGTCGCGCTGTACCGCCCATCAACGCATCTTGAATCGTTCCATAGCCATGGGTGCCTATCACGATGAGGTGGATATCGTTATCTTCAGCGGTATAGATGATTTCCTCAAAAGGAATGCCTTTACGGATCATGATGTGTTCATCCGCGATCTCACAGGAGCTAATGTTGTTGCTCATCGCAGAACACAAGATTTGGAGCCTCTTTTCGATGGCGCTGAAGGCGGCCGCCTCTCTCTCTGCTTCAATGGATTTCCATTCACTCTCGCCCGCGTACGCTTCAATATGTAGATAGGGTTTGTAGGATACGGTTTCCAGCACATGCAATACATATAGCGTGGCAGCATATTTTTCGGCAATTCCGGCCGCATAGGTGAAAGCGAGTTGTGAGTTGGGAGATAAATCGGTGGCGCACAGGATGCGGTTGATTTGGTGGATCATGCAGGTCTCCTTTTTGTGTGCATTTTGGGGTAACAACGACTTTAATTTTTCGCCCAAACACGGGTGAAATGTTTGTTTGTTCGCATCTGGCAGCAGGCTATAATCGTAGAGATGAGACGGCTCGAGGTACTCCTGATTGAGAGCCTGGACCAGATGCGAAATTTACAAATTTTGACGCAACAAACGAGCGTCTATGTGCGGTTGCGCTCATTCTTTGACTGAATGGTATGTTCTACAATATCACCATAGCAACGATAGAGGTGCACATGAAATACCTTTCCTCCGTTTCGAAATAATCCTTTTTATTAAGATGCTCTCGCCGATACTTTTACAACCGCAAAAGACCGGCTGTATCGATCGCATCACCCAACGGTTTTTAATTTCTGCTCTACCATCCGCCTGAAGTGATTCGCCTTGGCTGGGTCTCCGACTTCCTGCGCGAGCAAATCAATTAGTTTGGGTAGCCGGCTCAACGGGAAACTGGCCCGATTGTAGCCAAGCCCCTTGACGGCATCATCCAAAACGACATCGCCCATCGGGCCGAGCTGGTCTGAAAGAAATTGAGACAAAAAACGAAAAACAGGCTTTTCGGTTGTCTTTATATCCTTTGTGGACGCAATTAGCCCCAATTGGGCAAGTTTCCAGAATTGCTCGATCAAATGGTTGAGATCGTACATGCCCTCCTTGGCAATTTCACCAACCGTTCGAACGCCATCGATCGCCCAATATACATTTTTGAGTCCCAGATCCATATCACCAAGATCACGGGTGCTTGTTTTTTGGTATAATCGGTTCGACCAATCATTGGCTGCTGAGTCCTGCATTGTATGCCCTCCTATCTGCAATTCACAACGTTGGCTTGCAGCATTAATTATTTAGATCGGCTTGTTGGCGCATTTGGGCCATTTTGCGCATCGCCATCTTGGTGCTCGTCCCCAGACGATCCAGCGCATTGGCCAGTTTGCCCACCTCATCTTTTCGATCCTGGCTAGGAAAGTTCAACTCTAGTTTTCCGCGGCTGAATTCATCGGCCACAAAGGTCAGGCGAGTCAACGGGGTTACAATGCTTCGAATTAACACAATGATGAGGGGTACGATAACGACGATAAAAACGATGGATAGAATGATAAAGAGGTTTCGCAGAAAAGACGATGAGAAATCCTGGATAGTGGAATTGATGGCCGCTTCTTTTTCTTTGATATCGTCAATGTAGACACCGGTTCCGATCCAGTAAGGGGTCCGCGGGATCATGCGGGAGTATGACAGTTTCGGCTGATTGCCCTGGCCCGGTTTATCCCACCAATACTCTACATATCCGCCACCGGACTGGGAAACCCGATTCAATTCTCTTATCAGGAACTTGCCATCGGCATCTTTTAAATTAATAAGATTTTTGCCTTCAAGGCTGGGTTTTGCCGCATGAACGAAGACAATTCCACCAACACGGTATATAAAAAAGTATCCTGATTTGTCAGGAAAAAAACGTGCTTTTCGAACCAGACGGGTAAAGATGTCATGCACCTCTTTTTCGCTGTTCAGATTGGCCACCGATTCGGATAATGAGATGGACATAACGTCCACAATATCTTTGAGTTCGTTTTTATATCCATCGAGCATTATTTTCTTGGAGTGATCGATTCCCATGTCCCGAATGTTGCCAGTCAGCTTATGGTATCCGAATGCTGTCAAGATGGTGAAAGCGATGAGTACTGTGACCAAAACAGTGGTTTTTAAACTGAACTTGAGATTTTTCCACATAAAGACCTCCCTGAAAACGGTTGAGTGTATCGCCTTCCTCTTCTGCCCACTGAATTCAAAATGAAGCGCATCAATCTTTGACTTCCTTATCCCCCATTTAAGGAATTAAATGCTCCAACTGGCGACCAAGTGTCGTTTTTAGGTGACGAAACGCCACATTTTTGAATTGAAATGAGAGGCATTTCGGGGATAGTATGACAAGGGCCGGTGGCCAATAGGTACCCGACCGCGGATCCGTCGCAAGATTCTCTAGTCTATTCGAAGGATGACCGGCGCGTTTCGACTCGGTACTTTCACCTTCCATCCGCAAAATTGGGCCATTGATCCGATTGCGCTGCGGCAATTCACGTTGATCTGCTAAATGCCAAAATCGAACCGTCCGCTTCGCACATTCATTTTTTTAATTGCACACTTCTTAAAACTGGAGGTTCATATGTTTGGATTGGGTCCCATGGAGCTAATCATTGTGTTACTGATTGTGGTCATTCTCTTCGGTGCTGAAAAATTACCGCAGATTGGCGATGGCATGGGCAAAGCCATTACCAATTTCAAGCATTCCGTTTCTTCGGAAAAGAGGCGAAATCTTGATCCGGCACCGTCTGAAATCATTGGACCGCCTGGAAATAAATCATGACCGGAGAGCGAGAACTACTTCTCATGGGAATACTGGGGACATCCATAAATTCATAATTATGTTCCATTACAATACATTTATTTTTCGGTTTTTATACCTTTATAAACCTTTTATCGTCCTAATATTTTAGTATGTTATGTAGCTACTTATATATTTATGGATGTCCCTAGTGACTGGTGCGCAAAACCCTGCGAACCAACTATCAGGGGATCGCCCACCAAATTTCCATATCGCTGGGCGTCTCCGCTTTTCCCGAGTCGGGCAACACCATCGAGGCTGCCCTGAAATCCGCCGACACTGCGCTTAACAATGCCAAACGGCAGGGACGCGACCGGGTGGTAGCCGCATCTCAAATCAACCCTGACGCAAAGCGGCCAGTGACTTGTATGCGAACTATATGATGGCCTTGCGCACGGCCTTCGAAGCGAAAGGAATTCCTTTCGCGGTCGTATTTTCCTGCCACCGTCAAATCGGCTTCCTTGAATAAACCGAGTGCGGGCGGTGCCTGGTCATCCCATTTTCGCAGAACGACCTTGCCGGTCAGGCTGGAATCCTTGACCGACAATCGTCCCTGGTAGATATAGCCTTGACCACCACCATTCAGCGTGTTCCCGGCAATCACCGCCATGCCCTCGCCGGTCCTGCCGTAAGACGTAAGAATCACCTGGTATATGCCGTCCTTCATTCCGTGCTCCATCCCGACCGATTAGCGAAAGCATAATCGGACAACTTTCATTTTATTTCCCCAATAGCCGTATATAGGGGACTATATAGACTATATAGGGGACGCCCTTCACATTTGCACATTTAATAGATCCGTAAGTTTTAGTCCTTCTTTTTCGACAATCTGCCGCCCTTTTTTTACGGCACCACTAACCGCTGACAAGGATAAGCCAAGTCGGGAACCGATCTCTGTCATAGACATGCCCAAGTCGGTTACGGCCCAATACGATACCAGATAACGTGCTCTAACGATTGAGCGCACCTTGCTAACCCCTGCAAGATGATGAGGCGATATGGAAAAATAATTAGATACCGCATTGATAATATCTGCAATATCAATCCCTTTGGCAACCAAAGCATATTGGGTATCTAAAGACTCCTGCGCTTTGGCCAGCACATCGTTCATAAAGTCGCTGCTGCCCAATATGCGCTCATCGCTTTTCATAAACAACCCGGCCTTACGCATGGAGCGCACCATCTGCCATCCGCCTGTGCTGCGGATCAATCCACCGCCCACAAGATCGGTGCGCCGGCCCTGATCAACACCTTGTTTGATAAATACCCGGTACCGGCGTCGCGCCAGAGAAAGACGATCACTAAAAAGCGATAGCACCTTGTCCATCGCTTGCCAGTCATTTATTTGTCTACCCATCAGACAACTATGAGCGCTATAGCGATTTTTGTCCAATGCTTGTAAATCTTTTAAAAGCCCTGCCCTTAAAGGGTTGAGATGAATGTAGCGAACCAATTCGGTAAGATAGGGATCTTTTTCACACAGGACGGATTTATAGCGATTTTGAAACACGTGCCCGCTTCGGCGATGACGGCGATTGAACCCGATGGCATAACCGGTAAGCAATCGACGCATAAGCGTGGCCACCGGAACACGTCCCGTTTTGAGCAGCAAGTGAAAATGGTTGGGGATTAAAGCCCATGAGTAGCATGGCGTTTGGGTTTCGCGCACCAACCCGGCCAAACGGTCAAGAAAACGATCACGGTCCACATCGTCAAAAAATATTTTCCGCCGCTCAATCCCGCGGGCCATGATGTGATGCACAGCCCCGGGCGCATCTATTCGAGCTTTTCGTGGCATGCTCCTCCACTAACTGAAAATGCTGGGTCGAATATCTTTTATTCACATACATATTGACACACAAGCATCGGACTGGCATATTGCAGCATCGCAAAAGCAGTTTCCTATCTTTCACCATCTCCAAATAGAAGCGCTTTCAACAGGCTTCTGATAGCGTATCACCTTTGACAAAACGACTACTTACCGGGTTGAACGGAAAGGAGAGATGGATGCATAAGCACGCAAACGTAAAGAAATTGGTCAATCGCAACGGGCATGTACTAGATGTTATGTCCACCAATGATTTGATTAAAATCTGGGAAGGCAAAACCGGCCGTGAATTTGCCCAAGCTATGGGTAAATCTTCCAGGACTACGGCAGATTTTGTCTCACATGCCCTGGATGCAGGTACGGCAGCCCAGCTAATCAAAGATTTGGGATTAAAGGGCCATGCTATCGTCAAACCTTACAACAACAAATACTACGTTATTTTTAAAGGCTATGCCGGTCAACGATCCATATTTGCTGGCACGCGTTATCTGGCTACCCATCCTACAGTTGTGGACATGGCCATCGGAAAGATCGGAGTCAACAATGCCATACTTAAAGGCACACGGCTCACCATCTTTTTAGTAGTGCCTTTAAACATTGTTAACTGCTTATTGGATGACAAGCAGACCATGACCGAACTAATCGGTAAAACCGCAACGGACATAGCCAAAATCGGCGTATCAACTATCCTCTCCTCCCTGGCAGGCACAGCCGCCGCCTCCGTAACCACTGTGGCGGTTGGCCCCATCGTTGTTGCCATTGTGGTGGGAGCAGGGGCAACTCTTGCGCTGGACGCATTGGATAGAAAATATGGCCTTACCAAGGCACTAGTTGATGAGCTTAATGAGTTGTACGACAGCACCGTCGGCGAGTTTGGAAGTCAATGGTGGGAGGCTGAAAAAACGTTAAAGCAGCAAATATTAAAAGGGATGCCGGTTGGCGAAGGAATTTTTTATTAAATCATGCGCAAACCTCTCGCCCATGCCATTCTGGCCCTGTTTGACCTGGCCGCCATCGGAGCAGTTTATTATGCCATCTCCCAGCGGGATTTTGTCTTAGCCCAGATCCAATCCCAAGCCGCGACCATCGAATACCAGTCGCTCCTTGGATTTTACTTTCTACTGCTTCTGGTGCCCGTTATTCACAGCATCGCTCTGGTTGAAACATGGGTGCCGTTTAAACAATCCCTTAAAAAAACCCTCAACTACGGTTTGGTGAGCGTGCTGGCCTTGGCCACTATTGGCGCGGTAATTTTTTCTCGATCCATTGAATCCAGGTTGTTATCATCGGGGTATCATTATTGTCATGCCAAGAGTGAAGTATTTACAATTTCAACTTATAAATTTTATGTAAGGGAGCGTGAACAATGTGTCGGCAATTGATTTTAGGCCTGCTCTTGATGGTATCAATTACCGGATGTGCTATCAATCCAAAGGCTGTCCGCTCTGAAAATGGCACGCCGCCTCAACACAATGCCCTTGTGCTTAAATGCACCATTATGGCAAGTGACTTTAGTGAATTAAAAGACACCAACCTCACGAAGAAAGCGGCCATCAGTGGCATGAAGCACCAACCCAGTGGTGCGGTAAAAATCGCCACCATCGAACCCTATGAATTCTGGGTCATGGCCCACGGACTAAAACTCAACAAACCGTCGCAGATCATAAACTACCAGGTGGCCATCAAAGATCGCCGCACCAACCAATTCATGCACGCCATGAGCAATACCAGCCTGGACAGCGCCAACCCGCCAAAATCAGCCCGCATCAGCTTGGTGGATTACTACCCAAATTCCCTGTTGGAAAAAGGCGAGCTTATTTTTGAGTGTCAGTAAGATTACTTAGGTGCAACCTTTAAAATGCCATATGGTCGCCTATTATAGACGAGCCCTAAGGGACGCCCTTCCTCCTCTGTTCGTCAATTTGAAATATTGGTTGCCCGACCCCATCATGCAGGTCCAGCGGATTGCGCCCAAGCTGCTGCCCGCCGCTCCGACGGCATTTCCGTGTCTTAGCGGAATTCTAAAGTAAACTCCTGATGGAATGCAACCCTTCCAGGGTTCGCATGCAACTAAGATCGAGATTTGTGGTTTTTGCCGCCCAGGGTGCCCATGTAAATGGCCCCCAATACGACCATCACGCCCACCCAGTTCATTCCGCTGGTCGGTCGGCCGAAAAAGAGCACATCCCAGACAAACGCAAGCGCCGGCTGCAAAAGCAGAATCAGCCCGGATAAAGAGATGCGCATGCGCGGCAATGCATTGGAGATGAGAATCCAGCCGGCCCCCTGGCTGAAAATGCCCAGCGCCGACAACGAGAGCATCGTCTGCAAGTCAGGAACCCCAAATTGGTCTCCGGTGCGGTACATCTCCATGGCAATATAGGCGGCCGAGGCCAGCGAAACGATCATCAACACATAGAAAAAAGAGACCTGTTGTTTGTCGGCCTGAAGCTTGCGCAGCGACAATAAAAAGGCTGCGTAACAGATCGACGCTGCCAGCCCAAGATAGAGTCCCAGTTTGTACTGCTCGCCCAGCAGTCCCCACTGGATGCCCACTACCAGAAAAAGCCCCCCGATGGCCAGCGGGATGGACCAGAGATAGGTGTACCGCAGCGTTTCCTTATAAACCAGGACCCCCACCACAGCCATGATGAAGACCTGGAAATTCGGCAGTATGGTCCCCAGGCCGGGGCCGACATAGTGAACGCTGTAGTGGTAGGCCACCAGGTCCAGAGAGAAGAAGGCACCACAAATCATCATCAGGGCAGCCTGCCGCCTCGTCAAGGCATGGATTTCCCGGCGCCAAAGCGCACCCAGCAGAAGAAATATTCCGCCGATGAGAACACGGTAAAAGGCCGAGGCGGTGGGTGTGACATGGCTGAGCTTGACCCACACACCGGAAAAACTGATCATCACGGCACCCAGGGTAAGGCCAAGAACCGCTCTGGGTCTGGGATTCAGAGCATTGGTGTCCAGCTTCGACATATGCCAATTTCCATTGGTGGTGGCGCATGGCGCTTAGACGGCTCGCCATGCATCGGCGGCGGCTTGCGTTGTGCGCCCAACCCGGTGTTGTCACCCAAGGTCTCGTGTTTATCGCAAATGGCCCGCCATGTCATTAGAAACCATCTCAAAAAAGTTATTTGACCCAATATAGGTGTTGGGGCCGGATTTACATCCTCGACATACTGCAGTATGCCTGCGGTTCGAAACCCGTCCCCGTCTGCATCTTGGACCAACATCTGTTTTTTTGCGACAGCTTCTATAATTCGATTTGCCAAAAGGTGAGAATAGTTTATCCTGAACCGGGATCTGCCGATAAAGAAGCTGAAATGGAGTAGTGAAGGAGAGCAAATCATGATTTTGACCTGCCCCCAATGCAGCAAGCGCTGAAAGATAGGAATTTGCTTTTTACGTTAGTGAGTATGCCAAAACGATGCTTGTGAGTCAAACCATGTGTCAATACAGCATCTTGTATGACCTAAAATTCGGCAGGCAACATGATTAGACGTATTGTAGCTTGGCATTGGAACAGACCGGTCTGGCCTTGTGATGGGCCTCAAATTGGCCAATTTTGAGCACGGACTTGCTGTATGGTCCGGCAATCAGCTCTGGGCCATTAACAGCCTTTTTACCGGGTCCAATCATCGATAGGCGGTAGTTGAGAGTATGTATAATAGTAGGTCAGTTCGGTTTCAATGGTGGGGATATGCGTATCATTGGATTGCGGCGGGTCATGGTTGCGAGTCTTCCACAATCCAAGATGGATCAATATTTTCTTGATAAGCGCATGATCCTCAATAAATGAGATCACCTTCATCGACCCCTGGCACTTGGAACATAGCAGCGGATCGATTTGATAAATATTTTTGATTCAACGCACCCAATTTCTGCGAAAGGCCGTACAGGACAAATTTGACTCAACCAAGGCCGGTACCTGATCATCAGTGCCGGCCTTTTTATGCATGCCGCGCGACTTATTTGAATATTAGCCATAATAGCGCACCATCTGCTCGCCTTTATCATGGGCCCATTATGCGCGCCAGGCCGGTATCAGTGCATCGTTGAGGGCTTCAGTTAATGCAGTGTCGGACCTTCGGGTTTGGTGGTCGATCTGCATCACCGGCACGGCCCCCATCAAGGCGTTGGTGGCCAGCACCTGTTCGGCCGCAAAAAGCCCTTCGATTTGGACCGGTCGCTGTTCGATGACATAATCCCATTGTTGCAGCTGGCGGCAAACCGCCTGGGCCATCACACCGGGCAGCACGGCAGGGGATTGGGGACGCACCACTGTTCTACCGTTAACGAGCAGCAGGTTGGCTGTATTGGTTTCAGATACCGAACCGTCGGGATTGAATATCAGGGCTTCATGAAATCCGTTGGCTTGGGCCCACCGGCCGGCTTTCAGGTAGTAAAGATAGTTTAAGGTCTTGTGTGCCGCCAGAGGGCTTTGACGGGCATGGGGATAACTGCCCAGGAAAAGTCCTTTACTGTTAAGGGTTTTCAAACGGTGAGTATACGGCCGTGCGGTGACCAGTAAACCGTGATCCCACGGTGCAGCGGTGCGGCTGCCCCGCGTGGCCATCAGTTTAACGGCGGCACATCCTGTCTGCAGGCTGTTCGCCTCGACCACCTGGGTGATAATATCACGCCAGGACAGATCCGGCGGGTCGTCGGGCATCAACGCGCGCCAGGTGTTTTCAAAACGCACCACATGATCGGGGAGTAACGGCGCATGGCCGTCGTCGACCCGAAGGGTTTCAAAAAAACCGAATCCATATTGGACCCCCTCATCGTAGACCGGCAGCATCGCCGAACGGGCGGGCTGCAGACGGCCGTTGAACCACGCCATGGGATCGGCGTTTTTAACTTTGCTTCCCCGGCTGGCCGCCATCAAAGTTTTGCCTTTGTGAAGGGTCTCTTCATATTCGGCTTGGGGATCGGAATCAAAAACAATACCGCCCCCCACCGAAAAAATGAGGGTGTCATTGACCACGGTGGCGGTGCGAATGGCGATGGAAAGATCCAGGGTATCATGAAAACTCAAATACCCGATGCTGCCGCAATAGACATGGCGACGGCAGCTTTCCAGCTCGTCGATGATCTCCATGGCCCGCACCTTGGGACAACCGGTGATCGAGCCTCCGGGGAAGGTGGCCTTGATCAGGTCCACGGCGTCTTTGCCGCTCTCCAGCTCGCCTGCCACCACTGAGACCAGGTGGTAGACATTTTCATAGGCTTCCAAGCGCTTGTGTTCGACCACCCGCACCGTTCCGGGCACACACGCCTTGCCGATATCGTTGCGCAGCAGGTCCACGATCATGGAAAGCTCCGCGTCATCCTTTGTGCTCCGGGCGAGCGCCTGTCGCATGGCCTGATCTTCTTGTGCGGTACTGCCCCGCGGCCGGGTGCCTTTGATAGGCCGTGCCTCCACCCGTGGGCCCGAACGAAGTAAAAAGCGTTCCGGGGAAGTCGAAATAATCTGATGGTCCTCTGCTTGCACAAATGCAAAAAAGGGCGCCGGATTTTGCTTAAACAGATGGCAGAACAAACCAAAGCCGTCCCCCGAAAAGGGCACCTGAAATCGCTGGGAGAGATTGACCTGGTAGACGTCGCCGGCCCCAATGTAATCAACCACCTGCTGGACAGCCGCTTTATAGTCCTGCCGGCTGAAGTTGGACGCCATCCGATCATGGTCGGCACTAAAAGCAGGGGGTTGGGGATCGGCGTCAGCCGCTATGGCATAAAACTGCGCCACCCACTGGTCCACGGCATGGGGCGACCGCTGTGGCCTCGGCACCAGCAACCGTGTGGTCTGCGCCTGCCGATCATGCACCACCAGCAGCGCGTGCGCAAAAAAGAGCATATGCGGTAGCTGCACATCGTCCACACTGGTACGCGGCAACTGCTCTAAACTGTCTTTTAAATCATAGGCCAAATAGCCCAAAAGCCCCGCGCATAAGGGATCGGGCCATTCGCCCGGGGGCAAGGCCAAATGCGACATTACGGAACGCAACATCTCAAAGGGAGGGATTTTGAGAAGATGTGTTTTTTGATTGACCGATAGATGGGTTTGCTGAGCCCCGGCCGAAATCGTCAACCAGGGCAATGCGCCCATGATGTGATAGCGGGCACAGTCAAGATCACCGCCACTGAGCAGCACCACCGTACCGGGAAGGTGGGCAAAACGGGCCGCCAAATCGATAAAATCAAGATCCAGCGCAATCTCCTCGATGTGTACCCCGGCCAGCCGATCGACCTGGGCCAGCCAGCTAGCCTGCACATCGGTGGTCATACACATTTTCCATGGGCCCCAGGTTGAGAAAATTCTCCACCAGCCGGTGGCCGTGTTCGGTTAAAAAACTTTCCGGATGAAATTGAACACCGTGCAAGGGATAGCGACGATGGGAAAGGCCCATGATGAGGTGGTCGCCGGTGCGGGCGGTTACGGTCAGTTCGCCGCGCAGCGCGACCGGATCGGGTTGTACCACCAGCGAATGATAGCGGGCCGCGCGAAAGGGAGACGGCAGGCCCTGAAACAATCCATCTCCCTGATGATACACCATACTGGTTTTCCCATGCAAAGGTTGCGGGGATCGGACCGTGCGACCGCCAAAAACCTCGTTGAGGCACTGCATCCCCAGGCAGACGCCCAGGATGGGTACGCGGGCACACCACGCTTTAATCAGGGAGATGGAAATACCGGCGTGCACCGGGTCCTTGGGCCCCGGGCTGATCAAGATATAATCCGGCGCCAGGGCGGCAACCGCCTCCAGCCCGATCCGATCACTGCGATGTACCTGAATGTCCAGCGGGTACTGGCCAAACATCTGCACCAGGTTGTAGGTAAAAGAGTCGTAGTTATCGATAACCAATAACTTTGCCGCCATTGACATCTATCTCCACTTAGGCCTCAAAAACATAAAAAGCCGCCCAGAGCGAGTCTGGGTGGCTAAGCCTATTACATAACTCACATATTGCAGGTGTCGGAAAAGAGCCTGCTTTTTTGTGTACTGTTTTTGAGATACCCAAAACAGTGCCGCCCGTCAAGTCAATTTTACCATTATCTCGTACGGTTACTAGACGCCATCTCAAAACTCGGCATGGCAGTGCCGCCATGCCGCAGCATATACTTTAAGCGCCGAATATGGTAGATGTTGAAACCACTTCTGGATCAAACTTTATCCTTGTTAAAGCGAACAGAATCCATGCCGACCCCATTTGCCGCCACCCCGTCCAGCGCCCAACGCCGAATCATCCTGTTTGGCCGCTATCCCAAACCCGGGTGCACCAAAACACGTTTGATACCCCTGCTGGGGCCGGTGGGAGCGGCCGACCTGCAACGGCACCTGACCGAAAAAAGCCTGAACACCCTATTGGTCACCCAAGCCGCCGCTGTGCAATTTAGCTACACTGGGGGCACCCCTAACCAGGTCCACCGCTGGCTGGAACAGTACCCCATAGATATCATCCCCCAAAATGACGGTCATCTGGGCCGGCGCATGCAAACGGCCTTGTTCGACGCATTGGATCATGGATATGAACAAGTGATCCTGGTCGGCACTGATATTGCGCAATTGCAGAACCACCATATCCATGAGGCCTTTGATGCCTTAACCCGCAACGATGTGGTTTTAGGGCCCAGCCGGGATGGTGGATATTGGCTGGTGGGGTTGCGCTGCAAAGCCCACATCTTCGAAGGTATACAGTGGGGCACTGCGCATGTACTGGATGAGACCCTGGCGGCCGTCCGACGTCAAAAACTCTCCATTGCCCGGCTCGAACCCCTCAACGATATCGACACAGAAGCAGATTTGGCCGCCTGGACCGCTGCGCAGAAAACTGCCCCACGCTGGCAGCGCCCTTATCTCAGCGTGGTGATACCGGCCCTGAATGAAGCCGACCGGATTGAGACGGCGATTGAGACGGCCCGCGCCAAGGACAGCGAAATTATTGTGGTGGATGGCGGCAGCCGAGACCCGACCATGGCCTTGGCCCAGAAAGCCGGTGCCCGCGTCATCTCAGCGCCACAGGGTCGAACACCGCAGCAGAATGCAGGCGCCCGTATCGCCCGGGGAAAAGTACTGCTTTTTCTGCATGCCGATACCCGCTTGCCGGAAAATTATACGGCGCATGTGTTTGAAACGCTGATGGATAACAAAGTGGTGGCCGGTGCCTTTCGTTTTCGCACCGATTTCAACAGTTGGGGCATGCGCCTGATTGAAAAGAGTGTCCAAATCCGCTCCCGCGTGTTCCACATGCCCTACGGCGACCAGGCCCTTTTTACACCCAAGACCGTGTTCGATAAAGCCGGCGGTTTTCCTCAGGTGCCCATTGCCGAAGATCTTTATCTGGTACGACGATTGAAGCATCTGGGCCGTATCCGCCATGCAGCAGCCTATGCCGTTACTTCCGGGCGACGCTGGCGCACCATCGGCGTTTGGCGCACCACGGCGGTCAATTCGTTGATCGCCGGGGGATGTTTGGCCGGTGTGCCGCCCAAATACCTGGCCCCCCTCTATCGGTGGTGGCTGAAGCCGGAACATTAATATACGCACGAACCGCATGCATGAGAATTCAATGGCGACTGAATCCCAAAATAAAAATAAGCGCCCCGGCCAGCCGATAACCGCCGTGGTTGCCAATCGTCAGGGCGAAATCTTTGATTTGGCCGGTTATGCCGCTGTTGGCGGCAACACAACGCACGGGCAACCGCTCAGCGTTGACCACACCTGCCCATTGCCTCACGGCAGTGAGTTGATGCTGCTGCCTGACCGCATGCCGGTGCTGTACAATCTGGTTCAACAACGCCTGGAGGTCATAGCTGAAAATCCCTATGCACCCGGTGAACCCATCTTTCCCGTGGCTGCGTTCAATTCGCCCGGCTACGTGATCTCACACACATGCGCCTATACGGAGCGCGCCCAGGCCGATTTGCTGCCCCTGTTTTCCTATGGGGCTGTAGGCTGGCATCGGGGCCAATTTCGTTCAGCCGTGATCCAAGTGGATCACGAACCGCGTCAGGACTTAAGACGCATGCCGTTGGAAAAGGTAACAACGGGCATCAAGCGTATGCGCCGCCAATTGCCCCGCAACCGCCTGCGGGCGCATTTGGAAAAGTGCGCCCTGACCTATGGCTGCCCAGCCGCGAAGAACTTTTTTTTGGGCCGCTATGAAGCTCCCTTGCCCACGGCGACCACTTGCAATGCAAGCTGTTTGGGATGCATCTCCCTGCAATCAGAAGGAAACGTGCCTTGCAGCCAGGACCGCATTCGCTTTACCCCCACTGCACAGGAAATTGCCGATGTGGCCCTGGCCCACATCGCAAAGGTCAAGCAAGCGGTGGTCAGCTTCGGCCAGGGATGCGAGGGCGATCCCTTGACCGCAGCCGATACCATCGCCGAAGCCATCCGGTTGATCCGCCAATCCACGGATCAGGGCACCATCAACATGAACACCAACGGCAGCCTGCCCCAGAAAATCGAAAAACTATTAAATGCCGGATTGGACAGTCTGCGCATCAGCATGAACAGCATGCGACCCGGGTGTTATGCGGCCTACTTCAGACCCAAAGGGTATACATTCGGGCATGTCACCGCCGGTATCGACTTGGCATTGGAACGCAATACCCATGTGGCCATAAACTACCTGAACTGCCCCGGATTTACAGATACGCCGCAAGAGTGCGAGGCCTTGTTGAACTTTTTAGAGGCACATCCCGTCCATATGATCCAGTGGCGAAACCTGAATTTTGATCCGCTACGGTATTTACAGATAATGCACCGTTCCCAATCACATGGACGACCCCTTGGCGTGAAGCAACTCATTGATCTTATTGCCCATCGTCACCCCAAAGTAAATCATGGCTATTTCAATCCCCCCAAAGAGAAATTCAGATAAAAGAGCCGTTCACGGCCTGCGATTAAAGGCGCGTAAGCGGCATTTGGCAGAACAGACCCAGGGGGTTGCCCACGTCCTCCCCGTTTAAATTTGCATCCGTTTGGTTTTCTTGATATTAAATTTGTTAGCTACAGATTGTAGATATCACAGCGAGACCATCACCAATATCATGTGAAACGTGCTGATCTGCCGGAAGAACGGGGCCGTCAGCCTGAGAAAATAACACTGAATCGACATACTTCAGGCATGTATCTCTTCTCATAGTACAGGAGGCAACATCATGAAGATCGTCTCTCTGAAAATTGCATTATTTATCGCGTTGGCCATAACGTTTGGCGCGTCGCCCTGTTTGGCAAAAGCCGATGGATACTTTTTTGTGGTGGCTTACTCCTATAAAGACAAGGTGATCTATTGTTCTTCAGTATTTTCTGAAAAAGTCTCCGAAACCTCCTATAATGACGAACAATACGTTACGGATGTGGAACTTCTTCGAAAAATTGAAAGCGCCTTTGGCGAATATATGACCCAAGTCGCGAAGGTGGATATGACCCAATATACGATAAGCTATCGCGGGGCCTATAAGAACCGTAGCATAGCCATGAAATATCTAGAGGCCGAAAAAAAAGAACATCGCAACAAAGGCATGGTGGTGAAAGTTGCCTCAACCTTTAAGTTTAATAATTAGACCGACCCTTATCGGGCGGCCTAAATGTTGATGACATGGGAGATGATCTTTTTTAGCGCTTCAAAATTATACCCCATCTCCTTATCAGGATCGATGGCCTCATCGATGGCATAGCGATGACCAAACCGGTACTGGGGGACGATACCGTTTTGTTGGCAATACGCCAGCAGCGAGGACTTGGCCATACTGGTCACCATAGTGGCACCTACCGATTGGGCCCACTGAAAATGAGGCCCATCTCCCCCGCTGTCGCCTATAACTAAAATATGCGCGCTGGAAATTTTAAATTGGGCCGCCGCCGCAGCCGTGTGAACCCCTTTGTCGGAAATTTCTGATAGGGGGTATATCACGCCAGGATCTGTTGTCCTGCGGGCAAACTTAACCCATGGATGGGCCGAAAGGGCTGCAACGGGCGGCAGCAATGCATTGGCCAACGCCCTTTGGAAAAAACCCACCATGCCGGTAGAGTTGATCATAAACAGAATGCGATGACGGCCACACCACTCGATCAACTCAGGCACACCGGTGTATGTTTTAAAATGCGCCTCCAGGTAGCGATCCATCTGATCTTCAGAGATCGGCGTGGGCCACAGCGTTTTAATCTGTTCAATGGCTTGCCCCAGCGATAGGGTGTTGGACGTATAGCGTTTAAAGACCGCCTCCAGCGGCGATCGCAACTCCGGATAGTGGAAGGCAATCACATCAAAAGGCCCACACGGGGACAGGCAATGGCTCCAGTCCGAAGAGACCATCCCCACATATTCTGGCGGCTTGCGAATCATAGCTATTTTCCCTTTGCTCGTTTCATATGGTTGCTCATCCCGCATTATACCATAAAAATACGGACCTATAACCCAGCCTAACCAACCGATAGCATACTTTAGCTTAAAACTTAACACTCGTGATGCAGGCACTGCATCGCCGGCAATCCTAACGGAATCAGATTCACCGCGTGTATAAGCCTTGCGGCATCTGCCGGAAAAAAATTTTCGCGAACAGCTGCGGCATCGCGTCTTGTGTTGCATCCCGCCCCATCTTCAGATAGAACACCGCCATGCACTGGATTGAAGCCAAAGTCACTTTTTGCAGCACGAATGAAGCCCTGGCAGCAGAACTCATTGCCGACATCTTTGACAACCTGGGCACCAAAGGTGTGGTGGAGGATGACCCGCATCTGCAACCTTCAGAGGGTTGGGGTGATGATGCCGTTCCCCTGCCTACACAACCGGCGATAACGGGCTACTTTCCCGCAAACGAACAGTTGGAACAGCAACGCCAATTGCTGGAACAGGCCTTGAAGGACTTGGCCGCTGCCAAAGACATGACCTATACCGTCACCTACCAATCAGTCGCAGAAGCAGATTGGGCGGAGTCATGGAAAGCTTACTTTTGGCCACAGCAGATCACCTCTCGCATAGTGGTCAAACCGACCTGGCGCGACTATGTGCCTGAACCGGATCAGCAGATCGTCGAAATCGATCCGGGCATGGCCTTTGGCACCGGCACGCACCCCACCACCGCACTGTGTATGCAACTATTAGAGCGCCATATCAAGCCGGGTGATCGTGTCCTTGATATCGGCACCGGCTCCGGCATATTGCTCATCACCGCTGCAAAGCTTGGCGCCGATCGTTTGGCCGGAATCGACTTGGATCCTTCAGCAGTGGAAATTGCACGTCAAAATTTAATCCTGAACGATATTTCTTCACAACGTTTTTCATTGTTCAGCGGTGACTTAGCCCACCCCATCCATCATACCTTTGATCTGGTGGTAGCCAATATCTTGGCCGAAGTGGTCATCGAGCTTCTCGATGACGTGGAACGCGTGCTCACGCCCAACGGTATTTTTATTTGTTCAGGGATAATTGAACCTTTTCAATCCGGTGTAGAGCAAAAAATGGCTGCCAGCGGTTTTAAAATCACCGATACGCTGATACAAGAGGATTGGGTAGCTCTGGCCGGACGGGCCCATAACCGCAAAATAGATTCCAACCCTAAATAGGCAAGCAGAAATGCAGCCGGCATGCAGGCGTCCATCCGCCCTCAGCCGCAGATAGCTAAATCAGCAAGCGGCGAACCGCCTCACACTGCTCGTCATTGAGCTTAAAATCAAAAATGCTGAGATCTTCCGCCATGTGCCGGCCGGAACATGTCCCAGTAAGCGGGACTGCTCCGGCCTGGGTTAAGTACCGGAAAAAGATTTGCGCCGGGGTACGTTGATGCGTCTGCGCCAATGATCGAACAGCAGGGCTGTCCAGGATGTGTGGATTGGCGGTAAGGGTCCAAAAGCTTTGGTAGATCACGCCATGCCGATCACAAAAGTGGCGCAGGGCCACATCATATCCTGTCTCTTGATAAAAACGATTTTGCAGAACCGCGGGTTTTACCGTGGCATCCGCATAAAGTGTTTGCAGCACTTTCGCAGAATAACAATTACTGATACCCAATTGACGAGCGGCACCGCTTTTTTGAATTTTTTCCATGGCGCCCCACGCTTTCATCAGCAGTTCAGGGGATGCCATTGGGGAATGCAGCACCAATGAATCGACATAATCGACTTGCATGTTTTTTTTGGAGGTCTCAAAAGATTGCGCCACCTGAACCTCGATGGGAGCGTCTCGACGGTAGGGCAATTGCATGGGGTCCTGGTCGGCAAGGGGGGTAAATTTAGTTTGCACAAATAGCGCCTCACGATCAATCCCCTGGCCTTTAAGTCGGCCCAGCGCCTCTCCCACCATGGGTTCGTTATAGTGCTTGGGCTGGCAAGCGGTATCAATACCGCGAAAACCGGCCAACACGGCTTTTTCCACCAGCTCGGCGGTACGCTCTTTTTTCCATGCGGTGCCGTAAATGATGGGCGGCATTTTAATACCCGCTGCAGTGGTCAACCATTTTTGGACGGCCATGCTGCCTCTCTCACGCTTTTCCTATTACCCGCTATAATTTTCTATTTAGTAATAAGGGTACCCACGTGCTCACCGGCCAGTGCCTTTGAAATATTACCTGGAACCATGCCGTTTATTATCTGGACAGACTCTATCACTTCACTATTCTGGATAATATCAAGACATGGGCGCTCAATCACCAGGTCATCCTGGTTTCTGTCCATCAAATCCTTGACGCTGATTTTCGGAATGAATTCTGCATCAGGGTTTTTTTTCGGATCATCTGTATATAACCCGTCCTCATCCTTGATAAATATGATTCTTTTTGAACCAATTAAATCTCCCAAAATGACCAACCCCACATCGGTACGATGTATGGGAATCCTGCCTTTTTCCGGTTTGATGGCAAAGTAGTCATATGGCGGCATTCCGTGCATGACCGGTATAATGCCCTCTGCAAAATAGGTCGGCAGTTTGACGATGTCGCTGTGTGACATTTTAATGCCGCCCCAGGGTGATAATAACGTTGCGATCATCAGTGCATTCTGGTCGGAAATCATGCTGCCGAATCGGGCAATTATTCCTGTCGGCATGCCCATTTCAAGCCCGATGGTATAAATATGACGGCTTCGGGTGCCGCCTCCGGTGGTGATCAGAATTTTATTCTTTTTCCGGTTTGCCACAATCTCCTTGAGTATGGCAGGAAGCGCTTTCACGCCGCGGTCGCAGATGGATTGCCCTCCGATTTTCATTATCGCCACATCAGGATACAATCGTTGTTGAGGCGCAATTTCCAGTTTTTCCAGAAATTCTTTGCTGACCAGGCTCTCTCCCATCAACCGGCTCTTGACATGAAGCCTTTTGCCGTCTTTATCTCGAACTAAAGCCATATTTTACCTCATTGCCATTATTTTTTAGCCGTTTTGTCTTTTTTTGCCCCCTTGCGCAGAAGGACCAACTCTGCATTCGCTTCCTTTGCAATATGTTCCAATTCACTTAACCGCAAATGATCAGAATAAACTTTCAGATTGCATTCACTGATGGCAACAATGCGAAAACGAGGTTTCTTTTCACCGTCTTTGACTTTTCTACGTTCTCTGTAAAAAATTTTTCCTGACATTGTCGGTCTCCTTGTTTTTGGAAGTTAAAATTAAACTATAGTGGCGTCTTCATGCAAGTCAATCAGTTAATATCCTCAAGATTCCCCTTGCAGGTCCGGCAGGTAGATTTAGCCGTTTTTTCTTAGCACAAGACAACAGAGCGCTCCTGTGAATCGTGTCCCTTCCACAGCGAAGTCCGACGCTCGCCCCAATTGTTCCATCTCCTCCGGTGAAAGAAATGGCTCTTCAAATGAATGAAGCCAGAGAAGCGCAAGCCAAAAGCTTCCGAACTGTGACCGGACTTGCTCGCAGACAAGCTTTGGCATATTTTGGACCAGATCGCACATCAAGGCAAAGCCATTGACCTTGAGAACCCTGTGCACCTCGGACAAGCCCTGGACAGGGGCTTTCCAGTGGTGAAGCGACCCCGTCGAAACCACGCGATCGAATGTCTCATCGGCCAAGGGCAAGGCATTTGCGCCGGCAACCATTGATTCGATGGGCTTCTCATGCCCACATGCTTCCATGTTCTTCCGGGATTGCTTCACCATAGCCGGAGAGATATCAACCCCGAACAGCGCCGCATCCGGAAAAGCTCGCTGCAAAGCGAAAAGCAGTTGCCCGGGCCCCGTGCCAACATCAAGAATACGCCTCGCCATTTCGTAATTGGCCACATCCCGGGCCACAAGTTCATAATGTCTGAAGAAAATCTCAGACCTGCTCAAAGCGTTATAGATAAAACTACCCGGCCAGGGAATCCCTTCCGGATGAAGCCTTTTAATAAATTGTCGCCATAGAGTCGTCATATTGTCATGGTCAACGTGCGGTGCCAGAGGCGGCGCGACCCATGCCGGCCCTTGGACGCCGATGTAAAGTTTTGCAGGCCAATCTTTGAATAGTGAATTAACTCCTATTATTCACAAATTGAGGTTTGATCCCATTCCCCCGCTCATGGCCTCCCTCAAGTCCAATCCTCATGTTTATTTGTCTTTCTTGTTGCTCGCTTCACACGGGTGATGTGGCGTTAGCCGCTGAATCCCTGTGAAGAGGCTGGCAATGCAATCACATTAAATCTTGAAAAATATTTACAAGGAAAACGATTGTAGTCATTGCTAAAATTACCCAAACATAAATTTTCCAACCTACTTTTTGCCTTTTGGTGGCTCCAAAATGGAAAATGTCAGGATCATCCGTCAAATCGATTGGTAATTCGCATAAAATTTTTTTTGCTTCTGCTGCGAACCTTTCGGGAACAAGAATAGCATAGAAAGTTCCTGGCCCCATAGAGGGCTGAAAAGGCATCGCCAATTTTAAACCCGTAATGGTTTCCATTTGTTTATAAAAAGGAATACTATTCTCGGCTAAAGTATTTGCTGCAAGATCATGCTCAAGCAACCTGCCGGTCTTCAATATGCAAATGTGATTACTATTTGTTGCTTTTGTCATGACTCAAAGCATAAGTCCACCATTACTGGAGAGCAGCGTATGGTGAACTCGCCAATGGCACATTTACATCCAAACTTTGAATGGGCCACAGTCGCCCGAGACTGCGAATCCGGTGCAAGGTGTGGATATGAAACGCCTCTATTTTATAAAAGTGAAAATTAACCCAACTGCCATAAGCCAATAACCCAGTCGATAAAGATTCCCCATATTTTCTGTAAGCTTTTTCGTACCAATGCCTATCCATTTCCCTTTGGAAAAAAGTGAGATCTTAGAAATAAGATATATGGCAAATCCAACCAAACAAATTATGAAGGCATAAGGGTGATGAACCTCCCCTCTAATAATGTTCTGGATAGTGACAAAGATTACAGGGAAAACAAGCAGCAATACCAAAGCGACTTTTGCAAAACGACTCAATTCATTTTCGGCAAAGGCTTTATTATTCCACATTGACATTACGGCATTCCTCAATTTTCATATTCATAACGAGGATTAGACATCTTTGATATATCTGTAAACAATTTTTCGGCATATGCTTCCGGGAATGTTAAAATATTTTAACGTTCAATGGGCCTCGTGTCAAAAAATAAACAGCCTATTCATAAATTGAGATATGATGTCGGTTTTCTTAAAAAGCAGCTGTTTACAAGGAGGCGTGTTTCAATGGCGCGGTTAACCTGCCAAGGCCAGGACAGAGCCTGGCCCTACGTTATTTTTCACTGCTCCGCTTGTGGCGCCGAAGAAAAGCACGCAGTAGTTTTCTATGTCGCTCTCGAAGCGGCTGATCTTAGGTCTGCCCGCCGTCGCGCCTGATGGCATCGATGACTTGGTCCGTTGCAAGTAACGCCACACCGATATTGCGCATTTCCCGTCTGCCTTGATCGTACAATCCGGAGATGGCGTCCGTCGCCAGTACCACCCGAAAATCGCGTTCGCTCGCTTCGTAGATCGAAGTGCGGGGGCAGTTTGGAAAGTTGCAGCCGCTGAAGACAAGGGTCGAAACATCTTGTTTTACCAGATGGCGCTCGAGGGGGGTATTGTAGAAAGCGCCCCAACGCGATTTGTAGATCACCACTTCTTTTGAGTTGAAGGTCTGGATACCCCCGCAAAGCAGCAGATCGGCATCGAGTTCAACGCCGGCCTGCGGAAGCAATTGCGGTGCAAGTTGGCAGCCTGCGGTGCCGGCCAATACCAACGCAGCACCCTTCTCGACCCGCTCCTTGCGGCACAAATCGACATTTGAACCGTCGGCTTTGTATATCCGAACGATGTGGATGATCGGTTTTTCTGCTTGGCGATAGGATTGCAGCAGTGCCTGCAACCGAGGAAGAATTGCCGAAGTCCCCGGAACCTCAAAAGGCTGCCCGTCGAGCGTGTCGCATTGGGTATCGATGGTAATCAGCGCAGATCGGGACCACTCGGGCTTTGTGTATCTGTCCATCTTGCCTCAGGATCTGGTGTGGCCGGAATAGTATACCCCAACGATGAATATCACCTTCTATATGCGATATGGAGGATGGGGCCTTACGTTCCTTCCCAATATTGTATGAATAAAGCGTTTGAAATACAAGCATCCTTTAGCATGTGTGGTTGAGCAAGAAGCAGGTTGGGGATTTTCCTGTCAGGAAGAGCGGAAAATTGATCTCTATTATGAGCATATGCTCTTTATAAACCCATCTTGATTCATTGGGTCTATTATGCCAGCATAGGACGCTTCAAATCCATGATTTTTTAGGAGGCGTTTTTGAAAAAGCAAGCAGATCAAGTGGTCATCGTGGGTGCCGGTGTCGCCGGCATGGCTGCCGCACAGATACTTGAGCGTCACGGCATAGAGATTCACCTGGTTGAAAAATCGGATCACTTGGGCGGCAGCGCCGTCAAGTGGGCCTGCATGGCCACCCAGGAATGCAATCAATGCGGTGCCTGCCTGAGCGTCGAGATGGCAAATCAAATCGCCCAACACACCGACATCCGGGTGCATCTCAATTCAGAACTGACCGCCATTTCCCGGCAAGAGGGCGGCTACCGGCTGACCATTGAAGGGCCGGCAAGGCAGGAACTGTCGGCCCGGGGCGTTATCCTGGCTTCCGGGATGACCCCCTTCGATCCCACCATCCTCGAATCACTGCAATACGGCCGACATCCCCGCATCATTACCACTGCGGATCTCAACCAGTGGCTGAGGTCGGGCACCCTGTTGGAAGTGATGGAAAAGATATCCAATCCCGCCATCGCCTTTTTCCAATGCATCGGCTCGCGAAACCGCCGTTTGGGCAATGACTATTGCAGCCAGGTGTGCTGCAAAGTGGCCCTACGGCAGGCGGATAAGCTGCATCAACTGCTGCCGGATGCCGAACTGACCGTTTGCCATATCGATCTGCAATGGATCGGCAAACAACTGCGTGCCCAAGCCCGGCGGCTTACCGACCACATCGAGCTGCTGCAGGGCGTACCGGGCGAAATCCGCATCGAGCCGGACACCGACCGCTTGATCACCATCCATGAGGACCCGGTCAGCGGCGGGCGCATTGCCCGGAATTTTGACCTGATCGTCCTGTCTGTGGGGATGCGGCCCGCAAAAGGTCTCCAAGCGTTGCTCGACCCGATTGGCGTACCCTTTGACGATTGGGGCTTTATGTCCGGAGAGACGCCGCTGCCGCCTGGCATCCACGTGGCCGGCGCGGCGAATTTCCCAACCGATATTGTCAGTGCCCGCCAGCAGGGAATCAATGCCGCCTATGGATTGCTTGCAGAGTTGGAGCGCCTGCCCGTGGCCTCCCAAGCCATGCCCGTAGCCGTTTTCGGAAATGGATGGGAGGGACGGCGTGTGGCGCGCGCGCTCCAGGCGGCGGGATACGCCGCCGTCCTGCTGGATGCGGAATCGACATCCACTGACGACCCGGAGAGCTATGAACACCTTCACGAAGCACGCATAGCGGCCATCTCCAAAACAGACGGCCTTTTTAACATCAAGGCCAATTGTAACGAAAATAAGCATGAATATCATGCGGGGGCTCTGGTCATCGCCAACGGTGTTCAGTATCAACCGGTCGCATCCAAAGCGCCCGTGGTGAGCTTCTCCGAATGGGAGAAAACGCGGTCAGCGGATGGGGAGCATATGCCGCAGCGCATTGCATTCTGGCTGGATCACAGCGGCCCGGAGCATAAATCCAACTGCCGCCGCGCACTGGAGATGGCCATTGATTTGACCACCTCGGGCCGTCAGGTATGGATCATCCTTGAAAAAGTCCTGGTGCACGGACCCGACGGTCAACGGCTCTATGACCGCGCCCGCCGTCGGGGCGTTCGAATACTACGCACCCCGAATGCCGCCGCGGTTTCCATTGCCCGTCAGGGAGATGAATTGCGCATCGACCTTAAAGAGGTTTCTCTGGCTGAAATGGAAATATCGCTTTCATGTGATCTGGTCGTTGCGACAGACCGGGTGCTGCCGGCGCCCCAGACCCGCAGGATCAACGGCCTGATCGCTGAACCACTGGATCATCAGGGATTTTCGCAGTGGGCCAACGTCCGCTATCATCCCATATCCAGCCGCAAGCGTGGCATTTTTTTTGTGGGCGGTTGCCACAATGAAAACGATGCCGCAGACCTGGACGGCGAAATTACCACCCTGCTTTGCGAACTTTCCAGTCTGTTCTCCCCGGGGGAGGCACCCGGCGAATCCGCCACAATTGATGCGGGCAGTTGTGTACGCTGTCTCACCTGTTTACGCTCCTGCACCCACGGTGCGATAACGTTGATGCGGGGTTACCAACCCGAGATCCAATCGGAGGATTGCATCGGCTGCGGCCGTTGTGTGGTTCGATGCCCGGCCCGCGCCATCCATCAGCAAGATTCGGTATTCGAAAAACAACTCGCATCGGAGACCGTCGTATTTGCCTGCCGTCGATCCGGTCACTTGGCGGCCGAACGTGCCCTGGCCGACGGGCGGATCTCTCCGGACCCGAATATTTCCATTGTTCCGGTCGCTTGCTGCAACAGCCGGATCGGCATTTCTGAGCTCATCCAACCGCTTCTCAAGGGCGCCGGCCGCGTCATCGTGGCCGCCTGCCATTCAGGCAACTGCCGATCCGTGGAAAGCGGCGGTCAGGCCGCCGACCAGATCCGTAAGCAGGCGCCGGCGATGGGGCTGGCGCCGGATGCAGTTCGCTGGGAAACCATCGCTGCCAACGATCCCCTGAAACTGCAGCAGGTACTGGAAGATCTATGCGTCAATTCAATGAATAGCAAAGGAGTCAATTGAAATGGCAGCCCCTCAACCCTGTTTTGACAATGCACTAGGCAAAACGCTGCAACAGGAACGCAGCGGCGGCAATATCAACGATTGCATCGCGTGCGGGGTGTGCACTTCACGCTGCACGTGGTACGACGGTCAGGGCGGCCCCAATCCTCGCCGTATCGTGCGCATGGCCCAGCTTGGACTCGACGATCTATTGGCCCAAAGCGATATGTTGTGGGATTGCATGGTCTGCGCCCACTGCACCGTGGACTGCCCGGCGGGCATCGCCATGGATATCGTCGTACGCCGGGCGCGCAATTTGCCTCAGGCAACCGCGGCACTGCCCAAAGACATTCAGGCCGGCATTCAAAAACGAATCGAAATCGGCGATGTCAACGGGTTTACGCCAACCGATTTTATAGAAACCATCGAGTGGGTCAACGAAGAGCTGGAGGATGAGGTAGAGGACAAATCGGAATTTATCCCCGTAGATCGCCCCAATGCCCGATTTCTCTACCTGCCCAATCCCCGCGAATTGGGCATGAATGTGCTCCACCTGATGGACATGGCGCGCCTTTTCTTCGCCTTCGGCGAGTCGTGGACCATGTCCAGCCGGCATACCGATGTGACCAATTGGGGGTACTTCACCGGAAACGATGCCCTATTGCGCGACATGGCCCGCCAAAAAGTGGATGCCGCAGAGGCGTTGAATGCGGAACGCATGATCATCTCCGAATGCGGGCATGCCTACAAGGTTTACAAAAAGATGCTGGAGGAGGTGATGGGCCGCCGCCCCCGCTTCCAGGTGTCGAGCATGCCGGAATTGCTGGTGGAGATGGCCGATGCCGGCAAGGTAAGCTTCGATCGAAGCAAGAATCCCGAAACGATTGCCTATCACGACCCCTGCAATATCGGTCGCAAGTCCGGTCAATATGAGGCCCCTCGCCGCTTGCTGGAATATGTCTGCAGCAACCCGGTGGAGCTGAACCCCAATCGCGAACATGCATACTGCTGCGGGGGCGGCGGCGGCCTGCTCCAGAACAGCACCAGTACGCCCCGCCGGATGGAAGCGGGCCGATGCAAGGCCGAACAGATCCGACAATCCGGCGTATCCCATGTGGCCACATCGTGCCTCTCATGCCACCGTCAGTTGGGAGAACTGAGCAAACATTATGCGCTCGGTGTTCAGGCCCACACGGTGGCGGCGCTGGCGGCGCATAGCCTGGTGTCCTGACAGCGGCGCCATCCTTATCGTCGCACAACACGGACCCACGGCATGTGCTCCGGTACATTTAAACACCCTGGGCGTTGGACGCCGGGGCCCACACATGGGGCAGCCTTTAGTACGGGGAGTCCCTTGCAGATTCCTATCGATGCCGGTCGTGATATAATTTCAAATGAAAATAACGGCTCAGCGAAAGTTGAGATGGCTACTAATCGCCTGTTGCAGGCGCATAGAAACAACGTTTAGGGGAAGTCACTTTGCCCTGGGCTTTTAGGGCCTTAATGGCATTGGACACCTCTTTGCTTTCCACACCTAAATCTTTGGCGATATCTCCGGGGCGGACAGGTTTGCCGGCCTTTTTCATGGCGGCCAGTACTTTAGTTTCCATTGGATTCCTTCCTTTTAATTGCAGCATTTCTTTTTTGTTAAATTACGGGGCATCCATTCATACGGATGAGTCTATGGTCTATCGTCTTATATAAAGCAAGCTTGATGCCAACCAAAGAAATACTGCCAACTAAAAAGCCTCCTTCGCATAACGCCATAAATAAGCGCTAAAAATAAGCCATGGAAGTGTGGGGCGGCCAAAATCGGTGCCCATTGAATTGTCTCGCGATACACAAGTGTATTGCAGTCGATGTGAACCTCACAACTGCCAAGTTGACAGGCAAATCATCTTGCGCTCTGAACAACCCTGAACATGTTCTGAACAGGCGGTTCGGCCCCTGTCCACAGCTTGAATCCCTCGGCTCCCTGGTAAACCAGCATCCCGAGACCCGTTACGATTTTGCATCCTTTTTTTTCAGCCGCCTGCAACAATTTGGTTTTCGCCGGATTGTAAACGATATCGCTGACGATCCGACCGGCGGGGATGAGTGCTTCGGCGATGGGCAGACGATCCTCGTCAGGATGCATGCCGATACTTGTCGCATTGATCAATACGTCGGCTTGTTGCACGCCGGCCTTAATTTTGGAGGGATCCATCCGGACCGCCTCGCCGCAGGGGCGCACTTTTGTGTTGATCTCGGCAACCAGGTCGCGGGCCTTGTGTTCGGTACGATTACAGATGAATATCTTTTCCGCCCCCTTGAAAGCCAATGTCATGGCGATGGCCCTGGCTGCGCCGCCACAGCCGATGATAAAATGGCGCTTGCCCCGCACGGAGGTCCCGGATTCAGCCTCCAGGGACCGAACAAATCCCACGCCGTCTGTATTGTAGCCGGTCGATATGCCGTCTTTCAGCGTGACGACATTGACGGCGCCGATGTTTTTCGCCAGTTCATCGACATGATCAATGAGCGCCATGATCTGAATTTTATGCGGTATGGTAACATTGTAGCCGGCAAAGTTCATTTTTGAGATGCCCCGCACCACATCCTTGAGATTGTTTGGCGTGACCTCGACAGGCAGGTAGAAGTAATTCAAGCCAAGGATCTCGAAGGCCTTGTTTTGCATGGCGGGCGAGAAGCTGTGTCCCAGGGGATTTCCCAGAAGGGCGACCAATTTCGTGTTCACATCGATAACTGCCATTTTAGGTGTCCTTCCGGCTGAAAGCCAACGCCGACCAAGCTTTGCGCAACTCCTCGATGGGAATTTGCCCGGGCGCGGAACCGACTTTGCCGATGGCGAATGTGAGATCGGATCCAAAAAGTCCCCCCGCAATGCGGGTAATAGCACCTTCGGTTCCCATGGCCATTGTAATCATGGGAATGTCCAGCAGCTCGGTCCTGGCGGTATAGGTGGCACTGAGCAAGGTCAGGACGTCGCGGTAGTTTTTCGGCATGACCGCTACTTTGGCAACATCGCCGCCAAGCTTTTGCGCCGCGCACAGCCGGTCTGTCAAAAACGGCTCTTCAGGGGTGTGGTCGAAATTATGATAGGAAAGGATCAGCTTGGTTTTGGTTTTCAGACAGGCTTGCCTGACTTGGCCAATCATGGCTTCGCCGTTTAGAATTTCAGTATCCACCAGGTCAACCCTGCCGGATGCAATCACCGCCTCGTTCACGCGCAGACGATCATTTGGCGATATCTCCTGAAAACCGCCTTCGTCAATGATCCGGCAGGTAAATATCAGCGGAATGTTTCCAATGGTCCTTCGTAATGCATCCAGCGCCTGGGTTACCGCTTGCGTATCTTTGACGGCATCAAACTTATCCACCCGCCATTCCAGTGTATCCGGATGAAACGGCAGCACCTGTTCTGCCTGCTCGAGAAGCGACGGCTGATCGACGGCCACCAGGGGCAGGCACGTCAGCGGAACGGCCCCTCCCAGGACCTTGTCTCTTATGGTCACGCTCTTTTTGCTTTGAAGTCTCATGGGTGTTCTCCCACTTTTATTCCGCCCTGCTATTGCGGTGTTCCCGAATTTTCATCGCGAGTCGCACCTCTCCTGAAATTCCAGTACCCGTTTCATGCGTCCGGGCAACGAGCGGTTCAACTTATCCTCCAAGAAAGAGACCGCCTCGCACAGTACCCTGATATCAATCTCCGTCTGTACACCCATGGCCTCGAACATATGGACCGCGTCCTCGGTGGGGATGTTACCCGCGGCACCCCTGACAAAGGGGCAGCCGCCCAATCCCCCCACGCAGGTGTCAAATCCCCGGATGCCGGCTTCGAAACCTGCGAACATGTTGGCCAGGGCCAGCCCCCGGGTGTCGTGGAGATGCAGGCCAATGCGAATCTCCGGAAAATTGTCGCGAACTTTATCAACCAGACGCCGGATGGAAAGCGGATTGGCCATTCCGGTGGTGTCGGCCAGGTTGATATCCCCGGCCCCGGCCTCAATCAGTGTCTCCACGGCTTTCAACACCGCTGTTTCGGCGATCGGCCCTTCATACGCACAACCAAAGGCGCACTGAAACCCCGCCGTGACTTTCATATCGGTTCCAAGGGCACGGCGAATCAAGGCCGCCATGTCCATGAGGGCATTTTGCGCCGGTATACGCACATTTTTCAGGCTGTGCGTATTGCTCACCGACACGGACATGCCGGCATGGCGCACCCCGCTGTCCAGGGCGCGCTCCAATCCTTTGGCGTTGAGGATCAAAGCCGATGCGAGATGTCTGTCCTGTTCAGGAATCGCACGCACCAGGTCATCGGTGTCGGCCATCTGGGGGACAATTTGGGGATGAACGAACGATCCCACCTGAATGCGTTTGAGGCCCGCTGACTTGAGCATTTGGAAGAGCTGAAGTTTCTCCTCCAGCGAAAAAATATGGGATTCCATTTGAAGGCCGTCCCGAAGGGCTTGGTCTTCAATTCGCAATTCCTTATGCAAAAGGCCGGTACTCATTTATCGGTTCTCCTGAGAAGCATTTTACTGCTTTTTAAAACAATATCGTAAACATAAAAAGCTATCCCGGCTGTTGCGGCAAAGCGTTCAGGCAACGATCGCGCTGACTTCTCCCAGTGTACCCAGCACGGCTGACGGATCAACCGTATCGCTCACGAAAGCGTCCCAGACATCCCGCAGCAGAACAAACCGCATACGGCCCGCCCTTCTTTTTTGGTCGGCGGCCATCACCTTGAGCAACCGTTCCGGCGTCACTTCCGCCGGAATACGGATGGGCAGGGATGCGGATTATCGCGAATGATACCGACCAGGTGCTTGACGACCTGATCGGGTGTTTTTCCTGAGGTCACCAGCTGGGGGAAGCGGCCGTAATGCTTCTCCCGCTGTTCCATCATTTCCACGATACGCTGCATGGGATCTGGATCGTCCAGAAGCGGCCGTTTCACGCTGCCATCTATTAAAACGCGGTTGAGAATCTCCTCGGGTGTCGCCACCAGGCAGAAAACCCGTCCACGTCGGCCAAGCACCGCTGCATTGGCGGGGTCCAGCATCAAACCACCGCCGGTGGATATGACCAGGCCCTCTTTCTCACTCAACTCCTTTGCCACTTTGGATTCAATTTTGCGAAAAGCGGCTTCACCTTTGGTCTTAAAAATATCGGAGACGCTCATTCGGGTGCGCTCGACAATGATGTCATCCGTGTCGACGAATTCATACCCCAATTGCCCGGCCAGCAATTTGCCGACGGCGGTCTTACCCGTCGCCATGAACCCCGTTAAAATAATATTTTCCCTGGACATTACGAATTACGCCCTTTGTCGCAACGACTAAAAACCGGCGCCGGCGATGCGGTTCCGGTCAATTGCGGTTTCATCCCTGCCCGGTCCGAAAAAAAAAGCCGCAGGTGCTGTATGCCTGCGGCTTTTTGATTGCTGTTGGTCTGAATGGATCAGAACTCACCCCAGGCAGACCGATGCCGCCAATAACCATAAAAACAATAAAAGATGCCTGAGTAGCAAGTTCCCATGCTAAACGCTCAATATTTCAGGAGGTCTGAACTTAATCGTTCTAGTTAAGATAATCGTCCCGTGGATGTCAAGCCATTATTCTAAGGACCAATTCGATTTAATTATTCACCAAGGGATATAAGTTTTTTGGATATTTTTTTATCAAGGTTAGTGTATTCACCATTTTTTAAGCTATTAATTGTAAATTCTTGAGCGCCTTGTTGGCCCATCACTATTGATAGGCCGGTTTTAAATCGCTGATCATTGGATAATGCTTGACATTAAGTGTTTTCAATTCGGCATTTTCATTTTCGGCTGTTGCAGCTAATATTGCATCCGCAAGTCCCACACCATGAGACTTGCCAAAATCACGTTTGTAGAGCCCACCTACTTTTGCAATCTTGGAGGTAATAGGGATAACGCGAAATTGAGCTATAAAATTATCCAAAACAGCAGGCTCATTGGTTCCCTTTACCCCTGCGTACAATTCAGCGACAACTATTGGTGATAGAATTATTTGAGAAGAAAAATTTTCAATAAACAAAATCGCTTTATTGTCACCACGCAAAAAATCAATCAATACATCAGTATCTACAAGCATTGTGTTCGACATGCCGACTACCTGTCCCATTCAGATCGTATTGCCCTGAAATCAGGGAGGTCGTTTCGATTTTTCCATATTCCGGCAGCTTCCCTCAATGCCATGTCTTTTCGGCTTTGTCCGGTTTGGTCGATCAGGCGATCTATGGCATCACGAATAATTTCACTCTGTTTTTTTCCTAAACTTTTAGCAATAACAGCTAATTCAGCACGTTGCTTTTCTGTAAGGTATATTTGGGTTCGAATCATGCCCCACCTCAATTAATGTATACATTATACATATACACCGTCAAGCGTTTTGTCAAGGCCGACTCCATGCCCACCTGACCCAGGGCCTCAAGGCCCTCGGATCACCTGAAGAGTGATGTAATCAGCTAATTTTGTCTTTAATTTTTCTATTAAAGCTTCAGTCTTGCTAACATCATATCCTGCGAAATTTAAACGGTACGCTATACCTTCAGCCACTACTTTCAACATATGATTTGGACACTTCGTTCAACGGGAATTGAATTGAACCCTTGCCCTGCTTGAACTGTGACAACTCTTTCTCAAAATTTAGAATGGTAGTTGGATGAGGATAAATACCAACATGATTTTTGAATGAACCGATCATGATTTGCTGATCACGTTTACCATTTGTCACAAGACTGAATGCTGGAACCCCATAATTAAACGTCTCAATTGCATCAGGGACAGCTGCTAAATTGCTTTTCTTAAATCTGCCAACAATCTTGCTTGTGGCTTTGGTTGTTCGTTTGTGTACTCATCAATCGTATTGAACTTTGGCATCGCGATTACTCCCTTGGTCCGCTTAGGTTTTTTGCGTGTACGTTGATCTAACCGGCGCGCGTTGTTTGCGGGTCCGAGCGGAGTGTAACGGAGCATTGTTGAGCGCCTGGTTAGCAAATTCATTTTGATGGTTCTATTTTTCTTGATGCCCGTAGTCCGAATAATACAAAACTTAATGACACAAGTTGTTGAGCTGCTAATAGCGGTTTTTCCTGGATAAACATGAGCATAGCCATACTCCCATTCATTAACAAAAAGAAAAACCATCCGGTTCTGTTGTTTTTGGCTAATAGATAGCTTCCCAATAGAAAACCTAGCATTACTCCAATTTCTAAAACCTGAGAAAATGATGTGATTCCACCATAATCAAGCAAGCTGTAACCGACACCTAAAACTATAGAGCCATATGTGAAGAAAGAGGCAACTTTGTCAAAAATTATATTCGGTGATTTAGAATACTGATAAACTGTGTAAAGCCCTAAACACATTGAGGGAAATCCACCAGCTTCTATTGAAGCTGCTATCCAGTTTTGTTCACTAAGGAGAATTATTACCCACGCAGGCACTCCAATAATGTATATTACCCAACCGTATAGCTTTAATTTTCTTTTAGTATCTTGTTTTTTCCCTTCTGCTAGGGCAAAGAAAATCTTATTAATGAGGTAAAAGCCACCACCCCAAATCTGTAGAGCTATATTCATATTTTGTATCTTTAACGGCCTGTGTCACGGACGGCATGGGCCTTGCCGTTCCGTGGACACAGATGTTATACCTGCTTGTCTTTAAAATTGCCTAAGCGTTTTTAGCGCCCTTTTCGCGTCCTCGTACTCAGGGTCGATTTCCAATGCACGGCGTATTGCTCTGTTGGCTTCCGCAACTCGTCCTTGTCGCATGAATGAGATCCCCAAAAAAAGGTAAGCTTCTTCATACAAAGGATCTGCTTCAATAGCCTTACTGCAGTATTCCTCGCTTTCCTTCCAGCGCTCCTGTTTTCCTCGTAGCGATCCTAAAAGCGTGTATACCATGTTATGATTATTAGGGGTCAAAAGGGCGGTCATCAACCAGCCCTCGGCCCTTTCAAGCTCACCGACATCCATACATATTTGGGCAAGCGCAAGCTGAGAGAGCTGGTGATCTGGATCTTTCTTAAGCGCAGTTTCATAAGCATGTACGGCAGCAGCATGGTCGCCAAAATTACGATACGTATTCCCTAGCAAGCACCAGAATATAGCCTTTTCAGGTACCCGACGAGTAAGCTCATTAAAGAGCGAAATAGCCTCTTCGTATTTTCCGTCATCAGAAAACGAATTCGCCTGTTTAAATAGTTCACTCAACTCATCAATTTTTGTCATGAACTTTCTCTTGATGGTATCGGTGGTAGGAACGCCCGTTACCGGGCGCCCCCCACACAGTCCCGGACGTGCAGTTTTCCCGCATCCGGTTCCTCGGTTGCACTCGCTTCCGCGCGGATCTTCACAGTTGCCCGTTACAAGATCCAATAGCTATTCTTCGCAGTGAGGTTTGCTCGTGTTGATCCAGCCCTACATGTCCGGCACGAGTTTCCTTTGCGAACTGTGTGCTTCCGTCAGGTCCTTCCCCCTGTGGCAGGCTTTCCCTACCTCTGAGTACTATGCCTGATAAGACACCCCAAAAGCATGTAGCCGCCTTGCGACGACCCACCTGTGACGGCACGGTATGTGATCTGCGCAGGAACTGTTGGGGCTTCCCGAGTTCTCTGGCGTATCTCTTCTTGCATGTCACGGCCTGATGACTCCGGCGGACCTCCACGCCCTCGCCTTTCACGGGCGCTTCGTATTGCCTTCTGCACCGTTAAAAACATCGGCATCCGCAACAAGCTTATTTCGAAGCTGTACCAGCACTTCAGGGAGCGCGATCTCCCCTACGGCCTACAGGATTCTCTGCCTACGCTTAGACCATCTTGTTCGCGGCTTTCGCCGCTCCGCCATGGACCCAAGGCTCGATACGGGTGGGTGGCTAGCCCTTACAGGGGAACCTCTCGGCTCCTCCTTCCCGACCGGGACTTTCACCCGGTAAGATGCGCTGAGCTTCGCCCAGCGCGAATCAAGGTAGAACAGCCAGTTGCCCAACTGCCCCCTCACAAATCCCGGCGTGCGGAATTACCGCACCGGGCTTTTCAAAGCCGCTCGCTTCGCACTCGACTTTACTTGCTTAGAAACTATGACAGATACGTGGTTTGGTTAAACGAAAGTGTTTGAGCATGAC
>JBNKKB010000115.1:0-20410 GCA_050291605.1 Desulfobacteraceae bacterium | reverse complement strand
CTTCGTAGGGCCGGGCTCTGCCCCGGCCGGTCCTGACGATCTTAAGCCAAAACGATCTGTTGGGAACCCGGCGCTGTGGACCAGGTTCCCTCTTGCAAATCAATGGAAATCGCCATAGTCGTGATCTTTTGCATCGCATTCAAAGGCGGTCCCCCAAAGGACGACTTGGGGTTTACAAATCCAAGGATGTGCCGTAATGTTTTCCACGCATAGGGATCTCAGTAAAACATGCCCATGCGATCCGCCAAGCTGGGGTAAGAATGGCACGCCAAGGAGAGCCTAATAAGATGAGATACTTATTTCACGCCGTTTTAGGGATGGTGCTTGCCCTGTGTTGGATCGTATCGCCGGTGGCGGCGCGGAACAAGACCGATGCCATCGAAACCATATTGGCCGGTATTGAGCAGCGCTACGCCGGCAAAGGGTTTAGCGCACAATTTTTCCAGGAGTCCTTTCTTAAGGTGATGCAGATCAGTGATACGGCCGAAGGCCGCCTAACGGTGAAACGACCGGGGCGAATGCGCTGGGAATACGAGCTGCCGGACAAACAGACCATCATCACCGATGGCAAACGCTTGTGGATCTATCGTCCCGATGACAAACAGGTGATGGTGGGCAAAGCACCCGAATTTTTCAAAGGTGGCAAAGGGGCCAGCTTTTTGTCGGATATCCGTCAGCTGCGTAAAAGCTTCAGCATCCAGTTGCAGCCGGAAAAAAGCGCGCAATACCATCGCCTGCGCCTCGTCCCGAAAAACCCATCGCCCGATTTGGCGGACGTGATACTCTCCGTGGCCAAATCCAGTTTCCAAGTCGACCAAGTGACCACCCACAACAGCTATGGCGACGAAACCCTGATCGTGCTCAACAACTACCAATTTAACCTCAACCCCAAGGAGGATCTGTTCCGGTTCCAAGCCCCCGATGGCGTGGACGTGGTTCAGATCGACCAGCCTTAACGCCCGGAGAAGCTTCCCATGCAGTCGGAAATCAAAGCACTGGCCAAAAAACGCAATGCCATTATACTGGCGCACAACTATCAACCCCCGGAAATTCAAGACCTGGCCGATCTGTGCGGAGACTCGCTGGAACTGAGCCGCAAGGCCGCGCAAACCGATGCGCAAGTCATCGTCTTTTGCGGGGTGCACTTCATGGCTGAGACGGCCTCGATTCTTTCACCCCAAAAAAAAGTATTGCTCCCCCGAATGGACGCCGGTTGCCTGATGGCCGACATGATCACGGCCGAAGCCTTACAGGTTAAAATCGACAGCCTGCCCCCCATGCCGGTGGTGACCTATGTGAACTCTACGGCCGATGTTAAAGCGCTCTCCACCGTCTGCTGCACATCGGCCAATGTGGTCCAGGTCGTCAACAGTTTGGATGCGCAAGAGATGCTGCTGACACCGGATCGCAACCTGGCCATGTATGCGGCTTCAAAAACCGGGAAAAAGATACACGTGTGGGACGGCTACTGCCCCACCCACGAGTGGTTGACCGTCGAAGATGCGCAGCAGGCACGCCAAGCCCACCCAGGCGCTGTATTTATGGCTCATCCGGAGTGCCGCCCGGAAATCATTGCCATGGCCGATGTGGTGGCCAGCACCTCGGGAATGCTGCGCCATGTGGCCCAAGCCAAGGAAGAAGAGTTCATCGTGGGCACAGAGATGGGCATCCTGCACCCCATGCAAAAAGCCGCACCGGATAAAAAACTCTATCCCGCCTCAACCAAGATGTCTTGCAAAAATATGAAAAAGATCAGCCTCGAAGATGTACACCGCAGCCTGGAACAGATGTCCGGAGAAGTCAAAGTGCCCGAGCCGATCCGCATCCCAGCCCTGAAAGCCGTCCAGGCCATGATCGATCTGAAGATCTAGAAGTGCATAGCGATTGACATACAAGGCCGGCACAGAGGCCGGCCCTACGCTCGGTTAAAGACGATTCGCCAGACAGAAGGTCTTCGTAGGGACAGGCGCTGTCCCGTCCTGCCCGCTACAATTTTTCATATACGATATCGTGACGGATATCGATGGCGTCTTTCACGCTCATGGCCGCCGGGCAGCTCGGCATATAGACTTCGAATGCCTTTTCGGCCTCCGGCTGCTGGTCCGGCTTTAACTTCAGCATATAGTGCACGGCGATGCGCGTAATTTTCAGTACGCCGTCCACCGCCTCGATGTCCCCGGTAACATCAGCCCAGTAGCGCGCTTCGGGTGTGGGGATACGACTTTTCGCCAGCACCGCGGCGAAGGTTCCCATCATTCAACCGCCCACCGCACCGACAATGTGATCCAAAGTGGCGGCATGCTCTACTTCCGGATCAACCTTATAAAATCCTTTGATGCCGCCATGCACCCCGTAATAAACCGGTTCGGCAAAACCCTTGATGACGGCTTTGCGCGTGGGGCCTTTCACCCGTGTGATCCGAATCTCCGATCGATGAACAATCTCAGCCATGTGCGCCTCCTTTCCTTGTCAGTGGGGCACCTGGTGATCCCTTTGCCACAGGCGCCGATGAAGTTTATAGGATATCGGCAATGGGGGTTTGGCTCTCATCGCTTTATCGGCATATCACAACACCCCTTGCCGGGTAGATCTGTCGATCCGCTCAAGTAGACATCCACGGCCCGGGCAGCTTCACGGCCTTCGGCGATGGCCCGAACGATAAGGGATTGACCCGAATGCGCATCGCCGGCTGAAAAAACCCCCTCCCGGCTGGTCATAAAATCTGCGTTGGTGGCAATGGCGCCGCCTGTGTGGGTGGCAATCCCCAATTGCTTTACGATGGTATGGGTCTGCGGTCCGCTAAACCCAATGGCGATGAGCACCAAATTGGCGGGCCAGTCGCGTTCGGTGCCGGGTATCTCCTGCATCCGGGCAGGGCCATCGGGTTGCGCGTGCGTATGAACCTTGACCGTGCGCAATTGACGCACATGACCCGCTTCTCCCACAAAGGCCTTGGTCAAAATGTCCCACTGCCGTAGTCCGCCCTCTTCGTGGGATGTGCTGGTACGCAATCGCAACGGATAATAAGGCCACGGTTGATGGTCCGGACGTTGCTCACCCGGTTGGGGGGTGTTTTCTAAATTGGTCACCGAGCGGGCCTGCTGGCGATGGCAGGTGCCGATGCAATCGCTGCCCGTATCACCGCCGCCGATGACAATGACATCTTTTCCGGCAGCCGTAATGCGCGGCTCATCCTGGGCCAGTGCTTGACCTGCGTTGATGCGGTTTTGTTGGGTTAAAAAATCCATGGCAAAATGGATCCCCTCCAGCTCGCGCCCGGGCAAGGGCAAATCCCGGGGCACCGTCGCCCCCAAACAGAGCACCACCGCATCAAAGGCCTGGAGCGCGTCCGGTGCGATATCGACACCCACCTCGATCCGGGTTCTAAATTGGATGCCCTCTTGCTCGAGAATGCGCAGACGCCGGTCAAGGACGGATTTACCCATTTTAAAATCAGGAATACCGTAGCGCAGCAAGCCGCCCGGTAGAGGGGCACGCTCAAAAACGGTGACATGATGACCCGCCCGGTTCAGCTGCTGGGCACAGGAGAGGCCCGATGGGCCCGAACCGATGACGGCCACCTTTTGGTCGGTCCGCTGCATGGGCGGCTGGGGCTGAATCCAACCCTGGGCAAAAGCATATTCGATGATCTCTTTTTCAATCTGTTCGATGGTTACCGCCGGTTCGTTGATCGACAGCACGCATGCCTCTTCGCATGGCGCCGGACAGAGCCGGCCGGTAAACTCGGGAAAATTATTGGTCCGCAGCAATCGCTCAATGGCTTCCTGCCACAAATCGCGATACACCGCATCGTTCCATTCGGGAATCAGATTGCCCAGCGGGCATCCCGCCATGCAGGTGGCCACTCCACAGTCCATGCAGCGAGCGGCCTGGGCCTTGGCTTTCGCTTTGGGGAAGGGTTGGTAGATCTCATCATAGTCTCCCACACGCTCGTCCACCGGCCGCTTTTGCGGCAGCTCACGATCAAACTCTTTGAATCCGGTGGGTTTGCCCATGGCTTGCTTGTTCCTCGAGTGAGTAAATATGCCGGCTCATAGCGCCGGGCATTGGGTCAACCCCGTAAGGGGATGCGGTAAAATGTGTTGCTGGCTATGGCCATTTCGATTAGCTGAACTTTGGCGTTCCAACCGGCCGGCACAGAGACCGGCCCTACGCTTGATCGGTTGTTTGCTGGACCACTGATCTTCGTAGGGCCGGTCTCTGTAACGGCCCATTTTAATCTATTCTACCGATTGCAGAAGATAACTTATGTCCGATACCTATGATCTGCAATGGTTATCATGAAAATTGACCTGTTCTTGGCAAATTTAAAAATCGGTCTGCCCCCTCCGCTTAAAATAAAACGAAATCGAGACGCGAAGCCGCTCCTAGGAGCCGTCGTTACCCAATCTTTCTAACGCCAGCTTATACTCCACCGGCATGATTTTTATAAACCGGGGCAAGGCGGCTTCCCAGTTATCCAGCACTTGGCAGGCCACGGCGCTTTGGGTGTATTTAAAATGCTTTTCGATCAGGGCCTTTACTTCGGCCACATCTTCCGCGTCCACCAGCGGCTCCGGTTCCACCATTTCAAGATTGCAGCGCCGGCGCTCAAAGTCGCCCTGTTCATCCAGCACATAGGCAATGCCGCCGCTCATACCGGCAGCCGCGTTGCGGCCGGTGGGGCCCAAAATGACCACCCGACCACCGGTCATGTATTCACAGGCGTGGTCGCCCACGCCTTCCACCACGGCCGTGGCTCCGCTGTTGCGCACACCGAACCGTTCGCCGGCCACACCGCTGATGTAAACCTCCCCCGAGGTGGCGCCGTAAAGGGCCACATTGCCCACAATCACATTCTCCCGGGCCGCAAAGGTCGCCGCCGGGTCCGGGGCAATGCTCAGCTTGGCACCGGAAAGCCCTTTGCCGAAATAATCATTGGCTTCGCCACGGATATGGGCACTGATCCCTTTGGCTCCGAAGGCCATAAAGCTTTGCCCAGCCGACCCATTGCAGTTCAAGGTGATGGTGTCGGCGGCCAACCCATCGGCGCCATAGCGCCGAAAGATCTCACTGCTCAAGCGGGTGCCCACCGTCCGGTAGATGTTACGTAACACCAGATCCACCACCACCGGTTGTCCTGTCTCCAACGCCGGAGACGCTTGGGCCTGCAGGCGGGCATCAAATTCATTTTCGGGCGATGGTGCTGACACGCCTTCGCAATGGGCTAAAATATGCGGGGGCACCTGGGGCGGGCACAGCACCTGCGACAGATCCACACCGCGCGCCTTCCAATGATTGATGGCCGGCTGAAAATCGAGCCGATCCACCTGCCCCACCATCTCCTCCACTTTGCGGAAACCCAAATCAGCCATCACGTGGCGCAGCTCTTCGGCAATCAGGCGCATCAGGTGGACCACATGTTCCGGCCGGCCGTTGAACTTTTGGCGCAGCTCCGGGTCCTGTGTGGCAATGCCCACCGGGCAGGTATTTAAATGACACACCCGCATCATGACGCAGCCAAGGGCCACCAGGGCCAGGGTGCCGAAACCGAACTCTTGCGCGCCCAGCAGACACGCCACCGCTACATCGCGGCCGGTTTTGAGCTGGCCATCGCATTCAAGCACCACCCGTTCGCGCAAACCGTTCATCAACAAGGTCTGGTGGGCTTCAGGCAGTCCCAGCTCCCAGGGCATGCCGCAATATCGAATGGAGCCCACCGGCGAAGCGCCTGTTCCCCCGCTTTCACCGCTGATCAATACGGTGTGGGCGCCGCCTTTGGCCACACCGGCCGCAATGGTCCCTACACCGGCCGACGATACCAGCTTCACGGTGACCCGGGCCCGGGGGTTGGCGCAATTCAGATCGTAGATCAATTGCGACAGGTCTTCGATGGAATAGATGTCGTGGTGGGGCGGCGGTGAAATCAAGCCCACATAGGGCGTACTGTGCCGCGTCTTGGCAATCCAGGGATAAACCTTGAAACCGGGCAGTTGACCGCCTTCACCGGGTTTGGCGCCCTGGGCCATCTTGATTTGCAGCTCCTTGGCATTGACCAGGTAATGGCCGGTGACCCCAAATCGACCCGAGGCCACTTGCTTGATGGCGCTGTTGCGCCAGTCGCCGCTCTCATCCGGGACATAGCGATGGGGGTCCTCGCCGCCCTCACCGCTGTTGCTGCGAGCCCCCAGACGATTCATGGCGATGGCCAGGGCCTCGTGGGCCTCCTGGCTGATGGAGCCGTAAGACATGGCGCCGGTTTTAAAGCGTTTGACGATCTGATCCCAAGGCTCCACTTCCTCCAACGGGACGGGCTGCGCACGGGGCTTGAGGATCATCAAACCGCGCAACAACCCTTCGGTGCAATTTTGCGCATTGACCTCGGTAGAGAACGCGTTCCAGGCCTGGTGGTCATTTTTAAAAACAGCCTGCCGAAACAGGGCCAGCGTTTGGGGATTGTACTGGTGATATTCCCCGTTGCGCCGCCATTTGTACTTCCCGCCGGAGGCCAAACCGGACAGAGGGTCAGAGGTTTTGGGGTTAAACCCCAGTTGATGACGCATGCCGATCTCTTGGGTCATCTGATCCAAGCCGGCCCCGCCGATGCGCGATATGGTGTGGGTGAAGTATTGTCGAATCACATCATCGGAGAGTCCCAGACATTCGAACATCTGGGCACCCTGGTAGCTCTGCAAAGTGGAGATGCCTATTTTGGACATGACTTTTAACACCCCCGCCTCGGCGGCATGGATGTAATTGCGCATCGCCTGCTCGGCATCCACGCCTTCGATGCGTCCGCCATCCGCCAAATCGACGACAGTGGCCAGGGCCAGGTACGGATAGATTGCACCGGCGCCATAGCCCAGCAGACAACAGAAATGGTGCACTTCACGCGGTTCGGCACTTTCCACCACCAGGTCGCAGCGGGTGCGCAACCCCTGACGGATGAGATGGTGGTGCACCCCTGCCACGGCCAGCAGCGAAGGGATGGGGGCATGCTGCGCGTCAATATCCTGGTCCGACAAAATCAGGATGTTGGTACCGGCCTCAATTTCCCGGGTGGCGGCCAGGCATAAATCACTCATGCCCCGGGCCAGGCCCGGCGCGCCGGCCCGGGCCACAAACCGCATGGCCAAGCGGGTGCTATGCAGCCCCGGGAGCCGGTCTTCGGCAAGTGCATCGAACTGGCCGGCCGTTAAGAAGGGGCTGTCAATCTTCAGCCGCCGGCAGTGCTGCGGTGTCTCGGACAGTAAATTGTGCTCCGGTCCCAGATAGAGGGTCAATGCAGTCACCAAGGCTTCGCGGATCGCATCCAAAGGCGGGTTGGTGACCTGGGCAAACAATTGGCGAAAGTAATCGAAGAGCAGCCGGGGGCGCCGGGACAAAATCGCCGGCGGAATGTCGTCGCCCATGGACCCCAACGGCTCTTTGCCCTTCTCCGCCATGGGGGCCAGCAACAGCTTCAAATCCTCCTGGGTATAGCCGAAAAGATGCTGCCATTGTTTCAGTTGCGCGCCGGCAAAGGCCGCTGTCGGTTTTGGACCGATTGCTTCGGGTATGGCCGCATCGAAACAGATCTGATGGTCCTGCACCCATTGGCGGTAAGGCTTGCGCTGACTGAGCCGGGTTTTGATCTCTTCATCCGGCACCCGCCGCCCGGCTACCAAATCCACCAAAAACATGCGGCCCGGTTGTAAGCGACCCTTGGATTGCACCCGCGCCGCCGCAATGTCCAGCACACCGGTTTCAGAAGAGAGCACGGCCAGGCCGTCCTTAGTGATCGTATAGCGCGACGGGCGCAACCCATTGCGATCCAACACGGCACCGATCCAGCGCCCGTCGGTAAACGGCACAGTGGCCGGCCCGTCCCACGGTTCCATCATCGCGGCGTGATAGGCATAGAACGCTTTTTTTTCCCGGGCCATGGTGTCGTGGCGCTGCCACGCTTCAGGAATCAACATCATGATGCTGTGAGGCAAAGAGCGGCCGCTGAGACAGAGCAGCTCCAGCATGGCATCCAGGGTAGCGGAATCACTGGCGCCGGGGGTGGCCACCGGCAGCACCTCGGCCAGGTCGGCACCGAAACGGTCCGAGGCCATAATGGCCTCCCTGGATTTGAGCCAGTTCAAGTTGCCGCGCAGGGTGTTGATCTCACCGTTGTGGCATAAATACCGAAAAGGCTGGGCCAGCGCCCAGGCGGGAAAAGTATTGGTACTGTAACGTTGATGCACAACGGCCATGGCGCTTTGGAGGGTGGTGTCGTTCAGGTCGGCAAAGTAGGGCCGCAACTGATGGGCCAGAAACATGCCTTTGTAGACAAAAGTCCTGCTGGACAGGCTGGGCACATGAAATGCCAGCCCGGCCGCAAGCAGCTTTTTCTCCACCTGCTTGCGGATGATGTATAATTTGCGCTCAAAGTGGTCCGGGTCGCTGAGATCAGAATTTCGGCGGATAAAGATCTGATGGATCACCGGTTCGGTATGGCGTGAAAGATGACCCAGTGCGGAGCTGTCCACCGGCACTTTACGCCAACCTATCACCTGTTGACCTTGCCGGGCCACCGCACTTTCAAACTGACGAACGCACTTGGCGCGCTGTTGGGCTTGGGTGGGCAAAAACACCAGACCGCTGGCATACTGCCCATAGGCTGGCAGCGCGATGCGCTCATGTCGGCATATTTTACGGAAAAAGGCATCGGGCAGTTGAATCAAAATGCCGGCACCATCACCCGTGGCCCCATCGCATCCGCTGGCACCGCGGTGGGCCAGGTTCCCCAGAATCTCGAACCCCTGCTCAATGATCTGATGCGAAACCGCACCGTTGATATTGCAGACCAGACCGACGCCGCAGGCATCATGTTCGAAACGCGGATCATATAAGCCCGAAGCGGGCGGCGCGGATGCCGTCGTGAAAAAGGTGGCCATGGGAATTCCTGAAATGATCGGTTGCGTAGCAAAATCAGATGGGTGGCCTGATCTTCAAGATACATCTTTTCAATGAAAAAGAAACCCTAAAAAGCAGCAGCGTATGGATCATCGACGCCTGAAAAACGGCGACCCGATGCAGGTTGGCATGGGTCGTAATTTCTTAACGATATGAAAATTAAGCGAAGTGGTTTCAAACTCTTCTAATCGATTTCCAAGTCATCCGGTATATCCGCGTTGGTATATACCTTTTGCACATCGTCACAATCCTCCAAAGCATCGATGAGCCGGATCAACTTATGGGCGGTATCCCCATCCACCGTGGCCATGGTTTGGGGCAGCATGGTCACCTCGGCGGCGATGGTGGCAATGGCAGATTCATCAACAGCCGCTTTCACGGCCTCAAAATCATCGGGCGCGGTGATAACTTCAAAATTGTCGCCATCTTCGCGCACATCTTCAGCACCCGCTTCCAAGGCGACTTCCATCAAGGTCTCTTCATCGGCAGCACTTTTTTCCACCACCAGATAGCCTTTTTGATCAAACATGTAGCCCACGCAGCCGTTTTCTCCCAAGTTACCGCCGTGTTTGGAAAAGGCGTGCCGGATCTCGGAAACCGCCCGGTTTTTGTTGTCCGAAAGCGAGTCCACCAAAATAGCCGCCCCACCCGGGCCATAGCCTTCATAGGTGGCCTCTTCGTAGTTGACGCCATCCAAATCACCGGTGCCTTTTTTGATGGCCCGTTCCCAATTGTCCTTGGGTAAGTTCTCCGCCTTGGCCGCCGCAATGGCCGAGCGCAAACGCGGGTTGGCATCGATATCGCCGCCGCCAATGCGGGCAGCGGTAATGATCTCTTTGATCAATTTGGTAAAAATCTTGCCGCGCTTGATGTCCTGGGCACCTTTGCGGTGTTTGATGTTGGCCCACTTCGAGTGACCTGCCATGGTGTTACCTCCTGCTTAAATCAAATATTAAATCTACGCTTTTTTATCCAACCCGATGATAAATATCTCCTTGCTGCCCTTCCGGCTGCTCTGGGGTTTGAAAATGTGCATCCGGCCGAAACGGGCTTTGACCATATCACAAAAAACCTTAAAATCCTCGCCTTGAAAAATCTTGCACACAAAATGGCCGCCGGGAATCAGCATTTCCCGGGTCACCTCAAGGGCGGTTTCGCACAGTACAAAGGATCGCACCGCATCAGCGTGTTTATTGCCCGTGGTGGCCGGGGCCATATCGCTGAGCACCACCTTGAAAGAGCTGCCCAGGGGTCGGCTCTCATCCTGGAACAGATCGTCAATATCTCCGGTGAGCACATGCACGTGGGACGGCAGCGCAATGGTCACCGGTTTTAAATCCACCCCCACCACCCGGCCGCGCTCGCCGGTCTGCTGGGCCGCAAATTGCAGCCATGACCCCGGGGCGCAACCCAAATCCAGCACCCGATCCCCTCTTTTGATCAGCGCATGCTTCTTCTGGATCTCGGCCAGCTTGTAAACGGAACGGGCCGCAAATTTCTCTTTCCGGGCCCGCCGGCTATAATGGTCCTGCCACTTATTTTTCGAGGACTTCTTCACCGTATCCACAATCCCAGGCTATCACCATTACAAGCCCTTAATAACGCAGCAGGGGCAAGCTAAAACCCATCTTTTTGACGGGCCGGAGGCTTGCGCATGCAAGGCATTTAAGGGCGCAGCCATAGTATTACTATTGCAAGCCCTTAATAACGCAGCAGGGGCAAGCCTCCGGCCCGTCAAAAAAGGGAATCCATTGCTTGTTCTACACTCCCCACCCCAATCAATTCGATGCCCTCCGGCGCAGACACCCGCTTTAAATTGCCGGCCGGCGCCAGGCAACGATGGAATCCCATCTTGTGGGCTTCGATCAGACGCGTTTCCACCTGACCAATGGCCCGCACCTCGCCGGCCAACCCCACTTCGCCCATCACAACGGTATCATGGGCCACCGGTTTATCCAAAAAGCTGGAGGCCATGGCCGCCAAAACCCCCAAATCCACAGCAGGTTCATCGACCTTAACCCCACCGGCCACATTCATGAATATGTCGTGGCCGTTGAGATGCATCCCCAGTTTTTTCTCCATCACCGCCACCAGCAGCGCCACACGGTGAGGATCCAGTCCCAGCACCGTACGCCGGGGCGTGCCCAGATGGGTGCTGGATGCCAGCGCCTGAAGCTCCACCAGGATGGGCCGCGTGCCCTCCATGCTGGCCGTGACCACCGAACCGGGCGCTTTTTCAGGCCGCTCGGACAAAAAGACCGCCGAAGGATTGGTCACCTCCATCAGCCCGCCGGTCTGCATCTCAAAAACACCGATCTCGTTGGTGGATCCGAAGCGGTTTTTCACCGTCCGCAGAATGCGAAACACATGGTTGCGGTCCCCTTCGAAATAGAGCACCGTATCCACCATGTGCTCCAGCAGTTTGGGGCCCGCAATGGCCCCCTCTTTGGTCACATGGCCCACCAGCAACGTGGGAATATCGCTTTTTTTGGCATTGAGCATCAGGCGCATGGCCGACTCGCGCACCTGGCTGATGCTGCCCGGTGCCGAAGTCAAGTCCGCACTGTACATGGTCTGAATGGAGTCGATCACAAGGACATCGGGGGTATGCTTGGCGGCCATGGCCAAAATGGCATCCAGATCGATCTCCGATACCACCAGCAGACCGGATGCCATGGCCGCCAGCCGCTGGCTGCGCAGGCGCAGTTGCTGCACCGACTCTTCGCCCGACACATACAGCACTTTGCGCCCCTGCCGGGCCATGCCGTGCAGGGCCTGAAGCATGAGGGTGGACTTGCCGATGCCGGGGTCGCCGCCGATCAGCACCAGACTGCCGGCCACCAGGCCGCCGCCCAGGACCCGGTCCAGTTCATCGATCCGGGTGGAAAGCCGCGCCTGATCCACCAGATCCACTTGGTCGATGGGCACGGGTTCCGGTTTGAGCGAGCTGATCCCCCGCATGGGGCCGGCTGCATGGGCTGCCGCCGCCACCTCTTCGGCAAAGCTGTCCCACTGTCCGCAATCCGGACAGCGACCCAACCATTTAGGCGATTGATAGCCACACCCCTGGCAACTGAACAGCGTCTTGCTATTTTTTTTGGCCATTCAATCCGCCTCTAACCATTTCAAACATCTATTTTGAAAGGAGTTGCAATCCTTTCATGACGCTTTTGAATCTTGCCTACCCGAAGATGAACACCCTGTGGAAACGGCGTCCCACCCGGCGCCCTGCCCGGTGTCGCCTGGCGAAGTCGGGAATTTAAAACCGATACCAATTGACAGTCCGCACCATAGCATGTCATTGTTTGCCTATCAATACGCATCCCCGCGGTATCCAACAACTTAGAGACACAAGGCAGAATCCAAAAATGAAAGTAAAACACATAAAACTATATATCGGAATACCCCTCATGCTGGCCATGCTGTCGCTGCTTTGGGCCACGCCATCCGTCGCTGTCGACCCGCCGCCCCCAGGTTATTTTGATGCGCTGCGAACCAGACTGATCCAAGACGGATTTGATAGCGAACGCATAGACGCCCTTTACCGGGACGAGGCGGTTTTTTTTGAAACCAAAGGGGTCTCACTCTATTTTCTACACAATGAAGCCACTTTGGATTACAACAAAATGACCAAACGCAACTGGATTCGCGAGGGTAAAGTTTACATGCGCAAGCAAGCAAAGGCCCTGAAAAATGCCAAAGACAAATTTGGTGTGCGCCCGGCCATCATCACCGCCATTATCCTGGTGGAGACCAAGTTCGGCCGCTTTGTGGGCACCCGTTCCATTCTCAACACCTTGTCCACCATGGCCGCCTTGACCGAGCCCCAACCCAGAGAATATTTATGGCGCAACCTGCCCACCAAACGGCGCTACGACCGCAACCGCTACGATCAAAAGGCCGATCAAAAATCGGCCTGGGCCTATAAAGAGCTCAAAGCGTTTCTCACCTATACCGAACAGCACCGCATCGATGCGGTCAGCGTCAAAGGCTCCTATGCGGGCGCTCTGGGACTGGCCCAATTCATGCCCAGCAACATCCTGGCCTACGGTAAAGACGGCAACGGTGACGGCCGCATCAACCTGTTCGACGATGCCGACTCGATTTTCAGCATTGCCAGCTACCTAAAGCATTACGGCTGGAAACCCGGCATCGACCGCAAAAAGGCCTACAAAGTCGTCTACCACTACAACCACAGCAAATATTACGTAAACGCCATTTTAAAAATTGCTGATCTTCTGGAAGGTTAACCATGAGTGCGACCACCCAATGGATTCTTATCAGCGGCCTGTTGTTCTGGCTGCTCACCTGCCTGGCCATCGTAGACGTCGCCCGCAAAGATTTCGGCGCCATCGAAAAAAAGGCGATCTGGGGCTTCACCACCCTGGTACCGTTCATCGGCCCCATCGTCTATTTCCTGTTCGGCATTAAAAAAGGCACACCCAAATCACAGGTCAAACCCGAATAATTGCCTATCTAAAACCAAATATTCGGCGACACGCACAATCCATCTGAAAAAAGGTAATTTATCAATAAAATCGATAATATACATTTCATTCAAACTTTAATCTTTAAACTTCAAACCCGCTAAGCGCACCCCGTCATCATCAAAGGCGCTGTAAAAAGAACCCTGCACAATATTTTTCCTTTGGTCTCGCATATTGACAAACGGTACAGGTTTCTATAATTCACACCACACAATTTGAATGTGGCCCATCGAATAGGACTTAGGACATCCTGCTTTACAAGCGGGATAATGTGGATTCCAACCCTCGTTGGGGCTGTATGACGATTGACGTGAGAATAAGTGGTCCCATCGTCTAGGGGTCTAGGACGCCGGCCTCTCACGCCGGTAACGGGGGTTCGAATCCCCCTGGGATCACCAATTATGATATCAAGGGCTTGGGAAAAATTCCAAGCCCTTTAATTTTGCTCTTATTAACACCCCATCACTCAATCAGTTGCGGGTATTATAAGTGCGGATGAAAAACAAGAAGGGTTTGGTCTGATATCAGGTGGCAATAATGATTAATGAGGATGCGACCCTTTTGTCTCCAAAATGTGAATATGTCAACTGATAGTTGGATTTTACACATTTTCTAAACATCTTGTATGTGCCACAACTACTAATTGCCACGTAAAGCCTGCATAGCTGCTCCAGGCACACTCCATTATATTATTGACCGAAAATTGCTCGCCCAATTACAGCCCTGATTAGAAATGAGGACTTGGTTTGATATCAGGCGGCAATAATGATTAATGAGGATGTGACCCCCCCAAATTAAAGTTTCTTCAGCCGTTTACCGATGAGTAGGGTGGGCGGAGCATGCTTATTAATGCTGGTATCCACCCATAACCTGTCAACACCCGGAAAGAGGCAACATGAAAAAATTATGGGCAATTAAGGGGAGCACGCTTCATGTTTTTCAGCTTCCTGTGGTGTGTTTAAATTTAGAGACTTAATTTCTGAAGCATGTCCCGTATTCGCCCCGGTTTTTTGCTATTACAAAAACTTTCAACCACCTGAACAATCATACAAAAGGAGGGACAGATGAAACCATTCGCAATTATCCTTTCCGGAGTCATATTGGTATTCATCACCGCCTGCTCCAGGCCCTATACCGCTTCAATGGAAGAGAACCTGAAATCCAGATCGATCGAGACAAGAACCGAAAACCTGAAGCCTTTAAAATTTGACGATGATCCTTTCAAGTTTTCCATTAATGAAGACAACCCGGTTTTCCAAACCGAATCTGGCAAATCATATGTCGCCCTTGTGGAATTGCCTCCATACCAGGTGGGTACGGCCCTTCATTTTAAAAGTATCTGCGAATGCTTAGGCTTTCGGAAATCGATCTACATTCCGAATGTGCTGGTGCTGGATGAGAACCACCAGCCCCTGAAATACCTGAATTTCCAGACCCGGCCACAGACCATGTGGGACGGGGCCAGTTACGAAGGCTTCAGTGGAATCGCCCCCCAGGACCGTTTCCTTTTCATCTATTCAGATCCGACCAAATACGGTAAGCCCGCAGACAATCTCAGCGTTCCTTATACATACACGACCACTGAATACCGCTCATATACCAAAACACAGGTCACCACTTATCATGCTTCTTCGATGGGCCTCTGGTGGAGGGGATCTGCGGTGGGATCTTTCAAATTGCGGATCATCGATGCAGAAGAACTGGAAAAAGAGAAGAACAAATAGGCAACTTGGCAGAGAAACACAAAGGGGTCAATCCGGGTAACCGGCACACCGAAAACGGATGTCGCTAGCGGGCGGTTCAAATTGGCGACTATTGCAAAAGTAAATGCTCCCTTCTGCGTTCCGAGACTATGTGCTATTTGTTGGCGCCGCATCAGGTGAAGGTCAGCATACGATTAAAGATGTTTGCTTGGAAACGGTTTACCAACCGGCAGGCGGTGGGGATCTTCCCAACCAGATGGTAAAAAAGGCTAAAACCGCTTATCAGAATTGATTTGGCGACATGTCAGGGATACCTCCGAGGAATAAATCCATGGTGAACTTGAGGATCGGGCCAATGTACGCCATCTTTTCACGCCTACGGCTTCACACTTGCCGTCTTGACTTTGGCGCCCTCCGACTTTTGCAACAATGGGGCTAACCAAAAATATTTAACAAAAATCTAACACAAAACCAACGTTCCCCAAACACGGGCTTCCTAAATTACCCAGCATTAAAGTCCGGCTTGCAGCGGAGTCTTTGCTGAAACCCGCTTTGATGACAGGTCGGATTGCATACAAGCTGATAGGAACCGTGCCAGAAATGATCACTCCCAGCACTTTGCTTTTCTTTTTACTGCTGTTCTTTTTAACGGCCTATTTTTTGGGCATGCGCCGTGCAGTAACCGTCGCCGGAGGCCTGAATAAAATACACCAATTGCACTCCCGGCCGGCCTATTATGGCATGTTGACGGCCTTGTGGTGTGGCTTGCCCGCCCTTGTCGTTTTTGGATGCTGGCAGGCATTTGAAGGCCATATGATCACTCAACTGGTAGTCGCCGGCCTGCCCGAAGAATTAAGTCAACTGCCCGCCGATCATATCAACCTGCTGGTCAATGATATCCGAAATTTGGTTGACGGCAATATCGTTTCCGGCCAAATCAGCCCGGCCATGCAGGCCGCCGCCGACCACTACCGCCAACTTCAATACACCAGTCATGCCGCACTGGCGGTGGCTGTCACGGCCATTGCAATGGTGGGACTGGTTACGGTGCGCCAGCGCATCAAAGGGACCCTGCGCGCCAGAAATCATGTGGAGCGTCTGGTGCTTTGGATGCTGGCGGCCTGCTCCATGGTGGCCATTTTCACCACCATCGGCATTGTGCTCTCAGTGCTCTACGAAGCGGTGCGCTTTTTCAAATCGGTTCCTGTCACGGACTTTTTATTCGGTCTGCAGTGGAGCCCGCAAATGGCCATCCGCGCCGACCAGGTGGGATCCTCGGGTGCCTTCGGCGCCGTCCCGGTGCTGGTGGGGACCTTGTTGATATCCGGTATTGCCATGGCTGTGGCCGTGCCCATCGGCCTGCTGTCCGCCATCTACATGTCCGAGTACGCCAAGAAAAAAACGCGCGCCGTGATTAAACCGCTGATGGAGATTTTAGCCGGCATCCCGACGGTGGTTTATGGTTTTTTTGCTGCGTTGGTGCTGGCACCGGCCCTGCGCAATTTTGGACAAACGCTGGGCATGGATGTCTCCTCGGAAAGTGCCTTGGCGGCCGGCCTGGTGATGGGCATCATGATCATTCCCTTTGTGTCATCGCTTTCCGACGACATGATCAACGCCGTTCCCCAGGAGTTGCGCGACGGGGCTTTAGGCCTGGGGGCCACCCAGTCGGAAACCATTCGCCAAGTGGTCATTCCGGCGGCCCTGCCGGGAATTGTCGGTGGTGTACTGCTGGCGGTTTCGCGGGCCATCGGTGAAACCATGATTGTGGTCATGGCCGCCGGCCTGACCGCCAATATGACGGTGAATCCGTTAAAAACCGTGACCACCGTGACGGTTCAAATTGTCACTCTGCTGGTCGGCGATCAAGAGTTTGACAGCCCTAAGACGCTGGCGGCTTTTGCGTTGGGCCTGCTTTTGTTTATCTCCACCCTCTGCCTGAACATCATCGCTTTGCAGGTGGTGCGAAAGTATCGCGAACAATATGAATAATCTGCTTCCAAAAACAGATCGTTCCCGGCCCAAGGCCATCGATGTCGTCCAAAAAGGTCTGGCCAAACGCTATCGCGCGGAACGGCGCTTTCGATTGATGGGATTGGCGGCCATCATCGCCAGCCTGGTGTTCTTGTCTTTTTTGTTCATCAGCATCATCGGCAATGGTTACAGCGCACTGTTTCAAACCTTTATCCAAATCCAGGTTCATTTCGACCCGCAGCGTTTGCCCCAGGATGGGCTGAGTACGGCGGACTACCCCGGTTTGGTCAAGGCCTCTTTGCGCAGCATGTTTCCCGAAGTAACGGATCGTCACGACAAGCGGCAACTATACAGACTGGTCAGTTCGGGCGCTTCTTTTCAGCTCAGGGATCGGGTCATGAAAGAGCGCACACTTATCGGCCAGCGGCAATGGGTGTGGGTCCCGGCCGATGACGACGTTGACATGCTGATCAAAGGGCATTTGGCGCGTCAAAGCGATACCGGCCAAGGCCGATTCTCATCCCAGCAGCTCGGCTGGATCGATCAACTAACGGCCCAGCATAAAATTCGCAAGCAGTTTAACCTCACCCTCTTTACAGCAGGCGATTCCCGCGAACCCGAATTGGCCGGTATCTGGGGAGCAGCCTGCGGCAGTTTTTTTACCTTGCTGATCACGCTGCTGCTCTCATTTCCAATTGGCGTGGCCGCTGCCCTTTATTTGGAGGAGTTCGCCCCCAAAAATCGGTGGACCGATTTGATTGAAGTGAACATCAACAATCTGGCGGCAGTTCCCTCCATTGTTTTCGGCCTGCTGGGGTTGGCCGTATTTCTGAACGTTTTCGGATTGCCGCGATCGGCGCCTTTGGTGGGGGGGTTGGTGCTGACGCTGATGACCTTGCCCACCATCATCATCGCCAGCCGTGCGGCCCTGCAAGCAATACCGCCGTCGATCCGGGACGCCGCCCTAGGGGTCGGCGCTTCCAAAATGCAGATGATTTGGCATCATGTGTTCCCTTTGGCCCTGCCGGGGATGCTGACCGGCACCATTATCGGCATGGCCAGGGCCCTTGGCGAAACCGCCCCTTTGCTGATGATCGGCATGGTGGCCTTTATCGTCGATATTCCCCATGGGTTTACTGACCCGGCGACCGCCCTGCCGGTGCAAATTTATCTATGGGCCGACAGCCCGGAGCGCGCTTTTGTGGAACGCACTTCAGCTGCAACGCTGGCCCTGTTGGCGTTTCTCATCGCAATGAACGGGTTGGCGGTGGTTTTAAGACGGAGGTTTGAAAGACGATGGTAGAAGCGGCGCCAAAACCTTCCCTCGTGCCCAATCTCTGTGTTGGTGCGAGGAGTTTAATCCTCGAAATACAAAAGTATTCCTATGGTTAAACTCCTCACTCCGCCTTGATCATGAACACGAGGGAAGGTTTTGGAGCCACTTCTATTAAGAGTAATTTCAAAAGTATTTATTTGTACATTCAACAGAAACACTAAACAAAACCATTTATTCACAAAGGAGATTAAGAGATGTTTAACAAAGCCTTATTATTGGCAGGCACTGCAGCGATGGCGCTTGCAGGCATGACCGGTATAGCCGGCGCAGGTTCTGCACGCGACTACATCAGCATTGTGGGTTCTTCGACGGTCTATCCGTTTGCCACGGTGGTTGCCGAGCAGTTTGGTAAAACCACTGCCTTTAAAACCCCTAAAATCGAATCCACGGGTTCCGGCGGCGGCCTGAAACTGTTTGCCGCCGGTGTGGGTGTGGAACATCCGGACATCACCAATGCGTCCCGTCGGATCAAAAAATCCGAACTTGAAAAATGCATGAAAAACGGCGCCAAAGCGGTCGTGGAAGTTAAAATCGGGTACGACGGCATTGTCATGGCCAATTCAAAAAAAGCACCCGTGATGAAGCTTTCGCGCAAAGATGTTTTCATGGCGCTGGCCAAAAATGTTCCGGATCCCAAGGGCGGCGAGAAGGCTATCCCCAATCCTTATAAAACCTGGAAGGATGTGAATCCGGCCCTGCCCAACACAAAAATCGAAGTTCTGGGCCCGCCCCCGACATCCGGCACCCGGGACGCCTTTGTGGAGCTGGCCATGGAAGGCGGCGCCAAAAAGTTTGCCTGGATTAAAGGCATGAAAAAGAAAGACAAAGGGGCGTACAAAGCCTTGTGCCACACCATTCGAGAAGACGGCGCTTACATTGAAGCCGGCGAAAACGACAACTTGATCGTGCAAAAGCTCAATGCCAATCCCAAAGCCATCGGTATTTTCGGATTCAGTTTTTTGGACCAAAATGCGGATAAAATACAGGGCTCCATCATCGACGGTGTGGCCCCGACCTTTGATGCCATTGCCGATGGCAAGTACCCGGTGTCGCGTCCGCTGTTCTTTTATGTGAAAAAGGCCCATGTGGACGCCATCCCGGGTATGCGCGAATACCTGGATGAATTCACCAGCGAAAAAGCCTGGGGCCCCGATGGGTACCTGGCTGAAAAGGGCATGATCCCCATGCCGGATGCCGAGCGTAAAATGTTCAGAAACAATGTGAAGAATCTTAAAACTTTAAGCATGAGCGACTTGTAGTCATCCTAACGGTGCCGGTCGGTTGCCGGCCGGCACCGCTTGTGATATGGCGCCAATGAGTCGGGAAACAGGACAACGCGTATGGATTTGGCATTCAACCGCAACTCGGTTACGAAAGGGACTGTTTTGCAGGAGCCCGATAACAAACTGCAGGTCGAAAAAAACGCCGAAAGGCCGGCATACGCCCCGATAAAACCTCCGGCGCAAGAGGACGAGGTGCCGCAAACGGTGGGAGAACCCTTTGTGGACAATGCCCGCATGGTATGCCGCGATGTGAATGTGTTCTATGGCGACAAGCATGCCATTCGGGAGGTTTCCCTGGATATTGCACGAAACGAAGTAATTTCCATGATCGGTCCGTCAGGTTGCGGCAAATCGACCTTCCTGCGTTGCCTGAACCGGATGAACGACACCATCGACGGCTGTCGGCTCACCGGCAGCATCCAACTGGATGGGAACGACATTTACGACAAAAGCGTGGACGTCGTTCCGCTGCGCGCCCAGGTGGGGATGGTGTTTCAAAAACCCAATCCGTTTCCCAAATCCATATACGACAATATCGCCTACGGCCCCAGGATTCATGGTTTGGTGCGCAACAAGGTTGAAACCGACGAAGTGGTCGAAACCTCGCTGATCAAGGCCGGTTTGTGGGAAGAGGTCAAGGACCGGCTGGATCATTCCGGTACAAGCCTCTCCGGCGGTCAGCAG
>JBNKKB010000114.1:0-8720 GCA_050291605.1 Desulfobacteraceae bacterium | reverse complement strand
CCAGATAGGCCACGCCCGGCAGCACCCGTTGGCCGTTTATGACATGATCGGACAGGAAGAACTCCTGGCCCGTAAAGCTTGAACGAAAACGCTGCCGATAAAAATCAGAGATGTTTTGATGCAGCAGCGGATGAAGATGTGCATTGTGTGCACCGTTGCCTGACACCTGCTCCCGAAATTCTGCCTCCGGTATCCAGCATCGCTGCTGTTCAAACGGATACGTGGGCAAGCTGATACGGTGGGGTCTTTGCTCCCCATAGAGTTTGTTCCAATCAAAGACTAAACCCTTTACCCACAGGTCCAGAAGCTTGCCGTATTTGCCCTTATTGATCCAAGCTTCCATTGCTTTTTGAAGATCTTCATCAGCTGTAAAAACTGCCAACGTGTCTTTGTTGCGCTTCACCTGACCCGAATATAGATCCGCTATATCCTCTTTCCCCTCGATAAACCCTTCAAGCTTCTCTGATAGCGCTTCCACAGAATCCACGATCAACCCTAGCCGCTCTTCCATCGCCTCGCGACCCACTTGAAGCGTGTAGGCAAGATCCGTTAAATCGATCCTGGAGATGGCCGCCTCTTCCCGTTGAATAAATCGAAGCAATTTTTGCGCGTATGCCTTCAACCGGTCTTGATCTTTGGCCGACAGCACGATCAGGACCGGATTTGAAGATGTCACAACTACGCTTGGGGCTTGCCGCTCGTTACGGTATTCTTCAATCAGCACATGGGCGTTTGCTCCCCCTGCGCCAAAGGCTGAAATCCCGGCGATCCGGGGATATGCTTTGCCATCTATCACGGGAGGCTCCCAGTCGCGCAATTGTTGATTCACCACAAAGGGCGTATCGGAAAAGTCAATGTTCGGATTTAATACCTTGGAATGCAAAGAAGGGGCGATCTTGCCATGCTGCATTTGAAGCAGCACTTTGCTCACCCCCGCAATCCCCGCAGCGCTCTCGCAATGGCCGATGTTTGATTTGACAGAGCCGATCCAGCAGTATTGCTTCTTTTTCACTGAACCAAACGCCTTGGCTAAACCGGTAATTTCAATGGGATCTCCCAGTTTGGTGCCGGTGCCATGGGCTTCAACATAACTGATGGCGCGGGGATCTATCCCCGATTCTTTAAGCGCTCGCAAGATCGCCTCGTGTTGCGCATTGGGATTTGGAACACTGTACCCGTTGGTCTTTCCCCCATGGTTCACGGCGCTGCCTTTGATAATGCCATAAATATGATCCCGATCCCGCTCTGCATCTGAAACACGCTTGAGCAGGGCCACCCCAACGCCTTCACCGGGAATATAACCGTCCCCGCCTTGTCCAAAACTCTCACAATGACCGCGGCTCGAAATAAACTGGCCTTGGCTTAGCATCAGGTATTTATTGGGATGAATCGTTACATTCACCCCCCCGGCGATCCCAAGGTCCGTGCGGCCATGCTTTAAATCCTGGCAGGCAAGATGAAGCGTGGTCAATGAACTCGAGCACATCGTGTCCACCGTCATGCTGGGACCATGAAGATTTAAAACGTACGAGACCCGGTTGGCGATGCTGGCATAGCTGCCTCCCAATGCCATGGCAGTGCCCCGCAGGCTTTCCTGTGCACCAAACAACTGATAGTCTCCATACATCACACCAGCGTAAACGCCCACCTGACCGCCCAGATACTCGCCGACACTTCTTTGCAAATCCTCCCGCCGATACCCCGCGTCTTCCAAAGCCATCCAGACATGTTCTAAAAACAACCGCTCTTGAGGATCCATAAACATCGCTTCCCGAGGAGAAATATTGAAAAACAGCGGATCAAATTTATCCACATCCGCTATAAATCCCCCCCACTTGCTGTAATGACGTCCGGGCCGGCTGCGATCTTCCGTATAATACGCGCGCCAATCCCATCGGTCCTTGGGCACCTCGGTGATGCAATCCCTGCCGTCTCGCAAGTTGTGCCAATAGGCCGAAAGGTCCCCGGCCTTGGGATACCTTCCGGAAATACCTATGATGGCAATATCCAACGGAAACTGTTCAAAAGAATGTGACGGTTGGACGGAAACGGCGCCAAAGCGGCTATGGCGAAGCCTTATGGAATGCGATTTTGAAACGGATTCTTTTGTTTTTGAAACAGCCGGCCGGCTCCCGGAAAGGTTTAACAGTTTGACAAGCTGGGAGCGATACGATCCGATGAAGTATCGGCTGAGCTGCTGAATCGTTTGGTACTCGAAAAAAAGCGTTTTGGACAAAGAGCCAAAGGTCTTTTCAAGCTCACCTGTAAGCTGCATGACCATGATCGAGTCAATGCCGTAGGTTTCCATGGGCTCTTCGACCCTGATTCTGTGGGCCGGCAGCTTTAATACACTTGACAGCTTGCGTTTAAAAAAGGAAATGGCCTTTTCCTCAAGGAGTTCGCTATCCATGTTTTCTTCTAAAACAGGCTCACTGGCCGCTGCAGTCTCCTCCCCGTCTTTGTCGTAACGGGCGGCCTTTGTGAAAAATTCGTACAGTTTCCTCAAATGTCCATGCATCACCATCACCTGCGATACGCTGGAAGCCAAGGCTTGATAAAACGCCGCAATCCCCGAGGCCGTATCCATTGCCGTCATGCCCGTTTGCTGTTTCATCACCGTTTCTGTGGCCGCATCCACCCCCATGCCGCCTTCGCGCCACAGCGGCCACCCGATCGAGACCGTACGGCCAAAACGCGCCTTTGAACAAACCAGCGTATTACGATACGCGGCATAGGCATCCATAAACGCATTGGCCGCAGCATAATCGGACTGGCCCACATTGCCGACGGCACCGGCGCCCGAGGAAAAAACAACGAAAAAGTCCAGCGCGATCTCCTTGGTGGCCTCATCCAGGTTGACCACGCCGGACACCTTTGGCAAAAGCACTTGCGAGAACTCTTGCCGGCTCTTTTTTAAAATAAAATTGTCTTTAATCACACCCGCGCTGTGGATAATGCCGTTCAAGGGGCCAAATTCATCGCGGATCTCTTTTACAAGCGCTTCAACGGCTTTTTTCTCACCTATATCCGCTGCCTTGTATGAAACCAGGGTGCCCAAGCGTTCAAGGGCTTCAAGGCGGGCTTGTTTGTCGTGGCCGAGCACTGAGCGGCCGGTTAAAATGAGCCGGGCGCCCTTGACGTTTCTCGCGATCTCTTGCGCAAAAATAAGACCCAAGCCGCCGGCGCCGCCGGTGATCAGATACACCCCGCCCTCTTTCCAGGGAATCGCTTCGGATGGATCGGCGCCGCTGACCTCCTCAAAGGTGCCCATCAGGCGCTTTGAGTCCTCATAGCGGATCTGCTGCGCCTCGGGAAACCGCGCATTTTGTGTAAGGGTGTCAACAAGATCCCCGGCAGCGGCATTGTTGCCTACCGCGATTAGTTGGCCCGTTATCTTGGGGTTTTCCAAATGCGCTGTTTTTAAAAGTCCGGACAGGGCCGAGAACATCTGCCCGGGCCCTCGTGCCGGAACCAGCACCTGGAGCAATACAGGGCCTTTGGGCTTTTCGTGAACAATGCTCTGAATGGCTTCAAACAGTTTCAGGCAGGCGGCTTCAAACCGCTGCGCAAGGTCTTTTGTCTCCACGGGACCGGATACAAGGTCCGTAATCGAAAGGTCAGGGGCCCTGTCCTGTAAGGCGGCGATCCTTTGATCCAGACCGCATAAAAACACCCGGTGATCGGCAAACCCGGAAAGCGCCTGTTCCGGAGCCGGCGGCTGATCGGCAAAGGGCACGTCCCGCCACACCGGAGTTGTCAGCAGCGTACCAATGGCATGGGACTTGTCCGACAGGTCCTCTTTCAGCACCCGTGAGGAAAACCCGCGCATCGTCACACACAACCGGCCGGCATCATCACACAGATCGATGTCGAGCTTGCGAACCCCGGTGCCGGCCTCCGATGGTCCAACCGGCCGCACCCACGCCCACATCGACTCGCTGCAGGGGACCATGATCTGTACGCGATCCAACGCAAAGGGCAAGGCGGGTTGGGGCCGGCTTTCATCAGCGCTGTCCGTCAGGGCCTGCCCGTTCAGGCCGATCCCAATTGACGCCTGAAGCGCCGCATCCAAAAGACTCGGGTGAAGCGTATACTGCTCTTGGGTGTCTAGCACGGAAGGCGGCAGCGTCAATTTCGCCAGCACTTGTCCATCACCCGTATAAAGCGCCTCAAGGCCCTGATGCGCCGGGCCGTAGTCAATACCCATGGCCTTAAAGGCTTCATAGCATTCTTTGGGACCAACACCGTTTTGCTTGATCCGGGCCTGTAAGGCGCCCAGATCCAACGGCCGGGGAGGCTCAACGGCCATCCATTGGGCTGTCCCCTGACTGTGGATAAAAGGCTCTTCTGGTTGGTCTACATTGTCCGTGTAAATCTCGTAGGCGATCCGGCCGTTTTCTTCTGGATACAGGCCGGTATGAACTTGGGCGGCTGTGTCATCCACAAAAATGGGCCGCGCCCACACAACATCCTTAAGCTCTATACCATGAGGCGCATCCGGCATATCACCGGTGGCTTGCCGAACCGCTGCACCGGCCATCTCCAGATAGGCCACTCCCGGCAATACCTTTTGCCCCTGAACCTGATGGTCGTTTAAGAAAAACTCTTCTCCCGTAAAGGTGGAGGTGAACCGCTGCTCGGACAGGGTGGAAGTGTTTTGGTGTAATAAGGGATGCAGCGCGAATGCCGTCTTCTGATCTGTGCTTGCCGACAGCTGTTTATCACCTTCAGGCACCCAGTACCGCTCCCTGGCAAACGGATACGTGGGCAAACTGATCCGGCGAGGTTTGGCATCGCCATACAGCTGGTTCCAATCGACGACGAGTCCCTGGACCCACAGGGACAGAATTTTGGCGTACTTTCGCCGATCAATCCACTTGCCCATGGCTTCCTGCAACTCCTTGTCACCGGTAAAAACACATAGCATATTGTTGCTGCGTTGGACCTTCCCGCGATACAGGTCATCCACATTTTCTTGTCCGCTCATATATGCTTCTAATTTTTCTACCAACGATTCGACCGAGCTTGCCACCAATCCCAGCCGTTCTTCCATGGCGTTCCGGCCCACCTGCAAGGTATAAGCGATATCTGCAAGATCACGATCGGATAGGCTTTGCTCCTTAAGGGTCGATAAAAATTGTTGTACCTGCGCTTTCAATCGTTCTTCATTTTTGGCCGAAAGTAAAATAATGGCAGATTGATCAACACGCATATCAATGGCGGCTTCAACCGGTTCTTCAGCGACAAACTCTTCGAGCACCACATGGGCATTGGAGCCTCCGAAACCAAATGAGCTTACCCCTGCCCTGCGCGGCAGTTCTCTTCCGTCGGCATCTTTTGCCGACGACCAGGACTCTTTTTCCCGGACAATGTAAAATGGACTGTCTTTGAGCTGGATGTAAGGATTGATGGTCTCGCAATGCAAACTTTTAACGAGTGTTTTATGCTTAAATTGCATCAAGACCTTGATCACACCCGCGATACCGGCTGCCAGTTCAAGATGGCCGATGTTGCTCTTGACCGAACCAAGGCCGCAATGCGCCTGGCGAACAGGAGGACCTTCCCAACGTGGGTACAATTGCTCAAAACACGATTTTAGCCCTTCAATTTCAATGGGATCACCCAGTGGCGTGCCGGTTCCATGGGTCTCAATATAGGTGACGGTGCGCGGATCGATGTCCGCATTGATATAGGCGCTGCGCAATAATTGCGCCTGGGCCTTGGGGTTGGGCGCGGTCAACGAATTGGAGCGCCCCCCGTGGTTTTCGGCGGTACCGCGAATGATGCCATAGATATGATCTCCGTCCTGTTGGGCGTGCTTTAGCTTTTTCAAAAAAAGCATTCCCACACCTTCTCCACGCACGTACCCGTCGGCCTGATCTGAAAACGTTTTACATCGCCCGTCCTCACTGAGCATGCCGGCCTTGCTGAAAGCGATATGGGCATATGGCGTTACCAGCGTGTTGATACCGCCTGCAATAGCCATATCGCAGGCTCCCTGTTTCATAGCCGTTACGGCCCGGTTAAGCGCAATGAGCGAACTCGAACAGGCCGTTTCGACAGGCTCGCTGGGACCATGAATATTGAGAAAAAAGCTCATTCGATTCGGCCCCACCGAAGGCACCGTACCGGTCGAACTCTGGCCATCGATGGCCACATTGGCTTTATCCAGCAATTGGCCGTATCCGCTGGCGCCAGTACCGACAAAGATACCGGTTTGGGTGCCAGACAAACTTTCGGGCGAATAACCGGCATCTTCGATTGCCTTCCAGGCATAGGTCATCAACAATCGCTGATTAGGATCCATAAGTTGGGCTTCTCCGGGAGAGATCCCAAAAAATAGCGGATCAAAGGTATCCACACCGTCAATAAACCCACCCCATTTGATATTGGTCTTATTCACTTCTTTTACCGGGTCGCCATAGATTGCCTTCCAATCCCAGCGATCCCTTGGAATTTGCTCGATACAATTTTTGCCTTGTACAAGGTTTTCCCAAAATTCATGCACATCGCGGGCCTTTGGAAACCTTGCACTCATACCTACAATGGCAATGGCCTCGGATTCTTTGCCAGGCGCCGATACGTGCCGCCCTTCAGGTTTTGCCGAACGAAAACGATTTCTCGCAGGTGATGGGATTTGCTCTTTGTTCTCTTGCGTGTCCTGGAAGGTGGTTTTCACTTGCTGGGGCAAGTTCAGCGCTGCAGCAAACACCGCCCTGTGTTCTTCGCACAGGTATTGCGCAACACGGCCAATGGTCGAATATTCAAAAAATATCGGGGGCGTAAGCTCAAGGCTGTATTGTCGGTTGAGTTCGTTGCCGAACTGGGTCAGCGAAATCGAATCGAATCCGTATTCGCTCAGTTCACTATCCGGATCAATATCAGCGATATGGACTTTAAGCAATTTTGATACGGTCCGGATCAATAAAGCCTGTATCTTTTCGGTCAACTCATTTGGATCTACGTTTTCTTCGACTGACGACGAGTCGATCTTTTGTGCGGCCTGGATCGGTGCGGGTTTCTTTTCTTTGAAATTTCTCCTGATGTTCGACAGCCTGCCATTGATCACCATCACCTGGGGATAATCCAGCACCAAGGCCCGATGCAAGGCCATAAGGCCCGTCTCTGTGTCCATGGCAACCATACCGGTGCTGTCGGCAATCCTCTTTTCGCTCAGTTTATCCAGCCCCATCCCGCCTGATTTCCACAGCGGCCAATTGATGGACAGGGATTTGCCATAGCGCTGGCCTGAAGCGACCAATTCATTGCGATAACCAGCGTAGGCGTCCATAAATGCATTGGCACCGGCGTAGTCCACCTGGCCCGAATTTCCAAAGGCCCCGGCCAATGAGGAAAACAGAATAAAAAAGTCCAGTGGCAGATCCTTGCTGGCGCGATCCAGACAAAGGGTACCCTGAACCTTGGGGGCCAGGACATCATGAAATTCCGCCGGTGATTTTTTAATGATAAAATTATCCGCTATAACGCCTGCACTGTGAATAATCCCATTGATGTTGCCATATTCTTTTCTGATCTCTTGAATCAATGCATCGACGGCGTTGCCCTGGGTCACATCAACCGACTTGTATTCGATCCGGGCACCGGATGTCCGGATTTGTTTGAGCCGGTCCTGCCTGTCTTTGTCCAGTTTTGATCGACCGGTAAGAATCAATACCGCCTCGTGTGCTTGGCGGGCGATCTCTTCGGCCACGATTAGTCCCAAACCGCCCGCGCCGCCGGTAATCAGATAGACCCCCTTATCTTTCCACGGAAGTGGGACCTGCTGTTTGGGCGGTTCGATCTCTTGCCAGCCTGACACATAGCGTTTACCCTTTTGATATCGGATGCGATGAGCAACAGGCACCATGCTGTTTTCGGTCAGCATTTCAACGATGGCGTCCCGGTTTGTATCCGGCGCCACTTCAATCAACTGCCCGATCAGTTGCGGATATTCCAATCCGGCGGTCTTGAGCAAACCGTCGAGGCCGGCATGCACCTGTTGTTCATCCCGGCTGAAAACAACGATCTGAATTAAAACGGGTCTTTGCCGCTTTGCTCCGGCAATGCGTTGGATATGTTCAAACACTTGTACGGCATAGGTTTCATAACGTTGCCCAAGACTTTTATCTTGAGCTTTCAGCGTAAAACATTCGGCCGTTTTCATGCCGGCGTTGACGCTATCGGCATCAGAAGCCTCTGCATCACAAAGCAGTACTATATGCTGAGCGTACGCGGGGGGGGATGCCGGTATGTCAACCGCCTGTGCCTCCCACACCGGATGCAGCATGAGTTGACCGACCGCTGGTGCTTGAGCACCGACATCACCGTCGAACACCCGCGAGGAGAAGCCTTTGATGCGCACACTCACACGGCCCTTGTCGTCGCATAGATCGACATCCAGTTTTTGCACCTTATCTGCTGCTTTGGCTCCGTTTGTATGTCGGCTGTAGGCCCACATGACAGGTTGCAGGTCACCTAGAATATCCACCTGCTCCAATGCAAAGGGCAGCATTGGGCCAAGCCCGTTGTGCCCGGTTCCATCGCCGAAGCCTGGCGCCAAACCGGCGCAGGTTTGCAATGCTGCGTCCATCAACGCCGGATGAAGCACATAGCCCGCTTTGGAATCCTGGGCTTCAGCGGGCAGGCTCAGCCTGGCAACTGCCTTTTCTTTGCCCACATACAGGGTGTCGATGCCCTGGTGCGCAGGTCCGTAGTCCAAG
>JBNKKB010000113.1:0-5353 GCA_050291605.1 Desulfobacteraceae bacterium | reverse complement strand
TCCTCTTTTTTGGCCTCAAAAAGAGCGTTATAGGAAAATTCCGGTTCACGCAATTCAAAACCATCAATTATATCCCGCATCTTTCGTCCAACTGTTTTAACTGCCAGTTTGTTTTTAATTTCTTTGACAAAAGCATGGCTTCCGACCGCAATGCTTTCCGTCCAATGTGATTCACGCTTGGTCTTTGATTGATCTATGGCCTCTTCGATCCACCCGCGATGCGCTTTTTGAAAATCGTGGTAGTTTAAATAGCCTGATAACTTCATGAGTACATCATAGGAGATCAATCTGTATTTTCGGCGAGGTTTCTGGACCTCGTTATAGCCTGAACAGATCCATTTGGAAGGGTGATCCACCACACCGGCCCTTACCATGTTCATGTCAATATATACCAGGCATTGCCTGAAATGCTTTCCGGACTCAATAGCGACGGCATGGTAACGGTCCTGCCAGAAAGCGCCTTGCCTTTGCTTGCGCTGATTAAATTCCTGGGCTGTTCGCCCGGCAACTAGCTGAAGCGATTTGGAAATGGTGTCTTTGCCACTCGAATCTTTAACCAGCAAGTGGATATGATTCGAAGTGATTATATAGTTTAGAATGGTCAACCCATACCGTCGCTTTGCCTCAAACAGCCACTGCATCCAACGATGCCGATCTTTGGCAAAACGAAGCAGAAACTCTCTTTTATGGCAACGTTGTGTGATGTGCCAAATATAGCCCGGAATATAATGACGTTTTGCTCTGGCCATATGTTTTGAGCCCTGAAATCGCGATTCTTTTGCTATATTGCCTTTTTTAGGCCTAAAAAAGGCAATATAGGCCAATATCTAATGGGTAAAACAAAGCTTATTGTTATAATTATAGATGCTTAACGCGGCCCGACCCCCAAGCTAACCCCCAAGCTAAATGTACCCCCAAGCTAAATGCCTTTAATTAATGAACAAAATAAATTTAAACCGGTTTATTTGCTTCATTTCAGCGACCCATTAATAGTAAATTTGCAAATCATCAAACCAAATGTGGCAATCGACTGATGGAGCCCAACTAGAATCGGCGCCACCATGGAATGTGGAAAAGTAGAACGTGTCAACTAAGCTACCGTTTGTTACGAATCGGAGACCCGTACGCAATAGCGCCTCTTCACCATCAATCCATATCTGCACTTCGCCATCGTAATTGCTAGCACTATTGATTTTTACTCGCTCGACAACGTGATGCCATTGCCCCCGTTGAACATACATATCCATACCGTTCGGAACCAAAACGATGTCTTCGCCATAGGTTCCTGGTTTATCCATGTGATACAGATAGAGTACTAACAACCCATCGGGTCGCCACATTAACCGGGCAGAAAAGCCGTTAGTGCCGTCACAGGTTGCACCGCCGCTGCAAAGATCTCCGCCAGCCAGTCCGGGCAGTTTGCCTCCTTCGTTACTTCCACCCCAGTCAAAATTATCAGAAACCCGAAACCAATATGACGCATAGACTTCTTCTCTCGGATCAATAAGCAAAGGTGCCTGCGCGCCGCCACCATCTGAATAAGGACCAACAGTGCCAGCAGGGTAGTCAATTCTCAGGGAGCTGTTACCAGTCTGTGCATAAGCCGTATCAATATGTGCACGTCCATGGTTAAAACCCTGTACCCAATTCAGATTAAAGCCGTCAGCCTCCCAAGAGCCTAGCGTGTACTCGCTTTCATCAGCTCCAGATTCGAATCCCGTTTCGTTAATTACGCTGGAACTACTATTCGAGTCATCTCCTCCACTCCCACCACCGCAGGATGCGAGACCTAACAACACCAAGCCAAGTAAAATTGTTTTTAGAAAGATTATGAAATGAGTTAAAGGGATCAGAGCTCTTTTCTTGATATCTCGCCCACTCATTCGCTCTCCTCCCTTGGTTTGCATGGCCTTCCCAGGGGTAAAGGGGTGGTTAAAGGGCTCTGACCCCTTTAACGGACACTTTAACGCGGCCTGCCATATATATGACCGTAACTTATTCAGCGCTTTTTGCACTTCAAAAGGCTGGGCGGATATATAAGCATCCACTTCCTTAGACTTGCCTTTTTTGTCAGTCATCAGAATCCTCGTGATCCATAATTTGATTCACATATCGCGAAAATCACCGGTTTATCCAGTGCATTTTCTGGTTGGCATTAAATGTAACAGCCTCGGATAATGTCACATCTCCGTATCGCAGCTTGCATAATGTTCCCTTCTGCTAGGTAATCTGTAGCTGGTGCTCCGTCCGCCGCCAGGGTTCTGAATGAATATTTTTCTATTTTTCAAATCCTGAATATCTCTCAGCGCTGTGTCTTTTGAGCACTTGGCCAACTTGGCGTATTTTGAGGTATTCATATGCCCCTTAAAATCATCTTCAAACATCCGATTGATGATCAGGCGTTGGCGCTCATTGACAGGCCTTTGATTGATTGTGTCCCATAGCTGCGCTTTAAAAAGAACATTGCCAAGCGTGGTTTGGGCATTCGAAATAGCGCGTCCCAGGCACTCCAAGAACCATTTAAGCCAGTCTGTAATGTCTGGTGTGCTGCGTTGCTGTTTTTCTAATTGATCGTAGTAATCCTTACGCTCAGCCTCAATTTGAGAGGACAAGCTGTAGAAGCGATCCTGAGTGGTGTCAGCGCGAGCCAGTACCATATCACCAATCGCTCTTGCGATCCGACCATTCCCATCTTCAAAGGGGTGGATAGTAACAAACCATAAATGGGCAATGCCTGCTTTCAGAACCGGGTCGATCTTATGCCCATTATCAAACCATTCCAAAAAAGCCTGCATTTCTTTTTCCAGACGACCGGCGTCCGGAGCTTCGAAATGAACTTTTTCTTTCCCTATGGGACCGGACACTACCCGCATCGTTTCCGCATCTGGTGTACGCCACCCGCCAACTGTAATCCGCTGCATACCGCTTCGCCCTGTCGGGAACAGCGCGGCATGCCAATCAAATAGACGATCTCTGGTCAGAGGCTTTGCATATTGCTGCGTAGCATCTAACATAATTTCAACGATGCCTTCGACATCACGGCTGGCAGGTATAAGTCCGGCAATATCAATTCCCAATCTTCTGGCAATGGATGAACGAACCTCCTCTGGATTGAGATTTTCACCTTCAATCGCAGATGTTTTCACTACATCATTAGTGAGGGTGCGGAGACTGGCTTCGCGATTGAGTTCAAAGCCAAGGCTTTCCATACGTCCCAGCAAGCGTCCTTGACGATGACGTACATCAGCCAGCTTGGAGGTTAAGGCTTTGGCATCCCAGGTAAAATTTGGCCAGTTCTGATGTTCATGAATCCACATACTAATCACCGCATAATTTAAGGCGATTGTAGGAAATATTCACCGCAAAGTCAAGACGATTCACCGCACCCCCCAACCTTGTACAAACGCCACGCCCGCCCGCCAACCATACGCCAACCACATACGCCAACCACTGTCGGACCAAATTATCTCATTTAATTTTTATGATAAACATCCCAAAATTAGCTATTTTCATCGCTTAGACCGCACTTTTCAAGGGTAAAAAGAGGACTATAAGGAATTTGGGGTTCTCTCAGTTCATATTGGCTATTTTCCCCTGTGATCTTCCTGCCCACGCCCTTTGCACCCAGCCTTGCTTTTGTTTCCATCACAAAATCCTTGTCTCCAACCGCAATGCTCTCCGTCCATTGCGCATTGCGCTTGTTTGATCCGGTTTTTAATATCGCCTCAACCCATTGCCGGTGCACTTCCATCATTTGGGCATCATCCTTGATCCCAAGCAACTTTGCCAATTCACTACGATTTATGATGGAATATCTCTGCTTTGGGTTCTGGATTTCATTATACCCGCCGAAGGCCCATTGTGAAGGGTGCTGGACAACCCCGGCGCGAACCATATTCAAATCGATATAGACCAGGCATCTGATAAAATGGTCGTCTGTATGAACCGCCGTTGCATGGTATCGGTCTTCCCAGAATGCGCCCCTCCTCTTTTTCCGGATATTATAATCCCTGGCCGTTCTTCCGGCAACCAGTTGGATCGACTTCGGAATAACATCCTCTTTGTGGTCATACACCAGTAAATGGATGTGATTTGACGTAACCGTGTAATTCAAAATACATAGCCCGAAACGTTTTTTGGCCTCGAACAGCCAGCTTATCCATCGTTTTTTGTCTTTTTCGAATTTCAGAAGAAATTCTTTCTTATGACACCTGTGGGTGATGTGCCATATATAGCCGGGCAGGTGATGTCGATTTGCACGGGCCATTTGATAATGTGCTCACTTTTGTTTGCGGAATATCTGTGATGGGAACTGAAAATTCTTAAAACCCTCATTTTGCGGCTCAAAAGGCGGTTTTAAGTCCAAAAACGCACTTGTGTTTCACATATTTTTGCTTATTTTACAAGTGGTTAATTTGGTCCGACAAAGGCGAGTATCGAGTATGACAAAGGCGAGAAGGCGAGTATCGATTGCGCTAAGACCTCTCCATAAACCGACCAACATCCCGGTGATGAACTCATGTATCTATGCACCGGACCGTCAATTTCCGGATATTCACCGCCACAGCTAAAACATTTACAGGTATTCATATCGAAGTTTGTATATCGCCTTGGCTTAGCAGCCGCGGCGATCTATTAGCGGTCTGCTACAGCCAAATGTTGGCATAGGTCATTCATTTACAAATCTATCGAGCAATAAATCTTCTACATTACGTCTGGAATCTATAACTGACAAAACAAAAACGGTTGTATCGGTTATTCGATAGATAATACGCCATGGAGCGATAATAAGTTCGCGGTAGGTTTGTATGCCTTGTTCTTTCAACTCAGGAACGACTCTACCTCGTTCTGGTATGGTATAAAGATCGGATGATTGATTTTTTATTTTGTTTAGTATTCGGGAGGCATTAGCTGGGCTATCGATAGCTATATATTCAGTGATTTGCTTTAAATCATCTCGCGCCACCGTAGCCCATGAGACTTTATAAGTCTTACTCATTTACCGTTTGCCTTCAATGACTTTTCAAGTTCATCAAAAACATTTTCCTGTGAAATAATTCGTCCCTCTCTAACGTCGCTTTCCCCAGCCGAAATTAGCTTTAATAGACCGATTGCATTTCGCATATTCTCATAACTTTTGGGGTCTTGCAATATTGCCCGAGGCTCACCGTTTTGGGTAATTATCACAGGTCTGTGCGTTTCATTAATTTGATTAAGTAAATCGGCCGCCCTTGATTTTAAATATGTAACCGGTTTGATATCATTTGTAATATTCATAATCAGTCCTCCAGTCCGTATATAGCACCACATTCGTACCGTTAGTCAAGTTGAGATGCCAACGAGTCTGCAGAAA
>JBNKKB010000112.1:0-14969 GCA_050291605.1 Desulfobacteraceae bacterium | reverse complement strand
TTGTTGACTATTGCTACTTATAAGGTCCACTTTCCATTCGAGGAGTGGTGACTGGCTTTTCGATTGATATGATGTAGCACTCCGCCCCCATTAAGTACCAATTGTCAACAACGTCCCCCAAATTTCCCTGCGCCGGATTTGGATACAATCATTTCGGTGGTATGTCGCTATTATACGGTCAAACCAACTAATTTAAAAACGGTTCGACGCGGCATTGAAAACGAACCTCGAGATGTTGCCATGTATTTAATTCGAACCATACGTGCAGAACCGCTGATGCGAGTTGGTGTAAATTTAGGATTAACCCAATACAGTTCTGTCAGTAGCGCTGTTATACATGTCAAAGCGAAGCTGGCCGAACAACTCAGTACCATGGTTAAACGATTTAAATTGATTAGGGTGAGTAGTTTGGTTGCAGAACATGACGAGGATAGAGCCCCAATTGGTCTTGTTTTAAACATCCTTTCAACGCCACTTCAGTTCAGCCATGTTGTAAATTTTTCTCCTCCCATTTTTTGAGTTGTAATAGAGTTAATTCGATATATTGCGAGGGACTATTAACGATTAGCTTTCGTATCTCAGGAGGAATCTCAAGATGGTCTGAATGATATCTTTCTGACCAGCGGATAAGATAGACCATTGTTTCAACTAGGTCCTTTCCCTTATTGGTAAGAAAATATAGTTTTCTTTTACGATCTTCTGGGTGAAAAACTGAACTTATAAGGCCATTTTGTGTCATCTTTTTTAAACGATCTGTAAGAATATTGGTTGAGATCCCTTCTGAACCGGCCAATATCTCCTTGTATTCATGGAGTCCCAAAAACATCAAATCTCGAATTATGAGCAATGTCCAATGGTCACCAACAATATCAAGGGCGTAGGCTACAGGGCAACTGGACTGTACGGCATGGATCTTTTTTTGGACCATGTTTTTTAAGCTCCATCTTTATGATTGAGGCAGTTCTATATTTGAAAATATAGGTAATTATAGCCATTTTGGTAGAGAATGAGTTGCAATTAACAATATAAACTTGCAGGCTATTTCCGTTTTTAGAAACCAGCCTACTGAAAGCTGATTCGAGAGAATCGATGTGAATGCATGCCTTTGAGTAGATCTGTATCTCTTGTCCCAAATAAAGTTCAGCTATATTCGCACTGGAATAATCAAATGGTATTTGAAAAAAATTTACTTGCATTAAAAAAGTAAGTGACTATTATGGTTTTTAATTGTATTATGCAACTAAACACACTGAAAAGCAAGTCTTACGGAAAATAATTTATTAATTCTACAGGAATAAATACAAGGGTATGACAATGAATACACTCAATATTCGAGATTCTTTCTTTAAGATAGTAGTGAACCATGCTTGGAAAATAATTGCAGCATGCCTTGTCATGGTGATCGGAGTCGCTTACTTCGTGCAGTTTGTAAGGCCATCGGTGTCATACAAGGATTTTCTGGGCGCCTCTTATCCGTTACTTAAAAATTATGAATACATTCAAAGGGAATATACCAACGATGATAACCTTTTATTCCTTATAGAGGCGAAAGATGGAAATGCGTTTCAACCGGAAATACTCAAAGGGGTTATTGATCTGACAAAAGCCCTCTGGAAGACGCCGTATTCAATCCGCGTGGATTCATTAACGAACTTTCAGCATACAGAGGCGGAAGGCGACACCCTAATGGTGTCGGATCTTGTTCCTCCAGATGCTGAATTATCTGAAGAGAGGCTTGATAAGATTAAATCTGCGGCACTCTCGGAGCCACTCGTTGTGAACCGGGTTATCAATGAAAAAGGAGACGTGCTGGCAGTCAATGTGAGTTTTGCATTTCCAAATGAAGATGCAACAGAAAAGCTGAAGGCTAACAGCTATGTCCAATCTCTTGCTGAGAATTTTCGGGCGGATTTTCCTCAAACAAACGTCTATGTCGGCGGTCTGGTGGCCCTTGATGCCACCGTCATGGATCTTTCCATGAGAGAGTCAGGCCTTTTCCTTGTATTGGTTATCCTCATGGTCATCGGTTTATTGGTCTTTTTATTGAGAGTTGTCACTCCTGTTTTAGCTTCTGTTGCGGTTCTCCTATTCAGTGTTGTCGCAGGTATTGCATTATCCGGGATGATGGGTTGGAAAATGACACCGTTTACCTCATCCGTTCCGTTGATTATCTTGATTATTGCTGTTGCCGATTGTGTCCATTTGATTACATCACATGTTCAGAATCTCAGTGCCGGATACAATCGTAAAGATGCGGTGCATAAGGCACTCCGGGAGAATTTCAAGCCAATCATCATTACCAGCGTCACGACAGCAATTGGTTTCTTGACAATGAATTTCAGCGAGTCCGCCAGCATTCGGGCTCTTGGAAATATGTCTGCTTTTGGCGTCATGTTTGCCTGCATCCTTTCGGTTACTTTCTTGCCTGCCCTTTTGTCATTACTGCCGGTAAAAAAGGTGGTTCGTCCGAAAACCATGAAAATAAACTATGGCAGCTGGGTGAATTTTTTATATGAAAAACGATTCGTCGTGCTCTTTTTCAGCATCGTTCTTTGCGCCTTCATGAGTTCTGGTGTGCTGAAAAACGAGTTCAACGACCGTATTCCCACCTACTTTTCGGAAAATTTACCTTGGCGTCAGGCCAATGACTTCAGTGAGGAGCAGTTCGGTGGGGCGTACACTTTTTCTTTTTCTATAGATTCCCAGCGCAATGACGGTATTTCTGATCCTGCTTATCTGGAAAAAATTGAGACCTTCGCAGAATGGCTGAAAAGTTTACCTCAATCGTCCTATGTAAACTCGATTACAGATACTTTCAAAAGACTCAATAAGAATCTACACGGCGATTCCCCGGCGGATTATCGACTGCCGGACAAAAAAGACGTTTCCGCTCAATATTTGCTTCTTTACGAGATGTCACTTCCCTATGGTCTTGATTTGAACGATCAGATCAATATGGATAAATCGGCAACAAAAGTACTGGCAGCTTTTAAGACCATGTCCACATCGGAAGTTTTGGCGCTGGAAAGGAAAATAGATGGATGGATTGCTGAGAATATGCCTGACATGAAGGTAACCTGGTCCGGAGTTCAACTCATGTTCGCCCATTTGCTAAATTCGGACACAAAAGGGCTGACCATGGGCGCCGTTTACGGCCTGTTCGCCATATCGTTTCTCCTTATTTTTATGATACGGTCGGTAAAGATCGGAATCCTGAGTATTTTGCCAAATATCATGCCGGTACTATTTTCCTTCGGAGTGTGGGGCATATGGGTCGGCCAGGTTGGTATGGGGCTGGCCATGGTCTCCGGTATGGCCATTGGTGTCATCGTCGATGATACAGTTCATTTTCTAGTCAAATATATGGAAGCCAGAAAAAAGGATGGGCTTGGAGCCAAGGACGCCGTATCCAGAGCGTATCAATCGGTTGGCGCATCCATTGTTTTCACGACTGTGGTGCTGATCGCAGGTTTTCTTACCATGGCGTTCCTCTCTGAGTTTCGTGTGAACTCCGATATGGGCAAGATGACCTCAATAATTCTTGTTATTGCGTTGCTTTTCGATCTTATCGCTCTACCTGCCATATTAATGATTTTTGACAGGTCATATGCCGTAATAAAGGAGACTGTTTATGAAAGCTAAAATGATCATCTTTGTCATATTTTGTGTTGTATTCGTCGGAATTGCTCATGCTGAAAGTAACAAGGGGTTGGAAATCGCAAAACAGGCTGATGCCGTAGATCGCGGCTGGGTCGATGAACAGGTACAGTCTGTAATGACCTTAAAGGCTGCTGACGGCCGGGAGGTCAAGAGAATATTAAGGACACGCTCTCTGGAAATGGAAAATGATGGTGACAGGACACTGGTTATTTTCGATCTTCCCGGTGATGTTAAAGGGACGGTGTTTTTAACGTACTCCCACAAAACAGGGGATGACGATCAATGGCTTTATCTCCCCGCACTCAAACGGGTTAAAAGAATTTCATCAAGTAATCGGTCCGGTCCATTTATGGGGAGCGAATTTGCTTTCGAAGATGTGTCTTCAGAGGAGATTGAAAGGTACAGCTATTCATATGTCGGTGAAGAAATATGCGCTGGTACTTTAGAGTGTTACGTGTACGAAAGAATACCAGTTGAACAAAACTCCGGGTATTCGAAGCAAATCGTATATGCCGACAAGGACAAGCTTAGAATACATAGGATTGAGTATTTTGACCGGAAAGGTGAGCATCAAAAAACCTTGCTGCGCAAAAATTATAAACAGCATGGTAATTTCTGGCGGGCTGACAGATGGGAAATGGTTAACCACCAAAAAAACAAGTCTACCTTCATAGACTGGAGTGGCAGAAAATTCGGATCAGGGCTAACCCAGGACGATTTTAACCAAAATTCTATCAGGAGATTTCGGTGATCATCCGGTTGATTGTCATCTTTATCGCCTGTATTTGTGAATCCACTGTGTGGGGCGCAACAACTCAATTTTCAGCGGAGCTGAGTTGGGAAACCCGCATTTATCTGGATGAAAGCCAATATGGTGTCGATGAACAGTTCGAGAATGTACTGAAACTCGGCCCGAATTTCTCCTACGCGTGGGACAACTACCGTAAATTGATACAGCTGACACCGTACGCGGCCTATTCAACCGTTGATGACAACAGGACCCATGTTGACCTGCGTGAAGCGAGCTTTACCGGGAGCTACGGTAACTTCGAGATAAAGGCGGGGCTTAGCCGGGTTTTCTGGGGGGTTGCAGAGTCTGTGCATCTGGTTGATATCATAAACCAGACCGACCTCGTAGAAAATATAGATGGCGAGGAGAAGCTAGGGCAACCGATGCTTTCCACATCATGGATTTCCACCTATGGACAATTAAGCCTTTTTTTACTCCCATACTTCAGGGAGAGAAACTTTCCTGGAATGGATGGACGACTGCGCTCCTCAATTGTCGTTGATGATGATCATCCAGTTTTTGAATCAAGCAGGGAAGAGAAACACATTGACTGGGCGGTTCGCTGGTCAAAATCGATATCCGTATTCGATATAGGTGTCAGTCATTTCCGTGGGACAAGTCGAGACCCGGTATTAGCCTTCTCTGTAAATTCTATTGGTAATCCGGTTCTGTTGCCTACATACTACCTTATTGACCAAACCGGTGTCGATATTCAGGTAACGTTTGATTCCTTACTGCTGAAACACGAATCAATCTATCGAAATTATCAATCCTACACGGGTGATTTTTTTGCGCAGGTTAGCGGTCTGGAGTATACGATTTTTTCTGCCTTTGATTCAAATTATGACATAGGTTTAATTACAGAATATATCTATGCAGATGATGAGCAGAATTCCCTTATATCCAGTGATAACAATTTATTCTTCGGAGTGCGATGTACGTTTAACGACATTCAGGGAACCGAGTTTCTTGCAGGCATAAATAGTGAATTGGATACCTCCAATCATGCAATAAGCGTCGAAGGAAAAAGAAGAATTACGGATAAAATAGCACTGTCATTGGAGGCACGCCTATTCAACTTTAATAGTGGTCAGATGGAATCTTTTGACAAGGAGTCATATGTACAGATTGAGCTGTTATATGTGCACTAGCTTAATTAAAATTAATACTTGTATAAGCGAGTTAACTCACCATTGTGACTTTGCTCCCAGAGATTCACAATGGAGCAATGGTTACTCAGCAATGCACAGCAACAGCTTAATGACGGGAAGGATGAAAGGTGCTGAAATGAAAATATTTTTCGTAAGGTCATTATTAGCAAGGAGGAAATAAAATGGAAAATTACCGTGCTTCGATTACTGCGGATGTGTCTGTAGAAACAGCCTATCAAGTTATTACTGAAGAGATGTCTGATTGGTGGAATACTATGAGTGGCCAATTTTTGAATCTTGGTGATCAGGCGCAAATAGATTTTGGAAATCAAACTTATTGGCGATTTGAGGCGCAAACTTTAGACAGACCTGATTTGATTGAGTTGCGATGTTGTGGGGCTCATCATATCCACGAAGGGGTTACAGATGCCATCAAGGAAGAATGGTTAGGTACCGTCTTACGTTTTGACATTAAACAAATGCAAAAGGGAACGACAATCACATTGACACACCAAGGCCTGACGCCTGAGTTACATTGTTTTGAGGTATGCAAGGCTGGTTGGGATCATTATTTTCTGGGAAGTTTAAAAGAATATCTGGATAAGAAGCAATGAAAGAAATCTGGGTTGGTTAATACATTGTTCCTTGATTATTTGTTCCTTGTCGGACCAAATTATATCATTTTGATGGCATACATGTCCTGGTTGTGGAGGACAACCCCATCGACATGAAACTCATTGCCCATATTCTGACCCAATTCAATATGTGCGTCGACAAGGCCATAAATGGCTGCGAAGCCGTCGAAAAAATCAAGGCCAAAGAATACAAGATCGTTTTGATGGACATTCAAATGCCCAAGATGAACGGTATTGAGGCAACAAAAATCATTCGCAAAAATATCGATAAGAAGCTGCCGATCGTTGCGCTGAGTGCCAGTGTGATGCCGGAAGATCGCAGACAGGCCAAAGGATCCGGAATGACCGACTTTCTGGTCAAACCCATTGATCTAGCCGCGCTGGAAACCGTTCTCCAAACGCATTGCCTTTAAATAATATGCGCCAAAGCGCCCTGATAGGGTCCGGCGGAAGTTAGGGAGATGATATTGGCAGGGTTTCCAGATAAAAAAGCCGGGCCAAGATGTCGCCCCGTGGGTCGACCTTGGTCCGGCTTGTTTTCGGGCGTCTTTTTTTTATGCAACGCCAGGGTTTCGTCAAGCGGCTAGAGTACTTTGTTGAGCGGATACTCGATGATGCCTTCGGCGCCGGCTTGGAGCAGCTTGGGGATCAAGTCGCGCACCACACTGGTGTCCACCACACTCTCAACGGCCAGCCAATCCGATTGATAGAGGTGAGAGACCGTGGGTGCATTGAGGCTGGGCAGCAGGGCCACCACGGCTTCAACATGGTTTTCGGCAACGTTCATTTTCAGGCCCACCAGCTTTTCACCCTTTAAGGCGCCTTGCAGCAGCATGGCCACCTGCTCGATTTTTGCGCGTTTGGCCGGATCTTTCCAGGCGCTGTGATTGGCGATGAGCTGGGTGTTGGTCTGCATCAATTCGTGGATGATGCGCAGGCCGTGGGCTTTAATGGTGGAGCCGGTTTCCGTGACCTCTACAACGGCATCGGCCAGCCCGGAGACCACCTTGGCTTCGGTGGCACCCCAGGAGAATTCAACCTTCACGTCGATCTTGCGCTCGGTAAAATAGCGTTGGGTAAACTCCACCAGCTCCGTGGCTATTTTTTTTCCCTTTAAATCTTCCAGGGATTTGACACTCGAATCATAGGGTACGGCCAATACCCAGCGGGCCGGGCGGGAGCTGACTTTGGAATAGATCAGGTTGTCCACTACATGGATGTCGGATTGGTTTTCGGCAATCCAGTCCATGCCGGTCAGGCCGGCATCCAGGGTGCCGCTTTCGACATAGCGGGACATCTCCTGGGCGCGGCAGATGGCACATTCGATGGTATCGTCGTTGATTTCCGGAAAGTAGCTGCGTCCGTTCACATTGATGTTCCAGCCGGAACGTTTGAACAAAGCGATGGTAGCGTTTTGCAGGCTCCCTTTGGGGACGCCCAATTTTAACGGCAGCGTCATTTTTTATATACCTCCTTGGGATCGAATAGCGGTTTTCCCATTATTTCGATGGATTGGTCTTTGCGTACTCGCTGATAAAAGCAGCTGCGATGACCCGTGTGGCAGGCTGCGTCGCCCACCTGTTCCACTTTGAGCAGAACCGTGTCATCGTCGCAGTCTATCCGGATCTCCTTTACCCGTTGCACGTTGCCGGAGGTTAATCCTTTGGTCCAGAGGGTGTTGCGGGTACGGCTATAAAAGGTGGCTTTGCCGGTTTGGAGCGTGGTTTCCCAGGCTTGCCGGTTCATAAAACCCACCATCAACACTTCACCGGTCCGGTGATCCTGGACCACCGCCGGTAACAATCCGTCCAATTTGTTGAAATCCAATTGAATCATTTGTAGACATCCTGTTTCAAGGTGACGGATTCGGCGCTTCCTTCGAGCCGTCCGCCGAATGATTAAGCGATTGGCGGCTGCCGGATGAATCGATTTTACACCGTACCCCATCAGCTTCACCGTGGTACATAAAAACAATCCAAGTAGGCACAATTGCTAATAAAGTCAAATTAAATTTTTGTGATCGGTTAGCATTGACGCCCCGCCGGCAGGAGGGTCCTCTTGAACGCCTTGCTGTGACATCGCTTTTTTGATAGGTTGATCCAGTTGGAAAACGAGTCCAATTTCCCGGTTTGGACTTGGACGATGCTTGACGTTTGGTAATGAAATGGAAACTTATGGCCAAAACCATCAAAACATCCCAAATTCTTAAAAAGCGCGCGCGTAAGCAACAGGCCGGCCACTGGTCCAAGATCCTCAAGTGGTCCTTATGGAGCGTGCTGATATTAATGGTGGCCAGCTTTGTGGCGATCATGGCCGTGTTTATCTATCTGAGCAAAGATTTACCTAAAATTACGTCGCTCAAAGATTACCACCCCTCGATAATCACGACGGTGCATTCGGATGATAATCGCAAAATCGCGGAATTTTATAAGGAGCGGCGTGTGGTGGTGCCGCTCGAGCGCATACCCCTTCAATTGCAGCAGGCCTTTATTGCCGCTGAAGATGCCCGCTTTTATAAGCATCAGGGCATCGATCTGTTTAGTATCCTGAGGGCCTTTTTCAAGAATCTGGAAGCCGGTACCATCGTACAGGGCGGCAGCACCATTACCCAGCAAGTGACCAAAAGCTTTTTGCTGACCCCCGAAAGAAGTTACGAACGCAAGATTAAAGAGGCCATTTTGGCCTATCGCATTGATAAGACTTTCAGCAAGGAGGATATTCTCTATCTCTATCTCAACCAGATTTACTTGGGCCACGGCGCGTATGGCGTGCAAGCGGCAGCAGAAAATTACTTCGCCAAATCGGTGGAAGAGATGAACCTGGCCGAATGTGCCATGATGGCTGGATTGCCCCAGGCGCCCAGCCGGTACTCTCCTTTTCACTATCCTGAGAAGGCCAAACAGCGCCAGGTTTATGTGCTCAACCGAATGCAGAGCGAAGGTTATATCAGCAATGTGGAAGCATCCGAAGCCATTAACCTGGCCTTGGATATTCAACCCCGGCGCAATTGGTATCTGGAAAAGGTGCCCGTTTACACCGAAGATATCCGGCGTTATGTGGAAAAGAAATACGGCGAGAAGGCTTTGTACACCGAAGGACTTAAGATCTATGCAGCGGTCAATATCGAACAGCAAAAAATCGCCCGTGCCGAAATTCAAAAAGGGTTGCGTGCATTGGATCGTCGCCAAGGTTATCGGGGCCCTTTGAAAAAGCTCAAGTCGGAAGAGGTGGAGGATTTTTCCCAGGAGATTGAACAAGAGCTGGTGCTGCAACCGCCGGCAGCCGGTGTGACAACCAAAGGCATTGTGCTGGCCGTTGACGACAAGGCGGGCAAAACCACTGTGCGCATGGGAAACCAGCGTGGGGTTATCGATATAGACGACATGCGTTGGGCACGCAAACCCAATCCCGAAGTGGCCTATTACCAGGCCAAGGTGAAGCGGCCCGGCCAGGTGTTGTCGGTGGGGGATGTGATCCAGGTAAGGGTCAAAGAAAAAGGCCCCAAAGAAGATTTGTGGCTCCTGGAGTTAGACCAGACCCCTGAAGTACAAGCCGCCTTGGTCTGTATTGAAGCCGGCACCGGATTGGTCAAAGTGATGGTGGGCGGCCGAGACTTTTTGCAAAGTCAGTTCAACCGGGCCACCCAATCCCGCCGCCAACCCGGTTCTGCTTTTAAGCCGATTATTTACAGTGCGGCGCTGGACAACGGGTATACTCCTGCGACGCTGATCATCGATTCGCCTATTGTCTTCAAAGACGAAGAGCACGATTTTACCTGGAAGCCCAAAAATTACGGCAAGCGGTTTTATGGTCCGACCCTGATGCGTGAGGCGCTGGCCAAGTCCCGCAACGTGGTCACTATTAAAATTCTACAAGAAATCGGCATCGATACCGTGCTGCAATACGCCGGCAAACTGGGCGTAGAATCCGAGCTTAGCCGTGATCTTTCGATGGCACTGGGCTCTTCCGGGATGTCCCTGTTGGAAATTGTGCAAGCCTATTCAGTTTTTGCCAACCAGGGGTATTTGGTGCAGCCGGCTTTTATCACCAAAATCGAGGACCGTTCCGGCAATATTCTTGAAGAGATGAACCCCATTCGTGAAAAAGCGATCGAAAAAAGTACGGCCTATATCATGACCAGCCTGCTTGAGGGGGTGGTCAAATACGGTACCGGCCAGCGGGTAAGGGCGCTCAAACGGCCGGTGGCGGGAAAAACCGGCACCACCAACAACCTGTATGATGCCTGGTTCGTTGGCTATACACCCCGCTATATTACCGGTGTGTGGGTGGGATACGATCAGGAACGATCGCTGGGCAGAGGTGAGACCGGCTCCCGGGCAGCCAGTCCCATATGGCTGGGTTTTATGCAGAAAATTCTGGAAAAAGAACCGATTCGGGTGTTCCAGGTACCTGAAGGAGTCGTATTTGCCAAAATCGATGCGGAGACGGGTTTGTTGCCTATTCCGGAATCTAAAAAAACAATCTTTGAGTGCTTCAAAGAGGGTACCGTGCCCACGGAGACCACACCTAGACCCGGTACGGTGACCGACCCGGAGCACTTTTTTAAGCAAGATATGTAAGTGACTGATTTGTTATCACGGCAAGACGCCGTTCCCACAGTCTGAAAAGGCTGCCCAATATGGAGACGCCTGACTCCCCATGGGATTGCGCCACATCTTAATGGTTCTTTCGTTGCTGGCCTTTTTGTCTGCCTCGGCCGGCGGCATTCTCTACTATTCAACCCTTCGAACGGCGGCCTTTCAAGAGGCCGAGCGTCAGGCTGCGGCCAACATCGAACTGATTAACAAAAGCCTCAACTCGCTGCTTTCAGAACACGAAAAGACCGTTGTCACCTTGGCCGGGATCCCCGCCCTGCAAGGTGCCCTGCGGACCCGCAACCAGGATACCATCTATTCCGCCAATGTGGTTTTAGACCATTTTCAGCGAACCTTGGAAGTGGATGTCTGCTATCTGATGAACCGCAACGGTCTTACGATTGCATCCAGCAACCGCAAGGATCCGGATAGCTTCGTCGGTAAAAATTTTGCCTTCCGGCCCTATTTTCAACGCGGTATGGAAGGGATATACGGTTCTTATCTTGCGCTGGGGACCACGTCCGGGCGCCGGGGCGTCTACCACAGTTATCCTGTTTTTGACGATCCTGAGGATCAGCCTATCGGCGTGGCCGTTATCAAAGCACCCATCGATAAGGTTGAAAAAGAGATTGGTCTGCCCACCAAAGATATCGTGCTGGTTACGGATCCCAAAGGGGTTATCTTTATCTCCAATCAACCGGAATGGCTTTTTCAATGCACCTGGCAGCTGACCCCTGACCAACTGGACCTTATCTCCAGGGGGCGCCAGTTCGGCAAGGGGCCCTGGCGATGGGTGGGCTTGTCCCAGGTGGACGATGCCCATGCCGTGGATACTCAGGGGCAGCGCTATTTACTGCTCCATACTGAGCTGGAACGCTTCAAAGGGTGGCGGATTTATCATTTGCGTAACATGCATCTTATCGTCCAGGCTTTGTCCGGCCCCCTATTGCGTATTGTGGGACCGGTGGTTGTGCTGCTCTCTCTTCTCATCTGTGTCTCGGTGCTGGTCCTGTATCAAAAAGCGAGCCGTGAAATCCAGCGCCGCCGTCAGGCCGAACAGGCCTTACGCCAAAGCGAATTCCGCTATCGCTCCCTGTATCATCACACGCCGGCCATGCTGCACTCCATCGATACCGAGGGGCGACTGGTCAGTGTGAGCGACTATTGGGTCGAGGTCATGGGCTATGGCCGTGAGGAAGTTGTGGGACGGCCGCTGACTGATTTTTTAACACCCGAGTCCAGCCAATACGCTTTGGATACAATGATGCCGCAATTTTTCAGAGACGGGTTCGTCAAAGATGTGCCGTATTCCTTCATCACTAAAAGCGGTGAAGTTGTAGAAGTCATGCTGTCAGGAATTGCCGACCGCAATCCCCAGGGCGATATCCAGCGGTCACTGGCCGTATCCATTGATGTGACGGCCCGAAATCGAGCTGAAGAAGCTTTGCGCATTGCCAAGGAGGAGCTGAGTCTTTACTCTAAAGAGCTTGAAGACCAGGTGGCCAAACGGACCAGCGAAATTTCTTCCATATTAAAATACACGCCCGCCGTCGTATATATGAAAGACTTCCAGGGTCGCTATTTACTGGTCAACTCGAGATTCGAGGAGCTGTTTGAGGTAAAAAATGAAACCATTCGGGGCAAAAGAGATTCGGACTTGTTACCGCCCGAAGTCGCAGAACAATTTCAGACCAATGATGAACAGGTGTTGACCGAGGGGCACTCGCTGCACCTTGAAGAACAAATTACCCAGGAAGACGGGTTACACACCTACCTTTCGGTTAAATTCCCGATTTTTCAAGAGTCGGGCCAAATCCGCGGGGTTTGCGGCATTGCCACTGATATCACTGCCGCCAAAAAAGCCCAGCAGCAATTGCGCCGGCTCTCCGCATCCATCTTGACCAACCAGGAAAATGAGCGTACTGCCATTGCGCGTGAATTGCATGATGAGTTGGGCCAACTGCTCACCGCGCTGCGCATGGACGCAGTATGGCTGCAGGAGCGCTTTGACCGTGCCGATACCAAAGCCATCGAGCGTGCTGAGGCTATGTGTGCGTTGATTGATACCACCATTGAAGATGTCCGCGGCATGGCGATTCGGTTGCGCCCTGGTGTTTTGGACGATTTGGGCCTGGTGGATGCATTGGATTGGTACACCAGCGACTTTGAACGGCGTACCCAGATCGCCTGTATATTTACCTATGGCAATATACCGGCTGTCGAGAATACAGTGGCGACGGCGGCCTACCGGATTGCCCAGGAAGCCTTGACTAACGTGGCCCGCCATGCGGACGCTGCTCATGCCGAGGTAGGGCTGGAGATTAATGACGGCCATTTGGCCTTATTGGTTTCCGATGACGGCCGGGGTTTTAATCCCCAAGCATTGTCCGAAACCGATGTGCTCGGATTGGCGGGAATGCGCGAGCGGGCTTCCCTTGTCGGCGGTAAGCTCTATGTTGATTCACTGCCGGGTCAAGGTACCCGGGTTCGACTGGTCGTTCCGGGCAATTTCACACCGGGGGGGCCGGCATGATCGAGGTGCTTTTAGCTGATGATCATAGCATCGTCAGGGCAGGATTGCGGCGCTTGGTGGAAGAGAGCGGTGATATGATGGTAGTGGCCGAAGCTGCAGATGGTCGTGAAGCCTTACGCTTGATTCGTCAACTGCATCCCGATGTGGCGGTCATTGATCTTTCCATGCCGGAGATCGATGGCTTGGAGGTAATTAACCGGCTGCGCCCGGAGTTTCCGGATCTGCCCATTATCGTGTTGACCATGCATGCTGAAAACCAGTATGTGGTCCGGGCAATTGAATCCGGTGCCATGGGGTATGTCACCAAACAGTCAGCGCCTGAAAATCTAGTGCACGCCATTCGTAAAGTGCACTCCGGGGCGCGCTATCTCACCGATGATGCCGCTGAAGCCCTTGTGCTGCGGGTGGCCAAAGGAAACCAGAGCCACTCTCCATTAGACAGCCTCTCGACCCGGGAGCTGCAAGTGTTGCGTCGCTTGGCTCTGGGAGATACCAATCGTGAAATTGCCTCGGCCTACAACATCAGTATCAAAACGGTCGATACCTACCGTTTTCGGCTCCTCAAAAAACTCAATCTGCGCAACAATGCCGAACTCTCCCGCTTTGCTATGCAAAATGGACTGGTTGAGCCCTAGCCTGGTGGTACAGTTTTTTTCGTATTTATAAAAGTTGAAATAGCAGAAGACCGTTATCATATTAGGTTCGTCAGTTTTAACTCAGGCGTTTTGTCTTGTTGCGTCGCTTATTTTTCGGGGGAGATGATGACTGTAAACGTTATGGTACCCATTGCCGATGGAACCGAAGAGATCGAAGCGGTGACCCTCATTGATGTGTTGCGGCGAGCTGGCGCAGAAGTCACGGTTGCATCCGTGAACGCATTGCAGGTGACCGCATCACGCGGTGTCAAACTGGTAGCCGATTGTTTGATCGCCGACTGCCGTGATCAGTCTTTCGATCTGGTCGCATTGCCGGGCGGCACACCGGGCGCCGAACACCTGCGGGACAATATGGTTTTAAAAAAGCTCCTGATCGAACAAAAGGCCTCTGGACGCTGGTATGGTGCCATTTGTGCTGCACCGGCAGTCGTTCTGGAACGCCATGGCCTGCTCCAGGATCGACGGGCCACCTGCCATCCCGGATTTGTAGAGCAATTACACGATCCGTCAGCGGCTGAACAAGCGGTGGTCGTCGATGGCAATTGCATCACCAGTCGTGGGCCGGGAACCGCCTTGCATTTTTCGCTCACTTTGGTGGAAATGCTTTTTGGCAAAGCCAAACGAGAGGCGGTGGCCGGCCCCATGGTGTTATATTGATGATCTTTTTAAGATGGCTTGTAGTGAGAACGGATTCTATAATGTTCTAGATGTGTGAGCCACCTCACTGATTTCGACGCACCGATGGAATATAGGGTCTATAGTATCGCTGCGTCGAGGCAACCTTGCTATCGACCTTCTTCAATATTAATAAAGGAGGAATGATAAAAAGTCTTCATAAGCTGTGAATTGATATATGCTGTGCCAAATAAAATAGTTTTGGACAGCAAGGCTACTGTTCGACATGTTTAATGGTCCGTGAGACCGCAAAGGAGATTGGAGAGCCGTAGCC
>JBNKKB010000111.1:0-43894 GCA_050291605.1 Desulfobacteraceae bacterium | reverse complement strand
CGTGACCATACTGCTGGCCATCTTTACCGCAGGCACCGGTGCCGCCGCCAACCTCGCGGCCAAAGTACCCCGCCTGGTCAAACTGTTCAAACTCCTGGAAAAAATCACCAAGACGTTAAAGCGCATCGGCCCGCAGCACCGGATGCCGAAAAAACGGAAAAGCGGCCTTTTAAACCGGCCCACGAAAAAGACGCCCAGGGCTCATAAAAACGGTATGCCCGAACCAAAATCGCCGAAAAAGAAACCAGATGTTGATCATAAGGCCAAGAAAGAGTATTCTGATAAAGATAAGGGTGGTGGCCCAAAGACGACAACTACTCTGGAAGATGGGTATCACGCCAGGACAAGTCCAGAGATAACCCAGAGTGTTTTAGATAAAATTGATCCTTCAAGATTCAGCCGTGATACACGATTCGGAAAAGCTTTTTACGTTGCTGATAAGGGAGATGTTGCGGTTGCCGAGATAGCACACCATGGTGCGACTCCTACGCATATGATCAGATATAAGCTTGATCTTTCAAAAGCAAAAGTATTTGACCTTACTGATCCTGCTGTTGTTAAGAAATGGGGATCGCCAGGTGGGAATAATTATGCAAAGACTCAGGCTATAGCAAAAAAAGCACAAGAAGCTGGATTTGATGCAATTAAATTTCCAAGCCAGCGTGCAGGCGGAAACAATATTGCTATTTTTGATAAGTTTGATGAGATCCTATCACCCCAAATGGTAACTCCGGTGAAATAATGAAATTTTTAATTTTTTGGAATAAGTGTAAAAAATGCGATTTTACTTTCGATACACTGAGTGATCCAGGATTATACTCCTTTCGATTGCTGCTTAGCGAAAAAAAACAACAACCCGCAATTGTACAGTGCGATGATGACAACGCCTTTTCAGAGGTCTATCAGGTTGTAAAGAGATTATTAAAACCGAAAGGTTATAATGAGATCAAAATAGCAGATCGTTTTGATAGAATTTTTGGCGATATCTGCGATCTTGCTCCTGATGGTAGTCGCTATAACATGACAGGGAAAAAGACTTGCCCTAATTGTGGCTCGAATGATTTTGATTTTGGACCTTATGACCCAGAAGTTTATAGGGAGGAAAATCCTCCTGAGATCACTCATGATCAATGGGATATTTTGGATGACCATAGCAAAGAAAAAGAAATAGAAAGGCGTATCAGGTCCTTATAGTTATATTGACTATAGAATGTCTTTGGCAGACGGCGGTTTGAGAAGACATCAACACTTCTCAAACCGCCGTTTTTGTTTTGGAGCATTGAACAGAGTGCGGAGATAGGGAGAGGGGAATAGGTTTTGTTTATGCGCTGCTTTTCAGGGTGGGCTCCTGTTTATTTCAAAGTATGTATATTGTCTTGAATGGTCTGCTGCAACTCTTTGCTTACTTTTGTCCGGTTTGCAAAATCTTTCCAACTTTTTATCACCGTATTTATTTCCTTAATTATTTTTTCGCCTTTTTTTATGTTGTTTGCTTTAGCAACCGTCATTAAATCTTCCTTACCCAGGTTCCTGTGTTTTCCATTTATGCTTAACGTCTGCTGGTTTACCCACACGTTTTTTGGATCATACGAATAACAGACATCGTATGCCGGCGATAGTTGCCATTCGCCATCCTGTTTCAACCGAAACGAAACATTTTTCGTGTGGTCATCACAATTGGTTGCCAGAACATTAAATACCATTCTGCGGAACATTTGTTCTGCTTCTGGATATTTCAGGCGCAATAAACGCATGGTTTGAAATACCTGCTCATAACTGTATCCATAAATATTATTATAATCAAAATGCTGGATGGCACAAAGTGTCTGGATATGATGCTTGATATTATTTCCTTGCCGGTCGAATCGTTTCGTCAAAAAGTGGGCCCGGTTGTGTTCTTCTAACAATTCGCATTCTGTCATCTCAATGCCACATTCCCGTGCCATCAGATAATATGCGTATTCGACACGTCCCCAGCCATAACTATCTCCGAATTGAGCGCCGCTTACACCGTCAAGCTTTACCAGCCAATGTTCAAACCCCTTTGGCGCTCTGGTCTGACCGGACCTGACTTCTTTTGTTTTTTTATTGTATGCGATAACGGCCTTGGGTCTTGCCCCGCCGGCAGAAGTTCCGATTTTTATAAGCTCTTTCATCGCCTGCTCATCATCGGCACTGACATTTATTTCAAGCGTCTCTCTTTCCGAAAGTATCTTTTTGGCAATTTCAACAAGGCTTGCTATTTCAACAGAAAATGTGTTCTTGCCCGCTTTCAACTGGGCAGGTTCAAACTCCAGGGCACCCATCCCCCGGGTGCCGATAAAACAGAGTTTTTCAACCGGATTCATACTGTTGGGGGGCCGGCCATTTCGGGCCAGCCATTTTTCGATCAGTTGATTGCCATATTTATCAGGCAGAGAATCTGCAAGTAGACCGGGTAACCCCTTAAATGTATCTTCTGTCATTTCTTTTGATGGCCGCAGATCCGGAAAACTGTATATCCGACTACCATCGCTGACAGGCATTTTTATCGGGGAAATATCCCAGTTTTTCTCTATGAAACTTTTATCAAACTGGAAACTTGATAATTGCCGTGCGGCATCCCACATGACAACACCCGCAAACGTACCCCAAATATGCACATATGCATAATCTACCACCCCAAATCTCCATTTGAATCATTTGTTTTAATTTTAGGCCTTGCCCTCTTCTTTTCCTTTTCTTTTAATCTGGCATACTCTATCGGGCTGATTGTTTCTTCGATGGTGAATATGCTCAACAAATGGATCAGATCAAGCACCCTCAATATCTGGATGAGGGTAGCAAGCGTTATAGACCCGCCATTTTCAATCTGGCTCAGGGTCCAACGGTTTATTCCAGCCTCCTGTGCGACTTGAGCCTGTGTTTTGTTCTGTTCCAGCCGCTGATGTCTAATATAGGCACCAATGGCGTCTATTATCGCTTTGTCTGACATTGCGACCCAATTTGTGTTGGTTTTATCTATCATTATTCCCTATTTTTCCATTCTATGTTGGTAATAACCAACATATATCAAGATATTCTAAAAAAGAAAGAAAAATATGACCTGGGTATGTTGGTTTTTACCAACATAAATAATAAGAAATGATTATAATGTTGGTATTGTCAAACTTTAATCAAATGAACCCTCTATTACGACCTTTTTTATGCAGTATGGTAAGTTTATCTATCAAATATGTAAACCTCTGGGTGGGAAGCTTCCCATCGGTATATGCGAAACCTAAATAATTAAAAAACACTGGTCGGCCTATAAAGCACATGTTTTATGGACTTCTTGCCCCAGCCTAAAAATTATATGGCAAAACCGTCAATTTTGGTCAATAAATCCATCCATAATTCTAATTCTACAAATTGACCCCTAAAAGCAGGATTGTGGACCATACCTTTAACCGCCGATTGATATTGTTAACATATATGTTATCAATTGATCTTGTTGTCCGGGGGTGCTAAAGAACCAAAAAAACAGCAGTCGGCAGACATTGATAAGGCCCACGGGTTTTGGGCCGACTCTAAAAAACGTAAGCGCAAAGGACAATCATAATGCCGCTTTCAAGAGAATTTAAAGAGCTGGTTGTTGCCAGGGCAAAAAAAGATCCTGAATTTCGCCGCGAACTGATCGTTGAAGCAATCAACATGATCCTTGCCGGCGATATTACACCCGGTAGACTGATACTCCGAGATTATATCAATGCAACCGGCGCCATGACCGACATTTGCAAAACCTTGAGAAAGCATAAATCTTCTGTGGCCCGCATGCTTGGCCCTTCGGCAAATCCGACCTTAGATAGCATTGTGCCGCTGATTCGAGCATGTGCTAAGCGTGAGAAGGTCCATCTGGCCGTGCGCGTGGACGGTTGTTCGGCATAACAGCCAGCCGAAAATTGAGACGAAAGTTGATATATATGTAAAATGTGGTGACCCCTCTGTTTTCTCTGTTTTTCCTCCTCATAAATATCTGATTAGTCAAACAATTTACCATATTTCAAAGTCTTCTACACCATTCAAATTTGTGTACTTATCGGGAATTTTCCTGAAGTAATCTGTTTTACTTATTTGGGAGGCTTTGAGTCGATCATTCTAAAACCACAAACTCTGACAATTGGGATGGTGTACATGATGGCTATCTGAAAAAATATTATGGGCCTTAAACCTGCTGATACTGCTACCTCATTAGATGTCCTACTGATTAACCGCCTTTATTGGTTAGATAGGCCCCGCAAGTGAAGTGGGGCTCCATCGGTTCTCAATGGGCTGGATAGGGTACATTGCATGTCGGCTTGACGCGCTAATGCACTGTTGATAACTTTCTCACCATTGTCAAACCGCAAACCCGGCCGATGGGGCGTCGCTTAGGCGTTGCCTCGGACAAAGAGCGCGGAGACCCAAACGATGAACGCTAAGCCCTCCTACGAAGCGTTGCGCATACAAGTTGAATCGTTGCGCCTGCAATCCGAAAAGCTGATGGCGGCGGAGCGGGCGATTCAGCGCCAGAATGAATATTTGACGGCCCTGCATGAAACGGCACTGGCCCTGCTGGACGAGTTGGATCCCCAGGCGTTGCTTCAAACCATTTTAGAACGGGCGGCCGCTTTGGCCGGTACACGACACGGGTATATTTTTCTGTTGGCCGGCGATGGCGGCCACATGGAAATTCAGGTGGGCATGGGATTTTTCAGCGACCAGTTGGGGTTGACGGTGCACAAAGGCGAAGGGCTCAGCGGTCGGGTGTGGCAGACGGGCCGGCCCATGTTGGTGGATGATTACCAGAATTGGTCGGACCGGTTGGAGGTGGCCGCTCTCGATCCGGTACACTCCGTGGTGGGTATCCCGTTGAAGATGGATCAAAGTGTCCGCGGCGTTATCGGCCTTGGGCAGATGGACCCGGACAAACGCTTTGACCAGGAGAGCATCACCATTCTGGAGCGTTTTGCGGCTTTGGCGTTGTTGTCCCTGGAAAAGGCCCGGTTCTACGTCAAGGTGCATGAGGAGCTGGCTGAACGAAAAAAAGCTGAAGCGCGTATTCGACAGAGCGAGCAGCGCTACCGAAACTTCCTGGAATCGTCGCCCGACCCGATTGTGGTGTACGATATGCAGGGTGTGGCCACCTATGTCAATCCAGCCTTTGAACAGACTTTTGACATGTCGCGCACTGAAGTGTTGGGCAAACCGATCGATTTTGTGCCGCCTGAGGCCTGGCCGGCCACTCGTACGGCCATCCAATCCATGCTCAGCGGTCAAAAAATCAACTTGTTTGAAACCCAGCGCTTGACCAAATCGGGTCAAAAACTGGATGTTCAACTCAGTTCATGTTTGTATATGGATGATAGCGGCCACCCCATCGGCAATATCGTGACCTTGCGCGATATCACGGCGCAAAAGCAGGCTGAGCGTGCGCTTCAGGAGTATCAGGATCAATTGGAGGAGGTGGTTCAGGCCCGCACCACCGAACTGGCCACAGAAGTCGATGTACGCCGGCGCACCGAAAATGCCTTGCGGCGGCGAGAAAAAGAGCTGGAAGCGCAATCGTTGCATTTGGAGGAGGTCAACACCGCTTTACGGGTGCTGCTCAAGCAGCGTGGTGAGGATAAGGTTGAGTTGCAAGAGAGCGTCCTCGACAATATCAAAGAGCTGGTCAGGCCCTATATTGAACAGGTGAAAAAGACCGGCCTGAGCACCCGTCAGCAAACCCTTGTGCGCATCATTGAGTCCAATCTGGGCAGTATCGTATCGCCGTTCATTAATCGTATTTCAAATAAATACGGTAATTTTACGCCAACCGAGATTCGTGTGGCCAACCTGATTCGCGAAGGCAGAACCAACAAAGAGATTGCAGATCTGATGTCCATTTCTAAAAACACTGTGCTTTACCACCGCCATAACATACGGAAAAAACTAAAATTAACCAAAACCGGGGTTAATTTGAGATCGCATTTGTTAACATTTGATGAGTAGTGGGGAAAAACCGCTATTTTACCGCTGTTTTATCAACTTGACATTATCGGCTGAACGGCGTTTAACTAATAAATGCCGGGTGGATTGGCAGCAATATTATCTCACCCGGCCGGGCTTCTATCCGTTGATCTAAGCTGGTGTTGACTTTTGGGTATGATATGCAGAGGTTGCACCCTTATACTGCAGGCATTTGCTGACACAATGGCAGAATTGCGAGCCTTACTGATAATATGAATGCGTTAACCATCTCAAATGTCACCCTCTCCTTTGGTGGCCTCAATGCCTTGTCTGATGTCAGTATGCAGATCGAGCCCGGTTTGATTACCTCGATCATCGGACCCAATGGTGCCGGAAAGACCAGCCTGCTAAATTGCATCTCCGGTTTTTATCACCCCAACCGGGGTGAGATCATGTATGGGGATACCCGGTTGACCCATGCATCCCCCCACAAGGTGACCAAACTGGGGATTGCCCGTGCATTTCAGAACCTGGAGCTGTTCAGCGGCCTGACGGTGCTGGACAACTTGCTGCTGGCGCGCCACACCAACCTAAAATACAACTTTTTGCAGGCGATGGTTTTTTTCGGCAAAGCGGCCCGCCTGGAGGCTGAGAACCGGGCCTATGTAGAAGATGTTATTGATTTTATGGAGCTTGAACCCTACCGCAAACGCATTGTGGGCAATCTGAGTTATGGCGTCCAAAAAAGAGTGGAGGTCGCTCGCGCATTGACCCTGGCGCCCCAACTGCTGTTACTGGATGAACCCATGGCCGGTATGAATATCGAAGAAAAAGAAGATATCGTAAGATTTATTATTGATATCAAGCAGGAACGCAACACCACCATCATACTGGTGGAGCATGATTTAGGCGTGGTGATGGACATTTCCGATCGGATCAATGTGCTCGACTTTGGCGAATTGATCGGTTCCGGAACACCGGATAGGGTGGCAGCTGATCCAAAAGTCATTGAAGCTTATATTGGGGAAGATTAATTTGGATAAACCGGACACAGAACAGCTTTTAAAGCTGAGCATACCCCAATTGCTGCGCTGGCGTGTACAACGCACCGGCGACAAAATCGCTCTGCGGGAAAAAGAGTTTGGCCGCTGGCGAAGTTATAGCTGGGACAATTACTACGCCTATGTCCGCAAAACCGGTTTGGGTTTGACGGCCTTGGGTCTCCAACAAGATGAAGTGATCGCTTTGATTGGTGACAACATTCCTGAAATGCTGTTTGTCGCCATTGGCGCACAATCCATTGGCGCCATCTCGTCCGCCATCTATCAAACCACCATGCCGGAGGAAATCGCCCATCTCCTTGAGTACATGGACGTGACCATGGTGTATTGCGATGATCAGGAGCAGGTGGACAAGATTGTTGAAATCAGGGACCGGGTTCCCAAAGTCAAAAAAGTGATCTATGAAGATCCGCGCGGCATGCGCGGCTATCGGTCGGACGACTGGTTTGTGTTCATTGAGGATCTATACCAATTGGGGGATGAAATCCACGCAACCCATCCCCAGCGATTCGAATCATTGGTCGATAGAGGCAAACCCGATGACACTTGCCACCTTTGCCTGACTTCGGGAACCACCGGTTTGTCCAAGGGAACCATGCTGACCCATAAAAATTTCATCAGTATGGGGCTCCAACTGACCGAGGCCGATCCGCTGGAAGATACCGATGAGTATGTTTCGTTTTTGCCGTTTGCCTGGATCGGCGAGCAAATGAACTCTTTTGGTGTGGCCATGGCCACCGGGATCACCATTAATTTCCCCGAATCGGTGGAAACCGCCATGGAGGATCTAAAAGAGATCGGCCCCCATTTCATGTTTGGTGCGCCACGGATCTATGAAACCATTCGTTCCCAGATCTGGTTGAAAATTGATGAGTCATACTGGTTCAATCGAAAACTCTATGCTTACTTTATCAAGATCGGCGAAGAGGCCGCCGGCTACCGCATGTCCGGGAAACCCATGCCCCTGGGCCTGAAATTCAAAGCCTGGTTGGGCTACCAATTGATGTTCCGTCCCTTGATAAATCAGATCGGCCTGTTGCGTCTGAGACGCGCCTATACCGGCGGCGCAGCCCTGGGTCCGGAGTTGTTCACTTTTTACCAGGCCATCGGGGTGAATTTGAAGCAGATCTATGGCCAGACTGAAATTGTAGGCATCGCTTATATGCATCGCGACGGTGATGTGCGGCCCGATACCGTGGGCAAACCGCTGCCCAACACCGAGTGTAAAATCTCCGAAGCCGGCGAAATTCTCTCCCGCTCACCCTCTGTCACCCAAGGGTATTACAAGCTCGCTGAAAAAACCCAAGAGTTGCTCGAGGGGGGGTGGCTGCACTCCGGGGACGCCGGATATATTGACGAGCATGGCCACCTGGTGGTCATCGATCGTTTGGCAGACGTGATGCACAACGCCAATGGCGACATGTTCAGCCCCATGTTTCTGGAAAACAAGCTAAAATTCAGCCCCTACATCAAAGAGGCGGTAATCTTCGGCGACAAGCGCGATTATGTCGCCGCACTGATCAATATCGATCCGGTGGTCGTGGGAAAATGGGCAGAGGACCGGGGGATCTCCTATACAACGTTCATGGACCTTTCCGCCAAACCCAAAGTGGCGGAACTGATTTACAATGAAGTCGTAGCGGTCAATGCCCGAGCCGAAAAAGCGCATTTCCGCATCAAACGCTTTGCCATTTTATACAAACTTCTAGACACTGATGACGGCGAACTGACCAAAACCGGTAAAATACGCCGGAAATTCGTGCGTGAAAAATATGAGGATCTGTACGAGGCCCTTTATGATGAAGCAGTGAAGGAAAAGCAGGTTGAGGCCGCCTTCCAGTACCAGGACGGCCAAACCACAACCGTACAGACAACCCTTCGATTTCATACGGTGGAGGGCGGGCAATGAGTTATTTTTTTCAACTGGTCGTCAGCGGGATCGTGGTGGGCTCCATATATGCCCTCTCGGCGCTGGGTTTCGTATTGATCTACAAATCAAGCAAGGTGTTGAATATCGCCCACGGCCAGATTATCGCCATCGGTGCGTTTTTGACCTATGCGCTGACCGTATTGGCGGGTGTACCCATTTATCTTTCGTTTGTTATCAGCATGGTGCTTACGTTTTTCATGGCCATGAGCGTGGAACGCATATTTCTGCGCCGCTTGATCGGCGAGCCCATCATCTCAGTAATCATGGTGACCATTGGACTGATGTCCATTCTCGACGGATTGATCTATTTAACGCCGTTCGGCACCGAGAATTTTTCTTTTCCCGAATTTCTTCCCAACACCCCCATTATATTCGGCGGGGTTTCCATCTCATGGACCCAATTGGTGGGTGTCATTATCACTTTTATCATGATCGGCGCATTTTCGTGGTTCTTTAAAAAATCCACCGTCGGCATCTCCATGCGGGCGGTTTCCGATGACCAACTGGCTTCCATGTCCATTGGTATCTCGGTTCCCAAGGTGTTCGGGCTGGCATGGGCCACTGCGGGTTTGAGTGCCGCGGCGGCCGGTACCATTATCGGGAATATTACCGGCCTGAATTTTGATACGCTGCACGCGTTCGGTATCGTCGTGTTTCCGGTGGTGATTTTGGGCGGCCTGGATTCCATTCTGGGTGCGGTGGTCGCCGGCATCATCATGGGATTGATTCAGCAATTTGCCAGCGGTTATTTAGACGGCAATTGGGGATTGAATGGCACGGCTGAAGTGCTGCCCTATATCATTTTATTGATTATTTTGTTGTTCAAGCCCCATGGGCTCTTCGGCATCCACGAGATAGAGCGGGTGTGATTAATTATTACTGAGTTTTGGACTAGACTATGGCCACAAATCGATGGTTGGCGACCGGAAATTACTTTACTTCTTATAAAGACGAGCAGCGGATATTTGCCAGTCATTTGGACCGGTCGATCTTCTCAGCATTTCTGGTGCTTCTGTTTGTTTGGCCCATGTTCATCCAGCTAAGCAACAAGTACATGCTGGTTATCGACAACATCCTTATTGCGGTGGTCGCCATCATCGGGTTAAATATCGTTACCGGATTTGCCGGATTGATTTCCATCGGCCATGCGGCTTTTGTGGGCATCGGTGCCTACACGGTGGCATCTTTTGCCACCATGATCGGTGACAATCATGTCATTCTAACACACGCCTGGCCCATTGTTATCGTCATCTCCGGTCTGATGGGCGCGGTGTTCGGGGCCATTGTCGGCCTGCCGGCCATGCGTCTCAAACACCTGTACCTGGCCATTGCGACGCTCTCTTTTCAAATGATATTTCAATGGGTAGTCAATTTCATGGCCTTTTTTAATCAGGGTCAAACCATATCGGTGGGACGTGTTTTTTGGATTACCGGTAAAGTCGCCCGCACGGAGCATTACCTGTTTTGGTATTACGTCATTCTGGTGGTCATTGTGCTGGCCGGGTTTATGGTGCGTAATTTGCTGCGGACCCGTTATGGCCGCTGCCTGAGCGCCGTGCGCGATAACGACCGCGCGGCCGATGCCATGGGCATGCACCCCGGGCTGACCAAGGTCTATGCATTCGGCTTGTCGGGCTTTTTTGCCGGTATGGCGGGGGCCTTACATGCTTATCTCTACCGTGGCGTCGGCATTGAATCGTTTACCCTGCATGAGTCCATCAACTATCTGGCCATGGCCATTGTGGGAGGGTTGGGTACGCTGCACGGTTCGTTTTGGGGACCGGCAGCCATTCGCTTCTTGGATCTTCAAGTGGAGACCCTATCCGAGCATGCCGGCCGACTTCTGCCCGCCAGTATGAATTTATCTACGGCGCTCAAACCGTTGACTTTCGGTCTGGTGATTGTGCTTTTTTTGATGTTTGAACCGCGCGGTATCGCCAATTGGTGGCGCATTGCGCGATCATATACGAAATTGTGGCCATTCCGGTATTGATGTTGCCGATATTGTTTTAGGAGCTATTTATTTTTTTATTCAAATGGTCGCAGACTTTTATTCAAATGGTCGCAGACTGTCATATGAAAAGGGGGAAAAATGAAAAAAAAGAGCTTGTTGATGTTGTGTGTATTGCTGACCGTCGCTGCATTCATCATGGTATCCTGTGGTGAGAAGCAAGAGGCCGAAATGGCCAAGGAAAAGAAAGCGACTGAGGCCAAAGTATACAAACTTGGCCTTTCCCTTGCCATTACCGGGCCAACGTCCGATGCGGGCAATCCCTATGCCAAGGGCGTCGAAGACTATTTCCGCTATGTCAACGATTTAAAGCTTCTTGGTGAAGACAAGATCGAGTGCGATATCCGAGACGATCAGTATAAGACGGATGTTACGAAACGCAATTTTGAGGACTTCATTGCGCAAGGTATCACGTTTTATCTGAACTACTCTACTGGAAGCACGCTGGCCCTGAAGAAAGATTTTGAAGAGGAGAAGATGCCCACCATCCCGGCATCTTTTCACGCGGGAAACCTTATCGATTCAAACTATATTTTCTTGCCCATTGCATCATACTCCGCCCAGGCTATCGGTTTGGCCGAATTCGTTGTTAAACATAACAAGGGTGCCACACCCAAAGTCGCCATGTTTATCCATCCATCGGCATTCGGGCGCGGGCCGGTATCCGATGTGGAAAAAGCTGTGGCGGCCGGCTTAAAAATGGAGATCGTCGAAGTGGTTGAACACGGCAAAGATCTAGACAATACCGCCATGCTGCAGCGCTTGATGAGCAAGGGCGTTCAGTATGTGATTTGTCAGACCGTTCAGTCACCCGTAGCCACCATGCTAAAGGATGCGGAACGCTTGGGCCTCAACGCAAGCACCTTTGGTGAAAAAGGAAAAATTACTTTTCTGGGCTGCCATTACACCGGCGGTAACGACCTGGTTGCGCTTGCCGGTTCTGCAGCAGAAAATTTTCATTGGACCACTTCTTATATCGTTACTTCCGAGCCCGGAGATGGAACCAATGCTCAACTGGCTTTGGCCAAGCGCTATGGGCGTGATGACAAAGCGGCCAATTCCCACAACTACGCCAACGGCGTAATGGTGGCCCAGGTGGCAGCTGAAGTCATTCGCCGCGCCAAGGCCAAGGGAAAGGAAATCAACAAGGCGACATTATACGCTGAATTGCTTGAAATGAACGGCATGAACGCTTTCTACCCCGTGACCACTGTGGGACCGGTTACCTATTCAAAAACGGATCATGCGGGTGTTGATACCCTGCAGCTTTATGCGGTTAGCGGTGGTAACTTCAAGTCAATGGGAGCACCGTTCATTCCAGAGTATACAAGCAAAATAAAATAGGGCCATAGTCGACGCAACACATAGGCTCTTGGCAATTTTTGCTGCCGTGATTCGAACGGTCAAGGGGGAAACCTCGCCATTCGAGAAGATCGGGCCCCCTTGTGCCGCATAGAGATCGACATTTGTGGTGCAAGGGGTACCCCCAACAAGGTTGCACATCCCATGAAGACGGAAAACCTGCTTGAGGTCAACAACATTGAGGTGGTCTATAATGACATCATCCAGGTGCTGAGGGGCGTCAGTTTGGATGTCAAAAGGGGTAGCATTGTTGCGCTGCTGGGAACCAATGGGGCGGGAAAAACAACGTCGTTGCGGGCGATTAGCGGATTGCTCAAGCCGGAAAATGGCTTTATTCGCGATGGCTATATCAAGTTTATCGGAAATGACATCACCAATGTGTTGGGTACCCAGGTCGTTAAATTAGGCGCTGTCATGGTGCCTGAAGGGCGCCGGGTGTTCAAGCACCTGACGGTGGATGAAAATATTCGGGTGGGATCCATTACACGTAAAGATAGATCCAATGCGATCCGCTCCGACCATGACAAAATGTATGACCATTTTCCACGTCTGGCCAAGATTACCAACCGCCTGGCAGGCTATTGCTCCGGCGGTGAACAGCAGATGATTGCCATTGCCCGGGCATTGATGGCATCTCCTAAAATGCTCATGTTGGATGAGCCTTCATTGGGATTGGCGCCGCTGCTGGTTAAAGAAATTTTTGACAATATTCTAACCATCAACAAAGAGATGGCCACTACCATTTTGGTTGTGGAGCAGAACGCCAAAATTGCCCTGCAAATTTCGGATTACGCCTATATTATGGAATCGGGTAAAATTGTATTGGAAGGGCCTTCCGAAGATCTGCGCAGCAATCCGGATGTTAAAGAGTTTTATATGGGCATCACCCAAGGGGGCGGGCGCAAATCCTTCAAGGAAGTCAAATCCTACAAGCGCCGCAAAAGATGGATGTGAATGATCAATGCTTGTTGCATCATGTCTGATAAGCTCGTAGGGTCAATGGCGTTTGTTTTTAAAAAACAAGTTTAAAGTTTTAAGATTTAAGTTTTAAGTTTTAAGTGAAGGTATTCTACCGGATTTTACATTGAGTCGATGTGACCTCAATTTTTTATTGAATGAACCCAGCGGGTCGAGGTTTTAAGGCGTGGGTGGATTGGGTGCAATTTAAAATTGGTTCTATAGGAGAATAATATGAAATACCTGGTGGGATATGATGGGGGGCCGGAGGCAAAGCGGGCACTGGCCTTGGCCTGTGCGCAGGCGAAATTATCACAAGCTTCGGTTTACGTGGTGGCCTCCATGGAGGGGGGGCAAAAAGAAGACCTCAAAGATATTGAGCAGACCGAACAGATGCTTCAATGGGCAAAAGATTATCTGTTAAAAGAAAAGGTTCAATGTGAGACCATCCAGCTTGCCCGCGGCCTCTCTCCGGGTGAAGATCTGGTCAAATTCGCAGAAGACAACCATGTCGACGGGATCTTTCTGGGCATTGAAAAGAAGTCGCGCACCCGCAAGATTTTGCTGGGCTCTACCGCCCAGTATATCATTTTAAGAGGTCCTTGTCCGGTGACTACCACCAAATAAGTGTGGGTTGCCTGCCTCATGGACTTAATTTCACCCCATTTCAGATGACGACAGGCGGCAGATGTCGATCATCTCGGTTAGGAGATCTCGCCATGGGCCTACATGATCTTTCCATTTATGACGTGATTTGCCGTAATGCCCTATTGTATCATGAACACCCTGCCTGGCTCGACGCCGATCAAGATGATCCCGTCACATTCGAACAAATCAAGAAAGCCATCGACCAATTGGCATATGCCCTTCAAAAGCAAGGGTGTCAAAAAGGGGATCGCATCGGCGTGCTGGGGAAAAATTGCCTGGCCTATTTTGTCTTGTATGGCGCAGCCGCTGCGCTGGGCGCTATTGTGCTGCCGGTCAACTGGCGCTTGTCGGCCAATGAAGCCGCATTTGTCCTTGATGACGGAAACCCGCGCTGGATTTTTGCCGATAACCGAGTTCCGCAGTGGGCCGCCGAGGTGAGGTCCAAACTATCCGCAAGCGTACCGTTTTTTAATCTTCAACCCCGCCAAGGTTCGTATGATGAACTTAAGATTGAAACGGATTCAGCCGGCTTCAATCCCGTACAAGTCAGTGGGGATGATGGTTTTGTTATTATTCATACGGCGGCTGTCTCCGGAAATCCCCGCGGTGCCCTATTAAGCCATAACAATGTACTCTGTGCCGATTTGCATTTGGCACATTGTCTGGGGTTGACGACCCGTGACGTCCATCTCAATGCCCTGCCGCTGTTTCATGTGGCGGGTCTTTTTATGGTGTTTTGTGCGTTCCATGTGGGATGTCTGAACATCAATCTGCACAAGTTTGATGCTGCACGGATTTTGCGGCTCATTGAGCATCAGAACGTATCGTTTATGTTTACCTTTGCCCCAATGCTTAAATCCCTGCTGGATGAGCAAGCCCAAACCCATTCCGATATGACGGCGCTGCGTGCGGTGATGGGGCTGGATGCGCCGGAGGTTATTGAACGCTATCAGCATGTCTCCAAGGGCACCTTTTATTGCATGTATGGTCAAACCGAAACGTCGATGCTGGCCAGCATGGGACCCTACAATGAAGCCCCCGGATCAGCCGGTACACCGATTCTGCTGGCAGATGTTCAATTGTTGGACGACCATGACCGCCCGGTTGCCGTTGGCGCTGTGGGAGAGATTGCCATGCGCGGTCCCCTGGTGTTTAAAGGGTACTGGGGGTTGGAAGACGATACCCAATACGCTTTTCGCAACGGTTGGCATCACACGGGTGATTTGGGCCGCATGGATGAATCTGGCTTCCTGTGGTACGCCGGTCGAAAAGCCGAAAAAGAGCTCATCAAACCGGGCGGTGAAAATGTTTACCCGGCGGAGGTGGAAAAAGCCATCTTAGAGCATCCGGCGGTGGAGCAGGCCGTGGTCTTTGGTGTGCCCGATCCAAAATGGAAGGAGGGCATCAAGGCGGTTTGTCGTCTCACCGAGGGCAGGCATCTTGATCCGCAGGAGCTGATAGACTTCGTAGGGGAGCGCATCGCGCGCTATAAAAAACCCCAGTATGTTGAGTTTGCAGATCAGCTGCCTCAAAAATCCGATGGCACAATCGATCGAGCTGAAGTGAAACAAAAGTATGGCGGCCGGCAAATTTAAGCCTTATCCCGCCCTGGTCTTACAGATCTGAGCACAGTTCCCCGCCATATTTTCCTTACCTTATCCACGCCACTCACTGCCGTCGGTTTTGATAGTTCCTTATGAAAGCACATCACTGGGTAATTAAAAAAGGTTTTTGATTTTTCGCCTCACTTCGGATTATTATTGGTCAAGCTTAGGGCTCGCGCAAATTAACTTCACATTTTTATGCGCCGGTGCATCCCGTCTGCCTGTTGGCGTTTTGCCGGGCGGGCGCCGCGACACCTATAAAAGTGAAGTTAATTTGCGCGAGCCCTTAAACGAGCACCTACTACCCACGAAACAGGACAAGGGGGAGGTTATGGTCAGGACCGAAATTTCTCTGTTCCTCAAAAATGCACCCGGCGAACTGGGTAAACTCGCTGCGCTATTTTCCGATGCGGGTATCAATATCGATGCCATTGCCATACAGGACGCTTCCAGCTATGTAAAAGAGCTGTTCAGGGCGAGGGGCAAATCGCTCAAGCGAATCGCTTCAGCTGCCAGTTACAATTCCATGAGCAAGGATTCGGCCGATTTTGCCCTGATTCGGCTGTTGCCTGCCGATGGCACCATCAACAAGGCCATTGATCTGCTTTCGCAGCAAGATTATCTGTTCGACATGATGCCGGTGGTGGCCCTTGAATTGGAAAACCGGCCCGGCGAATTGGCAAAGATCGCTAACCAATTGGGGCAAGAGGGCATTAATATTAATTATGTATACGGTTCTGTGGCACCTTCCGGCGGAAAATGCCTATTTATTTTTTGTCCGGAAGATATGGAACATGCAACCTCTATTTTTAAATTGAAAGATTCTCAGGATAAGATCTAAAATATGTTAAAAACAATCAAGATCAAACGCATTACTGAGGAGATTGTTTCTCAGGTTCGTGAACACATTGCCAAAGGCGATCTTAAAGCGGGTGACCGCATGCCGTCGGAAAGGGACATGGCGCAGCAACTCGGGGTGAGTCGGCCGACTGTGCGCGAGGCCTTGCAAGTACTTGAACATACCGGATTTGTAGAAATTCTTCAGGGCAGCGGTACTTATATCAAAGACATCAGCAAACAAGCCTTAACCGATCCACTGCAAATTCTCATTCACAGCTCGGACCAACACTATCTGCAGGTCTATGAGTTTCGCATTGCCATCGAGATATGGGCAGCGGGCCTTGCCGCAGAACGTATTGATCCTGACGGGATCGCTCAGCTTGGCGGTATTATCGAAAAAATGAAGGCTCGCCACGCAGAAAAAAAACCGGTTGATGCACTCGATGCAGAGTTTCACATGACCATTGCACGCGCTTGTCAAAACGACATTTACTATCATGTGGCCAGAACGATCTTGCACCTGTATACCCAAGTCACTCGCATTTCCCATGAGGAGTTGTTTCTTTCCGCAGAAGATCAGGCGAATTTAATGAAAGACCATGAAGCGATTTATCTGGCCATTGCATCCCATGATGCTGAAAAGGCTCGGACGTTAATGCAGAATCACCTGAACCGTGTGACCCTGAAAACCACTTCTGATCCGCGGATGCACCCAAATATTTAAACTGATTCCCTTTCGTTTTGGTACCATGCAGGATCCATCCGCGAAAACGCTTTGCCGTCAGCCATCGAATGGATATCGATCCGCCGGCTTGCCCATTTGGCGTTTTGCCGCTGTGCTGAAGATGGGTTGGTGAAAAAAGACGGATCCAGCAATGGGTTTTGCTCTCAGGGTTTGACAATCAGATGCAATGTGATAAATTGGCCAGACCATTTGGCCAAAATTGGTTTAAAGGAGGTCGCATGCCCCATCATGCAATTTCACAGACCGATCAAATCTATTATCTCCATTCATCGCCCAATATGCCCAATCAGCCCACTTTTGTCTTTTTCAATCCCCTTACCGGCGATACCAACAGCTGGGAGGCGGTCGTTGCGCCATGCTTGAGGGAACGGGGGTTTGGGACGCTGAGCTTTGATTATCGCGGGCAGACCCAAAGCCCGTTTGCCCAGGGGTCGCACCTGACCTCCCAAGGCATCGTTAGCGATGCGGTGGGTTTGCTTGAAAAGATCCAACCCATTGATCCTGTTTTTGTGGGGCTTTCCATTGGTGGGCTCTATGCTGCGCAAGCCTACCTGGCGGGTGCCGCGGCAGAAAAATTGGTTCTGATTAACACACTGCGCATTGAAGGCCCTCGTTTAAAGTGGATCGGCGATGCCCTGGTTCGAGCTGTGGAGATCGGTGGTCTGCCGCTTTTTCGGGACATGTTTTTACCGCTTTTGATGGGCGAGGATTGGTTGGCTGCGCATCGTAGGGACTTTTTAACCACTCCGGTGTCCTATGAACCTTTGCCAATGGATAGCGGCACCTACAAACTGTTGGCTGAAGCAGGGCCCAGTGCCGATTGGGATTTGCCCTATGAAAAATTGGACCTGCCCACACTAGTGGTGACGGGTCTGCAGGACCATGTGTTTTTAGACAGCGCCGCTGTAGAACTATTATGCAACCGTATGCCCCGGGCCCGTCGCTTGGATCTGCCGGACGCCGGCCATTTAATACCCAGTGAGGACCCTGATTCCCTTGTCGAAATCCTTTCGGATTTTAAATAAATGATGCATTTTGTAATTTCCAACCGTTGGGTTGCTGGCAAACCGGTTAAAATATAGCTTCAGGGGGATTTGATGAACAAAGGACTTTGGCATCGCTATGCAGCACTGGCTTATCTGTCTGTTTTTTTAGGTGTTGTCGGCCATGCTTCCAGTGAATTTGTGGCGGTATTAACTCAGATCAAGGGGCCGGAGTTGTCCGTATGGCGTTTTTTGTTGGGGGGCATGGGGCTGGTTGGACTGGCACTGCTGTTTCCCGATAGCCGGAACCTGATCGAACCGTTTAGAAAAATTGGATGGCGCTTGATCTGGCTTTCCGCGCTGGGGGTGACCATTGGATACTTGCTGTTTCACTGGTCTTTGGATTATGCCACCGTACCCCAAGTGGCCACAATGGTCACCACGATCCCTATTTTTGTGGGGATCGTCAATATGTGGCTGACCCACCAAGCCTTTTCCAAAATAAAATTGGTCACCGGCCTTTGCGCGCTATTGGGGGTGGCCTTGTTGATCACCGACGGTTATTTGGCCAAATTAACCGGTACGGGACAAAGTTTGATTGGGGTGCTGATGGCGCTGGGCTGCGCTGCTGTCGTCGCCGCCTATACCGTGGCCATTCGACCTGTCATAGTGAAGTATGGTGCCTTACGCATCACCGCTATTACCATGACCATCGGCGCAATTGGCCTATGGTTGGTGGTGGGATTGGTGTGGCAAATTTGGGTAAACCCGCTAACCCTATTGGATCGGCCTCCCCGGCAGTTGGGCTCTTTGCTGACGCTGGCGCTGTGGAATACCACTACGGCGCAGTTTTTTTGGATCGGCGGTTTGGCCGCGGTGCCGGACATTACCCGGGGCAGCTACCTGTTTTTTTTAAAGCCGGCAATCGCGGCATGCCTGGCCATTTTGTTCTTAAATCAATCGCTCACGGCCTGGCAGATATTAGCCATTGCAGTGATTTGCTTATCCGTATTGGTTGAGGCTGCAGTTGCCATCAGAAAGCCGGCAAGATAAAATGAACTTCAACTTTAGATATAGATCACTGATAACTTCAGGCTGTTAGCAACAACAGCCCGAAATAGGTGTTTATACCCCTCGGTTGGTACAGTTGGGGCCCACCAGTAGAATATTGTTGGGCATCCAGCTTTGAATCGTCTCCATTTTGCTACCGAAAAGCAACTCCTTGATGACATGGTGACCGTATGCGCCGACGACCAGGAGCGCTTTGTAATCGGCCGTGTAGAGGGCCTCTTCAAATTTTCCTGACTTTATTTTATGCCAGGTGCGGACATGGCGTTTGACCGGGTCCGCCAATCCAGCGGCTTCTATCTGTGAATCAAAGTAATCATCGCTGCGCCCGTCGAGGTAGGTAAACATGTCCAGGGGATAGCCGGACTGGATGCTTAGTGAAATCCCCCAACTTAAAGCTTTGTTGGCATTGTTGGAGCCGCCGTAAAATACGCAGATGCTTTTCCATTTTTTGAAGGAAGGGCTGGTGATCAGTACCGGGAATGATGATGACTTGACGATGCGCCGCACTTTTGGACCGATATACCCCAGGCCGATTTTGGAGGAGAGGTCGCTGATACTCCGCGGACAGCACATGTAGTTATAGTGTGTGGGGATATCCGGTAATTGCGAAGCGGTATAATTTTTTGGCGTCAGAAAGGTTGGCGATATGTTTTCCTTTTCTGCCAGCCGGGTGGCATTTTCCAAGGCCGTTGCCGGTGTCGTCAGGTAGGAGCCATCAAGATCCACTTGCACGGCGTCGTGGTCAAAATACAATAAGAATTGCTTGGCTTCCGGTATATAAATATGCAGGCTAATCCCTAAGGCGTTGCAGAAATAAAGACTTTGAAGCAGAGTTTCCCTGCCAAACGGTGTGTTTCTGAATACATGCAGCAAGCGTTCTTCCATGGATTGCTCCTTTCAAATTCTGTTTCACGAAGGGTCATGTGAAATATGTGGGCCGTATCACCCGGCACCGGTCTGGACGATGAGTTCTTTGCGATAGTGATCCAATAGCACGGATTTTGAAAGCATGCCCACAAAACGGTTATTTTCGACGACCGGCAGGCTGCTGAGACGATTGCGCTCCATAATATTGAGCACATCGGCCAACTCATCATCCCCTTTGACCGTCGGTATAGCGACCTCCATGACCTGTTCGGTCATTAACACGGTAAGCATGTGCGGATCAAACAGATACGGCCGGATGCGATCGACGAATATCATTCCCAAATAAGCAAAAGTCTTTCGGTCTTCCACCGGAAATAGATCGCGATGGGAGTGTTTGAAGACATCGATGAAGTCAATTAGCAACATGTCGTTGGGTACGGATCTGTAGTCGGTTTCAACCAATTCCCGAACGGTAAGATCAGACAGAACGCGCGCATCGGTGCCGGGCAGCATGTATTGCCCCTTTTCAATGAGATCGCGCAGGTAGAAGGAGGCAGGCTCGATATAATAACAGAATGTTGAAGTCAGCGTGGACACGATGATCAGGGGAAGAATGACTTCATAACTGCCGGTGATTTCCACGACAAGAAAAATAGCCGTCAGCGGGGCCTGAAGCATGCCGCTGATCAATCCAGCCATTCCCAACAGCGCAAAACACCCTTCGCTGGACAAGGCAATTCCAGGCAGCACCCATTCAAAAAACCGATAGTAGACCAATCCCACCAGGCTGCCGACCATCAGGCTTGGAGCGAATATGCCCCCTGACCCCCCCCATCCCAGGGTAAGTGCGGTGGCCAGAATTTTTGCCAAAACAGCAATGGCCACCAAAACCAATCCCGGTGTGAAACTGCCTTGAATCATCTCCTGGATCGAAAAATAGCCTTCACCTAAGACAATGGGCAGGTATATACCGATAATCCCGACGGCAATACCGCCGACGCCGGGGCGCACCCACTGAGGTATGCGACTTTTTGAAGCGATGTTATGCATGGCTTGGAGCAGACGGCCGAGAAGTACAGATACCAGGGTGGCCAGAATCACCACTCCGAAACTGGCGCCGATGTCGATCAAGTTGATGCTAAATTGCTGATGTTTGAAAGGGATTTGATTTCCCTGCAACAGCCGGCTCAATTCAGTGCCGGTAACGGCAGCGATCGCAATGGGAATAATGTTGTGGGTCCGCCACTCACCGAGAACGATTTCCAGGGTAAACACCAAGCCGGCAATCGGCGCATTGAAAATAGCCCCGATGGCCCCGGCTGCGCCGCATCCCACGAGCGTGATGCGCTGACGCTCTTTTAAGCCGAAATATTTGGCGATATTGGACCCCAAGGCAGCACCGCTCATGACCACCGGGGCTTCCGGTCCGGCTGAGCCGCCGCTGCCGATGGTCAGGCAACTGGACACCAGCCGGGAATAACTGGAGCGAAACCGCAGCAAGCCGCCATAGCGTGAAACCGCATAAACCACTTCAGGAACACCATGGCCGGCGCGTTCTTTGAGCAGGGTGTTTAAAAAAAAGGCAGAAAGGACCGCTCCGCCCGCCGGAAGCAGAAAGGCCCACCCATGGTGGTGAAATCCGTGAAGGGTCTCTCCCATAAAGTGCAGCGCCCGGTTCAAGGCAACGGCCGCCAGTCCGCTGCATACGCCCACAAATCCGGCCAAGGCGATCACCATCAGCCGGTTGTCGGAGCGAAAAATTGTCCATTTAAGCCGGATCTCGTTATACAGCTCTAATCGCTTCACCAGTGCATCCTCTACGGGCTTACCCTTCTGATTCCATTGCCTTGATTTGATTGAAAATCGACGTTTGGTTGGAATAGACCAGGAGGCATTGCCGGAAGGAGGGGTTTCTAAGGTAATAGGAGAGCTTGGAGAGCATCGCCAGGTGATGTTTCGTCGAATTGCTCAGCAACACCATCACTGTGGATACGGGACGTGCATCGATTGCCTCAAAGTCAACCGCAGCACTTAGAAAGCAGGTGGTGATCTGGGGCAGGGCCAGGGTGATCCCCGGATTGGAACGGGGATGCGGCAGGGCGATGCCGTTACCGATGCCCGTGGATGCAAGTTGCTCTCTTTCGATTAAGCTATCCAGAACCCTGTTTTTATCCGATTCAGGAATACCGGGGATCACCTCCACAGCCGCTTGCAACACAGCTTCGCGATCATTTCCGCCGATATCACAAAATATGCCGCCGCGCTGCATGGCAGGCAGAATGCCGTCAAAAGCCTGCTCGCCGGTGGATTGCACCGTCGGGTCTTGACGCTCGTTTTTGATTTCAAGCTTGTGGTCTTTGGCCCACCGCTCAAGCATCGCCGGCCGGATGGCGTAGTTGCCGCGGTTCCGCTGCATGGGGATCTTTCCCTGGCGAATCCAGCGGTGGACCGTTTCAACCGTTACGCCGAGGCGCGTGGCCACTTCTTGTATCGTCAACATAGCGCTTGGCTTAAGGCTCCCTTCTTGAAGAAAATCTTAAAATTCTGTTATAGTTTTATTGCAATGTCAACAAAAAATTACCGCTGTGCGGCTATTGACACGCAAGGGTCACCTTGACATAATTTTAGCCAAAACTTAAAAGTCCGATTTGTGCCTGGAGACTTCCATTTTGGCAAATTTCAACGAGTTAAAGATTCACCTGCGCTTTCAGGACCGTCTGGGGATCGTTGCTGATGTTGCGGCCGCCCTGGCGGCCAAAGGTGCGAATATCGCTGCCATGGAAGTCGAGCGGCATCACGATTGGGCCGACATTTTTCTCGAGGTGGAGTCGGGTGATCATGGCCTGGACGGCCCGCGTATTCTGGCGGTGATGGAGTCGATCCCCACACTCCAACAGTCCCGATTGATTAAAACCCTGCCCCGCGAAAAACGTGAATACCGGTTCCGCGTGGTTTTGGACAATATCAGTGACGGCATCTTGTCCATCGATCGCCACGGCAACCTGACAACCATCAATCGGGTGGCCCAGAAGATATTGGATTGTATGGATCGTGAGGTTCTGGGAAAACCCTTGAGCGCACTTAACCTGCCCGACAATCAATTATTGGATTGCCTGGACGCCAAAACATACACGAATCAAAAGCGCCATTTGGTGACCCGCCAGGGACGGGTGCGCTATATTGCCACCGGCAAACCGATAACCGAGTCCGGCGGTCGGGTGGCCGGGGCGGTGGAGATCATGAAAGAGATGAAAGAGGTGACGGCGCTTGCCAAGGCCGTTCAGCATCCCTCTGAAGCGACCTTCAGTGATTTCTACGGGCGTAGCCCGGCTGTGGAGGCCGCTGTCTTGTTTGCCCAAAAAATCGCCAAAAACGACTCCATTGTGGCGATTCGCGGCCAAAGCGGGACCGGCAAGGAGCTTATCGCCAGGGCCATCCATTCTGAAAGCGGGCGACAAGGGCCTTTTGTGCCTGTCAATTGTGCAGCTTTGCCGGAATCGCTGCTTGAAAGTGAGCTGTTTGGCTACGTCGGGGGCGCCTTTACCGGTGCACGCAAAGAGGGCAAACCCGGGCTGTTTGAATTGGCCATGGACGGCACTATTTTTCTGGACGAAATTGGTGAGATGCCCCTGGGTCCCCAAGCAAAGATACTAAGAGCAATTCAGGAAAAATGCGTCCGGCGCATCGGCGGCACGCGGGAGATTCGGGTCAATGCGCGTATTATTACGGCCACCAATCAGGATCTGGAGGCGATGGTCGCTGCAAAGCGCTTTCGGCAGGACTTGTACTATCGTATTAACGTGTTGCCCATCCAAATTCCGCCACTGCATCAGCGACCTGAAGACATCAAGACGCTGGCCGGCCATTTTCTGGGTCGGGTCAATCATGGATTGGGCAAACCAACGCAAACATTGGGCCCGGACGCCATCGAAAAATTGGAGCGGCACCATTGGCCGGGAAATGTCAGAGAATTGAAAAATGTCATTTCCAGGGCATCCATCCTCAGTGAATCTGATCGTATCGATGCCTGCCATATCGTTTTGAGCCATGAAATGGGGGCTCAGGCGTCACGGCCCACCACCGGTCCGTCCCGGCAGTCGTTGGCCGATGCCGTTGGCGCCTTGGAAAAATCCTGCATCATCGCAGCCCTCAAAGAGAGGCCAAGCATTCGATCGGCAGCCAAAGCATTGGCTGTATCGCACACCACCCTGCTCAATAAAATTAAAAAGCACCGCATTCGAGTGGCACGATAATGAACCATATGGCAATATATATTGCCACATAAATACACAAATAATTCAAAAAGTTAATATACTTTTTACCAATAATGGTTCTATATCTTTCCATTTACCCGCCTCGTTGAATGGCCCGAGCAAAAAACCCCCCGCCTTAGAAATTCAGATCAGGATCATCCAGAAATAATTTTTAGTGTTTAATTTCAAAATGTTAATTATTCTCTTCGTTATCCCCGATTTCACCAATAATGCATCGTCGCCGGTATGGCAGGGTTATTGCTCCTGACCAGTCCATGCAGTCCAAAAGCATGCAAATAAAAGATAGCTTACGCTTCCAAGTAAAAGGAGAATCATCATGATTGTGGGGATTTTAAAAGAGATCAAGGCAGAAGAGAACAGGGTGTCCATGACACCGGCGGGTGTTGAGATGATGTGCCAGCATGGGCATACGGTACTTGTGGAAAAAAGTGCAGGCGCCGGAAGCGGTTTTCCTGATCAGCGCTACCAAAAGTCGGGCGCCAAGCTGGTGGAAACACCCCAGGAGATATTTGCCGAGGCTGAGATGGTGATGCATGTCAAAGAACCGTTACCCCAAGAGTACGGCATGATCCGAGAGGGACAGATCGTTTTTACCTACCTCCATTTGGCTGCCGCTAAAGAACTGACCGAGGCATTGATACGTAGCCGTGCGATTTGTATCGCGTATGAGACCATTCAAAAATCCGACGGATCGCTGCCGTTGCTGACCCCGATGAGTGAAGTGGCCGGGCGCATGGCCATCCAGGAGGGTGCCAAGTATCTGGAGATGGCCCAAGGCGGTTTGGGTGTATTGCTCGGGGGCGTGCCGGGTGTCGATCCGGGCACCGTTGTGGTTATCGGTGGCGGCGTTGTGGGTACCAACGCGGCCAAAATGGCATGCGGCTTGGGCGCCAAAGTCTACATTTTGGATATGAACCTGGATCGGCTGCGCTATCTAAGCGATGTGATGCCCAGCAATTGCTATCCGTTGATGTCAAGCCCCGCCACTATGCGCAAGTTGATCAAAGAGGCGGATGTGGTGGTCGGTGCGGTGTTGGTCGCCGGCGCCAAAGCACCCAAATTAATAACCCGCAACATGCTCAAGCTGATGAAACAAGGGTCGGTGTTGGTGGATGTGGCCATTGACCAGGGGGGGTGCTTTGAGACCTCAAAAGCCACGACGCATTCGGATCCGATCTATACGGTGGATGGCGTTATCCATTATTGTGTCGCCAACATGCCGGGCGCTGTTCCCAAAACATCCACCATGGCGCTCACCAACGCCACCTTGCCCTATGCCCTGGAGATCGCCAACAGCGGCTGGGCTAAGGCCATGGCTAAAAACCGGGAAATCAAATTGGGCGCCAATGTGATCGACGGTCATATCACCTATCAGGGCGTAGCCGATGCGTTTGATTTAAAATTTGTGCCCATCGATGCGCTGCTTAAGGATAGATAATTTTCTAATACGGTTATCCAGAAGCTTAAGTACGACAAAAGGTGCTGGATCGCCGATGACCTCCAGTTTTGGCTTTGAACATAAGAAACATTAACTTGTGCTTTATAGATAAGCGCTTTTTCTAAAAAGGAGGAAGCATGCAACAGATGTTGGACTCAATTAGTGGGATAGTATGGGGGCCTGTAACGATCTGCCTGTTGGTGGGCACAGGCGTACTCATCACCGTATTGGTGCGTGCGATTCAACTGCGGTGGTTTGTTTATGCCTGGGGACTGATTTCAGGCCGCTATGACAATCCGGAGGATGAAGGTGAGGTCACCCATTTTCAGGCCCTTTCTGCCGCGCTGTCGGCCACCATCGGCACCGGCAACATTGCCGGTGTCGGTACTGCCATTGCGCTGGGCGGACCCGGTGCGGTGTTCTGGATGTGGGTGACGGCCTTTTTTGGTATGGGATTGAAATATGCCGAGTGTACATTGGCCCTGAGGTATCGAACGATACACGAGGATGGGACGGTGGGGGCCGGCCCCATGTACTACCTGGAGCATGGCTTAGGACAAAAGTGGTTGGGAATGCTCTTTGCCTTGTTTGCCGCCGTTGCCTCCTTTGGCATTGGTAACATGGTGCAAGCCAACTCGGTGGCCGAGCCGGTTTTGACCTATTTCGGCATACCTAAAATCGTGACCGGTTTGATCATCGGCGGATTGGTGTTTGCGGTTATCGTCGGGGGTATCAAACGTATCGGCAAAGTAGCCAGCAAGCTGGTGCCGGCAATGTCGATTTTTTATATCCTCGGCGCGTTGTGGGTGATCTTTACCAACTTTGGCCAAGTACCGGGGGCCTTTGGATTGATCTTCAGCGATGCCTTCACCGGAACAGCTGCAACGGGTGGATTTGCCGGAGCTGCTGTGGCTCAGGCCATTCGCTTTGGTGTGGCCCGTGGTGTATTTTCCAATGAGGCGGGTTTGGGCAGCGCGCCCATCGCCCATGGTGCGGCGCAAACCAAAGAGCCGGTGCGTGAAGGTCTGGTCGCCATGCTGGGCCCCTTCATCGATACCATTATGATCTGCACCATGACAGCCCTGGTCATCGTGCTGACCGGCGCCTTTAGCTCCGGCGAGACGGGTGCCGATCTGACGGCCAAGGCTTTCAATACCGGACTGCCTGTCATTGGCGGCTATATCGTCGCCATCGGCATCATTTTCTTTGCTTTTTCAACGGCAGTGAGCTGGTCTTATTACGGCGACCGATGCATCGATTATCTTTTCGGAGAGAAAATGGTAACACCCTATCGTGTGCTGTATTGCATTCTGCTGCCGGTGGGAGCCTCGGTCAAGCTATCCACCGTGTGGACCATTTCCGACATTTTCAATGCCTTGATGGCATGGCCCAATCTCGTTGGACTGGTATGCTTGAGTCCGGTGGTGATCAAATTGACCAAGGCCTACTTTGCCGATGAATCAAAAGTGTATCCTCAAAAACAGAAAAAGGTCGAGGTCGGCCAGGATTGATTTGAGCATCTTATGAACACAATGGGATGTTCTTGTTTGAATTTCAAGATTCTTTTTGAATCGTCCTTTTTCATATAAATGTCACGGCCCGCCCTCTCCCTAACCGTGGGAGGGGGCGGGCAAACCCTATCTTCTTCTGCTGACGCTATCCAAGCCGACATTGCTTGAAGGCGTTTCAAAACCATTTCTCCGTAACAAGCCGTTTGTGGCGGGCTCAAGTTGCATTTTCTTTGAACTTCCTTAATTTATCGGGCGGAATGAACGTTTTCCTTTGACAGCGGCATCCATGTTATTGGACCGCTTCAGTGGTCGCGTTTTAGATGGAACTCGATAGACCTACCTATCCGAGAGGGTGTATCATGATGAAAAAAATATCAATTATGCTTTTGTTGCTATTGACATCCGGTGTGGTTGGGGCGGGTGAGGCGGACGTGGTCGATGTGCGCGTGGAAAATAGGGGCAATCGAATTTTTACCTTTTTTGTGACGTTGCGTCATGATGACACGGGCTGGGATCACTATGCAAATAAGTGGGAAGTTGTGGCACCGGACGGCAGGCTTCTCGGTACGCGCGTGTTGGTGCATCCCCACGTCGAAGAACAGCCTTTTACGCGGAGTTTAGGCGGCATCAAAATTGAACCGGACATCCGGCAGGTCACCATACGGGCCCATGATTCGGTCCATGGTTACGGCGGCAAAACCAGGGTCATTGTATTGCCTGAATCCTAACTGTCGCAATTTAGCCATGCTGGCAAGTTTGATCAGGCGTTCAGCCCGGTGCCCCATTTATCGGACTTGATCGGCATTCAGCGGGTTTGGAATATGACTTTGGCCCAAAAAGCGAGATGATCGGAGGCGCCCCAAAAGCGCCGGTTCGCAAGCCCCACATCCAGCACCTTGAGATAGGTGGGATCGATCAACACATAATCGATACGCCCGACACCTAAAAAGGTGCCCAAATCACGTGCCTGTCTGGCGCGATCGCTGTTTATGGTTTCCGCACTGTCTTTAAAGCGTTTATTTAATATGTTGAATCGGGAATCCGCCGGTAACATGTTCATATCTCCTATGAGTGCCACCGCCCCTTTTAAAGGTTTGATCTGTTTCATGATCTTTCTAAATGAGTTGCCGTCCTTCAAGTCCCTGTCTTTATGAACGTTGATCACATGTATGATTCGACCGCGGACATCGATGCTGCAGCGCAGTGCTGTTTTGCTGTCTCCGCGGCCAACGCTGATCGGAAAATTTTCCGCGTCGACAATTCGGTATTTTGACAGCAGGGCGACACCCCACCAGGGCCCATATGGGCTTGTGGTGGGATGAGCCGCATAAGCATACTTCATACCTAATGCTTCTGCCAGTTTGCGGGCTTGATCGCGACCCAGCACTTCTTGGAGCCCGACGATATCCGCTTCGCAGGAGCGGATAGCTCCAATGATGGGGGCTATTGTCTTTTTCCGGTGTCTCAGCTCAAAAGGGCTCATCCCCCAATCTTTGGTTCCGTAGCCCACCCGGATATTGAAGCTGACCAGGGTCAGGGTTTGCCGGCCATTGCCAGCAAAATGCGGAGAGGTTTCGCGAAGATTGTCCGCCCCACCACATGTGCTAACAAAAAGGATTAACACCATGTTGCAGGCGGCCGCTTTAAGCAGGTGGATTAATTTCATTGGCGCTTCCTTTGCGCATGATGTGTGCGGCGAACATTAGCAAATGCAGTTGCTACGGGCAAGATGGCCCATGGGCCGCACCCGATTCGATCCACAACAGATTGACATAACAACGCATTGCTTGTAAGCACGAGTAGGATACGCTGGTTGGGCCTGGGTTGTGACCCGGGCAATTTTGGATCTAATTCAATCCGGTTTGAGAATAGCTTATGAAAATATCAATTCGCTGGGCACTTATCTTGGGTTGTCTTGCTTTGATTTGGGTGACCCAGGTTATTATTACCACGTCGACTTTTTGGTCTTCCCAAAGGGTGTTGGTGCGTCATGCCAACGATATCATGCAGAATATTGCTGATTTGACCAAGACGCAATCCCGCAACCATTTGGCCCTGGCTCAAGGTGCCGCCCATCTCACCAAACGGTTGATTGCCTCGGAGGTGGTGAGCAGCAGGCAGGACCGCCTTGAGACCCTGGAAAAATATTTTTTGGATCAACTGGCCATCTACCCGCACTTTGCGGGTATTTATGTGGGCATGCCCAACGGTGATTTTTTTTACGTCAACCGGTCGGACCAACGCGCCCCCAACGGATTTCGCACCAAGATCGTCAGCCACGCCGGCGGTCAACGGGAAATCCGTCTGCGTTGGCGCAATCAAGCGCGGCAAGTGGTAGACACGGCGCGAACGCCCCAGGACACCTATGACCCACGGGAAAGGCCCTGGTATCTGAAAGCCCAGCAGGAAAAATCCATCATCTGGACCGATCCCTATATCTTTTTTACATCAAAAAGACCCGGGATTACCGTGGCCGGCCCCATTTTGGGTTCATCGGGTCAGATCAAAGCCGTCGTCGGCGTCGATATCGATATCGCGCAACTCTCCTTGTTTATCGGAAAACTGCGAATCGGCAAACATGGGCACGCCTTTATGCTGAACAACAACGGCGACGTGGTGGCGTTTCCCGATCTTGAAAAAATCCAGGTGGCTGCCGATGATCCGACCGACAATACCCGCCTGGTGAAAATAGAAGAGCTGGATGACGATCTGGCCAAGGCGGCTTACCATGCCCACCAATGGCAAATTGCATCCAATGGCCGCCTGCAGCTCGACGCACCCCGGTTTGCCCGTTTTGAACATATGGGGCAGGCCTATTTGAGCATGTTCGCACCTTTTGAAGATATAAAATGGCCCTGGATTATTGGGGTCTATGTGCCTGAAGATGACTACCTGGGGGGGATCAAAGCCAATCGTCGTTTTAATCTATTGCTTACTTTGGGGCTTTCCGTGGTGGCAACCCTGATTGGGCTGTGGTATGCGCGTGGCATCATCCGGCCGCTCGCCGATTTAGCCAGAGAGGCCATGAATTTAAAATTCAACAACCTTGCCGGTACGCCGAGGATTCAATCCAATTATAAGGAGCTTCAGATCACCGCGGATGCCTTTGCTCACATGAAAAAAGATATCCGCAGAGGGGAAGAGAAGTATCGTCGTATTTTTGAAAACATACAGGATATTTACTTTGAAACGGACCTCGATGGTACGATTTTAGAGATCAGCCCCTCGCTGGAAAGCGTCTCCACTTATTCCCGAAAAGATATCATGGGCAAACCCCTCGAACGGCTCTATCAAAACCCCGAGGACCGCAAAAAATTCCTGCACCAGATTACTACCCATGGCGCGGTGTCTGATTTTGAGCTCGCCTTGACGACCAAAAGCGGCGACATTGAATATTGCGCCATCAACGCCATTCTCAAACGCGACGCCAAAGACAAGCCCGAAAAGATTATCGGCTCGGCGCGCATCATTACGGATCGCAAGAACAGTGAAATGGCCCTGAAGCAGCACCAGGAACAGTTGGAAGAGTTGGTCCTGGAGCGCACCGAGGATCTCGAGGCCACCCTGCGCCAGTTAAGCAACCAGATGGCTGCGTTAAAGGCCAAAGAAACTGAACTGCGCAAAAGCGAAGAGAAATACCGTTCCACAATTGAGAATATGGAAAACGGCTATTTTGAAGTGGATATCAAAGGCAAACTCACTTTTTTCAACCAACCCTTGGTGGATATTCTGGGTTATCCGCGTTCGGAAGTGAAAGGGCTCAGTTTTTACCAATACATGGATCCCGAAACGGCCGAAGCCATAAAAAAGCGATTTGGATCCATCTGGCGTACCCAACAATCACACCGGCTGGCACGCTACGAAATTATCCGCAAAGACGGCAGCCGCAGAACATTGGAGTCGACAGCATCGTTGATTACCGATTCGGATGGTGAGCCTGTAGGTTTTCGGGGCGTGGTTTTCGACATCACCGAACGGCTCAGCGCGGAATTAGAAAAAGAGCGCTTGGAGAGTCGCCTGCAGCAAATACAGCGGTTGGAGGGCATCGGCACCTTGGCGGGCGGAGTGGCCCACGATTTCAACAATTTGCTGATGGGCATTCAAGGCAATGTCTCACTCATGCTGCTGGAAATGAACGCCCGGCACCCCCACTATGAAAAGCTTAAAAGCATCGAGTCCTGTGTCACCGGCGGTGCCGATCTGACGCGCCAGTTGCTGGGTTTTGCCCGGGGCGGAAAATACATGGTCAGACCGCTGGATTTCAACCAAATTGTCCAAAATACCGTGAAAATGTTTGGCCGCACCCGCAAAGAAATTCAACTTCATGAAAAGTTGGAGGAAAAATTGTGGACAGTAATGGCCGATCAAAGCCAATTTGAACAAGTGCTGTTAAACCTTTACATCAATGCATGGCAGGCCATGCCGGACGGCGGCCACATCTATATTGAAACGAAGAACATTGAATTGGACCTGTCTTTTGTAAAAAACTTCGGGATATTGCCGGGGCGCTATGTATGCATCTCCATAGCAGATACCGGTACCGGTATGGACCGAGCGACCCAACAAAAACTGTTCGAACCCTTTTTTACCACCAAAGAGATTGGCCGCGGCACGGGATTGGGGCTGGCATCAGCCTTTGGTATCATCAAGAACCATGATGGGGCCATCGATTTCAACACCCAAATGGGCCAGGGCACCACTTTTTATGTTTACCTGCCGGCGTCCGACACACCTATCGAGCCACAGCCGGCTAAAAAGCGCACATTCTCCACTGGATCTGAAACTATACTGCTGGTGGATGATGAAGAGATAATCCTGGACGTTAACCGAAGTATGCTGGAAAAAATGGGCTACCGTGTGCTGGTGGCCAAAGGGGGCCATGAAGCCATTGCTCTGTTTAAAGCGACCCATGAGCCCATCGATATTGTTATTTTGGATATGATCATGCCTGACTTGAGTGGCGGTGCGGTCTTCGACCAGCTCAAATCCGTCCAGCCGGACATCAAAGTATTGTTATCCACCGGTTATAGTTTGTCCGGCCAGGCGGAAGAGATTTTAAAGCGCGGATGCAATGGTGTCATCCAGAAACCCTTTGATATCGAAAAACTGGGTGCCAAGATACGCGAAATTATAGAAGGCGCGTAAAGTCTATCCACTTCAAAAGAAAAGGACGGCTGCGGCATAAACCGGCCTGACCACCCAAGCCGCGACGGATATCGGCCATGAAGCGTTTAATTCCTTTCGGTTTCGATACCTATTTTCAAGAGCACCTCAAAAGGGACAAGTTGACACAATATCAACCGGCTCGTGTGTCCGCAGTGGACCGGGAGAGCTTTCAACTGATAAACGCCCAAGGAGAGCGGCGTGCAGAGATAACCGGCAGGCTGATGTACAATGCGGCTTCACCTTTGGATTATCCCACAACCGGTGACTGGGTTTACGCCCGTTATTTGGAAGGTGAAGACTTTGCGATCATAGATGAGCTGTTGCCGCGCAAATCGCTCCTGAAAAGAAAGACGGCCGGCAGGAAGATCGCCTACCAGTTAGTGGCCGCCAACATCGACACCGCTTTTGTGATGCAATCATTGGATCAAAATTTTAACCTCAGACGCATGGAACGTTATTTGGTCATGGCCCATGAGGGTCAGGTTCAACCTGTGGTATTGTTGAGCAAAAGCGATCTGATAAGTCCTGCCCGGGTCGCCAGGCGGGTGACGCGCGTCAGACAACTGATGCCCGATGTACAAGTGACGGCATTCAGTAATACGGATCGCTCCGGGGTTGATGCCGTCCAGGCTTATCTTGTCGCTGGGAAAACGTATTGCTTGCTGGGATCCTCCGGTGTTGGAAAGACCACGTTGCTGAATAACCTGCTGGGGGGTGATGACCTCAAAACGCGAAATGTTCGCGGCAAGGACAACAAGGGGCGCCATACCACTACCCGCCGGCAGCTTATCATCCTGGATAGCGGCGCTTTGCTCATCGATACGCCCGGTATGCGCGAATTGGGCCATATCGGTGCTGAAACCGGATTGACCGACACCTTTGACGAATTGTCTCAGCTAACGGCACAATGCCAATTTGCCGACTGTTCCCATACCCAGGAGCCCGGTTGCGCCTTGTTGGCCGCCTTGGAAGGGGGTACCATTGCAGCGGAGCGCTATCATAGCTTTTTAAAGATGACCAAGGAAGCCGCCCACCATCAAAGGTCCTATTTGGAAAAACGACACAGAGACAGACAATTCGGGAAGATGGTAAAAGCCGTAATGAAGCATAAGAAAATGTGACAAAGTTATGAGAAAATATTTGTATTTGCCGATTGGGTTGCTTCTCTCCATGGTCCTGGTGACCCTGTCGATAGCTGATACGCGTCGGGTGACCGATGCGCTGGGGCGTGTAATGGATGTACCTGTCGATCCGCAACGCATTGTGGCCTTGGCGCCCAGCGTTACGGAGATCGTATTTGCACTCGGGCAACAGCACCGGCTTCAAGGTGTGACACGCTTTAGTGACTATCCTGCCGAGGCCGTGCATTTCCCCAAGGTGGGCTCTTACGTCCATCTGGATGTGGAACGTATCGCCGCATTAAAGCCTGACTTGTGTATCGGCATCAAAGACGGCAATCCCATTACCGCTGTGGCCCAATTGGAGTCCTTAAACATTCCCTTTTTTGCATTGAACCCCGTGGATCTCGAAACCGTCATGGGAAGTATTGCCACTCTGGGCGATTTGCTGGGTGCATCAGACAGGGCCCAAGCCATTGTAGCCGACATGCGCATGCGCATCAAAAAAGTGCGAACCCGGGTGGCGGCGGTCCATCACAAACCCAAAGTGTTTGTCCAAATCGGGGTCTCCCCCATTGTCTCGGTGGGCGATAAAACTTTCATCAATCAGCTCATTCAGCTATCCGGCGGCATCAATGTGGCTGCCGGAGCGGCACCCTATCCCCGTTTTTCCCGGGAGCAGGTGATCACCCTGGCCCCGGAGGTGATGGTCATCTCCTCCATGGCCCGCTCCACCGTGTTTGAGCAGGTCAAAGCCCAATGGATGCAGTGGAAGGCCATCCCCGCTGTGCAAAACGGATCGATCTACATTGCACCCACCAATATCTTTGACCGGCCGACACCCAGACTGGTGGAGGGCTTGGAGCAGATGGCGCGGTATATTCATCCCAACCTGTTTGGAGTCCAACCATGAAAGCAGCCGCACCGGTACTGGCGCGCCGCATGGCGGGGGTGACATTGCTCATGCTGATCGTGCTGGTGGCGGTGATGGTGTTGGGCTTGGCTGCCGGATCGGCGGGATTCGGGTTGTCGGCCGTGATTAAAAGCATGCGGGGTGACGGGGAACAGGTATTGCTCAACGATATCATTTGGCGGTTGCGCTTTCCCCGGGTGTTGCTGGCCGCGCTGCTAGGGGCGACCCTCTCATTGGGTGGGATGGTGTTTCAGGCCCTGCTGCGGAACCCGTTGGCGGAACCATATATTTTGGGCATTTCCGGCGGCTCGGCCATCGGTGCCATCATAGGGATCTTGTTGGGTTTGGCGCGTTTTCCCGGTATCTGGCTTACCGCCTTTATCGGGAGTTTAGGCACCTTGGCGGTGCTTTACGTCATGGCGTCGGGCCGGACCCAGCTGCGTACGCATAACTTGCTCTTATCCGGGGTAATGGTCAACGCTTTTTGCGCCGCCGTGATCATGTTCCTGGTTTCCATGGCCCAGGATAGCCGCTTGCATAATATCATCTTTTGGCTAATGGGGGATCTGGCGGCGGCCAACACCGGCAACGTCATTGCGTTGGCCACCACCGTGCTGCCGTGTTTCGCGGTGATTTTCGCACGCACGCACGCCATGAATCTGCTGGCTTTAGGCAACGATATGGCCAGCAGCATGGGCGTCAACATCAAGACCACCACCACGCTGTTGTTGGTGGCGACCTCATTGATGGTCAGTGCGACAGTGAGCTATTGCGGCCTGGTGGGCTTTGTGGGACTGGTCATGCCCCATATGCTGCGTCTGGCGCTGGGACCGGATCATCGGATATTGGCACCCGCATCCATTTTAGGTGGGGCGGCGTTCATGGTGCTGTGCGATACGCTGGCCCGCATCCTGCCGGATCAAGGCGAGATGCCGGTTGGGGTTGTGACGGCCATGATCGGCGCACCGCTGTTTGTCTATTTGTTGAAAAAGTCGAATGGATAGGAAGTGTTTGGTGTCTGGATTTTCGAGGTAAAAGACTATCTTTGTGTGCCACCTAATAACTTTGGAAGCAGGACCAAAACGGCGTGTTTATCCAAGCGGTAACGATATGAATCGACACAATACCATGACCAAACACTAAACACCAAACACATGCTATTCACATTATGCGCTTAGCGATCACCGTACAAAATTTAAATTACGCCTTTAACGACAATCCTGTGCTTCAAGATATAACCTTTGAAGTACCCCAAGGCCGGTTTTTTATCATCATCGGCCCCAATGGATCAGGAAAAACCACGCTGCTTAAGCTGCTTACCAGCCTGTTGCCCCTGCAGGCGGGGCAGATTGCCCTGCAGGATCGCTCGCTGACGAATTTTCGCACCAAGGTGCTGGCACAGCGGATTGCCTATGTGCCTCAAAACGTGCCGGTGGAGTTCGCCTTCAGCGTGATTCAGGTGGTGCTGATGGGCCGGGCGCCCCATCTGGGATTGCTGGGTTTTGAAGGCCCTGACGACTACCGGTTGGCCGAGCAGGCCATGGCCACCACCGATGTCACCCACCTGGCCCATCGGCGATTGGATGAACTATCCGGTGGCGAGCGGCAACGGGTTTTTATCGCCCGGGCCATCTGCCAGCAGCCTGAAATTTTACTTTTGGATGAACCGACGGCCGCCCTGGACCTGGCGCACCAGATCCGCGTCATGGATCTAATGGATCAGCTCAAAACCGAGCAGGGCGTGACGGTGGTGATGGTATCCCATGAGTTGAACCTGGCCGCCATGTACGCCGATCAACTTTTACTGCTGTCACAAGGCCGAATCGCCGGAAAGGGGCCTCCTGCAAAGGTGCTGGATTTTGCCCTGCTTGAAAAGGTATACGGATGTACTCTGGTCGTTGATCAAAGTCCGATAGGTGATTACCCCCGCGTCCATCTTGTGCCCGGGCGGTATTTAGATGAAAAATAGTTTTAAGTTCATTAAAGGAGCTTGATGTGTTTCAAAACGCTGAATCTGAAATTCGAAAAGAGGCTTCAAAGGATGAAAAGATACTTTGGACAGGAACGCCTTCTCAAGGATTAATATTTAGGGCATCTGATGTATTCATGGTTCCGTTTAGTCTCTTGTGGTGTGGCTTTGCAATCTTTTGGGAAGCAAGCGTAATAACAGGCGGAGCACCTTTCTTCTTTATGCTTTGGGGCATTCCTTTTGTTCTTGTTGGTTTGTATATTGTTTTCGGCAGGTTCATCTTAGATGCGAAACAAAGACAAAAAACCTTCTATGGCTTAACCGACAATCGGATAATAATTATTTCGGGACTCTTTAGCAGAAAGGTCAAGTCTCTCAATTTAAGAACAATAAGCGATATATCGCTTTCAGAAAAGAGTGACAAAAAAGGGACCATTGCATTTGGCCCTACCAACTATATGGCCTCTTTGTTCGGTGGTATGCAGTGGCCTGGAATGCCTGCAACAAGTCCGTCTTTTGAATTAATTCCTAATGCTAAAACGGTGTATGATAAAATACGTGTTGCACAACAGAGTACGTAAACCGAACCTCGGCTTTCAGAGCGGACTCGGTTCCCTCGCCGCTGAAGCCGGTCGCTGGACTAATAAATCTAATATTGAAGTTGACTGAACTATTCTGGATTATACCGTATAAGGATCTCCATGCCCATTCAAATCAACCTGGACGTCATGCTGGCAAGGCGCAAGATGAAATCATATGACCTGGCTGCCAGAATCGGTATGACGCCGCAAAATCTTTCTATTTTGAAAACGGGAAAAGCCCGGGCCATCCGACTGAAAATATTGGAAGCCATTTGTCGTCATTTGCAATGCCAACCCGGTGATATTTTTGAATACCGTAGTGAAGAAGGAGAAAACGATGAAGATAGATAAATGGAATAATAGAGCAGTATCTAAATTTTTGTTATTAATAGCAATAATGGCATTTGTCGCTTGTTCGAGTCACCAGGTCCTGGTTAAATCTTATCAATCTGAAAAGATCGTCCATATGCGTCAATTGATGATGCAGGATGACACCAAAAGCTTGGGCGATTACGCGGCCTATGTTGAAAAAGGCGACACCATCCCTTTGGCGCTTTCCTTGGATACGGATTTCATGACATTCAAACAAGACCAAATCGATATCGTTGCCAAAAAAAGACTCTATTTTATGATTAAAATGCCGGATAATTTAGCGGATGATGAACTGGCAAAAATCAGGAAGATAGATGCACAAACCTTGAGTCAATGGAGCGACGCTAAAAGAAAAGCATTCTTCAAGAAGTATATGCTATATTTAAGTACGGATGCCGTTCATTGGGCGCCGCTTTCCAGTGTCAAAGCACTGAGAGAGGTGCTTGGTTACAGGGCGGGAACCGTTTCTTTCGGCATGGCGGCAAGTACCACAAATGGCTTAGGGGCAAGCTTAAATATCAAAACCGTCAAATAGGATGGCCCTGTATGTTGAGTTGCATCTAATTCGGCAGACAACCTTTGTGGGCCCATTATTGGCCCGCGCTTAAAATCACCAGCCAGTCTTGCCGCTGTACTTGAAAATGGTCAATTTACCCGCAGATTAAGGAAACCTTTTATGATATTGCCGTTCAAGGAGAAGTCACCTGTCATTTCGCCGGATGCATTCATTGCCCCGACCGCCGTCATCATCGGCGATGTTGAAATCGCATCCGGAGCCAGCATCTGGTACGGCGCCGTGTTGCGCGGCGATCTGGCACCCATTCGCATCGGCGTCAATAGCAATGTCCAGGACAATTGCACCATCCATACCGATGTGGAAAAACCGGCAATTATCGGGGAGGAGGTCACGGTGGGCCATAACTGCGTGGTCCACGGATGCCTGGTGGAAAAACGATGCCTGATCGGGATGGGCGCGGTCATCTTGTCCGGTGCCCACCTGAAAACCGGCACTGTCGTCGCTGCCGGCGCCCTGATCAAAGAGGGGCAGGTGGCAGGACCTTGCCAATTGCTGGCCGGTATCCCGGCTGTCGTCAAAAAGGAACTTCCCGAAAATATCGTGGAAATATTAAAACGGCCCATGCAAGAGTACCTTGAACTTTCCGGGGATCATCAAGATACCCTTAACGCGCTAAGATAGCGCTACCATTTTGAACCACCACGTATGGCAATCCGCCACACCCGATTGACAGTGTACAGGCTTTTTGCCATAGTTAAATTTAAGGCCTATCTTATTTGAGCGCGGGCGGCATGCCCAATAGCCACCTGCCGCCGGGCGCTCCACAAAGGAGGGAACCATGGCTTCCTCCGCAGCGTTCAAACACAACCTTCTGCTCAGAGTCGGGGTGGTGGCCAAAGGCAGTCGCTGCCTGTCCATCCTGCGCATGTTAAACTCCATTAAACCCCAAGGATTGCACCTCAAGCTCATGGGCATGGTGCCGGTCACCACATCCATTACCTTTAATAAATATGCCGGCGAAACCGGCGTCCCCATTTATCAGGATTTTCAGGAATTGCTGACCAACGAACCATTGGACCTGATCCTGGATCTGAGCAGCGATCCAAAAATCCTGGCCGGCCTGCAACAGCATAAGCCGGAATCGGTCGGCGTACTGGACCGGCAAGCCTCCATGCTCTTTTTCGATATCGCCCATCAATATGTCCAGATGGAAGAGCATGGAACGGAAATAAGCCTGGCCACCTCATTTGCATCAACCCTGCTGGAAGCCTCTCCCGATGGGGTCATGGTCATTGACCGCAATTTTCGGATCGTCAATTGCAACAACTCCCACTTGGTGACCGGCGGAAAGGGGCGCGAAGCGGTCTTGGGCAAGCATTGCTTTGAAGTCATCCATGGATCTTTGAATCCCTGCACCGGGACCGATCGGATATGCCCGGTCCAGGAAACCCTCAAGACGGGTCGGCCGGCCAGAGCCGTGCACGAGCACATCACCCCCGAAGGGGATATCCGGGTCCACCAAGCCATCTCCTATCCGCTGCACAATGTTCTCGGCGAAATCGTTCAAATGGTGGAGATTGTGCGGGACATCACCTCTGACCTGAGTGAGCGTATCGAACAGCGTACCCAAGTCATACGAGACGATCTGGCCCGCGTGGCCCAGGAGGATCGCTTGGCGTCCATCGGCCGACTGGTGGCTTCGGTATGTCATGAGATCAACAATCCCATCTCCAGCATCGTGACCTTCAACAAACTGATTTTGTCCTACCTTAAGGAAAACAAACTACCCACGGATGGCTTGAACGCCTTTACCCAATACCTGGAGCTCTCCGTCAAAGAGGCCCTGCGCTGTGGCGAGATTGTTAAGAACCTGTTGACCTTTGCGCGCCAGAAAAGCATTGCGGCCGCCCATGTGGATCTGATTGAAATGTCCAAGACCATTGTCACACTCGCGGCCCACCAGCTCAAAATGGCCGATGTCACCTGCGAAGTCCATTTGCCGGATCCACCGTTTACTGCCTGGGGCGACTACGCCCTCATCCAGCAATGTCTGATGAATTTGATCTTCAATGCCATGGAGTCCATGCCTGACGGCGGGAAAATGACCATTACCGGAGGTCGCGAGGCCGACACCGATAAAGTGTGGTTGTCTTTATCCGACACGGGTTTGGGCATCGAAAAAGAGCATCTGTCGCGAATCTTCGAACCTTTTTACTCCACCAAGGGGGACGGCAAAGGGGTAGGGCTCGGCTTGTCCATGGTATACGGCATTATTCGAGAGCACAATGGCAACATCGAGGTAGACAGCACACCGGGCCAAGGCACTATTTTTAAAATCGCCTTGCCCACCGAACCCGATTCAAACACAAACCGTTTAGGGAATAGCCATGATACAAACGATGCAAGTGCTCGTCGTTGACGACGAAGAGACCATTTGCCAGGCGCTTTCGGCCTGGTTGACCAAAGAAGGCTATCATGTGGAAACTGCCGATTCAGGGCCGACCGCCCTGGCCTATCTCAAGGACAAACATTACGATCTCTACCTTTTGGATATCAAAATGCCGGGGATGGACGGTCTAGAGTTGCTGGCCAAAATCAGGGCGAAACAAGCCGATGCCACCGTGATCATGATCACCGCCCATGGCTCTATCCAGACCGCTGTGGAAGCCATGAAGCGCGGCGCAGTCGAATACTTATGCAAACCCTTTGACCCAGACGAATTGTCGCTTCTCATGGAACGTGTGGCAACCAACAAGGCTCTGCGCGAAGAGAACGAAGCATTGCGTGAACAATTGCTGGAGCGCCATGAAACGGTTCTGGACGGATTTGTGGCCCAATCCCAGGCCATGCATGGAATTTTATCGGTTGTCGAGGATGTGGCGCCCACCCAATCACCTGTAATGATCACCGGGGAAACCGGTGTAGGCAAGGATCTGGTCGCCCGCGCCATTCACATGAGCAGCGAGCAAGCCAACGGACCGTTCGTGGCCATCAATTGCGGCGCCCAATCGGAAAGCCTGTTGGAAAGCGAGCTGTTCGGACACGAGAAAGGGGCCTTTACCGGAGCGGTAAAAGCTCGCCGCGGTCGGTTGGAGATGGCCAACAACGGCACCCTGTTTTTGGATGAAATTGGAGAAATCTCTCCCAAAATGCAGGTCAGCCTGCTGCGGGTGTTGGAAGACAAGAAGTTCCAGCGCGTCGGCGGCAACCAGACCCTTGAAGCCCAATTTCGGTTGATCTGCGCCACCCACCGGGACTTGAAAGAACGAATCAATCAGGGCCAATTTCGGGAAGATTTTTACTATCGCATCAACGTCTTCAGCATTGAAATTCCACCCTTGCGGGAAAGAATTGAAGACATCCCCGTCTTGGCGGATTACTTTATCGGCTGCTTTGCGACAGAGACCGGCAAACGCATCGACGGGCTGACCCAGAAAGCACTCCAGATTTTGAGCGCCTATCCATGGCCGGGCAATGTCCGCGAATTGCGCAATGTCATCGAGCGCGTGGTGGTCATTGCCCGGGGCCATATGATCGGTCAAGAAGAGTTGCGTTTTTTACAGGACCGCAGCGACGATTGCCAACTGGGCACCATGACGTTAAAGGATATGGAGATACGCCACATTCAGGCCACTCTGGACGCTTGTGAGGGCAACATCACCCAGGCCGCCAAGAAGTTGGGCATTGACCGCGTCACCCTTTCGAGAAAAATAAAACGCTATGCATTGCCGCGTTCGTAAAAACAACCAACCCACAAGACCGCGCTCAAGGGTGATACCTTGGTAGAAGCCGAATCCTTTGACAATCAACCCCCCCTGCTGGCCCTCATCCCCCTGGGACAAGTTGAGCCATTGGTGCTTTCCGTGGTGGCGGCCAATATCCAGGCCGTGCTGGGCCTGGCCACCGATATCGCCATGCCCCGGCCAAATCCGACCTATGCCTACCTCTCCGCACGCCGCCAGTATGATGCCGTTAAAATTTTAAAATCCCTGGCCAATGAAACCGTAGGCGCACCCCTTAAATTGGCCATTACACCGTATGATTTGTGCATCCCCATATTGACCTATGTGTATGGAGAATCCCAACTGGGGGGCAGAGCCGCCGTGGTGTCGCTGAGTCGGCTGATCCACCCCCACAGCCGTGAACGCACCTATCACCGCATCGCCAAAATCAGTGTTCACGAGATCGGCCATGTCTTCGGGCTGGAGCATTGCTGGGAAACCGCATGTCTGATGCGCTTTAGCAAACAATTGGACCAACTCGATCAGTTGCCGCTGCATTTTTGCTCCGCCTGTGAATACGAAATGGCCAGGCGGCTAAAAAGGTATTGAATCAATGCCACAACGGTGTCCAAAATTGCATATTAAAATGGATTCCGGCCTTCGCGGAATGACAAAATAATGAGAATGCGGACTTTTACGTGTCCATCATTGTTAAAAACACCAGCTAGGCTAAAAACTCTCGCACCAGCCGATCCCAACCCACGTTGGGAACTGCACCGTAGATGTCTCGAATGGCCTCGCCACCCGTGGCGGCCAACTGGTAGTCGGTCTCCTCGCTGAGCATGGCGGCCAATCGACCGGCCTCCTCTTCCATCCAGGCCAGGCTCTCGATACCAAACAACAGGTTCTTCAGGTTCTTGCGCATATTAGTGGGTTGCAGCACCATCAGCCAGCCTTCGGTATAGGGCGATTGGTTGGCCAACCGGGCCCGCGCCGTGATCTTGGAATTGACGGCCAGTACGGTGCCATCCATTGGGCTGAGCGTATCGGCTTCATGATCCTCGCGACGCAAGGTGGCCTGGGGTCTGTTCTGGTCAAGGGTGTCGCCGATCCTGGGCAGTTTAATCTCATCCTGGGGACCCAGCATGCGCATGGCAAAGTCATCGATGCCCACGCGGATGCGACCGCCGTACTCTATCCGTGCCCAGGTGTGGCCATGATGGTAGTAGTATTCTCTGGCCACATCAAATCCCGAAGCGGGATCGTAGGCGGGTTCATTGAGACTGGGGATAACAGAAGTATCTTCCAGCATCTGGTCATAGGGGCACTTCACACAGTCATAGCTGTGACCGCACATCTTGTACGTAACCCGTCCGCTGAGCATATGACGGCACTTGCGCTGATTGATCAACATGCGCTGGCGCACCGGTCGGGGATCCGGACGGACACCGACGTGCTGCTCCCGGGCTTGAAAGTCCGCCTGGATTTTGCGATCAATGGCGCAACTAAGGCAGTCAAATGCATTGACGCATTTCATGGATTTGACCACACCCGCACGGCTCCATACGCATTGATCGTTGGCAATGCCGAACACCTGCGGCCGGCCTGTTGTTTTTCTCAGTTTCTCAGCCATGATCGTCTCCTTTCTTTTTTATCGCCATGGATAGATGCACCCGCTATGGATGGTCTTTGCCCTAATACAGAGCACGATTCAGGCCAACCAAAGACAAACCGCCAAATAAATTTAACCGTTTGATATATTATAAGTTTATTATCGAGTGGATGGCCGGCGCTAAAGTGTGCATCAGCTTCGGATTTGTGGCAAAACGACACAGCCCTCATGCAGATTGGAGTAAATCGTTGAATTATAGACCATTAGGCGGGTGATGCACTTTGCATCCGGCTGTAACATAATGCATCAGCACAGATCGCGATCCACAGATGTCGCTCTATTTGAATGGCCCTTTTTGATACCCATGCATGGGGGCATATCCGCAGATTCCATGGCGAGCGGTTGCCGCACTTTTACGGATCAGCATGCAAAAATAGCCATTTAAAAGATAGAGACTTGCCTTTTGCGCGACCGAGCATGTCAAAGCGGCGTTTGTGTGTCAATGCCTATATAAATACAACATGTTTCGAAGGATCTTTCTGTCCTTTGGCTTGCCTGACAACGATTTGGTTTTGTGTAAATTCTATATCTTTGACCCTCAGACGCAGACACTCCATGAGACGCAGCCCTGAGCCATATAGCAGATGGCCCATAATCCAGTGTATGCCATCCA
>JBNKKB010000110.1:0-17605 GCA_050291605.1 Desulfobacteraceae bacterium | reverse complement strand
CGCTGGTTCCTTTGTCTCCATTGGTGCATACGACATAGACGGCGGATTTGCCTGCCTGGGTCCATTGGGCGACCGTACCCGCTGCGCCAAACTCTGCATCATCGGGGTGAGCCGTAATGACCATCAGATCCACAGGTGCTTTCACTATCTTTTATCCTCCTTTGCTGAGTAGAATAGGTGTATGGGGCTCTTGCCGGCCGGCGCGGTCATTTTGTGGATGCGCTTCGAGCAGCATGGCATAGGTTTGCATGATTTTGTCCGCAACGCGCTGCCAACCCAACGTTTTGACCGTGGCGCGGATAGAGGCGCTGTCGCTGTCGCGCGTTGCGATCATATTTGCCATCCGCGTAATAGCCTGGGCAATGGCGACTTCATCAGGACACGGGGCAAGGATGCCATTGATGCCTTCTTGGATGATGTCGGGGGCAGCCCCCACCGGGGTAGACACCACCGGCGTACCGCAGGCCAAGGCTTCGAGCAGGACCAGGCCAAAGCTTTCATAATGGGAGGGCAAGGCCAGAAAATCTGCGGCACTCAAATAAGCGGGCAGCATCTCCTGGTCGATGGGCCCGGTGAAAGTGACGTGCTCTGATATTTGCCGGTTGCGGGCCAGATCGATCAAGGCGCGAGCACTTTCGGCCGCAGGTCCGTCTCCGCCGACGATCACCAAATGAAGCTCCGGCAACCGCTGTTTAAGCCGGGCAACGGCACCCAAAAGCATGTCGATGCCTTTGACAGGGGCAAATCGGCCTACGTATAGGGCGATCAGCGCATTCGAAGCGATGCCCAGTTTGCGGCGCGCGGCCCATCGGTCCATGGGTTGAAACAGCTCCAGGTTTACCCCGCATCCGATGGTGTGGATTTTTTCACTTCGGGGGTGGTAGTGGCATAATAAATTTTGCCGCTCCCCGGATGTGGGGACCACGATACCATCCGCCACCTTGGCCAGCCAGCGTTCGTGGGAAATGCGTACCATGGATTCATGTTCATCGGAGCCGACACGGTTTTTAACGGCTCCCAGGGTGTGAAACATGGTCAGATGGGGGCAACCCCAGCGTGCCCGGGCCAGGGCACCCACCACCGCAGAGAGCCAGTAGTGGCTGTGAATGACGTCATACGTCACATCCTGATCCAGTCGATAGCGTTCCATCCGCTCAAATACGGTGTCAAGATGCGCGGGCAATTGGGCTTTGCTCAACCCGGCAGCGTCACTGTCGTCCAGATGCACCAGGCAAACATTGGGGGAAAGGTCAAGGTGACCGCAAGGCCCCGTTACGTAGGTGAAGATGTCGACGCGATGTCCTTGGCGCCCCAACCCATGGGCCAATTCGCGCACATATACGCTCATGCCTCCTGTATCCTGGGCTCCCAACGGCCCCATGGGGCTTGAATGGATGCTTAGCATGGCAATACGCAACGCTTTTTGTGGCGGGACAGGCATGACGATGTTACGCTTTCCGGCGCTGGGTTGAGTCTTGGCGTGTCAGCCGGTAGCGGAAAAGGCCCACCTGCCGGCCACCGGTTCTTTCTTTATAGACTTCCGCACCTTTGAGAAAGTCGTAGCCGCGGCAACCTGCATCAATACCCTTTTGAATACTGAAAACTTTGCTCAGGATGCCGACGCTCAATTTCTGATACTGCGCATTATATCCACTGTTGTAAAGGTAACGGACGTTTTGGTAGTCAAAACACAGAACGGTGGCCGCCGGTTGGCCTCCGATGTCCAGGAAGTACAGCCGCAGCATGTCATGTTCGGCCAGGGTTTGAATCAACGCTTTAAAATAGCCTGACATGGCCGGGTTCATGAAATCGGCTTTGTCTGTCCGATTCATCTGAAACAATTGAATAAACCGATCGGCCGCTTTGGCCATATCACCATCGTTGGGTGTCATGCAGAACGAAAATACGCTTTGGGATTCCAAGCGTCTGATCTTGCGGCGCACTTCGTGGCGCTGTTTGCCGTTGAGCTGTAGTAGAAAGGCCTCCCAATCGGCCGGCAGCTTGGTTTCGTATGTCACATCTTCGGACAGGCGATGCAATTGCCAGCCTTGCCTGGGGGTGAGGGCATCCAGCGCTTTTAGAGCGGCAGCATCCGGCCGCAGGGTTTGCAGATCTATTTCCATGATACCCCTGTCGGCCAAATAATCCTGTACGGACTGCATTACTGCAACAGCTTGGCCCGGTGCCGCCACGATGTCTTGATAATCGCATACGCTGGGATCGCCAAGAAATGATGCCCGCCGGCGGGACAGGGCCAAAGGGGCGACACCGATCAGATCCGATCCTTGGTGAACACTCAGCAGGGTCGGCTTTCCCGGCGCACCGACGTGACGGCAGACTGTTTTGAGCCAAAAGGGCAGCATAAAGATGCAGTTCCAGTTTAAACGTTCTTTGTGCTGCTGCCACAAGGCTTCATAATCGGTCATGGATATGGGGTGGACAATAAGCGGGGTAGCCAGGGGGACGTCCTCCTTGTTTATTTCTTTGTTTTCCATGAACTGCCTTCGGGTCGGTCTTCTACGATGATGTCGGCCTTTTGAAGGCAATCACGAATGGCATCCGCCGCCTCCCATTTTTGCTGCGCCTTGAATTGTTGGCGCAAAAGGAGCAGGGCTTCTACCACAGGGGCAAGACAGGCCTCGCAGCTTGACGGCCGCAGGGCCATTTTGGCGGTTAAAATGGTGATGACTTCCCGTAGGGCTTCTCTGGCGGCTCCCATTTCATTGTTCTCATGCAACTGGTTCTGGAACTTCCAGATGTGGCGTTCCAGTTCCAACAGGTAGCCGGCAACTTTTTCATCCTGGTTCTGATCCAGGGCCACTTTGGCACTATCCGCCAACCGGTGAATTGTCGGCCAGACATCGTCGGGTGCGATGGGGCGCGCTTCTTTGGAAGGGGCGGGGCAACCGCTTTGCGGCGTTGCCGAAGGGGTGGATTGGAAATGACCCTGCAGCAACGAAAAGGGCACGGGTGTCTTTTTGTCAAAACGCTGATCCCGGCCGTTGTACCTCAGGGTGACCTGTCCAGCGCCTTCAATGGTGGCCTCCTGGTTATCCAGATCAATGATCAAGGCCGTGTGTTCATCCAGCCCCAGAATAGGGGTGGGTGATGGCAAGAGGGATTCAAGCCTGTCAAGCCGCGGCGCCCCCATAAAGCAGTAACGGGTGTCATGGTTGCCCCCTTCGGCATTGTTCCAATGCGGCATGACCACTAAATTTATTCCAAAATGGCCTAAAATATTCAAGCCCGGCACCCAGTGCACCGGCATGCCGACCTTATAGATTTCATATACGGGAAGGGTTTGAAAGCCCACAGTCAATGCGGCGGCACTGGCCGCAACCAGGCAGGCCCCCGCTTCAATGCGTTGGGTGAGCAGATGCGGTACCGGGCTTTGTTGCCACTGCTGCAAGGCATAGGTGGGGCTGCCCGGTCCAATCAGCACGTAATCTGCGCGTTGCAACCGTGCAAAAGCTTTTTGGGTGCCGGCATCAGATTCCGGTTGGGCGGATTTAAACGACGCGACCTGTAAAGGATGCTGGACGCGGTCTTTAAAATAGGCCTCGGCTTTTAGAGCGATATCGTCGGCGTTGAGTTGAAAACCTGCCGGCGTATCCAGAAACACGGCGCGGGCCGTTCTACCCAATCGGCGCAATAAGGTTTTATGGACTTCAACCATGGTGGCGGTGAGTTCTCCCGATCCCATGAGCGCAATGGTTCCGTGACGTGTCGGCATGGTTTGCCCTTTGCAGTGCGAGGTTGTGGTGTCTTATACAATAAATTGTTCTCCGGCGGTATAGCGTTCCATCCGGTTGCGGCGATAAAGGGAAACGGCGCCGCGGCCGTAAACCGTCCATTGGCCCTGCCGGCCGTCATCGATGGCTCCGGTCTCCTCATCTATACCGATCAGGGTGGCACGGGGCAAATCCTTTTGCAGGGTCAAAGCCCATTGTTTCCCGAAACTATCATGATGGGGAATAAGACAGCAGTGGGGAAGCATGTTGAGTCCTTTGATGGTTCTATTTTGCTGTGGATCAAAGAGATGCTCACACAATACCATCGCACCGGCACTGCTGCCGGCGATGACGGCGCCGCGGCTATGCGCGGTTAAGATCGTTTGCCAGGCTGATGTATCGGCCAGGGTTTGCAGCAGGTATCCTGGAAAGCCTCCCAGCAAATAGATGAGCCGAGAACGGTTCAACTGGTCGATCACTTGGGGTGCGTCGGCAGAGGGACGGTCAATCAGGGGTAAGATATTAACGTCACTGGCCCCCAGAGACCGAAACCAATGCCGGCCATTCTGCCCGGCACGGTAATGATTGGCATCCGGCGCTGCCGCGGCAGGGACAATGCCCACCGCCGCGTCCGGGCCTCCGGCCAGTTCAAGGGCGCGCCGGTCGGATGCCTGCATCAAACCGCCGAATTCAGATCCACCTTGGAGTAAAATGTGTCCCATAACCCGGCATCAGATTTCTTAGTTACTGTTTAAACCACAATATCAAATGACAAAATTCAAATCGACCAGTCTGCAGCCCTGCTGAATGGATAAGTGTCTTGTGTTTACATGTCAAGCAGATCAGCTTTAGTTGTTGCATTGGGTGAGAGGTTCTTTTGATACGGCTATCACCTGCCCCCGCCCCCTTCAGCTCAGCCCTACCGAACCTTTTGCGGGACGTGCGCCCATGGTTGGTTGCCACTGGCGGTAGTGAGGACACACGCATATTAATTTGAACCCCTTAACCGCCAGGAGCGTTTAATCACATCGAACATGCCGCATTTGGCCTCGGCTTTAACTGCCCATTTTCATTAGTTCAGACACTTCCAGGGAACCGTTGATGTCTAAAAACGGGCAGTCTTTGGCCATGGATATGGCCTCCTCGATGGTCGGCGCTTCGACAATGGTGAACCCGGACATCGCCATGGCGCTGCCCTGGGTGATCGAACCATCCGCGTGAACCGTGTGGGTATTTTTTATGGGGTTCATGGGGCTGATGGCCGCGCTGCCCAGGGCAGCCAGCCATTGCTGGTACTTTGCGAAATGTTTTTGACCTTCTTCCGGGGTGGAGGGATGGTCGCCACCTATGTATGTGATGATGAATTGAGACATCGTATCTCTCCTTTGCGGCAGGTTTGTTAAAGTGGTCCGGTTTTCGGCCCGCTTTCATTTTTTGCGGCCGTGTGACGCACGGGCGGCCTGAGGCGGGCCGAGATTTTCGTCTTCCCACTGCGTGAGCTGTTGAAGGATCAGTGCGACGAAGCAGTCCGGATCGTTGACCAGGAGATTCCTTTTTTCCGGCGGGATCTCCAGATGTTCGGAAAGGTGCTTTTCCGACCAGCGGATCAGTTGGACCATGGTGTGAATCAAATCCTTGCCTTTGACGGTTAGGTAGTAGAGCTTGCGCTTGCGGCTTTCCGGATGGGGTATCGAAGCGATGAGGCCGTTGACCTCCAGTTTTTTCAGCCGGTCGGTCAGGATGTTGCTGGAGATCCCCTCGGCGCCGGCGAGCATCTCTTTGTATTCGTGGAGCCCCAGAAACAACAAGTCACGGATGACGAGCAGCGTCCAATGGTCGCCGACGATATCGAGGGCGCAGGCCACGGGACAGCCTGAGTGTTCCATATGGGTCTTTTTCTGGACCATTTTATTTCAATTCTCGTGCAGCGCTTTCAACACTTCAATATCCCGCTCCCGGATCTGAAGCCGGATCGGTACACATGGACCGCGCCCGCCTGAGTGGGCATGGCGGTGCGGCATCCTGTTTCTGATTTTTCCGGTTCGCCTACGGCATGGATTTTTCCCTCGAACCGATGATCCTATATTTTACTTGCATTTTAAAATTGATTCTGGTTATAATCAAAATCAATTGTAAGATACAATTAAATAATCACAATGTAAAGTTTTTCCAGGAGGCGCCTATGCTGAAAAAATACATCCTTGCCATCTCCAGCTATGTCGTGCTCAGTTTTGCACTGGCCTATCCGTGGCATCTGGTCTGGTTTCATGACCTCTACATACAGATGGGGGCCTTTACCCGGGCGGAACCGATCGTCCCGCTGGGGGTCCTGTCCATGGTCGTCCAGGGGGCGGTGATCGCCTATTTCTATCCCTTCTGGTACCGGGGCGGCCATCCTGTTTGGGCGGGAATTCGTTATTCGCTGGCCATCGGCCTGTTGATCTATACGGTCATGGGTTTTGCCACGGTGGCCAAGTTCAACATCAACCCGATCTCGACCTTTTTGTTCTATCATACCGGGTTTCAATTTCTGCAGTTTACGATTTCCGGCGCGGCCCTGGGTCTGATCTTCGGGCGAAAAGCTGATGGGATTGTGCAGGCTCAAAATTAATCCGAAACTTCTGGAATACATCACAAGGGTGTGCCATGCGCTTTGATTTGAAAACAAGCATGATCCTGCAGGAAAAAGGGGTGGAAGTTTCCACCATCATGAAATCGATCTGCCTTCGGTACAAGGGCGATTTTCTGGGAATGATCTTCAAACGGGAGAATGCACTGGTCATCAAGGTTTCGCCCGAACGGGTGAATGAATTGATCGCCGATGGGAAAGGGAAGCCGTTTGATTTTACGGGTAAGCGGTTTAAGGCGTGGGTGCTGATTCCGGCGGATTACGAAGCGGAATACGATGCCTGTCTTGCCGAGGCATTGGCCTATGCCAGGAGATCAGGGGGCTGAAATATGCATAAATCTATCCTGAAAAATCTATGGCAAGTCGGCGGCGATAATTTGACCGCTTCCGGCGATGCGGGAATCTATCTGATACGTTAGTATGAACATCATCGATACAATTTTTTTTACCACCGGACATCTCCTGTCGAAGTTTGAGTTGAGGTTCCGTAGAAGGAAGTGAGTGTGCAATATTCGGCATGGATAGAAGCCTGTGAGAAATTTTTATAACATTTGTGTACAATTTCTACTTTTAAAATGAGCAGTTCTGCCGCAAAAGCAGCAGAACTGCTCGGAGTTAATTGATGACCGGGTTAATATCAAAAAATTCCGGCCAGATCGTTAGTATCACAAGGACCAGGCCCTGAATAATGATAAACGGGACCACGCCTTTGTATATATGCAGCGTTTTAATCTCCGGCGGCGCCACCCCTTTCAAGTAAAATAAACTAAACCCGAAGGGCGGCGTTAAAAAGGAGGTTTGCAGATTCATTGCAATTAAAATGGCATACCAAACAGGGTTAATGTTGATGGCCAGTGAGATGGGTACCAGGATGGGGACAATAATATAAGAGATTTCGATAAAATCGATGAAAAATCCCAAAACCATGATGGCCGCCATGGAAAGGATGATAAAACCCCATTTTTCACCCGGCAGGCCGAGCATGAACTCTTCAACGATCAAATCCCCGCCTGTATACGTAAACACCATCGAAAATGCGGTGGCGCCAATCAAAATCCCAAATACCATGGCCGTTATGTTTACGGTTTCACGTGCGCTTTCCGCGATCAGCTTCAATGAGAATGAGCGATACAAAATGGCTAAAATCATGGCACCAATACCACCCACGGCTGCTGATTCCGTGGGGGTTGCAATACCTGAAAAAATGGATCCCAATACCAGGATGATAAGAATTAAAGGGGGAAGAATGGTTTGAACAGCAGTGATCACTTGTTTTGTTTTAGATCCCTTACTGCCTGCAATGACGATGGGAGGCGCGGCATCTTTTTTTAAAAATGAAAAGATGACGATATATAAAATATAAGCCCCAACAAGCGCTAACCCAGGCCAGACCGCTGCTAAAAACAGATCCCCCACCGGCACCTGAAAAACATCGCCCAGGATGATGAGCACGATTGAAGGGGGGATGATTTGGCCCAAGGTCCCGGACGCGCAAATGGTGCCTGTGGCAAGTTCTTTTTGATACTTGTATTTGAGCATCACCGGCAAGGAGATAACACCCATGGCCACCACGCTGGCACCGACAACGCCCGTTGAAGCTGCCAAAAGCGCACCCACAAAAATAGTGCTGATGGCAAGTCCGCCCCGAATTTCACCAAACAAAAATCCCATGGACTCTAATAAACGCTCAGCCAGTTTTGTCTTTTGCAGGACAATACCCATATAAATAAACAATGGGATCGCCATCAGGATCGTATTGTTCATGATGGACCAGATGCGGTGGGGCATAAAAGCAAACATATTTTTCCCCACCATTAATCCTTCTATCAATGACCCATCTACCCCAATTTCAACGATGCCTGCAATAAAGCCGAAAACCACCGCCACAGCTCCAAATGTAAATGCTACCGGAAAACCAAACAGCAACATCAACAATGCAGCAAAGAACATGATAATGCCTACCATCTTAGACTCCTTCTTTGGGCACTTGCTTGTGAACACCTTTGTACAGGTTGATATTTTTGATAATCACGCCAACGGTAGAAAAAACGAGCAAGAAAAAGGAGGTCGGCACCAGCGCCTTAATGATCCATCGGTGCGTCAAGCCACCCGGATCGCCACTGATTTCATGGGTGTTGAAAGCCTCAAGAACAAAATCAATGGAACCAACAGCAATCAGCAGCGAAAAAGGGATTAGAAAGACAATCGAACCCACGATATTGATAATCGCTTTTTTCTTTGTTGCCAGGCCGTCATAGATAAGATCGACCCTGACGTGTCCGTCTTTAAATAAGGCATATGAAATACCAATTAGAAGTACGATTGAAAAAAGGTGCCACTCCATCTCCTGCATGGCAATGGAACCGCTTCTAAACAGGTAGCGCATAATGACATCATAGAATACGTTCAGTAGCATGAGTATCATAATGCCGGCTGTCACATGACCGAGGACATCCGCAAACCGGTCAAATAAACGTTCAATCTTTACCAACATGTGACCATCCTTAGGTTTAGATTTACCGAAACAACGATTCTGCTGTTCAGGCACTTCTGCTTTTAAAAAAAGTGCTGCAGGTTTTCCCGGTAGGAGGCGGTGGCCGAAAAAACCCACAGCACACAAAGATTAGAGATTGTCTTTCAGGTAAGAATAGTCAGATATGCGAGTCCATTCTCTTGATTTTTTCTGATATTCAGCCTGAGAATCCAAAATCTTTTTCAGCATGGGATTGCCTGCGGCTTTTTCTGCCAACAGCGTTTGGTTAGCAGCTTTCATGGCATCCATCACTTCTTTTGGGAATGTGCGAACTTTAATGTTGGGATAGTCTTGCTCAATTTTAGACCAAGCTTCTGAGCTCATATGATAATTCTGGGTGTACATGTCATAGGCGGCAAGCTTCATGGCCACCGTCAGGATTTCTTTGTTTTTCTCGGAAAGTTTAGCAAATTTTTTCTTGTTGACCAGGAACTGAAGCTCCGTTGCCGGCTCGTGCCATCCCGTATAGTAGTATGGGGCAATTTTGTTGAAACCCATTTTGATATCCATACCGGGGCCGACCCACTCAAGGGCATCAATGGTCCCTCTTTCCAGAGCCATATACAATTCACCCACCGCAATATTGGTAACGGTCAAACCCAGTTTGGCCATGACTTCACCGGCAAAACCCGGGATCCTCATTTTAAGCCCTTTGAGATCGGACAAGCTGTTAATTTCCTTTGCAAACCAACCGCCCATCTGCTGACCGGTATTGCCGCCCGGAAAAGAGAGCACATTGTGGGGGGCATAGGCTTCCTGCATCAGCGCCATTCCCCCCCCATGATAGAACCAGGCGTTCTGTTCAGCGGCGGTCATGCCAAATGGCATGGTGGTCAGCGGCAGAAGGGCTAAATCTTTTCCTTTCCAATAGTATGAAGCAGAGTGTCCCATATCGTATTGACCCAGCTTAACCATATCCAGGACACCAAAAGGCGATTTGTGCTTGTTGGAGGAATCGATTCGAATGGTAAATTTACCATCACTCATGGTTTTGACCATTTTGGCCATGTTGGTGACCGTATCCGTAAACGGAGGCAAGTTGGATCCCCAGGTCATGGCCAGTTTCCAGGTCACCTTTTTCTCAGCAGCATTGGCCACACCGCCCAACAGGGTTACCGCAAATAAGAGGGTTAAAAAAATCCCGACCTTACTACGTGCATTTTTTGAAAACTTCATCAGGTATCTCCTTTGAATACGTTAAAGGGTATATATAGAATTGTTTTTCTGGGAGAGAGGGGTCTCCTTCTCGTTTACGTCACACCCAAAAAAACAAGGACAGCCGTCGTTTTTTTAAATCTTTCCTGCCAAGTGCTTTATGCATTTATTAAAGGACAAGGCCGCCATAGACCAAAAAAATATGGCTGAAGTGTCGCTTTTTGGGTCTGAAATGTATGAATTGGGGTGTGAATCAAACACGAATTTATAATGGCGGTGTTTTCCCCATTGTTGCAAAAGTCGGAGGGCTTCGAACAGACCACGGCGACCAAGGGTGAAGCGTACCAGGGGCGGTAGACCCGAACGTCGTTTTTTACAGATGAACGGCCTGTTTTTGCGGACCAACGGTTGATTTTTACCCACTTTATATCTTTGTGGCCGCGCGGATTGTTCCAAAAGCGTTTGAAATACCAATGCATATTAATCAATTCAATCGTTGGGAAAGGCTTAGATGGAATGCAAGCCCACCCATTTTACATCCGGTGCTTTTTGGTTTACACTGTGGGCATAGATCTGAAAGTGTTTGTTGACTGGTTTAGAGATCGTTATGGAAATTAAATGCCTGATTGTTGATGATGAAACGCCTGCCGTGGATGAACTGAATTTTATTCTCTCTGGGATTGCAGGAGTTGTTGTAATTGGGTCGTCCAAGAGTGCCGCACACGCGATTAAAACCATTCGTGCAACCCACCCGGATCTTGTTTTTCTTGATATCAAAATGCCGGGCCGAGACGGTTTTGACGTGGTTCAGGCATGTGCGTCCGATCAGAAAACGCCATTCTTCGTGTTTGCCACTGCCTATGATGAGCACGCTGTTAAGGCATTTGAAGCCAGCGCGGTTGATTATATTCTTAAGCCATTTCAGGTTGATCGTGTTAAAAGCAGCGTCGAGCGGGTTAAAAATTTAATGCTGACCCAGCGGCAGGGGAGCCTCTGCGGGCAATTGGAGAAATTGGTTGATCGTATCTCTCCACCGGCCAACCCAATAGCCAAGATCAGCGTGGAGCACAAAGGTCGCATATTGCTTTTAGACCCGGACAAAATTGTTTATTGCAAAGCGGAAAAGAAAGAGATTCTGGTTTGCACCGATAGGCCATGTTACACCCTTCACGGGGCGGTAAGCCTTGACACTTTAGAGCTTAGGCTCAAGACTTACGGTTTTTTCAGGTCCCATCGCGGCTATTTGGTAAATCTGGCCTGCGTCAAAGAAGTTGCTCCGTGGTTTAATGGTAAATATATACTCACAACAACCGATCAAGCATCCACAGAGGTGCCGGTCAGTCGAAGACGGGTCAAACCGCTAAAAGCGCAACTGGGTTTATAGGTTTAGGCGACATGGATACCTTGTCATACGCAGAGAACATACTGCCCATCATCAACTTATTTTTATCGCTGGCAGAGCATTTCGGTCTCATATCGGCCGTCGCCTTTATTTTGCTTTCAACGCGTACCTTGCAACGCATGATAGCAAGGGAATTGACCGTCCAGGACAAAATTGCGCTGATGCTCTTTTTTGGCGCGTTTGGCATATTCGGCACCTATGATGGGGACCCCATACAAGGTGTCATTGCAAATCTGCGGGCCATCAGTATGATTCTGGCCGGCCTGATCGGTGGGCCTGTGGTGGGGATCGGCGCCGGATTGATTGCCGGCGGCCATCGCTTTTTCATTGAGATGGATGGCTTTAGTTCACTGCCATGTGCATTGGGCACCATATTGGAAGGAGTGGCTGCCGGCGTGGTCTCCATGCGATTGAAAAACGGTGCCCTGAATTGGCGCGTGGCGGTCATATTAGGTGTTTTGGGTGAATCCGTTCACATGGGGCTGGTGCTGTTGATGGCCCAGCCTTTTGAAACAGCGCTATCCGTGGTCCGGCTGATCGGTATCCCGATGATTATATCGAATGCGCTGGGCGCCGGTTGTTTGATCGAAATGATTCGTATCGTGGTTCGCAACCGAGAGCGCAGAGCATCCATTCAAGCTCGCAAGGCCATGACCATTGCGAACCAGACCGTCATTCATTTGCGTGAAGGGCTTAATGAAGCTTCAGCGCTGGCCACGGTAAAAATTATTCATGAACAAACACGGGTGGCGGCTGTAGCGATTACGGACACAAGGCAACTATTGGCATATGTTGGCATCGATGATGATGACTACCGACCGGGTCAGGATTTGTGCACCAGTACCACCACCACGGTGTTAAGGACAGGAGAGCCGGTTTTTGCGTCTAGCAGCACGGCAGTGGGAGAAGAGGTGCCCGATCAGATGTTCCAATCGGCCATCGTGGTGCCGTTGAAAAAAACAGGCGAAATCATCGGCGCATTGAAATTATATGGTGACAAAAAACACACCCTAAACCACATCGACTTTGAAATCGCCAATGGATTGGCTAATTTGTTTTCGACCCAGCTTGAACTTCAAGACATTCAAATCAAGTCCCAGTTATTGGACCGCGCCGAGATTAAGCGGCTGCAGGCTCAGATCAACCCGCATTTTCTGTTTAACTCCTTGAATACCATCGCTTCCTTTTGTCGCACCAACAGCCAGCATGCAAGACAATTGCTGTTGGAATTGTCCAATTATCTTCGCCGAAACATAAAAGACAAACGTCAATACATCCCATTGGATGACGAGTTGAAGCAGATCAAGTCCTATCTGGCCATTGAGCACGCGCGTTTTGGCGACCGAATACAGTTTGAGATGGATATCAAATCCGACGCCAAAGAGTGGCCGATGCCGCCGCTCATCATCCAGCCCTTGGTTGAAAATGCTGTAAAACACGGGCTCTCATGCAAAGAAGAGGGCGGCAAAGTATGGGTGCATGCCGGCCAAAAAAACGGTGTTTTACATATTCAGGTCAAAGACAACGGCATCGGTATTTCGGAAAAAGCCATCGCACATGTATTCAACAAGCGCGGTTCGGATTCCGCCAATCCAAGTATGGGGCTGAGAAATGTGAACCAGCGGTTGGAGCATATTTACGGCCCCTCGTCCGGCATTCAAATAGAGAGTGCTTTTCAAAGGGGAACAACGATTACCATGAACCTGCCAATGGCAAAGGACCTTGTCAATTAAGGGTGGATAGAACGCCTATTCGGGATCAATCCAATACCACCTCAAATGTGACCGTATGGGCGTCTCGAAATCGGTGGACATCCTTACTTAATGATTCACAATATATGATTGGTCTTTGAAATGGCAAGAATGGCACGAGCGGTAGCACCGGGAATCCCACACCATGTGACCCAGCGGGGAAACAGGCGCCAGCAGACATTTTTCAATGACGAAGATTACCATGCCTATCTGGAGCTGAGTTGAATGGCGCGCCGAAGTATTTCAATGCAGGTGCGGACCGGAATTCCCAAACCCGATATCCGACAGGAATTGATCCCATCGTTGCAACGTTGGGGTTGAGTCAAACGCTGATGATTTTCCTTCTGCGGCATGCCATCGGACGCATACCAAAATACTCGTAAAATGCCTTTGAAAAGGAAGACATACTGTTGTAACCCACAGTGAGGGCGGCTTCGGTGACGCTTGCATCTTCCATTTCGATCAACCGCCGGGCCTCGATCAGTCTTTTCTGCCGCAGATACCCGAATACCGTGGTCCCGTAAGTTTCTCGAAAGCCGCGGTTCAACCGGCTGTGGTTGGTACCAACGGCGTGTGCCAGGTCGGATAAACTGGGAGGGCATTCCAGATCCCGGCACAGGATGTCCCTGGCGCGATGGATGCGGTCCGTCTCAAGCGGCTCCTTTTGCGGCGGCGTATCCGGCGGGTTATTCGAAGGCAGGGTTTGCGCCAGCTTATGCACCATGAGTTCTATGGTTTTATTTTCCATGTAGAGCGTTTTCATGGGACCGGAATACGGGCAATCCAGCAGCTGTTGGATGGACAGGTTCATCATTTGAGAAAGCGGGCTTTCATGCGAAAAACCCGTATCAATGCACCCATGGGAAATATCGATGAGCGCATCGGGCAACCGGTCCAGATGGCGCCCCATGTAAATATTCAGCATCGACGGGCGAACATAGATGCTGAGATGGTACTGGCGATAACCCTCCGGCAGGAACATCCGGCCTTCCATTTCCGGATAGAAAATCATGGAGCTGCAACCGTTGGAACGCATCATTCTGGCTTGAGCAATGCTTCGGTACGGGGACTTCAATTCCCAGTATCCGCTGGCGAGTATATGAAAATAGAATCTCAAGGCCGGGTCTCCCGATCCGAACCGCTCCACCACCGTTTCCGTCGGCTTGAAATCGGCAATATGAAGATGCATTCCGGAATCAAAACGAAACGACCGCAAGGTACCTTCACGACGCGCGCGTTTTTTCACTTCAATCTCCTCATACCCTGCCCCGTCACTGTTCAACAATCATGTTCAAGGATTGAAGACTTCACGACGCACATCTCAGCCGTCGCAATGTTAACTCATTGAATTTTTAATTGTTAATATCAAAATGCCAATTGTTTGTAAAGAATGCAACCAAGGCACGCGGCACCGGCCGCATCCGGAAAATTCATTTCGAACAACATCCTATTCAGATAGAACAAGTATCCCGTGCAGATATGGTTTACTGTCCGGCACACCGCCCGCGGAATTTCGTCAACAATAAAAATGAAAGGTATATAAAATGGCTCGCGACGCAAACCGAAACGCAAAGATCATGAATAAATCGATATTTTTCGCGGCATTCATCTCAGCAGTAGTATTTTTCATTTCCTGCGCGACAACAACCGAACACCGTTTTTCAAGGAGGAGCTCCATGACGACCCCGGACACATGCTGCACCATCGCCCCATACTTCAAGGTCCATTCGGACAAGCTCGATGACTTTAAAGAGCTCTGCGCACAACTTGTGGAGAAATCCAGTCAGGAACCCAACTGCCTCCATTACGGATTTACCTTCAGCGGCGACATGGCCCATTGCCGTGAAGGGTATGCCGATGCCGAGGCGGTGCTGGCCCATCTTGAAAACATCGGGCCATTGCTCAAGGAGGCCCTGAAAATGGCCGACATCACGCGCCTGGAAGTCCATGGCCCGGGCGAGGAACTGGAAAAACTCAGAGAACCCATGGCCGGTTTGAACCCCCGTTTTTTTGCGCTGGAGTATGGATTCCGCAAGTAACCGGCGCATCCGGTAATTGAAAAAGGGGGCGCGCATTGCAGCGATGCCCCCCTTTTTTTTAAAATGCCACCTTTAAAAAATGTGTCTAAAAAAGCTTTTCGTTCCGACACTACTTGTCGTCCCGTACCGGCAATACGCGATGATTTTCAGTCTCATCTGCCGGGCATGATCGCCGCAGTTTTCTACAGAAATCAAAGCTTATTGCCAACTTCTGAGATCTATCAATGGCCCAGGGATAGCTGCCTGTCAATGTGATCAATCGGGTTATTTTTACGGATTGCGATGGCTTGCATTTCAAAGCGTATTGCTCTCCGGTCCCGTGAATCATCTTCATTTCCTTCAGGGTCGGCATCCGCCAGTCCGTGTAGCCCGCCCTTTTGAAGTTTTCACAGTAGGTCCTGGCCGCTTCCCAAGCGATATCGTGTCCATTGTCTCGGCACGCCCACATAAGACCGGTTTCCGTATCTTTTACAACGCCGTTGTTGAAGGCAATAAATCGGCCATCCCGGTCAATCTCTTTTGCCTCTCCTGTGAAAGTGTCCCATTTTTTTTCTTCTATCACTTGCGTGTCGGCAGCGGTATCCGTATCTCTGGTATATGGGATCGTTTCAGTTTTTTCTTCAACCTTGTTTTTCATGACCGGACTGGATTGAAGAGGAAATGGCTTTTCGACTTTTCTATCTGCATCGGCTTCAGTGATATCTTTGGGCCAGGCTTTTTCGACCGCAGCGACTTTTTTTTCTGCCTTGTTTTTTTGTTTGCCGTCGGGTTGTGGTATCCGCTCTTCCGCCACGTCCTTTCGTCTGTGGTCCGATGGTTGAATTTCTTTCTTGCTGCCATCCTTGGGTTGGAGCAAGGGCTCCGGATCTTTTCCGCGCCTTTCTCGGATAAGTTTGATCAACTCCGGACGTTTAACTGCCCTGGCAAGATCTTCCACTGTGATCTTTTCTTTTCCCCATTGATAGCGCCGGTCCAGATCTGTGCTGGCTTTGATTAGCACCCGGGCAATATCATCGTAACCTTTTGCAATGGCGTAAAAAACGGCCGGTTCTTCATCCCATGGCGCATCGGATATGGCGCCGTAAGCGATCAGCAGTTTTACCATCTCAAGGTCCTTGTTTTTTGTCGCCACCAGGATCGGTGTTTGATACATCTTGCTCTTGATATTTACATCTGCCCCCGCCTCAATAAGCATCCTCGCCAGCTCCGGCTTTCTTGCTTCCAGGGCAAGCAGCAATGGATTCTGGTTGAATTCGTTTTTAACGTGGATTCCCTTCCCCTTGACAATCATGGCACTGACTTCATCATAGTGTTGGTGCTCAAAGGCCTCTAACATGCGCCCACGATCGCCGAAACGCATCTGCGACACAAAGGGTGCAAGGCCTTGAACGGCCGATAGTACGATCGCCAGCAAAAAGAGTCCGCCAAATCCATAAAGGATATGGCGGAGCTTTATGGGGCCTATCTGGAAATCCAGGACTGATAAAATTGTGTCCCGGAACACCATTTCGATTTCAGATGAGGCTTGCCCGGATGACTCGCGCTTAGACACCATGGTCGATGTCGGATCCAGGTTAGATTCATGGGTTGCAGGCAAGGGCACAAGATGCGGAAGCGTATAGTTCCAGAAGACCAGCGATAAAATTAGGGCCAGAGACCCTATGGCCAGGATCAGTATGTCTCGAACGTACAAGGAATAGAAATCGGCCAATCGCGGATAGGCGGGGGGATTGAGCAAAATCTCCACCTCGTCTCCAGGTTTGTAAAATGCGATCACATGCACCTTGGACTCCCGCACCCGTTCTGTTTTTCCGTCATTGGTACGGTAGGTGAATTCCGGATAATTGGCAACCGAGGAGGATTTTTTCGTTCTTCCGCTGGTTTTGTGAATTTCCCGGTGGTAGCCGGCGAAGGTTGCTTTGGACCGCCCGGCCGATGTCTTCACGAAAGATACGGTTTGCCGGATTTCCAGAGTAGCGTATAACGTTGCCGCAGTTCCGGCAAGCATAAACAGCACCAGCATGCACTTGATTACGATCGTGAACATGAGAATCGTACTTCCTTGCTTCCGATTGAATTCGGTATTTGGTGGCTGCTAGCGCACACCACAACACAGTCCTTCCACACACACTTCCACAGTCCTTGTCGGACCAAATTATATCATTGGATTTTAAGGTAAAGTATCCCAAAAATAGCTGTTATCAGAGCTTAGCTCACACTTTTCAAGGGTAAAAAGAGGCCTGTAAGAAACTCGAGGTTCTCTCAGTTCATAATTACCGTTTATCCCTGATATTTTCCGGCCGACAGCCTTTGCGCCCAGTCTTGCTTTTGTTTCCAATACAAATTGCTTATCGCCAACCGCAAT
>JBNKKB010000109.1:0-20266 GCA_050291605.1 Desulfobacteraceae bacterium | reverse complement strand
GACCCCCAGGCAGCCGCCCACGGATTTGGCAAAGGGCACCACCGTGATGATTTGATTGCCCACTGGGATCTCGATGCGGGGCAGCGGTGACGCCAGGCCCACCATGTAGCTGGCCACCTTTTGGTCCTCTGCCACCGGATTGATGTCTTCGGTGACCCCATAGTAGGCCACCGAGGCCGAGTAGTAACTGCCTTGTTTGGTCGGTTCTTCGGGACACAGGCCGCGGATATCCCCCAAGTGCGACAGGGTCTGGCTGTTGCAAGTGCCGTCCGCGGTGCTACCGTTTTGTTCGCCGATATAAAAATTGCCGGAGATACCCTCTTCGGTGGTGATGGTCTGGGCCCGCGCCGATACATTGAGACCGGCCAAGTCGCCTGCAAAACCATTGAAGGGGTTGCCGGGCAGTTGATCGGAGTCATAAGTGGGGTTGATATCGCTGAGCACCAGCATGAACGGCTTGGCACAGCGTGGAAAACCGGTCGTTGGATCGTAGGGATCGTCCCAGGCCACGCCGGTCGGCAATCCCAGTGCGGTATCCACCGGCATGCTGGCATCGAAAAAATCGCTCGTGGGTGAACCTTTACCGCCAAAGTAGCGCAGCGACTCATACATTATTTCTGCTACCGGGTTGCCCCAGTCCGGAAACTGGCCCTCGGTCATCGGGCCATCGGTTTCCCATGCACCGTCCCAGCCTGGCTCGTAGGTATGGTCCGTGTGGCGAAATTCGGCGATTCTGAGGTGGTCCAGGGTGCCGATGATGCCATTCACCGCTGTCCAGGTGCCGTCGTTGGGATTGATTTCATCGTTGATATCGCTGATGTTTTTGCGCAGCACGCCCCCTGACGTGTTTTTATCATAGGAGCCGCTCATCAAACCGAAATACATGCTTTGCGGTTCGCCATAGCGCTGCAGCAGACCGGTGGGTTTATAGTTGCCGTTGGGGTAAAGTCTACAGTTTGTTTCGGGCATGGCTGGATCGGCCACGAGAACCCGCACGGTGTAATCGGTGATGGTGCTGCTGGGTGTGCCGAATCCCCAGCGCAAATGATAGAAGTCGTCACCGCCGGCCTCTTCATGCCGGTACTGGAAGTTATAGGTGCCGGCCGTCAGGGCCACTGTGGCGCTGTGGGTATTGCAAATGCAGCGGGCATGTCCGCCATACCAGCCAACGATGTCTTCACCAGGATCAAGTACATCGCCGTCATTGTTGAGGTCGATGAGAAATTCAACTGCATCGTCGCCGTCCACGGCAAAGGTGTAGTTGCCGTTTGCCGGGATATTGAGGGTGCCGTTGAAAAGGGCCATATAATTGTCGTTGCTCCCAATGTAGGGGTTGCCGGAGCCGTCGATGGTGCTTACCGAAAGCGGCACACCGCCGGTATTTTGCAGATTGCCCGCAGTTGCATAAGTACTGACAAAAGTGTCATAGGCGGCGTTATCCCCGGGATGGGCGCCGCCGGCAGCCGTGATATCATAAAACAAGACGGTCACGCCGCTGATTCCCATGGTGGCGTCGTCCGGAACCACCTGCCAAGTGGTGGTTCCGGCGGACTCCAAGGAGGCATCCGCCACCGGCCGCTCTTTGGCCACCCACTCCCAAATGCGGTTGGGGTTGTTGGGCAGCACCCGCAGCAACGGTTCATAAGCGCCATCGGTATAATCGACTATGGAAGTACTGGCAAACAGATGCCGCAGTTGAATCGGTGTAGACGGCGGCTCGGTTAACGGTGCGTAGTCTTCGATTCGGTAGCCGTCTCTTGCAAAACTTTCATACTCTTTGCCCCAGGTGTGGGCATCTTGAGGGATATATGCCCTTTCCAAGACGGTTTCTGAAGCCGTATCTGTGGAGCGGTAGCCACCGTAGAGGACTTTGCGGATGGCATCCATACGGGACATGGTGAGGTAATTTAGAAAGTCGCCGCTCCAATAGCTTCCGCCGCCGGGAACCTTTTTGTCCGTGGTGATGCCTGCCGGTTCAAACCGGCCACCACTGTACATGTAATATTTATAGGAGTCAAAATAGCCGTAATAATCGATGTCATCGGGTTTGTAACCCACATCGATTTTGCCGTCCTCGTTCAGATCGGACGCATCGTTATAAGCCTCATAGTAGAGCTTGTGGTTTCGTCCCACCACCAGCATGACCAGCGGTGAAACTGACGTCGAGACAAAAGGCGGCACTTTACTGTATTCACCCACAGTGGGTGTCTGCCAGTTGGCCGAGGCCGGGGCGCTCATGGTGAAAAAAGCAGCGCAAATGAAGATCAGGATTGTTGTCACGTTGATCCATGTTTTTGGGGTAATCTGTATTTTGGGTATCATTGTTTTATCTCCATCTTCGGTTGGGCTGTTGCAAGGCCCGCTAGATCGCTTTGTTTTCACGGGGAAACTGTAATTTTTGCTGCTTATATCAAGTGCACCCAGCGCACGAGTACTCGGGACTCGCTGGCGCCGTGGCCTTTCCCCAAACCTCTAATATCATATACAAGTTGTGCGCCGCCCCCAGCCAGGCCTTTGCCGCGCCCCTTGTCACCGGCAGCAATCTGAAGGGCGGTGCCGGTGGAAAGTGCCGTATTGCCATAGATCCTCAGGTAAACGGTTCCGCCACTGAGATTGGGTGCCACCACATCCCGATTGGTTGGGGACGGGTCATTCAGCATGCAATTTGTATCATCTTCATTCAAATAAAAAGCGCCGGTATCAACGACCACTTGCTGCCGCATTATACCGGGTCCGACACCAAAGCCGCGTTCTTCGATATTTTGTTCGGTCAGTTCGGTGGCCATTTGGGCGGCGCCGTCGGTGGCATACGCGATCATCTTATGGAATTTGTCATTGATGGCGATATTGAGATCCAGAGTACTGGACCGCATGGCCGTAATGCTGACGGCGGTGAGCGCCAGCACGACCAGTATCGTGATGACAAGGGTTGATCCATTTTGATTGGCCAGGGTTGAATGGAAATATTTTCGCATAATGCACCTCGATTAGATGGTATCCGGTTTAATATGATTGATGACCACCGTCTTATTTACGCCGTTTTGGTTCCATTGAACCGTTACCGTAATTAATTTGGTATTTCTAAGGTAGGTGTCCTGATCGATTTGATAAGACACGGTATACTTGTTATCAATTACTATCGACGGGTGGGCACCGTCAGCCAGACTCGCGTCCGTTTGATAGTCTAATGAGTAGATATCTTCGATCTGATTGGCGGCAAAGGCGGACTCTTCGGTAATTCCTCTGGCGCTGTCTTCGGCCTTAAAGGATCCGGATAGCATGAGAAACATGGCGGACATGGTGATGGCGAACGTAACGACGGCCAGCATGGCTTCGAGCAGGACAAACCCGCTCTGGTCACTTTTGGACACGATATCCAGATCTTTCCAGCTTTTCATAATAGCTTCTCCTAATATGCTGCATTATCGAATCAGGGCTACAGGCCCAAGTTTTTGCCCTCGATGGTACGCACCAGGGTCCGGCGTCTGAAACAGTCGTTGGGATCGACGATGGTGCGGTGGCCCACAACGTAATTCACGGGAGTGTTAAAGCGCACGCACTTTCTGGCCTGTTCCCGGGTCTGGGCCAGCAGCCAAACCCGGACCATGCGGATGGTATCCAGCGGGGCATCAGCTGCCAGGGCCACGCCGGCCTCATTGGCTGCAATGACGCCGTCCCCATTGCCATCCAGGTTGGTGTCCAGATCATTGTCTTGGTCTGTATCCACAGCCCAATTGATATTGCCACCTGTGGTTTCTAAATTACCATCATCGTCTATGTCGTAGGCAAAAGCGAATCCGACAGCCTGGATGCCTTCCGCGATCAATGTGCGAGCGCCGGGGGTTCCAGCGGGTTCAACACCCAAATCATTGATACCATCGTTGCCGTCATCATATATCAGGTAAGTATTACTTTCGTTGGCCCCTAATACACCATCTCCGTTTATGTCCTGCCCTACGGTGAGGATCGGACTGAGGTTTCCAGTCATGTCTAATGGGGTCAGATCCACAGGGATGTCATACCTTCGAATATCGGTAACGCCGAAGTTCCCCGATGAAGTTGGATCATATCCAGTCATGCGAATATCCTGTTCCATCATATAAACCGCACCCCGCAGGTTCTGGGTGACGGCGGCGAGTTGCTGCTGGACAGTTGCCGTGCGGGACGAGACCTGGTAGGTCGCCAGGGCGCCCGCAATCACCAGCGCGGAAACGGCCGTGCCGATCATCAGCTCGACAAGGGTAAAGCCTTTGGCGTTTCGTAATTTAGATAAATGCCGATTATTTATCCGTAAGCTGTTCATGCCGTCCTCCATACTCCGGGCGTAGGGTCCCATATATGCGTCGATATGCCGCCGGCTGCGCTGACCCGTATGCGGAAAATTTTAGGATTCGCGGCACTGGTAATATAGATTGATCCGGAGGCCGTACACACCCCGCCGGAATTAAAGGTAATAATGCCCGCTGAAGGGCCGCCGAGGGGGTCGACAGCTGCCGTGACACCACCGCGATAGCTGTTAAACAAAAGACTCTGAAGGTTCCATGAATAGGTGTAGCGATCAGCCGCAAAGGTGAGCGACTGGTTCGCATTGCGCTTGATCGCTTCTAATTTGGCTAGCTGTAAATCACCCTGGATTCTATTCACCGCCGAACTTAATCCGCGTACCTCCAAATAGCCTTTGATGGCGGGGCCTCCAATACCTGCCACAATCGCAAGGATTGAAATAACAATCATCAGCTCTATCAGGGTAAAACCCCAAGGCTTGCTCAATGATGCGTTATTATTTGAAAAAAATGATTTTTTTAGCTGCATTTACACCCCGATCATATGCTGGATTAATGGTTTGGTGTGTTTCACTGCAACGATTGGGCCATGCTGTTAAAAAGATGGGGACTCCGGCATTTGTTGGAAATTGAAGCTACCCGCACTATTTTATAATAGATAATGAATATAGATAGTTGTAATATTTTAAATAGATTTGCATTGAAAAGCGGGCCGGACAACAGGTGAATCGGTCGATGGTTAAAATGCATTTCGTCATAGAGTTGGGTGTTAAAAGATTTAATGATTCCGTTGCAATGAGACCGGTCATGTAATTTGATGCGGGTCCATATCTTACGAAATATAAATTAATTCAATTTGTTAAATTAAATTAAGTGCCGAATTAGACTGTAAAAATTGTTTCGGTCGCCACTGACAATTTTTGTCAATGTTATCGTCAAAGGGAGTATGCTTTTGACAGTCCCGGGATGTGACAGTTTATCGGTTAATAACTCTTTCGGCATCCAAACCCCCTCATGCCGGGGTAGGACGGAACCCGAAAGAGTCGAGCTAATAAGACAAACCGGCCCGTGGGCCGGTTTGTAAAAGGATAGATGGAGCGGGGGGCGTCGTGTTGCGGTTTAGGCCATTTCATCCACGGGTGTTTCAGAGGGCGGAATACGCAATATAATATCGCCGTCTTTGTTGTATTTTTCAAAGACAACCCGCTTTCCGTTTAGTAGAAATTTGGATGAGACGTCGTTTTTGGGTTGGGTTTCAGCTCGGGCCTGGCGGCCTGCTTCTGCCTGTTCCACCGGTCGGGCTTCGCGGACCTGCTTGGCTTTTTGCTGATAGGCCTCTTTGTCTTGGACAACGGCGCTGGGGTCGATCTTTGTGGCGACCCGCATGGCGCCTTCGCTAATGTTGTTGATCATAATGATCCCCCTTTCTGCCACTCTTTTCAGAGCGTTGCCGCAGCTGTTCTATCCTTTCCTTTCGAGTTGAATTTCCGGGTTATCGTTAAGAAGCGCCTGTGCTGGCTGCTTCAGGCTCCGGGTGCCGTCCATTGAGGGTTGCCCTTGGCTTGCCGCCGGTTTGTCAGGGCCATCCAATGCTCGAATGGGTAATTTGTGCGTCGTTTTGCGGTTCTGCTCATCGATGAGGGTGTAAGCAAATTCAATTCCTGGGTATCCGGTTTCCATGGGACGTTCTGTTGGCGGTTCATCTAGGTGTTTGGCGACGGCATGATCAAATTGATTTTGGGGCCCGGATTGGGTAATCCGATCGACGATTTCTGCTGAAATCTTATTGACGATAGCCGGTTGCTGCCCCTGCGAGGAGAGGGCGACCATATCTTTGGGCACCGATGCGGTATGGGGTGGCCGTTCGGCATTTCCCTTACCGGGAATTTGACTCAATTGTTTGCGATAGGCATTGAGCACATTGTGAATTTGATAATTGTGAATGTACATACCGGTTCCTCCGGGCATGATATCGGCCCTTTTCAGAATTACTTGAGAAAAAAAACAAAAAAATTTTATTAAATTGTTAATATATTGATATAAATATACAAAATAAGACAAATGGATTTGCTCACTCGGCGTGTCGATTTGACTGCCGGTGCGCTTTCTGTGCGAATATGGATTCGGAAGTCGATGCTAGAGTGAAATGTCAAGACGCAGGTATTGTTTGATAAAGTGCCGGTGGCTGTCAAAGGCGATGGGGGGCAAATGCTCGGCGTCAAACCATTGGGCGGCCTGGGCATCATCCCCGGGTTGGAGTCGGCCGCGATACCGTTTGACCAGAAAAGAGACCATCAGCACCGAATGATATTGGGCGGAAGGCGCTGTGCGAACACCTAAAAGGGTTTCAATGTGTCCCTCTATTCCGGTCTCTTCGGCCAGTTCCCTTAAAGCGCCTGCTTCAGGGGATTCACCCAGCTCAAGAAATCCCCCCGGCAAACACCATTGGCCGATTTTGGGTGACACGTTGCGCTTTACCAACAGCAGTTGCGCTTTGTCGTTGACGACCACAAGACATGTGGCCGGTGTAGGGTTTTCATAGATGGGCCGGTTGCAGGGCGGACAATAAAGGCGTTGGCGCCCTTCAATATGTTTTTGCGTCAGGCGGGTACCGCAAAAAGGGCAATAGGATTTGGTTTCCATGGCAAGCAGCACCTAAAAAAAAGGGTACGCTGCCCAAAAGGCAGCGTACCCGGAGATGTGGCGGACTCGAAACGAAATCGCCGGCGCCGCCTTAATCGTCAAAATCGCCATCGGGCCCTTTATCCGAATCGATGGTTTTGGCCCGTTCGATGATTTTTTCCCGGGTCCACTGATCAGGATTTTCAATGCTTCGGGCCTTGGGGCCGGGATCATAACTGCCGGCCTCTAATATGGCTTCCACGGCAAGCGCAGCCGTGTCCTGGGCGTTTAAGACATTGACCAGCATATTGTAGACAAATTCTTCGACCCGCTTGGCCATGCGGTCGCGGATCGCCTTGGGTTGGCCCAGCAATTTGCTTTCAAAGGGTCGGTTGAGTTTTTTGAAGTTGCCGCCCGTCCAATTTTGCTCTTGGGCATAAGCGGTCATTTGAGCCCACATCTGCTCGGTGACGCCTTCACCTTGCACTTTGATGAATTGACCCGTATCATCCAGGATGGCATTGCCGTAGTCGTTGACTTCCAAACCCCATGAAATCATTTGCAGGGCCGTGGCCACATTGGCCTTGGTCGTTCGGGTTTGCCGGGCAATCTGCCGCAGGCGGTCCGAACTGTTGCCCGAAGTCCCGTGTTGCGCCCCGGAGACATGATACGGTGCCAGTGCATCGTGGATTTGGGCGGTCAGATCCACCTGAATGCCTTGTCCGGTCGCTTCAATGCCATGGGTGGTCCCGTTGTTCAATGCGATCCAATTGGGGAAGATGCCATGGGCATTGAGCCCCTGGATTAAAAATAACGCCTCTTGTACGGTGGAGAGCCCCAGTTTGCCCTTGATTTCACCGACCTCGGTCTCAAGGCCGGACCAATCCGGTACGAAAGGTTTCAGGGCCAGATTGGCCAGCAGGTTCTGATCATCGGGCATATGCGAGGCATCGATGGCAATGGAGGTGATGCCGGCATCAAACATGGACGGGATCTCGGTTTTGGCCGCATCGATATCAGCGTCGCTCTTGATGCCGTAATGATCGGCATGCAGGGCCACAGGAATGGTAATCTGCATTTCATTGCAAAAGGCATCCACTTTGCGCGCCATGTTCCAGAAATTCGTGTCACAATAGGCGCTTGCGCCGCCTTCGGATTTGGCAATTTCTATGATGAGCGCCGCATTGGCCCTTTGGGCCGCCATGAGTGCTCCCCGGATGACGAAGTTGTTGCGCCCATTAGCGGCCATGCAGACAGCTTGGCCTTTTATCTGCATGGCGTTGTCGATGTATTTGCCGCTGACCAACAGTGCCTTGGAGTTGGGAAACAATTTCTGAATATTGGGCGGACGGCCCACTGCTATTGCCCGGTTAAAATCGGCCTCTTCTATTTTTGCCATCTTAATTGTCCTTCCTATCTTGGGTTAGCCCACTTTCTTATTCGGTTACAACATAAGGGCATACTGCAATTTGGCAAAGGGGTGCGCCAACCGCTTGTATCTTTTGATTGCCCAGCCATTGGGTAAAGGCTGCATTGCCTTATTGAGTGTTGTTATGAGGCGCCTCGGATGACATGCGATCATTGAATTTTTCGACCTCAGCCGTGTATGCGTCGCGCTTTTCTTTATAGGCCTTGATGCGCGCATTAAGATCGATAATTTTTTTATTGTGTGCCTTGATCTGTGCTCTGGTGATTGCCTTTGATTTTTCTTGGTCCAGGGCATCCCGTTCAGCGGTCAGCGCTTCGAACTCTTTGGAAAGGTTTTCTTGTTGCTGCGTTAACCGTTGACGCTCTTTTTCTTCCTCAGTGGCGGTTAGGGCCTGACTGCTTTCAGGCTCTGTTTGACCTTGTCCGCTCTCTGGTGTGGGCCGGGAGATGGATTCTTCGTAAGATTGCGCCCTGTCTCTCTGATCGGGGGGCACCTTGCTGTAGTCATCGGTAAAGATGGTGTTGCCATGGGCATCTTGATACCGATAAAATTCAGCTGCCGCAGGCAGGGCGAAAACCAGCACCCATACGAGTGCCATCATACTGCTTTTTTTCATTTTTATTCCCCTGTATCGGGAGCCTTCGGCCGTGGCCTCCCGCGTTGAACCGTTCTTGCTTGTTTGCGATCGTTCTGGATGGCGGTTGCGCCGGAAAAAGTGGTGTTAATATACGGTGCCCCGGCGGCACCTGTCAAGATGCCCGCTCTATTTTTGACCGAGATTAAAGGTTTGACAATACTTGTTTTTGGTGTAGATTGACCCCAAAGCTAATATCGGATACGAGGCCCGAAAGGGCAATCTTTTGACCCATCGATTCCAAATTGTATTGATTATGCATACCAAGATTGCAGCATGTTTTATTATCGTCGTATTGGCCGTCGCTGCCTGTGTACCCCGGTCGGGTCAACCGCCGGTGTCTACGCCTCCGCCATCCGGTCCGGAAGCAAGGTTGTTTCAGCAGGCGCAAGACCAGTTTCAGGACAAGTCTTTTGATCGTGCCATAGGGCTTTACAGCCGGTATCTGGATCAATACCCCCGTGGGCTTTTTGCCGATCGCAGCTTGTTGCGAATTGCAGATATTTACATGGATCAGGGGGCCAATGATGCCGCCCATGCTTTTTATCAGCGTTTGGTGGTTGATTTTCCCCAAAGCACATTGGCCGATGTGGCCCGCCTATCGATTATCGATCTATTGATTCTGGACGACCGTCCCGGCGACGCCATTGATCTGGCATTGCAAATGTTGAGCACCGACCTCGACGCGCAGACGCGGCGACAATTGTTGCAAAGCTTGAGTCAGCAATATCAAGCGGCCGGGTCCATGGGAGATGCAGCGGTTTATGGGTATATGCTCTATAAAGCGCTCCCTGATGATGAAAAAAAGCAAGCGGCCACCCAACTGATTCAAACCATCAATGGTTTGAACGCAGATGATATAGAAGTCCTGTGGCCACGCGTGGATGATGATTTAATCCGCAGCTACCTGATGTATCGGTATGCTGTGGTGCAGACCATGCAGGAGAATTATGATGACGCTTTGGAGGTACTAACGGCGTTTAAGACAGCCTACCCCGATCATCCCAACGCCCAACAAGCCGTCCAGTTGATGGAGACCTTGCATCAGCATCTGGCCTATGTTCCCAATACCATTGGGTGCCTCCTGCCATTGAGTGGACCCTATAAATTATACGGCCAAAGAGCCCTTAACGGGATTGAACTGGCTCTCAATCTTATGCAGGTGGGTGAGCAACCGGTTCCTGTTAAGTTGGTGATCGAAGATAGCGCCTCCCAGGACGACCAGGCCGTGAAGGGGGTTCGAGCCTTGGCCGATAGCCGGGTGGGCGCCATTATCGGGCCCATTATTACGGCTTCGGCTGCTGCCCGGGAGGCCCAGCGACTCAACATTCCAATGGTTACGTTTACTCAAAAGCCCGGTGTGCCGGCCATAGGGGACTACATCTTTCGCAATTTCATTACACCCCAGAACCAAGTCAGTTCGTTGGTGGATTATTTTGTTCATCAGGTCGGTCTACGCGATTTTGCCATCTTGTATCCCAAAGAGGCTTATGGCCGGACGTTTATGAAACTTTTTTGGGATGAGGCGGTGCGTCAAGGCGGACGCATTACCGGCGTCGAAGCTTATGATCCCAAACAAACCGATTTTGCCGTTCAGATTAAAAAACTGGTCGGTGCCTATTACCCACAACGTAAAGATTTAAAGGCCGCTTCGGTGGTTCAGATTAAGGAAAATCCTTATTACCAGAAGCATGCCGTGCGCTTGGATCGTCTGGAAGATCTATTGCCGGATCCGGTTACCCGGCTGGCAGGACTTTTTTTTCAGGATCCGGATCAGGATCGCGTCAAAGGACCGGCCATCGGGCGCAAACAACAAGAAACCGGCATCGATCCCATTATCGATTTTGATGTCCTTTTTATCCCGGATGCACCCAAAGCCGCCGGAATGATTTTACCGCAATTGGCTTTTTATGACGTTCGCGATATTTATCTGGCCGGTACCAATTTGTGGCACTCTCCGCAATTGATTGAAATGACTCAAGCATACGCCCAGAGCGCTGTGATGGTGGACGGCTTTTTCAAAGAGAGCCAGTCGGACACGGTCATGGGTTTTGTCGAGACCTATAAAACCATTTACAAAAAAGAGCCGGGCCTTATTGAAGCGTTTGCTTTTGACACGGCACGGATGCTTTTAGACATCATATCGCAGCCCGACATGCAATACCGTCACACCCTGCGCAACGTTCTCCAACAAGTAATTGAAGTCGAGGGTGTTACCGGCTCATTGGCCTTCGATGAAGAGGGCGAAGCGGTCAAGAATCTCTCCTTGTTGCAGGTCAAAGGCAACCGGTTTATCGAAATCCAGCGACAATGAACCCCAGTTACCTGGCATACAGATGGTTGACCGCCGTCAGCGCGTTTGCTGTGGTGCCCATGATTTGGCTGCATCATCGTTTTCGGGGTCTGAATTTCCAGCGGTTTTATCATCGCCTGGGGGTCTATCCCCCATCTCTGAGGAAAAAGAAGAATGGACCGCCCCGCATTTGGCTGCATGCCGTATCCGTGGGCGAGATGGGCGTTGCCGCCGCCATCTGCAAGGCGTTGTTGCGAAAATACCCCCATTGCGAAATTGTGCTCTCAACTATTCGAGAGCAAGGTTTTGCACATGCGCAGGCGTTGTTGGGCGACCGTGTGCCTTGCTTTTTTGCGCCCCTGGATTTGGTGGGTGCCACCCGAAAAGCCCTCAGCACTCTGCAACCCGATCTTCTGGTGTTGCTCGAGACCGAGATTTGGCCCAATTTAATCGTCAATGCCAACCGCATGGGCGTGCGCACGGCAATCGTCAACGGCCGCATATCCGTGCGCACCATCGGCAGCTATCGCAAGGTGCGACCCCTGATGCGCTATACCTTCTCCCATGTGGATGCCTTCAGCATGATCAGCGAAGAGGATGCCCGGCGTTTAAGTTCGCTCGGGGCAAGTCCTTCTCGCGTGGTGGTCAACGGCAACGCCAAGTTCGACGGCGAGAATCCCATAGACGGCGCCACGGCTCAAACATGGGCCACATCTCTCTACGGCTTGAAAAAAGGTACTCCGGTTTTTGTGGCCGGCAGCACGCGTCACCCCGAAGAGCCCATGCTGGTAGACACATTTATTAACATGCGAAAGCAATTTCCTGAACTGCTTCTGATTATGGCGCCGCGTCATATCGAACGGGCGGATCAAATCAAACAATGGGTCGTCGCCCACGGTTTGGATTGTCAACTGCGTTCCGAACTGGGTGAAGGCCGAAATCGGCGCAGCGCGCCGGTGGTTATTTTAGACACCATGGGCGAGCTATTCAAAACTTACAGTGTGGCCGATTTGGTCTTTTGTGGGGGAAGCCTGGTTCCCAAAGGAGGGCAGAACATACTGGAACCGGCCATGTGGGGCAAACCGGTCCTGTATGGGCCTTCCATGGAAGATTTCGAAGATGCCCATCAACTCATTGCCGCCGCCGGGGGCGGTGTCCAGGTCATGAATAACCAGGCATTGACCACAGTGGCCTTAGAGTGGTTGCACCATCCGGAAAAGGCTGCTGCCATGGGACATGCCGCCCGCTGCGCCATTCTTCCCCATCGCGGTGCGGCCCAGAAACACGCCGATGTGATTGGCCGTCTGATGAGCATCTGAAGCCACCTGCCTTTAGCTAAATAACCTCGTCTTTTTTAGGGTGTTTGTAGACTTTTATTGGGCTTATGCGTCTGAAGGATTAAATGCGATCCTGTTGAATTGCAAACTCAATGAGGCGAGGCGATCATGAATAAAGCGCGGGTGCTCTCAAAAAGCGTAGGAAAACGCAAGGGACTGAAAAAATTAACCGTTTGGATGATTATTCTATCTATGTCGGCCATGTTGGCCAACTGTCGCGTGGAAGTGGATGACGGTTATCCAGACCCACCCACCTATGTTGCTCATATCGTGAGTGACGTAAATGCCGACGGGGATATTGCATACAGTCCGCCGGACACTTACATCGTCAGCTCAGCCGGTGCCACGGGTACCGTCCTGCAAGGGATTGATCCGGGCTATAGCGATGAATTTCGAGGCTTCCTCAATTTTCCCTTACGGGACTCAGGCGGTGTGCCCTATTATGCGGATATCGAATCCGCCACCCTTGAGATTTTTATCAGCGGTGTGACTGAAATAGCGGCAGGCGCGGGCGTGCCCTTTATTATCGACCTTGTATCGTTCCAACCATCGACGTTGATCGCCAGCGATTTCGATCGGGGGATCCAACCGCCCTTGCTGAGTCTGCTCAACGACGTCTATGCCGATGATGTGGGATATGCGGTGATTTTTGATGTAACCCCGTTGATGATCAGGGCCCAGCAGGAGGGGGTGCTTGACCTGCAAATTCGAATGTTGCTGGACAAAACTTTTGAAGCCGCCGGCATATTTGAAATCGAGGATGACTTGCTGGACACCGCACCGTTACTGACCGTGGCCTATTATTGATCGAGCCTAGCTATCCAACTAAAGTGGGTTAAAACCAAACGATCACTGAATAGCGCCCGGGGCTTGAACTGATGCTACGATAGCTTATCCATTTGATCCGTACTCTGCAGTTGCCGTCTTGACCCCACAGTTGCCTAAAAAAGATGGCAAAAAGGCTAAAAACACTTATCAGAATTGATTTGGCGACATGTCAGAGATACCTCCGAGGAATAAACCCATGGTGAACTTGAGGATCGGGCCCAATGTATGCTATCTTTTCTACACTCCGGCTTTTGCAGCAATGGGGTTGATATCGGCAACATACCTTCATTTGATATTTGGGCTTTGATATTTGGATTTAAATGCAGACCGGCGCTCAAGATCTAATAAACACTGTTTGATTTTCAGACCGCCGCCGAACCCGGTCAAGGCGCCGTCGCTGCCGATGACGCGGTGGCAGGGAATGATGATGGGGATAGGATTTCTGGCATTGGCCCCGCCCACGGCTCGCACCGCTTGTGGGTTGCCCACCTCACGGGCAATGTCTCCATAGCTGACCGTTTCACCATAAGGGATGTTGCGCAGCGCCCGCCAAACCTTGCGTTGGAAAGCGGTGCCGTGGGGCGCCAAAGGCAGGTTGAATTGTCTTCTGCGGCCCTTGAAATAATCGCGCAATTGGGATTTGAGCCCGTCGAAAAATGAGGCCTTGCGGGTCCAGTCCGGTAGAAGGGTCAGGGGCTTCCTTTTTTTCTCAAATTCGATATGGCACAGGCCCCGTTCATCGCCAACCAGTGTCAACGTACCGATGAGTTGCGTATCAAAGTAGTCGTAGAACATGGCTTTTTTCCGCTGTATATGAAAATCAAAGACGTTAGACCTGCCCTATCCGGGATTTTTTAAGCTGCCTTGGCCGGTGGCTTCTAATACGGCGGACCACAACTCGCCATCGGGCGCGACCTGTTTGCGTTTCCCGGCGGAAAGCTCCATGGGTACGTGAACGAAATGGCCGTTCCAGCGTCCGATGAGCAATTTGGTCTTTCCGGCAACTCCGGCATGCACGGCATTGCGCCCCAGAAATCCGCAAAAAACGCTGTCATTGGCGTTGGCCGGCAAGCTGCGGATCATGTAGCTGGGATCAATGTATTTCATGGTGACTTCGATGTTCTGCTTCTGAAAATGGTCTGCTATGGCGTTTTTAAGATAGATACCGATGTCTTTTAGGCGGATGTTTCCGGATACATCCCGTTCTTCAGGGATCTGGGAAAAATATTTTTGACCGGCGCCTTCGGCTACTACGATGACGGCGTGCCCACGCGCGGCCAGCCGTGCATCCAAAGCGGCCAACAAACCATTAGGGCCTTCCAAATCGAAATCCACCTCGGGGATGAGCACAAAATTGACATCCTGCTGAGCCAAGGCGGCAGTGGCTGCAATATAACCGGAATGGCGGCCCATGAGCTTGATCAAACCAATGCCGTTGGGATAACCTTCCGCTTCATTGTGAGCGCCGATAATGGCTTGACGGGAGACCTCCACCGCCGTGTCAAAGCCGAACGATCGCGACACCAGATAGATGTCGTTGTCGATGGTTTTGGGAATACCCACCACGCTGATTTTAAGGCCGCGCTGGGTGATGGCATCAGAGATGGCGACTGCGGCTTTCAAGGTGCCGTCACCGCCCACCATGAACAAGATGCCGATGTTCATGCGTTCCAGGCAGTCGATGACGTCGTCAATGTCCTGGGGCCCCCGGGAAGAACCCAATATGGATCCGCCCATGTCGAGGATGCTGCTGACATTGGTCGGTTTCAGATCCATGACTTCATGACCGTATTTGGGGATAAACCCCTGCAAACCATATCGGATGCCATAAATGTTTCGTACACCGTAGTGGTGGTAGAGCTCCAAAACAATGGACCGGATAATGTCATTGAGCCCCGGGCACATTCCGCCGCAGGTGACCAGGGCGCAACGCAGTTTGCTGGGATCGAAATAGATATTTTTGCGGGCGCCGGCCAGTTCAAAGGTGGGGGGCGGGTTGCCTTTTTTACGGTGGTCCTCAATCTCTTGGGGATGGATATCCACCAGGACGCTCTCTTTGTCATTGACAAAGGATTGGCGGTGATCGGCCAAGGGTGAGATGATACTAGCTTTGCCGAGCTTTAGGATCGTGGTGTCGAATTTCTTGCCGGGCATTGGAATCTCCTGTGCGGCGCTCAGCTGCCGTTGAATTTAAATTCGCCTTTACCCAATATATCGTGCAAATGCAGAATTCCCTTAATTTTTTTATGGGCATCCGTGATGGGCAGCACCGTGATTTGGTGGCGCTCCATGGTATTGAGCGCATCATAAACGGGTGAATCAGGACGCCCGCAATGGGGATTGACGCTCATCAGCTGGTCCACTGTGATGTCGGTCAATGGTTTTTTCGCAGTCACCGCCCGACGCACATCACCATCGGTGATAATGCCGGTCAAGGTGCTGTCGTTTTTCAAGATGAGGATGACCCCCAGGTTGTGGCGGTCCATCTCGGCCAGGGCCTCTGTCAAGAGTGTGCCTTGTGCAACGACTGGTACGGCATCGCCGAGGAGCATCAGGTCGCTCACCTTGCCGGCCAGGCGCTGTCCTAAAGCACCGCCGGGATGGACGCGTTTAAAATCATCGCTCTTAATATGTTTTTCGTTGATCAGGGCCACGGCCAGGGCATCGCCCATGGCCAACATGGCGGTGGTCGAACAGGTAGGCGCCAGCCCCAGCGGGCAGGCCTCTTTTTCAACCCCCACGTCGATGACGATTTGACTGTGCCGGGCCAGGGTGGATTGCCGGTTGCCGGTAAAGGCGATAATCGGGCAGCCAAGACGCTGGATGCTGGGCAGCATGATGTTCAACTCGTCGGTTTCACCACTGGCGGAGAGGGCTAAAAAAACGTCGTCATTGCTGACCATTCCCAGATCGCCATGCATGGCTTCCACGGGATGCAAAAACAGGGCACGGGTACCCGTGCTGTTCAGCGTGGCCACGATTTTGTGGGCAATGCTGCCCGATTTGCCAATGCCGCCGATGATAACGCGACCCTTGCAGCGGCAGACCAAGTCAACCATTTGGGCAAAGTTAACATCAACCCGGGCGGCCATTTGCAAAATACTCTCGGATTCCAATCGGAGCACTTCTACCGCTTCGGCGATGATTTGTTGGACTTTCTGTTTTTGCATGGCAACACTTCCGATCTTGTACTGTGAGAACGCCCGGCGCGTACGCTATGGCAATGAACTGCTTTGAGGTTGTCCCGTCGGTCTTATAGCACCCTCGAATATTTTTGCAACGCTGTTGGCGATTACCGGGTTCTTATTCCGCCTGCTGTTGACAGCAGGATGTTCGTCGCTAATATAGAACCATTGTGGAGGTTGGGCAAATCCTCTTTGCCTGTTGATGCACAGATACTGATGTATTCGGATAGCGGAACCTGGTGGATACACACCAGTGGCAGGACGATATGTGGGCATCGGGTCCATATTCATGCAGAACAACCCCCTAGCGTGGCGGGGGTCGTTGTGGATCTGCGGTACTGCATAACGATAGGGCCTGCAGGTAAGATGAGTGCGGCTTTTGTCTAACATTTCAGGAAGGAGAAAGATGATGGATATCAACCAAGTGCTCGAGAAAGTATGGGAATTGGTAACGCTTTATGGGCTTAAAATCATTGCAGCAGCGGCCATATTTATCATCGGACGCTGGGTGGCCAAAGCAATCCGCGGCGTGGTACGCAATATGATGCGCAAGGCCAATGTGGATCAGACCCTGCGTCGTTTTGTGGGAAATTTGGTCTATATCGGCCTGTTGGTTTTTATTGTCATTGCTGCCTTGAGCCAACTGGGGATTCAAACCACCTCGTTTATCGCCATCTTGGGCGCCGCCGGCTTGGCCGTTGGTTTGGCGTTGCAGGGCTCATTGGCCAATTTTGCCGCTGGTTTCTTGATGATTGTTTTCCGGCCCTTTCGGGTGGGGGATGTGATTGAAGGCGGTGGCGTGACCGGCAAGGTGGAAGAGATCCAGATATTTACAACTACTTTGGTGACGCCGGACAATAAAACCGTGATCATTCCCAATGCCAAATTGACCGGCGATAACATCGTCAACTGGACCCTCAAGGGAACCCGGCGCGTGGACATGGTGTTCGGCATCGGCTACGACGATGACATCGATAAGGCCAAGAAGATCATGCAGGAGGTTTTGGCGCAGGATTCACGGATCTTAAAAGAGCCGGAAACACAGATCGCTATGCTGGAGTTGGCTGACAGCAGTGTCAATTTTGTGGTGCGACCGTGGGTTAACGCCTCGGATTACTGGGGGGTCTTCATGGATACCACTGAAAAGGTTAAAAAAGCTTTTGATGCCAATGGCATCAGCATTCCTTTTCCTCAACGGGATGTACATTTATATCAGCACGCGGTTGCTGAATAACAAAGTAACTTTTGACAGGACCGAAAAATCGCTCAACTTCGGTTGAACAACGGGCGATACCATAACCCCACACGGCTCGGCTTGGATCCGGGCCGTGGCCATGTTCATCGTGCCCGTTGTTCGGGTTGGAATTTTGCTTGACAACCCGTACGCCGCAATTATATACGGCCTCCCGAAGTGGTGATGTGAAAATGGCCAGATGTGGACGTTGCACTGGCCTTTTTTTGTATTTTAAATTTATTTAAAGAGGGGGTGATTCCCATGATTTGTCAAACCATTCGCAAAGGCAGTGAGTGCGCCTTTATGAGCGCCAAAGGATGCAGCTACAATGGCGGCCTGTGCCATGAGATCATCGAGTCCTGCCAAGGATGCAACCGGGCTTCTGAAATCGAATCGGGTTGGTACTGCAGTGCTTGTCCTGAGCCCTCCATGAAGTGGAAAAACGGCAACTGCAACCTGGCCACGCACGTTTCAAATGCAACGGCTGCCTCCAAGGCCAAAATCAATCCGTTGAAAGCGTCCAAGAGAGGGAGCCGCTAATGTCGATGCACATCAGCACCCACTGCCCCGCTCTGGTCACAGAGCGGGGTTTTTTATTTTAATCCGAATCGCCCAACCGGGTCTTTCACCTTTTCTAAAAGAAGAGCTGCATTTTCAGACGTTTCAACGCCTTGGGGCACAGCGGCTTTGGACTTGACACGGGTTGGAGCGGCTTGTAAGAGGGATAGGTTAATAGCCGAATATTGTATGGATATTCGATAAATCGCGCATCCATGACCCTAAGGAACCCAGGCAGATGAATCCTTTAGCTCAAGAGCTTAATCAAATCATCCAACAAAGCCATGCCCATGTTATGGAAATGTTGTCCACCATGGGGCGCCAACTCTTTTTCCCCAAAGGCATCTTGAGCCAGAGTGCTGAAGCCAAAGAAAAGGCCCATCGTATCAATGCCACCATCGGCATTGCCAAAGAAGCCGGTCGAATTATGTGTTTTGACAGTGTCGTGTCATCCATCACCGGTATTCCAGCCGATGAATCCCTCACCTATGCGCCATCGTTTGGTATTCACACGCTGCGACAGCGTTGGCAGGCGGCGTTATTTGAAAAAAACCCCTCCCTTGCGGGCAAATCCATTAGCATGCCGGTGGTCACCAGTGGTGTGACCCATGGGGTGAGCATATTTGCCGATATGTGGGTCGATCCGGGTGATGTGGTCATATTGCCCGATCTCATGTGGGGCAACTATAATATGATCTTTGGTGTGCGTAAAGGTGCCCGCCTGAGCCACTATTCCCTTTTCAATGATCAGGGGGGATACAATCTCACCGAATTTGAAGGGGTTGTACGCCGGGAGGCAAAGACGCATAAGAAAATCATTGTTTTGTTAAACTTTCCCCAGAACCCGACGGGCTATTCCATCTCCAAGGCAGAGGCCGCTGAGATGGTGCGCATCCTAACCCGGATCGCCCAGGAAGGCACCCATGTGATTGTGGTTATGGACGATGCCTATTTTGGCCTCTTTTATGAGGAAGAGACCCTCAAAGAGTCCCTGTTCGCCTTATTGTGTGACCAGCATCCCAACTTGCTGGCCGTCAAATTAGACGGGGGTACCAAGGAGTATTATGTGTGGGGTCTACGGGTAGGCTTTATGACTTATGGTATGCCTTGCGGAAACCATGCGGCATCGCTGTACGACGCGCTGGAAAGAAAAACCGCCGGGGCCATCCGCGGCAACATTTCCAACGCCTCGCATTTGGGACAAACCATTTTACTGCGCTCGCTGCAAAACCCGGCCAATCCATCTGAAAAAAAGGACAAGCACGAGATTCTGAAAGGGCGCGCTGAAAAGATCAAACAGGTGTTGGCTGATCCTAAATATCAGAATGCCTGGCAGGCCTATCCGTTTAATTCCGGTTACTTCATGTGTCTGCGGCTTAAAGATGTAGATGCTCAGCTGTTGCGTGTGCATTTGTTGGACAAGTACGGGGTCGGGCTGATTGCCCTGGGTAAAAGTGATTTGCGCGTCGCCTTCTCATGTATTGATCAAGACCGGATTCAAGAGCTGTTTGAAATTATCTGGCAAGGCGTTCAGGACTTGCGGGCGGACTAATTCATGGCCTTTTCCATCTCTCCTGCTCAGTGGTTGAACAATATGCGGGAAGACCACTCGTCCAACATCGCCCTGGCCGGCAAATGGGCGGTGCGCTTTATGCTCATCGGCATAATCGCCGGCCTGGGGTCCATTGTATTTCACTATTTGTGTCAACTGGGACTCCACTACTTTATGGATATGCTGGCCGGGTACCGTCCGCCTGCGCCTGCGGGTGAGCACCATTTGCTGCCGCCGACGACGCGTGTGTTAAATCGCTGGGTACTGCTTTTTCTGCCGGCCATGGGCGGGCTCATCAGCGGGTGGCTGGT
>JBNKKB010000108.1:0-134432 GCA_050291605.1 Desulfobacteraceae bacterium | reverse complement strand
CCGAACTGAACAGAATGCCGTCCTGTCCGCCTTCCAGCGCGCAAAGCTTTTCAACCACCGCCGCCTGGTTGGGCGTGTTGAAGTAGCGCGGGTAAGGTATCTCCTCCCGGTCCAGATATTCATACGCGGAAGATGTGAAGATCGGTGTATTGATGCCCCGGGTCAGGATTTCAAAAAACTATGGAATTATCTTATTCAGCGCTTGGTCCGGTCATATGATCAGGCAAACAAGCGTCCAATCCCATTGACAAACGCATGGATTGGACGCTTTACCTGGATCATCTACAGCACGTTTTTTACCACCGACAACCGCCTCGGCCAGAACCGCTGCCAAAATTTCGCCTGGCGCCTCCTCCTCGAAATCCTTCCGGGGCCAATTTATTCATCTCAAGGCGATGTTGTACGGCTTTTTGATCAAATTCGGCTTCTAAAGCCGATAGCTCTTTTTGAAGTTTCATTACCTTGTCGGTATCGGGGTTGTCTTTGATCATTTCGTTGCGCAGAACGACAGACTTCTCCTCAATGTTACCGCGCAGCTCCTGGGTTGCTTTGTAAAATCGACTACGGGCCTCTTCGAGCTTCGCCGCATCTTCGTCGGATAAGTCTCCCCATGCGCCATATCCGCGCATGTGGGGTCCGTATCCTGGGTTATCCATCATATGGCCGCCGTACGATCTCCCCATGCGGCCATAACCGCCATATCCTGCGCCGCCATGGGCAAAAGCAAGTCCTGCTCCAATCAGCAGTACAACCGATGCAATTGTTAAGGTTATGGTTAATTTTGAAGTCTTCATTGAGATACTCCCTCCTTGTTGTTTCATCATTTTCAATTTTCTAAAAACCCATACAGTCATCACTTACCAATACAAAGGGTGTGCCAAAAACATTGATAGAATCTAATATATATTTAAGTGTCTGTATTTTTGTATAATTGATCGTATTTGAATGTTGCGACTTATAATCAGGCAAAGCGGATAGCCAGCGGGGTTGTGTAAAAAGAAACCAGATCCCTGGGCCAAAATGCAGGAGGTGTGTAAATATAACCCGCTCCAGCGGGTTGCCTGGATTATTTAAATAATGCGACTTAAATAAGATTGAACATGGGTCAACCCCATAGTTGCACAAAAAAAATGCCAAAGCTTCCCTTAGGTGGGGTAGATTTGCCTCCTTAATTGAAGCACGTGTTATTCATGGTTGTACTTCCGCTGCTTACCGAATATACAACCTTTTATTCACATCAATCCAGATAGAAGCCGTATGTCAAACACCAATAACGCGATAAGTCAGAACACTGACAACCCTTCAGAAGCTGCCCAGCAGCGGCTGCGTATGCGAATGATTCAGATCTCGTTTATGGTGAGCGTGGCACTGATGGGGTTGAAATTTCTCACCTATGAAATGACCCACTCGTCTGCGGTGCTCTCTGACGCTTTGGAGTCCATTATTAACGTTGCGGCCAGCGCTTTTGCCATGCTCAGCATCTGGATGGCGGCCAAACCCCCTGACCCTGAACATCCCTACGGCCATGGCAAGATCGAATATTTCTCCGCTGGATTTGAAGGCGCGTTGATCGTCTGTGCGGCCGTGGGAATCTTTTACAGCGGCATTCGGCATCTGGTCAGCCCACAAACGTTACCCCATCTGGAAGAGGGTTTGGTGATCCTAAGCGGGGCCACGGCAGTCAACCTGCTTCTGGGTATCGGCCTTTTGCGTGTGGGCAGACGCACAGCGTCCATCACCCTCATTGCCGATGGCAAACACATCCTTACGGATGTTTATTCATCAGGTGGTGTGCTCGTCGGTCTGGGCTTGGTCTATGTTACCCAATGGCTCTGGCTGGACGGTCTGGTGGCCTGTCTGGTGGGCATCAATATTTTGGTCACCGGCGGCCGGCTGGTCAGACAATCCTTTGCCCGGCTGATGGATGCGTCCGACCCGCAATTGCTCGAGCGCATCGCTGAGACGCTGGAACGGCACCGTCACAATGCATGGATCGACATCCACCAATTACGTGCCTGGCGCGCCGGCAACCTGGTTCATATCGATCTGCACTTGGTGCTGCCCCGTGACTTGGCCGTGGACAGCGCCCACCATGAAGCCAAAGCTGTAGAAACCTTGTTGATCAACCTATTTAAGGGCAAGGCCGGCGTTCTGGTTCATATGGACCCCTGCGATCCGCGCCAGTGCCCCATCTGTAGGCAGAATCAATGCCAATGGCGAGCGCAAAAGCCCGGTCTCAAAACCCAATGGAAGCAAACCCACCTGACGCGTACGCCGTCCAACTTGATCAAGAACGAATACGATTACGCTAGCAATTGATCATCCCTAAACCGGTGATCGACAGATGGCACCCTGCATCTCTATCCGCTTCTTGACAAGCCTCGTTCCTGCCCATAGAATTCAGGTATATGACGGGGACCTACGATGACACTCTATAGCGAGCATAACCGCATCCCCTTGTTCATGGCCCGATTCACCCAGCTCCTTGTCGATCCCTTGACAATCCTTCAGAAACCGCCGCGTCGATCTTAACCCCAACGGATGCATGCGGACCGGACCACCCCGGCATCGATTATGGCATAGAGTAAATATGCCGACATCTGAAAGGGGGATAACATGATCATGCGCAGACGTTCGATAGAGCAAATTATTGACGATCAGGTCAAAAAATGGGGGTTTGATCACCGAGGCCAAACCAGCAAAACTCCAGCCGTCACAATGGTGACCGTTTCACGCGATCCAGGCAGCGGGGGCAAACTCATTGCCCAAGGCCTCGCTGAAGTACTTCATTTTGATATGTTTCATCAAAATGTGATTCACGAAATGGCCAAAAGTGCAGATGTCAGCGCCCGTATGCTGGAAAGCCTGGATGAAAAGGCCCTGAGCATGCTGGAAGACTGGATCGCCGCTGTGGTACACCAGCGCCATTTGTGGCCTGATGAGTATCTGCAGCACTTGCTCAAAGTTATCGGCACCATTGGCAAACACGGCCGTGCAGTGATTGTCGGCCGGGGTGCCAATTTTGTGTTGCCGGCGGAACAGACTTTCCGTTTACGGATCATCGCTCCGCGAGAATTCAGGGCCCAAAAGGTTTCGGAAGCATACGATATGCCGATTAAAGAGGCCCGGCGCCGCATCCTGAAGACCGAGTCGGACCGCCGGGCCTTTATTCGAAAATACTTTCATCAGGATATTGGCAATCCCGATAATTATGATCTGGTCCTCAATAGCGGTACGTTCTCTTTGCAGACGTGCATCGAAACAGTGAAATATTTATTGAAAGAGAAGAGTTAGCCCCTTTGCAACAACTTGGTACAAAGGTTGTGGGATCCTGAGTAAGCAATTGCAAATCATTACAATTTATGATCTTTAATAGGCATTATAGTGCACACACTCGATTTAATCGACATCCCCCCATAGAAGGAGAAAACCGATGACCACCATCTTTTCCAAGATCGTTCAAGGCGACATTCCTGCCGATATCGTCTACCAGGATGAACAGGTTACTGCATTTCGTGACATCGAACCCCAGGCCCCTATTCATATTCTGATTGTGCCGGCCAAAGAGATCCCCACCGTAAACGACATTAAGATTGACGATGAACAATTGGTCGGCCACATGTTTACCGTAGCCCAACAGATTGCCCTAAGGGAAGGTTTTGCCGAGGAAGGTTACCGTCTACTGGTTAACTGCAATAAAAACGGCGGTCAAGAGGTCTTTCATCTGCACATGCACCTGTTCGCCGGCAAACGATTGGGACCCATGCTGGCAAGAAAGTAGGTGTAATGGCCTATGTTTTTTTCTCGAGCTCTGTGCAGTTGTCTATCTGACTGGGGCTGCAGCCGTCGCATCCGCAACCACAAGTGGATTGACTTCCTTTTTTCACACTATTGCAAAACCGTCGCACCATGAAAAAAGCTGCGGCGGCAACGATGAAAATTACAATGGCTAATTGCATACGCCCTCCTTTAGAAACCCAGCAGGCTACCGATCTGATAGACGGCCGTAGCGATACCAAATGCCAGAACCGTGTTAAAGACCATTGAGAACGCGCCCCATTTCCATGAGCCGGCCTCACGGGCGATACACACCACTGAGACGAAGCAGGGGGCATAGAACATCACAAAGACAATCAGGCTCAAAGCCACCAGTGGCCGCCATTGGGCGGAACTCGCCAGCGTTTCGGTAAGCGGTTGACTCGATTGCGGATCCACATCGCCCAGGGAGTAGGCTGTGCCCAATGTGGACACAATCACCTCTTTGGCGGCAAACCCGCCCACCAAGGCAATGTTGGTGCGCCAATCAATTCCAAACCACCTGCTGAAAGTCTCCAAGGCGACGCCTATCCTGCCCGCCACCGAGTGCTTCAAGGCGGCTTCGGCTTCACGCGTGTCGATGGCCAGCAGTTGCGCTCGAACCATCGGATCTATTTCAGTCGGGCCTGAGTTTTCACCGACTTTTGGATGGGGTTGAGATGCAAATACTTCCGATGTTGCTAAAACAGCTTTTCGCTGGGATTCAAACTGCTGTTGTCGCTCCAAGGAGAGACCGGGAAAGGTCATCATTGCCCAAAGCACAATAGAGATGCCTAAAATGACGGTACCGGCTTTTTTTATATATTGCCAGGTGCGCTCCCAGGTATGTATGGCCATCCCTTTAAAAGTAGGGATCCGGTAGGGCGGCAGTTCCATGACAAAAGGTGTGGACTCGCCTCTAATTACCGTTACCCGCAGCAGCTTGGCCACCAGCAAAGCACCGGCCCAGGCCGCCATGGTAATGCCGAACATCATCAGAGACTCTCTATGGGCGAAAAAGGCAGCTACCAAAAGGGCGAACACGGGCAGTTTGGCCCCGCAATTCATAAACGGTACGGTAAGCAGAGTCGCCAAGCGCTCGCGGCGCGACTTCAGGGTTCGGGTGGCCATTACACCAGGAACAGCGCACCCGCCGGCAATTCCTCCGGAAACAATGAAGGCCATCACCGATGAGCCGTGCAGACCAAAAATGCGAAAGATACGATCCAACATAAAAGCCACCCGCGCAAGGTATCCCGAATCTTCCAAAAAAGAGATGCCGAAAAACATGAACATGATCAAGGGCACAAATCCAAGTACGCCCCCCACGCCGTCAATGATACCGGCAATTAGCATCGATTTGATCAACCCGTCCGGCAGATAGGTATGGGCCAACCCGCCCAGCCAACCAAAAAACGTTTCCATCCCGGCTACCGGCCAAACGCTATAGGTAAAGGTAAAATGATAAAGCCCGAGCAGCACGGCCAGCATGATCAAAGGACCGGCGAACTGGTGCACCAGCACTTTGTCAATTTTGTCGGAAATAAATAGCCGGTTTTGATCGCCCGAGTGCGTGATCACGCCCTGTTTGAGAATCGATTTGATAAAACCATAGCGATGATCGGCAATCAGTGCTTCAGGATAACTGTTTAGGGTTTTTTTGATGTGGCGTTGCAGTTTTTCGACAATGGTTTGCAATTGATCGGCAATGGGGGCTGCCGCTTGCCTGCCCAGTGCAGTGATCTGCTCATCGCTCTCCATATATTTCAAGGCCACCCAGCGGGAAAGATAGGTATCCGTTAAAAAATCTGATTTAACGATGATCCGCTCCATCTCATCCAGCGCTGTATCAATGTCTTCACCAAAAGAGATTTGAAGCGGTTGATGCGGTTCATTTCTTTTGAGCAGTTGGACAGTGGCGCTGATCAATGCGTCTTTGCCCTTGCCGTTGCGAGCAATGGTGGGCACCACCGGTACGCCCAGCAACTCAGAAAGCTTGTCGACATCAATTTGCATGCCACGGCTTTGGGCCATGTCCATCATGTTTAGCGAAATGCAGACCGGTACGCCCAATTCAAGAAATTGAAGCGTCAGGTAAAGGTTACGCTCCAGGCTGGAGGCATCCACGATATTGATAACCGCGCTGGGTTTTTCATTGATCAAAAAATCGCGCGCCACCACTTCTTCCAGCGAGTAGGCGGTCAGGGAGTATGTGCCGGGCAGATCAACGATATTAAAGCGATACCCATTTTGGCTATAAATGCCTTCTTTTTTTTCTACCGTCACTCCGGGATAATTGCCCACATGCTGGCGGGCGCCGGTTAGCATATTAAATAATGTCGTTTTTCCGGCATTGGGATTTCCGGCCAAAGCAATCATGGTCTCCATGCTATTCCTCTACATCCACATCGATAAAGTCCGCCTCATTGTTGCGAAGGGTCAATGTAAATCCCATCAAGCGCAGCGCCACCGGATCTTTTAAGGGTGCCCGGCCCTGTACGGTGATGCGGGTTCCGGGGACCAATCCCATATCCCTGATGCGACGTCCCAATTCGCCTTGGGCCGCGATAGCCGCGATGGTACCGGATTGTTTGGACTTCATCTGGCGCAGATTCAATTTTAGCATAAACAATCTCCAGAAGTTTCCGACACAAAGTTAGGTATACCTTACTTTATTGCTTGTCAACAATTTTATGTGGTACCACAAATTTTTTTATCTTTGACTAATAATGACGGGCATGATAAACCTTGCTGCATTAATGGAGGCCAGATGTCCACCCGAGAGGATCTATCCGACAACTTGGAAAACTATCTTGAGGTCATCTTAGATCTGGAAGAAACCCACAAGGTGGCCCGCGCCAAAGAGATAGCCGACCGGCTTGAGATTCAGCGCGGATCAGTCACCGGCGGACTTAAGGCCTTGGCCGACAAAGGTTATATCAATTATCAGCCCTATAGCTATATTACCCTCACCTCCAAAGGAAAGCGGGTCGCCAAGGACATCGCCTACCGTCATGGGGTCATCAAAGAATTCCTTTTAAACGTGCTTAACATCGATTCCGATACTGCCGAAGATACTGCCTGCAAAATGGAGCATGCCATTGACGCTGCCACCATTGAACGTTTGGTCTGTTTTATCGAATATATTTTCACCTGCCCCCGAGCCGGAGAGACATGGATCCAGTCCTTTCTCAACTATTGTGCCAGCGATAAACTCAGCAAAGCCAAATGTGACGCGTGCATTGACAAGCTAAAGCCAAATATTCAATCGTAAAGGCCATTGGGTGCAAAAACTACTAAATTTGCTCAAACCTGAATGGTGGCGATTTGAGTGGTGCTACTGGCGCAACCGAGCACCTTGGGACACTCAGATCACGCCCCCGGAAGTAATGGCGTTCTTAGATCAGGCGCACCCGGGTCGTGCCCTGGATTTGGGTTGCGGCACAGGCACCAACGCCATCACTTTGGCCAAACACCACTGGAAGGTTACCGCCATCGACTTCGCACCCAAGGCTATCCGCACTGCGCGTCGTAAGGCCCGCGTTGCCGGGGTTTCCATCGATTTTCATGTGGGAGATGTAGCCGGACTCCGCTTTTTAAAAGGGCCGTATGATTACGCACTGGATATCGGCTGTTTGTTCACCCTCCAGTCCAGCGATCAAGAACGTTATATACAAAGCCTCGCTCGATTGCTGTCACCCGGTGGTCGCTACATGCTCTATGCCTGGCTGCCGCGCCCCTGGCGTGGTTCGATGCGGGGTATGAGACCCGAGGAGGTGGATCTTTTATTGGAACCCGGCTTTTCCAGGCAGGATATGGTGCTCGGTCAAGACAGCGGCGCACCTTCAGCGTGGTATTGGTATAGGCGCAATTAGCCTTCCGATGTCCATTTTTTCCCACCTGATACCTGATATAGGTCAAGGCATCTATCGTTCCCACACTGGATTGGGGTTCATTTGTAATTGAAGGACTTACAAATCCGCAGGAGATGCTTAAGTTGAACTCAGGAGCAAGCCATGGAAGCGATCAAGCTGAACACAAATCCATCAGAAAACGACAGCCGCCCCAGTCTGGGAAGCGATTACCATCGCTGTTTTCACTGTCGTTGTTGCGGTGGCGGGTGTCCGTTTATTAAAGCCATGGACCATGCGCCCAATGCGATCATCCGCTTATTACAATTCGATGAAATCGATGAAGCCCTGGCCAGCAGCACCATTTGGGTCTGCGTGGCATGCAACACTTGTGCGATGGAGTGTCCCATGGCCATCGACATTCCAGCGCTGATGGACCGCTTGCGCCACTTGGCCATCCAGCGCGGCGGCGAAGTGGCTGAACCCGATGTGCTCAAATTTCATCAAACCGTGCTCGACTCCATCTCTCATTACGGGCGAACCCACAAATTGGAAATCATGATGCGCTTTAAACTGACCACCCGTCGATGGCTGCAGGATTGGCAAGTGGGTTTAAAAATGCTCGCCAAACGCAAACTCGATCTGCTGCCCTCACGGATCAAGAAAATCCAGGATATCCAATCGCTTTTCCATCCCAAATCGAAAGAAATAACCGATGACTGAGACGTGCTATTCCTATTTTCCAGGTTGCTCTCTGGCCACCACCGCAAAAGAGAACAATGCCTCCTTGATGGACATCTCCAAAGATCTGGGTATCCGGATGATCGAACTGGAGGATTGGAATTGTTGCGGCAGTTCGTCGGCGCACAGCATTAACGCCGAACTGGCCGAACAACTGGCCATGCGCAACCTCTCCCTGGCCCCCCCGGACCGTCCCCTGCTGGTGGCTTGCCCCAGCTGCAATATGCGACTCCAGCAGGCCAATATCAGCCTGCAAAAAGATGCCGCTGCCCGGCAACGCTATTTAGAGTGCTTCGGCCGGCCGGCTAACGAAAATCTTCAGATCATTCATTATTTCGAGGTGTTGGAGCATGTGGATTGGATGGCCATCAACCAACGGCGAGTCAATTGCCTCAAAGGATTACGGATTGCACCATATTACGGTTGCATGTTGGCCAGGCCGCCATCGATGCGCCGCTTGAAAAATTACCACGGTCTAATGGAACGAATTCTCACCGGATTGGGCGCTGCACCGGTAAGATGGGGATATAGTTCGCGCTGCTGCGGCACCTTTTTGTCAGTGGTGCGCCCCGATGTGGTCAGCGATATGGTCCAAGAGATTGTTGCCAACGCCAAACACTGCGGCGCCGATTGCATTGTCACCGCGTGTGCCATGTGCCACATGAACCTTGAAATTCGCAGCCAATCCGGAAACGCGTTGCCTATTTTCCATTTCTCAGAACTGTTGTCCCTGGCATTTGAAAACGGCAACACAGATTCGTATTTCGATCGCCATTTAATCGATCCGCGCCCCGTGCTCAAAAATTGCCATCTGGTTTGAAACGCACCCATTCCAGGAAAAAGCGCGGGCCACTTTGGAAGGCAAGCTGACGGCAACTATGGAATTGTAGGAAATCAAGATCAGACAAGGAGCGGCTGAACCCACCAGGCCAACGCGCCCCATTTTGGTCGCCTATTTAAGGGTGTTCATCAATGCAACCCGCTTTTGCCAAGATTACCAATTGATAATCTTGTGGTCATCTTTAGGTCATCCGGTAATGGTAAGTTGTCCTAAGGCTTAGAATACTGCTTCACATAAAAAAAACCAATCTATTTACCCGCAAAAGGAGGTCAGATGACATCTTCTCCTTGTAAAACATGCCACAAACGCCATCAGCCCAAGAAACTTTGTATGAACACCTGCAAAAAACTCCAGAACCTGCAGAATGCGCAACACTTTATGACCCTTCCACCCCACACGTCGGCCGGCTCAGACAGCGGTCAGTTCAGATTGGCGGTTCCCGCTTCCAGGGGAAGGTCGGCATAACCCGGCGCATGATTTCAATTTGCCCTCCTCTGAACCAGGAAAGGGAACATGCGTGGTGTCATACCAATTCCCTGATTGGGCTGACGACCAGAGCGCCAAAAACTTTCACCGGTGAGCGATCTGAAAAAGATTGTAAAATGGCGCTATGTATGCAACTTTGTTGCATACATAGCGCCAGCTAATGGATTCCCGATACGCTTACAGGTGACCGATGATTCGCATCTCCTTTTCCTTAATTATATCGTTTGTATTCATCTTGTTGCACATCACACCCCACGCATCGTGCACCGCACCGCTCCAGTTGTTTGTCAGCATTGCACCCCAAAAATACTGTGTGCACTAATTGGCAAATCATGGGTGGAAAAATCATTGTATCCGATTTATCGGCATTGGACTGGGCGGCCAATTTACGCCGTCAGGCAATTCAATTCAAAGGGGCATTGAGGTGATCGCAAATGGCTGCACCGGTTATTGAGATCGAAAACTTATCCTTTGCCTACAATGGGCAATCCATTTTAGACCAGATCCATCTGATCATCCAACCCGGTGATTTTATGGCCATGACCGGTCCCAATGGGGGCGGCAAAACCACTTTGATCAAACTCATGCTAGGGCTGCTCAAACCCCATACCGGCACCATCCATATGATGGGACAACCACCTGCACAGGCCTCTCATCATATCGGTTACGTACCCCAAAACACCCATATCAATCCCGACTTTCCCATCTCTGCACTGGACGTGGTGTTGATGGGGCAGCTACAGCCGGGTAGCCGTCAAATGCGTCACTCCCGCAAAGACCGGACTATCGCCCATGAAGCGCTGGAAAAAATGGAAATGGGCGATCATAGTCACGAACGTATGGGCGAGTTGTCGGGGGGCCAGCGCCAACGAGTATTCATTGCCCGCGCCCTGGTGTGCGAACCCAAAATTCTGCTGCTTGATGAGCCCACAGCCCACATTGACACCAAAGGAGAGACCGATTTTTACCATTGGCTGAAACACATCAAAAAGAACATCACCATCATCGTGGTCAGCCACAACCTGCTGGTACTCTCGAGCCATGTCAAATCCGTCGCTTGTGTAAACCACCGGCTGCACTACCATCCCATCGAACAACTCACCGGCGAATCTCCGGAATCCATGTGCCCGTGTACGGCCGAAGAGGTCTGCCCGGTGGAATTGGTCACCCATGGACTCACCCATCACCTGTTACACGGCCATAAGGAGTCACCATGATCGAAGCCCTGCATTTTGAGTTCATGCGCAATGCCTTGATGGCCGGATTATTGACCAGCCTGATTTGCGGTATTATGGGGACATTGGTGGTGGTGCAGCGGGTAGTTTTTCTATCCGGCGGCATCGCACATGCAGCCTATGGCGGCATCGGCCTTGCCTTTTTCATGGGATGGCCATTGCTGATCGGCACCATCGGTTTCGCCCTGACCGCGGCCATCATCATGGCGACCGTCACCTTAAAAGCCAAACACAGGGCCGACACCATCATCGGTGTCACCTGGGCTGTGGGCATGGCCTTGGGTATTATATTGCTGGATTTAACCCCGGGTTACCATGTGGATCTCATGAGCTACCTTTTCGGCAGCATCCTGACCGTGCCCAACACGGAATTATGGATTATGCTGTGTGTGGGTGCGGTTCTTGTGGGGATGACCGCCTATTTTTACCATGACTTGCTGGCCATGGGCTATGATGAAGAGTTTGCCCGCGTACGCGGCGTACCGGTACAGCCATTATATATAGGTATGATGGCGATGTTGGCCGTTGCCATTGTAATGATCATTCAGGTGGTGGGCTTGATATTGGTCATTGCCCTGCTGACCATTGCGCCTTATATCGTGGAAAGGTACGCCAAATCCCTGGGCGCCATGATGCTGTGGGCCAGCCTGCTCAACACGCTTTTTACCCTGTGCGGATTATGGCTGGCCTATCGTTTTGATCTGACCTCTGGGGCAGCCATCATTTTGGTGGCTGCACTTTTCTTTCTGATCGAAAAAGGGGGTAATGCCCTTGTCAGGCGCAGGACGCGCCTGGCGCTAAAGCAACATACATAGGAGATAGCGCGACAACCATGTGCCATCAATGCAACTACAGCGACATGCTCGTCCACGCCGGCTTGCGCCCCACCCCCCATCGCATGCGCGTAATGGAAATTATCGGCAACAACACCGCACCATTGAGTGCCAAAGAGGTCTTTACAATTTTGCAACGCCGCCATCCCATCGACCGGGTGACCGTTTATCGCATCCTGGACAATCTGTTAGCAAAAGGATTGGTCGAACGCATCAGCGGCGGTCGCGCCAATTTTTTCGGATTGGCACCCAATGATCACCACCAGCGACACCCCCACTTTTACTGCCGTCATTGCGGCCGGATAAACTGCCTGACCCCGGAAAGCATCACTACGAATGTAAATGCTTTACAGCGGATTTTCCCCGGCCAGATCGATAGTGTGGATGTGCGTGTAGATGGTATTTGCAAGCAATGCCTGTTGTCGACCGGCTAAGCGCCGTGTTCATTATTTACCATCCAATATTTGCCTTAATTTTTTAGACAGCTTAAAGATGTTGAACGGTTTTTGAAGAAAACCGTTGCAACCTCTGTTGATGATGTCGGAAGCCTGTCCTTCCAAAGAGTACCCACTCGATAAAAGCACGGGCATATTGGGCTGAAGGTCGCGAATGCAGTCGAAAGTCTTGCCACCGTCCAAACCCGGCATGATGAGATCCAGTATGACCAGATCGATGGCGTTTCCCTTCTGGGTCACGATCTCTATCGCCCCCCGCCCATCAGTGGACACCAAAACATGATACCCCAGTTTCTCCAGCATAGCCTGGGCCACGCTGATCAGCATGACTTCGTCATCTACAAGAAGAATTGTTTCCGATCCTTTGATCAGTTCTTCTTTGGATACCACCTTTGTAATGACTTCTTTTGATGATGCGGGCAAGTAGATATTGACCGTTGTACCGCAATTCACCTCGCTAAGGACATCGACCATCCCGCCATGATTCTTCACGATGCCATAGACCGAGGCCAACCCAAGCCCTGTACCGCACTCTGTCTCTTTTGTCGTAAAAAACGGATCAAATGCGCGTTGGCGTGTCTCTTTGTCCATACCGATCCCTGTATCGGTGACCGACACTTTACAATAGCAGCCCGGATCGATTTGATGCGATTGGCAATACACGTCATCCAAGGTAGTGATGAAGGTCTCCAGGTAGAGATCGCCGCCATCGGGCATCGCCTGCCAAGCGTTCACGAAAAGATTCAACAATACTTGTTCGATCTGGTTCTTATCGGCGTCTACCACCACCTGCCCGTGATGTACCTTGGTGTGAATTTGTATCTCCTTGCGGGTGCGTCCGAAAATGTTAGCGCTGTTGACCAACAACGCGTTCAGATCGATGGCCTTAATTTCATACTTTCCGCCACGGGCTAACCCGAGCAGTTGTTTGGTCAAATCCCCAGCGCTTTGAACGCATTGCTCAATACCCTTAACGCGTTCAGACAGTTCGTGGCCGGCAACCCGATCGCTCTCAATCAAAGATGCATGTCCCGCGATGCCCATTAGCAAATTGTTAAAATTGTGCGCAATGCCTCCCGCAAGGGTTCCAAGTGCTTGAAGTTTATTGGCCTGGTTAAGCTGCTGCTCTAATTTTTTATGCTCGGTAATATTGCGCGCAATTGAAAGAATGATATCTTCTTCATCGATTTTCATGATCCGGGCAGACATCAAACCGATAATAGTTGTGCCATCATTGGCAACAAATTCAGTCTCCAGGTTCTCCACATAACCCTTTTTGGCCAATTCATCGATCAGATATCTGCGGTCTTCCGGGTTTTTCCAAATTTTCAAGGCAAGTGAACTCTTTCCAATGACATCCTTGCGCGCATATCCCATATTTTTGGTAAAACCTTCGTTAATATCGATATAAATACCATCAGCCGCTCGGGTCAAACTTATAGCGTCCGGGCTGGTATGAAAAACCAATCGAAACCGCTCCTCACTTTTTCGCAGCGCCGCTTCTGCCGTCTTTAGCTCGGTGATATCGCGCGTAATTCCTTCAACGCCGATAACGTTGCCCGCCGCATCTTTCAAAAAATGGGCATTGGTCGATGCCCACCACAGCGAGCCATCCTTGCGCTTTAGCTGAGCTTGAAAATTGGTGACGTGCCCGGTCTCCTGCAACTTTTTTAGGAAAATCTCGCGCTCTTCCGGATGGACATACACCGTATCCGCCATATTATTGCCTATGGCATCCTCTTTGGTATGACCTGACAATTTAAGGAGGGAGGGTGAAACATAGGTAACATTGCCTTGAAGATCTGTTCGATAAAGCAGGTCCGGGATGTTGTGCACCAGGGCACGGTAAATTTCCATGCGCTCATTAAGATCGTTAACTTTCTTGGACAATTGGTCGTAGGTGGGTTGTGTCGGCATATTTCATCCCATTATCAATTTGAAATCGAATTTGACTTTCCGTGACGGACTACCCTACTGACGTATAAACAATCATTTTAATGGGGTTTTACTGCTCATAGTATTATTTTTAACAGACATCGCTGTCAATATCAAAATGGGTGCACGGGAAGACAGACATATCAGCTATCCGCGCTATTTTATATCTCCAAAATCAACCCCACCGGGCAGTGGTCTGATCCATAAATTTCATTGTCGATCCATGCCTCCTTCACCCAGCCTTTGTCCATCACATCCTGGGTGACAAAAAAATAATCGATGCGCCATCCGGCATTTCTCTCGCGGGCTTTGAAACGATAGCTCCACCAGGAGTACTTCACGGTTTCGGGATAGAGACACCGGAAGGTGTCCACATAACCGTCGGCGACGATGCGATCCAGCCAGTCACGTTCGATGCGCAAAAATCCCGAGCGTTTTTCATTGGCCTTGGGATTTTTCAAGTCGATCTCAGTGTGAGCCGTATTAAAATCGCCGCTGATCACCAGGCTGCGCCCCTTATCACGCAACGCATTGGCATAAGCAAAAAAGGATTCGTAGAAGTCCAGTTTATATTGCAAGCGCGCATCACTCATCTGGCCGTTGGGAAAGTAAATGTTAAAATAAATAAAAGCACCCATGTCCATTTCGAGAATACGCCCTTCGGTATCAAAGCGTTCCAGCCCCATACCGTGGCTGACATTTTTGGGAGCGGTGCGCGTATAGCCGGCCACCCCGCTGTATCCCTTTTTAACGGTAGAAAAAGAAAAGTATGATGCGTAGCCGTCAATGGTACGCATGGCCTCGGTGAGCTGCGCATCTTGAAGCTTGGTCTCCTGAAGCGCCAACACATCAGCGTCCAGGACTTGAACCGTTTTCAGAAAATCTTTCCGCCAAACCGCGCGTAATCCATTGACGTTCCAGGAGATGAGCTTGATCCGTTGTTGGGCCATGACCTATCCTTTTCTGTTTTTAGCTATCGACGGGTTTTGACGCCCAGGCGCGGGCACATGGCGGACACGGGGCACTTGCTGCAAAATGGTGATACCGGCCGGCAGATCACCTGCCCAAAAGCCACCAGCAATTCATTATACCCGATCCAGTGCCTGCGCGGTAGTTGGTCCCTCAGGGCGGATTCGGTTTGATCCGGTGTTTTGGTGTCGACGTAGCCGATGCGGTTACTGATGCGGTGCACATGCGTGTCCACGCAGATGGCATCTTTTTTAAAACCTTCGACCATTACAAGGTTAGCGGTTTTGCGTCCCACCCCCGGCAGTTCCAGCAATGCCTCAAGGGTATCCGGCACCATGCCCTGATATTGATCCAACAAGATGCGGCTGATCGCCATCAGCCGCTTGGCCTTGGTGGGATAAAACCCCACGGGATAGATCAACCGGGCCGTCGCCTGTTCGCCCAGGGCCAGCATCTGTTCAGGGGTGCGGGCTCGGTCAAAAAGACGGGCCGCGGCCGCAGCCGTCACCTCATCCTTGGTCCGCAACGATAATAGGGTGGAAACCAAGATCTCAAATGGCGTGGCCCCCCGATTGGCGATAAAGGTGATGATCGGTGCCTGCCAATCCCCGGAGGCCGCGGTGAGAGTCGCTACAAATTGGTCGATATCAAATGCCTTGCGTCGCTGGGCCATGCGTCTATCCTGCTGCATCACAGATCCATTCAAAATTCGACAGGATCATAGCTTCTCACCCCGCTTCTGTAAAGGGGCCCCCGTACTGTAATGTTAATTTATTTTTAATGCATAACTTTACATTGACATTTACATTATAGCGATTATAATGGCACTGTACCGTAAAAAAAGGAGAGCCCATGCGAACCGATCCAACCCCCAAACAACAGCAGCTTCTAGACTACCTGCAACAAACCATTGACCGCAAGGGGCAAGCCCCCAGCCTGCGTGAAGCCGCCGCCGATCTGGGAATCAGCCACGCAGCCGTGGCCCAGGGCCTGCGGGCATTAGAAGCCAAAGGGTATCTCAAGCGCGAGGGGCGTTACAGCCGCACCATCTACCTGCTCAACCGCGTTCAGGAGGCCGCCGCCTCCCACCGCTGGCGTGAAATTCCCATCATCGGACAGATCACGGCGGGGCTGCCCATGTACGCCCAGCAGGAGTGGGACGGCAGCATCGTTGTGGACGGTGCTGTATTTACCGGCGACAACCTGTTTGTCCTCCAGATCCGCGGCGACTCCATGCGCGATTCAGGCATCCTGGACGGCGACCTGGCCATCTGCCAGCCGCGCCAGTATGCCCAGAACGGTGAAATCGTGGCGGCTCTGGTGTACAACGAAGAGGCCACGATCAAGCGCTTCTTTCTGCGCGCCGACCACATTGAACTGCGGCCCGAGAACCCGGACTACCCGGTAATGCGCTACGGGTTTGATGAAGTGCTGGTACAGGGCAAGGTGGTGGGGCTGCAACGTGGTCCCAACAGCGCCCTCTGGGAAAAGGCTTCGTGAAGCCCCATAAGCGGTTTACCGTCGACACTTTTTGAAACAGTTCTCAGCCGAATGCGATCGCATTTGCTTTCTCCGGCTTCACAATGCCAAAGCTCAAAATCCAAATGTCAAATGGCGGATAGGGTCTGATTTTTTATAAAATGGACAAAATACATTCATTTGACATTTGGATTTTAAGATTGGGGTTTGGCGGTCAACCCCGGCAGTGCCGGGCGGTTAGGAATAGATAGCATGACAAAAAAAAAGGAAAGTCCGTCATCACCCCCTTGCCGGTTGCGGGTGGGCACCAGCGGCTATTCCTATCCGGAGTGGATCAACGCCGGGTTTTACCCGCCCGACACACCGGCACGGGAGATGCTGACCCAGTACTGCCGACACTTTCCCATCACCGAACTCAACTACACCTGGTACCAGATGCCCAAAGCCGCCGCCCTGGAGCGCATGGTACCCAAAGTGCCTGCTGATTTCGGTTTTGCCGCCAAACTGACCCGCACCCTGACCCACGAAATCGACCCGCACGACTGGCGAGGCCAGGCTACTCAATTTCGTGAAGGCATCGCGCCGTTGACCCAAAACCGCCGGCTGTCGGCCGTCTTAATCCAGTTGCCGCCCTCTTTTGACCGGCAGCGTGCGCACCGCCTCTATCTGTCTCAATTATTGGACAAACTCACAGGACTCCCGTTGGCCGTGGAGTTTCGTCACCGCTCCTGGGCCGTCGACAAGGTCTTTTCCGACCTGCAAAGCCGTGGCGTCACCCTGGTAACGGTGGACGTGCCGAATCTGCCCCATCTGTTTCCCTGCCTGGATGTGGTTACCAACCCCGACCTGTTCTACCTGCGCTTCCACGGCCGCAACGCCGGCGGCTGGCGTTCGGGCAATCTGCAAAAACAGTTCGATTACGATTACAGCCCTGACGAATTGCAACCCTGGAGCAGCGCCACGATCCCCAAAATGGCCGCCCAGGCACGCACCGGCATCGTCTTTTTCAACAATCATGTCCGCGCCCAAGCGCCGCACAATGCCAAAATACTCAAGGAGCAGTTGGCGGCCCAAGACTTTGCTGTGGTGCTTTAAAGGAGTGACGGCTTGTGTACGTCGTCTAAGTTTTAAGTGTAACCTACTGATAGCTTTACAAAAATGAGCGCCCCTCTTTACCCGGATCGGCAGCTCTGAAAACGACATTGCATCATCATGAACCGTTCCATCATCCATATCAACGTCGCCGATTTTGCCGTGGCCGTGGAGCGCTTGACCGATGGGCGGCTGAAAAATCGGCCGGTGATCATCGCACCGGAAGGTGCCGCGCGGGCCACCGTATATGATATGAGTGAAGAGGCCTATCGCGCCGGCATCCGCAAAGGCATGGCGCTGCGCCGGGCGCGCCGCCTGTGCCGGGACGTGCACATTCGGCCGCCCCACAAGGCCCGCTACGAACAAGCCATGACCGACCTGGTGCGCCAGGCCCTGCCCTTTTCGCCCCGCATCGAACGGGGCGAAGACGACGGTCACCTGTTTGTGGATGTCACCGGCACCAGCCGTCTGTTCGGGCCGGCCGTCGACGTGGCCTGGCGCTTGCGCCGTCAGGCCCGCAAAGCGCTGGGCCTGGATCCCATCTGGTCCCTGGCCGCCAACAAACTGGTGGCCAAGGTGGCCTCACGCCTGGTCAAGCCCCTGGGCGAGTACATTGTAGCCCCGGGTGACGAAACAGCCTTTCTGGCGCCGCTGCCCGTCTGGCTGATTCCCGGTCTGGAAACCGGAGACCTGATCCGCCTGCGCGAATTCAACCTGACCCGCGTCCACCAGGTGACAGCGCTGCATGCCGCCCACCTGGAAACGGCACTGGGTCGCCGGGCCGAATTTCTGGCCAAGGCCCTGCGCGGTGTCGATACGGCACCGGTTTTACCGCTGGGCCAACGCCCACCCCAGGTGACCTTGGATCATGCCTTTGGCACCGACACCAACTTGCCGACTACGGTGGAAGGCGTTTTGTACACCTTGGTGGAAACGGCCGGCCGCAGCCTGCGCCGCCAGGGCCGTGCGGCCCGCCGCGTCTGCATCACCATCGATTACAGCGATGGACGTCGGTGCACCCGTCAGATACGTATCCAGCCGGCCACGGCCAACGACCTGGCCATTTTTCCCTTTGCCCGCCGTGCATTGACATCGGCATGGCAACGACGCACGCGGTTGCGCCATCTGCGTCTGAAGGTGGACCGATTGGTCTATCCGCCGGCCCAATTGCCCCTGTTTGACGATGACCGTCAAGCCGCCGTCCGCCAGCAGAACCTGGTCGCCGTGATGGACAAAGTTCGAAATCGGTTTGGGGCTGCCGGCGTGCGAATGGGGCGCAGTTTGGAGCTTCATCCATGATTCCCTTAACCACTCGATCCCACTACTCCCTCATGTGGGGCACCGCCTCCATCAAAGCGTTGTGCCGTCGCGCCCGTCAATTGGGCTATGACCGCCTGGCGCTGACCGACACCGACAACCTGTACGGTTTATGGCCTTTTTTAGCAGCCTGCCAACGGGAAGGAGTGACGCCTATTGTGGGGGCTGAACTCACCGATCCCCACAGCAGCCGCCGGGCGGTCTGCTTGGTGGCCGATGATACAGGCTACCGCCATCTGTGCCGACTGATCACCCGGCGCCACATGGATGCGCAATTTGACCTGCGCCGGGACCTGCCCCCACTGGCACAGGGCCTGGTGGTCCTCACCGCCAACGTAAAGCTGCTGACCCACTGGCACCAAGCCGGTGTCCATCTGGCCGCCGCCATGCCCCGCACGCCGGTGGCGGCAATCCAACCATTGCGCCAATGGGCCCAAGCGCACGATGTTCCCCTGGTGGCCACACCGGGCAGCTTTTTTTTGCACCCCGGCGACCACTCGCTGCACTGTTTGCTGCGCGCCATTGAAGGCAACACCACCATCGAGCGGTTGTCACCCGCCCAGGTGGCGCCGGCCAATGCCTGGCTGGCGCCGCCCCATGAATACGCCCGACGCTTTGCCCCCTGCCCCCAAGCGCTGGACAATACCGCCCAGATCGCCGCCCGGCTCGCCTTTCGGGGCCCGCAATTCGGCCTGGTGATGCCGCCGTGGTCGGATGATCAAAACCGGCCCGCCCCCGAAGCGCTGCGCCGGGCCGCCTATTCCGGTGCCCGTCAACGCTACGGGGCGGGCCTGCCCGAACCGGTGGTGGAGCGGTTGGAACATGAACTGGCCATCATCGCGCGAATGAAATTCAGTGCCTACTTTTTGCTGGTGCGTGAGATTGTTCAGCGCAGCCCGCGCACCTGCGGCCGCGGTTCAGGGGCGGCGTCCCTGGTCGCCTACTGCCTGGGCATCACCAATGTCTGTCCGGTCAAGCACAATCTCTATTTCGGGCGCTTTTTAAATCCCGGGCGCAAGGACGCGCCCGACATCGATGTGGATTTTGCCTGGGATGAACGCGACGACGTCATCCAGACCGTTCTGGATCAGCACGGCCGACATGCCGCCATGGTCTCCAGTCACATCCTGTTCCAACCCCGTATGGCGGTGCGGGAGACTGCCAAAGTATTCGGGCTCACCGAATCTGAAATCAGCAGGGTCACCAAACGCCTGCCCTGGTTCTGGCGCTTGACCGACGGGCGTGCCGATCTACTGTCTGATCTGCGGCAACGCCCCGAAGCCAAAGCATTAAAATTTATCCATCCCTGGCCCGAAATCCTCGCCCTGGCCCAGCGGCTCATCGGCATGCCGCGCTACTTGTCCGTGCACCCCGGCGGAGTGGTGATCACGCCCGAACCCATCTGCCACTATGTACCGGTGCAGCGCGCCGCCAAGGGGGTGCCCATCATCCAATGGGAAAAAGAGAGCACGGAAGATGCGGGTCTGGTTAAAATCGACCTGCTGGGCAACCGCAGCCTCGGTGTCATTCGCGACGCCATTGATAACGTTCGTTCGAACGGCGTGACCTTTAACGAAAACCGATGGGAACCCGAAGATGACCCGGAAACCCAAGCCTTGATCGCCCAGGGCCGCACCATGGGCTGTTTTTATATCGAAAGCCCGGCCATGCGGCTGCTCCACCAAAAGGCCGGGGTGGGCGATTTCGATCACCTGGTCATCCATTCCAGCATCATCCGACCGGCGGCCAACGATTGCATCCAGGAGTACATCCGCAGGCTCCACGGCGGCCCCTGGGAACCGATCCATCCCTTACTGACCGATGTGTTGGCCGAAACCTTCGGTATCATGGTCTACCAGGAAGATGTCTCCCGGGCGGCCATGGCCCTGGCCGATTTTGACGATGCCGAGGCCGACGGCCTGCGCAAAGTGATGTCCAAAAAAGACCGCGAACATCAACTCCGTGATTTTTACCAACGCTTTGTTTCCGGGGCCCGTAAAAACGGGGTCGGTACCCGCCAAATCGAAGCCGTTTGGTCCATGATGATGAGCTTTTCGGGCTACTCCTTTTGCAAGCCCCACAGCGCCTCTTACGCCAGAGTATCTTTCCAGGCCGCTTATCTGAAAAACCACTTCCCCGCCGAGTTCATGGCGGCAGTGATCAGCAACCAAGGCGGTTTTTACAGCACCTTTGCCTATGTATCCGAAGCACGCCGCCTGGGCGTAACCCTCCTGGGTCCGGATCTGTGTGAAAGCGAAATTCGCTGGACGGGTCATCAGGGGCGCATGCGCGTGGGATTAATGGCCGTCAAGGGATTGGGCGCCGACACCCGGCAACGCATTGTCTTGCAGCGCAACCAAAAGCTTTTCGAAAATCCGGAGGATTTTTTCAACCGGGTGCATCCCCATAACGATGAGGCACGGGCCTTGATCCATTGCGGTGCACTGGACAGCCTGGCCGGCGCTTATTCCCGGGCCCAGCTAATGTGGCAACTGGCCCAGTGGCAAAGCCGGCGCACAGACCCAAATCAAGCGCCATCGCTGTTCGACACCCCAACCGGGCAGTCGGCACCACCGCCACTGCCGCCCCATGATCCCCAGGACCGCCTGCGTCGGGAGTTCAAGGTGTTGGGCTTTTTATGCCGCCAACACCCCATGACCCTTTTTAAAAAAACCGTGCGCCGGTCACGCGCTGTCACGGCGGCAGCGCTGCCCGACCGTCTGGGTCGTCGGGTTCGCTTTGCCGGCTGGCTGATCACCGGCAAAGTGGTCCACACCAAAGGCGGCGATCCCATGGAGTTTCTCACCTTTGAAGATGAAACCGGCATTGTGGAGACCACCTTTTTCCCAAAGGCCTACAACCGTTTTTGCCATCTGCTCAACCGGGGCCGCCCCTATCTCCTCGAAGGTGTGGTGGAACAAAATTGGGGCGCCGCCACCTTGACCGTCAGCCGCGTCAGCAGCCTGAAACCGGACGGTTAGATCTGGGAATTCACATCATGCGGTAATGAAAAAACAATTTATCAAATAGCGCAAGCTGGCCCGTCAGGCCAATATAGCGTCGGAAGACTTCCGTCAGAAAACCGCCGCCATCCAATCCTCGAGCGAATCCACCATCAACGAGATGCAGATCATCGCGAAAGTCATTCAGGTAGTGAACGAAATTGTGGGCACCATCGCTGCCGCGGTGGAAGAGCAAGCGGTGACGACCCAACAGGTCCCTGAAAATGTCAACTATGTGACCCACGGCGGCTGGGGAAGGGCGGAATTGGATGAAGGGTTTATTGAAACATGGTTCACCCTGCCCATTAATCCACAGCGCAACGATACCATACTTCGACATTCGACATGCTTTGGTTGATATACTGCAGTTCCCGAAGGGTTGGTTCTGCAGTTCTATCGGGGATTCTTTACATAATCTTTACACGACCTTTAAGACATTCTTAAATTGCGGTCTTAGTATGCGAAACTGTTTAAATAGTATTCTGCGGAGAGGAAGGCTGGGTTTAAGACAAAAAGAGAGGATGGACATGATGAAAAAGATTCTGCTGTTGCTTTCCACCGGGCTGTTTGTTATCGGGACCTGGACGTCCGCCACCACCGTCCAGTCGGCCGATACAGCCCAAGTCGTCTTTTATGTAGCCTGATATGATGTGGGTAAAGCAGCCCTGGACGGGCTGCCCGGTGTTTACAAAGTGACCCGCGGATGGCACAAATCCCGCGAAATCAATACGGTGGTTTACGATCCTGCGGTGATCACGGTGGACAAGATGATTTCGGCGCTTAAACAGGCCGGCACCTACAACGGCGTCGCCGATTGACCGGCCCCAGAGTGCCTTGCGGCCGAAAATAAATTGATGTTGATCGCAGCTACCACGGTAAATGTCAAAGGTTCGATTGAAAGGCGGCCTGCCCGAGATAAACTAAAATGGGTGCTTAATTGACTTTTTTTACCGCGTGGTCCTATAGTCCGTTTCTAAAGGTTCCCAGGTGGGGCAACGATAAAATCTGAGAAGAAATGAACATGAAGGCCTTGAGCAAATACATCCCGTGGCCGTTGGCCCTGTTTATATCCCTTGTGGTATTTATACCTTCCCTGTTTTTTAAGTTCAGTGGCGCAGCCGAGTCGCGCCATATCTTTATCACCGTGGGCGAATTCCTCGGTATCGGTATTTTCGAACCCTATGGCCGATTTCTCATTGGAACGGTGGAACTGATCGCAGCCGTATTGCTGCTGATCCCCCGGTTCCAAATTTATGGCGCCATCATCACCATCGGTGTCTTGAGCGGTGCGCTATTTTTTCATTTGTTCACACCTTTGGGGATCGTGGTGCAATGGACCGAAAACGGCATGCTAAAACAGGATGCGACGCTTTTTATGCTGGCTGTGGCCAGCATCATTGCTGCTTTGACGATCATCTGGTTTCGGCGGCAAACACTGTACCGGCTTTTGGGCACGCAATAGAAACAACATCTATCTACTGGAGCAGGTTTTGAATAACGAGAAGCAGTTGATCCTGGAAAAAGTATTCGAATTGGTGAAACAGCATGTTCTGTCCGATACTGGAAATGCAGACCAGCCCGTCGTCCGATATTTGTCGGCCGATGCCTTGAAAGAGGAGGTCGATCTGACCCTGCCGGGCGAAGGCGTTTCCGGTGATGCATTGATCAAGGATATTGAAACCTACCTCAAATACAGTGTGAATACCGACAACCGCCAATTTGTCAACCAGCTATACGGAGGACTCAATTTTCCAGCTTTGGTGGGTGAGATCATCACCGCGCTGACCAACACCAGCATGTATACATACGAGGTCGCACCGGTTGCCACCCTGATCGAAATGGCCCTTATCGGCAAATTGAACAAACTGGTCGGTTTTGACAGCGGCGACGGCACCTTTCTTACCGGAGGCAGCAACGCCAATTTAGTTGCCATGTTCAGTGCCCGCAATAAGGCCTGTCCCGATATCAAAGCAAAGGGGGCGTGCGGGTGCACCCGGCTCACCGCATTTGTCTCCGAGCAATCCCATTATTCCTTTGACACCGCTGCCAATCTACTGGGTATCGGCTCCGACCAGGTCTGTAAAATATCCACAGATCAAAACGGCTGCATGCGACCTGAGGCCCTGGATGCGGCCATTCAAGACTCCGTCAGCCAGGGGGCGACACCATTTTTTATCGGAGCCACTGCGGGTACGACGCTCCTGGGGGCCTACGACCCGATCGAAGAGATTGTGGAGGTGGCTGAAAAGCACAACCTATGGGTCCATGTAGACGGCGCTTTTGGCGGCCCGATGATCCTAAGCCGGAACCACCGCAAACTGCTCAAAGGGCTTGATCGGGCCGATTCCTTTACCATGGATCCGCATAAACTGATGAATATTCCCCTGATGTGCTCAGTGCTCCTGGTAAAGGAGAAGGGGCGGCTGTTGCGCAACCTTACCGACATGGATACCCAGTACCTTTACCATGACAACGATACCGAGTGTTATGATCTTGGAAAATCGTCCATTCAATGCGGACGCCGGGTTGATGCGCTTAAGCTGTGGCTGGCATGGCGCTATTTTGGCGATGCGGGACTTGCCGAGCGCATGGATAAGCTAGTGGCCTTGGCACGGTATGCCAAAGCTAAAGTAGATGAGAGCCCCCGGCTGGAGCTTCTCGCGCAGCCCCAGTCGGTGGCCGTTTGTTTCCGTTACCGGAACCAAAACAGCGTCGAAGTGGATAAATTTAACCTTCGGTTGCGCGAGAGTATGCGCAAGAGCGGTAAGGCCCTGATTAACTACGGTTATTGGAACGGGAACCTTGCGCTGCGCTACGTGGCGACCAATCCCGATACCGAACCCGAGGATATTGACGAACTGTTTGATCATATTTTTGATACCGCCAAACAATTGAACAAGGAGTAAACAGCTATGGCCAAAGAATCTTTATCAATGGAACCGAAAGCCGATTTGCAGACTGCCCAGAACAGGATGTTTCCTTTTGTTGAAGAGGCGCTGCGCCGGAGTGAAAAAGCAGGGGATGTCTCCAACCTCCTCGGGAATCCGGCCGCTTTGAAGGAAAAGCATGAAGCGGTGCGCCAACAGCTTTTTGATCTGCTCTGTCTGCCCGGGGACGAGCGGGACAGATGGCATATGGGCATTGCCGATTCAGGCAAGCGAACCATTGAGTTGCTGGTCAATTTTCTCTGCCCTGACCAAGCGGGCCGCAATGCCATTGTCGACACGGAGAACTATGTGGGCTTCAACAAATTCTCCGCGGCCAAAGCATTGGAGAAACAAAAAGGTGTCGCCTTTGAGACCCCCTTCAACATAGCGTTGGGAAGCGCATTAACCGTAAACGCTGCAGAGGAAGTTGAGAAACTAGAGCAGTATTTCAAGGATAACCGATTCGACACATTGTGGGTCTCATGGAACAGCACCTCCACCGGGATACGCGAAAGGATCGGAGAGATCGTCCATCGCCGCAACGCCGCCCGGAGCAAAACCCTCATCGTCGCCGATGCCGCATCGTTAAGGTTGTTCTCCGCCGATTGGAACGAATCCATGGCCGAAACCTTGCCGGATGTTTTCTTCTTTTCCCTGAGAAAACAGGGCCTGCCGTATGACGGCCCCAACGACGAATTCCACCAGGCGCAGAATTCGGGCTCCCTGATCGTCTTCAACGACCTTGCTCTGAAACGTACGAAATCTGTTGGAGCCGATACGATATATGATAGTCCCACCTTTGCGGAATATGTGGATAGCCGGGTCACCTCAGGTGAGCAGCGCACCAACCATGTCCGCCACCTTTTGAAGCTCGACAGTGCCTTGACATACTTTTTGGACGACAACAGAGGACGCCTAACAGCCCTTGATACGGCCTGCAAGGCGGCCCAATCCAAGATCCGGGACGCTTTTGATTTAAATGGGAAAAGTACCGTTTCCAGGTTTTCCCTTTTTTCAGATGCAAAAGCCCAATCCGACAGTGCCTACATTTTGGAGGTACCTGAATCCACCAGTGCAAAAAAGGTCATTGCCAACCTAAAAGAGGACAGTGTGCTCATTTCAGCCTGCATGCATCCAAAGATGGACGGGCAACGCTATGTCCGCTTCGCATTTTATCCAGGCAATACCACCGAGGAAGTGGATTATCTGCTCGATCGGATCCAGTCGCTGGCCTAACGTCTGCATTTCAGGTGACGCGACCCCGTGTCCCTTGTTAAACCGTATCCAACGTCTAAGGCATTGAACAGCAATCGAAAAATGAGGGGTAATCATGAGAAAACCAAAGCAAATTTACTATCTGGGAATTATCCTGAGCCTGCTTTTCCTATTCGGCACCGGTACTGCCTGGGCCAAAAGCCCGATATTGAAAAACTGGCGCGGATTGGCGGTCAAGGGTTATGACGTGGTGGCCTATTTTACACAGGGCCGGCCGGTAAAAGGAAGCGGCGACTTCCAATACAAGTGGATGGGCGCCACCTGGAGATTTTCCAAGGGTGAGCATCTGGCCGCCTTTAAAGCCGATCCTGAAAAATACGCCCCCCAGTACGGCGGATACTGAGCCTATGCCGTGGCGATGGGTTCCACCGCCAAAGTCGACCCGGTCAATGCCTGGAAGATCGTGGATGGCAAACTCTATTTGAACTACAACGAAGAAATTCAAAAAAAATGGATGAAGGACATTCCCGGATTCATTGAAAAGGCTGACCAAAACTGGCCAAAGGTGTTGGAGTAAAACGAATTTCTATGGACCGCCGGTGCAGTCGTCGACGGCCGTAGTGCAGTGCTACTCGATCCTGCGGACGATGTTCCGGATCGTATCTTCGGCCAGGGGCGCGGCTATATATCCTTAGCGATGTTGCAGTCACCTGCAAATTGTCCGAAACCGGCCTTCCTTCAGCAAAAATGTGCAGTTTAAGGTCCAAAGCTTCGCCAGCGCGATAAAACCCTGACCCAAACGCCAGGTCGTATTTCAGTTTGGTTTCGTCCACGATTACGGCAGCTTCGTAAGCGGCGTCTTTCTTTCCCCGGATTCGCATATGCCACTTTCCACCCGGTTTTATAATATGGCCCTGAAACTTTGCCGGCAAATCCAGAGCCAAAATTCGATAAAACGGACCTTGGCGGACCTTGCCCAATGAGGTCACATCGAGACCATCCTTTTCAATGCGAAAATCAAAGCTCCGGCCTCTCTGCCAGCTCAGTTTGAACACAACTTGTTTGACAGTGTCCCCGATGGAAAAATTTTCAGTGGTTTCTTCGCTACCCGATACTCCCCTCCGATAGGCCACAAGCTGCGGGCTAAAACCCCGGAGCAAACTGACCAATTGCTCAACGAAGAATTGCCGTAACATCTGGTTCGGCGCGGTAGTGGCATGGAAATCTCCCAATGTATCCACGGCAATGGCCTGCAGCGCCTGAAGGCTCACCCCACCAATTCTTTCGAAAATGGAAACCGCTGCTGCTATTGGTTCCCAATCCATGCCCATGGATAAAAAGAACGGGAAGAGGATTGAAGCTGTTTTCCGTTGTTGGGGACAACACCGTCGTTCCATCGGACAGATAGACAGTAGTGGCTTCCAAAACATGAGCAGATGTGAGGGTGAGGATGAATGCGCAAAGAGTAATAATGTGTTTCATTTTTAGCCTCCATGCCCCGTGGGATGATTTGGATAGAAATTAAAAGATAGGAGCTTGATTCAATTCCAAATATATCAAACTGGAGACTTTGTGCCAATCGCATTGTAAATACGACATGTTATGGATATTGAAACATAGCAGATACCACTGCAAGCTTATTGACGATCAACTCAGAAATTCTATAGGTGCGGGCGATCAATGGGCAGTTGCGGTCAATGTGCGAATAAAGTCGCGATCAAAGGGATCTTCTATGCTTCTATTCATTTTTTCCATCAAAAATATAAGATTTCCGCGTTTAGATATTGGAAAAGCATAGACGACCTCATAATCCCCGATTGGCGGGCCATCCATTAAATCATAATTTTATTCCTACCCTATGCATTAACCATCTGACATTCTTCTGGTGACAATTGTCAATTCGCCGTGACTATCCACAAAAAAATCAGGATAGGTATCACGGATATTGGCGTGCACCTCTTTGTTGTCTTCAACGAAGTAGACAAAATGATTGGCCAGATGGGGTTTGACGCTTTGCATTGTTTTTAAGATACTTTCAATGGAATGGAAACCATCATCGATAAAAATACTGATAACCTCTCCTTTTAGAATGGTCTCCAGATAAGCTGAATTATCAGCGAATTGGTCGAATTCATAGAGTTCGGGACTGTTTTTTTTGAACGCTCCAAGAGAATTGAGATTTTCCATATTATTTTTTGAATGCCCAAGGTCGATATCCAAACCGATGATATGGGCGTCAGGAAACAGATCACACCAAATGGCTAATCCGGTCCCTTGAAGGATGCCGCATTCAATCAGCGTAATTTTCTGGCTCGAATTAAAAAAATGGGATAAGTACTCAGAGTATTTGTCAGCATAGCCATGATATAGCATTCGATCACCGCCCGTCATGCCTTCTTGGTCAATTTTTGATTGCGATCGAGGATCTTTTGGGCTTGTCTTTGTCATAGGGACATTTGTCGTAAAACCGCCGTATTTTTGCTCAGTGGCAATCAGCCATTGGCGTGAACCGACGAATGCTTTCTGCTGAAAATGCAAATAATATTTTGCTTTTAAATGTAATGCAATATTTCTTATCGATGTTTTTAAACCCATATAAAGAACTCCGCTGCTTTCTTAGCGATAGAAATAATTTAATGAAAATTGAAGAACATATTAAAGAAGTTTTCAATCCCATATACTGCTTTAATGGCCTTGATATTTAAAATTACTACTATCTTTCCAGATGTTATTGTCAAACAATATGTTGTTTTGAAAATGGAAAGAAAATATGATATGAGCTCATTTTTTTTATCACCAAGTATGTCAAATCAATGTTTGTGTGTCAAATTGATAATTCATTGGAATCGGGTTATAAATTGACATATTTCCAATGTTCTGATAGCGATATTTTGTATGCCACGCTCAGCAAGAATCAATGAAGCATAAATACAAGCTGCATTTGCTAACGTCCTTGAATTTTGAATTCATGACCACCGATCAATGAGCGGATTTAATCAGGAGCCATAAAAAGATGAATTCATTTGTTGATATAAGGACAGTATTTTCAGGCGCCGCGGATAGAACCGTCGATGTGTTAAAAAAAATATATTCTGACCACGATTATTTAATAGATACTCTATCAGAATTCACCCGCAGATGGTTATCAGAGGAAAATATTGAAGGGAAAACAGTTTTATTGAAACCCAATTGGGTTCGCCATTCCATCAGGGAGACTGATGAAATATGTCTTAGAACACATGAATCCTTTCTTCTTGCAGCCGTTGAAGTCATTTTAAGAATGGATCCGGATAGTGTTATTATTGGCGATGCACCCATTCAGGGCTGCGATTGGAGTGGTATTGTTAATGAATTTTTTGTTGACCGCATTAACCAGCTGATCAGAAAATATAATATCCCAATCAAAATCGTAGATTTTCGACGAACCATTTTCAGTCCTGCCCAAAACAGTTCCAGATCAGAAATTAACGCATATGATAACTATCAGATCTTCGATACGGGTAAGGATAGTTTTCTTGAATCCATTTCATCCGCTTCGTCAAATCCTTTTAGGGTCACTTGCTATAATCCTGATCGGTTGGCTGATTCACATGGACCCGGATTTCACAAGTACTGTATCACCAAGGAACTGTTTGAAGCAGATATAGTTATTTCATTGCCGAAAATAAAAACTCACCAAAAGGTAGGTATAACAGGTGCAATAAAGAATCTTGTCGGTCTGAATGGTGATAAGGATTTTTTGCCTCACCACCGTATTGGGGGGACTGGCAGGGGCGGGGATTGTTACCCTGGACGCAATAAACTAAGATATTGGTCTGAACTTGCATTGGACAGCGCCAACCGACGTCAAGGAAAAAAAGGCTACAGATTTTGGCGGAAATTGTCATCATTTTTTTGGAGATTGTCTTTTCCAGGGAGTGTTCATCAATTAGCTGCAGGCTGGTATGGAAATGATACAACTTGGAGAATGGTGCTGGATATCAATAAAATTGCTGTTTATGGGACACAAGATTGTAAGATAAGTTCAAAACCCCAAAGAGTAATTTATTCTCTTTGTGATGGAATCATCGCTGGTCAGGGTGATGGCCCATTAACTCCAGTACCGTTACCGTTGGGTATAATCTGTTTTTCCAGTAATTCGTACCTGACCGATATCTGTATGGCATCGCTAATGGGATTTGATATTCGGAAAGTTCCATTATTGATTGCTGCTGAAAAATTAGTTAAAAATATGAAAACCGATTTCATTGTAAATGGAGATGCTGTAGATCTAGATGAATTAAAAAAATACGCCATTGAAACGCAACCCTCCCCAGGTTGGGCAGATTATTTAGAACCCATCTTAAAATAATGGCCAAAATGTGCTTATGTATGCCTGCCGATTAGCGAGTTCGGAATTTTTAAAACGATTGATATTAAATAGTGACAATGTGAATTCACGCGATCTGGATGGCCGGACCGGCTTATTTCAAGCAGGCAGAAAAAACAAGTTTGAAGCTGTTGTGATACTTTTAGGGCATGGTGCTGAAGTGGATGCCCAAGATAATAGCTTGGAGATCGCAAAATTATTACTATAACGTAGCGCTAATGCTAATGTCAGCAATATGAGAGGCATTTCACTTATTGAAATGGTTCATGATAAAGAGTTAAAAGCGCTTTTGTTAAAGTATGACGCCATGGAATATATAAAGGAAAACATATGGGACATTCTTAAATTAAATCGAGAATGCTATGAAGGGGGTTGCACCTGGAGAGCCAATAATAAATACTGAACTTTCATGTACTTAAAAGTTTATGAGTGCCCCTTCCCTGCGCTCTGTTTGTTATCGGAAGCCTGATCCCTACGGGATCGGATACACAAAACCAAAGAAAAGGCCAATGACGGAATGCGAATTCAAGGGAACACTCTCTCTCAAACCGCCCTCATCCCGATCACCATCTGTTTCATGCTCTGGTTCGGCGGGGCCGCCGAAGCCGCACCAAAACAGGTGGCGGAATCCGCTTCAAATGTATCTGCCCACGACGAGAATGTGAAAGCTTTCAAACGGCTGCGTGGCAACCTGATTCAATTGAAGGAACAGATCGAGCAACGCAGGGACCTATTTGGTCCCCGGCCCGCACAGGATGCCACTCTGCTGCGTCCGGATGTTCGCGGTGACATCCGCGCTATCTGGTACACCCTGCTGGACAACTACCTGGCACTGGATGCCCTCGCGGCAACGTGTGCAAAATTTCATCGGATCAAAGATAAACCCAAACGCATCCGCTCCTTTCATCTGGTCCGCGGCGTCTTTCTGACCCAGTACCGTACCGCCCTGGAGGTCATTGCCGTTTTGGAGCAGAATCCGGTCATGGATACCATCTTGAACGAGGCGGACGCCCCATTGGGGCTTCCGGAGGATGTATACGGCCATTTCAAATACCAATACCTCAACGTGGCCAAAGCGAGCCGCTATGCCGCACTGGAGGCCGTGGCAAAGGTGTACCAGGCACCCCGGGACCCTCAACTGGCGCAGTGGGCCGAGCAGGACAGCCGCCTCATCCTTGACGCCGGAAAGGGGCCTGGCCCCTTGATGACCTTGAAAAACGGGCTGGCCATTTTGAAAAGCGCCGGTCATGACGCCTGGCTTCCCCTTCAAAAAGGGGTGGCCGAGTGGATGGGGCACACCAAGGTGTGGCGACCCCACACCTATCTGATCCAACCTGAGCAAATCCAGCGCATCTCAAAAGTTCTGGAGCCCGGCGATATCCTGCTGGAGCGCCGCGAGTGGTACCTGACCAATGTCGGGATACCGGGTTTCTGGACCCACGCCGCACTTTTTATCGGTAGTGCCGAGCAGAGGGCCGCCCTTGCCAGGGAACCGGAAGTCCACACCTGGCTGCAGGCGCGCGGCGCCAAAAGCCTCGACAATATGATCGCGAAGCGGCACCCCAGTGCCTACGCCGCCATGCAGATTCCCTATGGCGACGGACGGCTGCCCCGCGTGATCGAAGCCCTTTCGCCGGGAGTCTCCTTGACCTCCCTGCACCATTCCGCCAGCTGCGATTCGCTGGCCATCCTGAGGCCACGGCTTTCCAAAGCGGACCGTGCGGCCGCAGTGGTTCGCGCCATGCGCTATTTTGGACGACCCTACGACTACGCATTTGACTTTGGAAGCGATCAGCGTCTGGTGTGCACCGAATTGATCGTAAAGGCCTACTTGCCGGACAGGAGTAAAAAGGGACTGAAACTGCCTCTGGAGCGCCTGATGGGCAACCTGGTGACGCCGGCCAACGCCTTTGTGCGCCAGTTCGATCAATCCTATGGAACCGTGAACCAGCAGATGGACCTGGTAGTTTTCCTGGACGGCAATGAAAAAGTGAAACGCGCTACGGAAGCAGATCTTGTAACCTTCCGCAAATCGTGGAATCGCCCCAAATGGCATATTTTAGTACAGAAAGGCGGAAAGCAAAAACCATAGGAGTTCTCATGGCGCGAATCGTTTATGGCGTTTCCGGTGAAGGCTCGGGGCATTCGTCCCGTGCCCGGGTGGTGCTGGAACACTTGACCCGGGTCGGCCACGACATCAAGGTGGTCACCTATGACCGCGGCTTGCGGAATCTGGGATCCGACTTCGATCTGTTCGAAATCGTCGGCCTGCACATCACCAGTGTGAACAACCGCGTGGATCCGTTGAAGACCCTCCTGAACAATCTACAACGGCTGCCCGATGGCCATAAAAAGCTGCAGCGCCTGCGCAAGGAAATTTTCAAAGGCTTTGCGCCCCATGCCGTCATCACGGACTTTGAGCCCATGTGCGCTTATCTCGCCAACCACTATGCGTTGCCGCTGATCACCATCGACAACCAGCACCGCCTGCGATACATGCGCTACCAGTACCCGCCCCAGCTAAAGAAGGATCGACAACTCACTGTTCACATCATCCGGGCCATGATCCCCAAGCCCGATGTCTCGTTGGTGACGACCTTCTATTTTGACGATCCCAAGAACCGGCGCACATTTCTCTTCCCCCCTCTGCTCAGGTCCCAGGTGATACACCTGAGCCCCCAAAAGGGGGATCACATCCTGGTCTACCTCACCAGCGGTTTTGAGTCTTTTGTCGAAAGGCTCCGGCAGTTTCCCAGAGAGCGTTTTGTGATCTACGGACAAGGTGATGGGGGCCAACGGGACAACCTCACCTTCAAGCCACCGAGCACCGATGGCTTTCTCAAGGATTTGGCGCAGTGCAAAGGTGTGATGGCAACGGCCGGTTTCACCCTGATCACCGAAGCCCTGCACCTGAAAAAGCCCTACCTGGCCTTGCCCATGACCGGCCAGTTCGAGCAGGCCATCAACGCCGTCTTTCTGGAGGCGATGAAATGTGGAGTCAACCTGCACCAGGTCACGGACGCCGGTATCGGCGACTTCCTCTACCGCTTGCCGGAATTCGAGGAGGTGCTGTCCCGCCAACCGAATCACAGCAACACGGCGCTCATGAAAAAGGTGGACGCTCTGCTGGCCGATGAGGCCAAAGAGGCCAGATCCTTCCATGACCGCCGCAAGGAACTCAGCGCCCCTGCACAGGATGTGTAGCGTCGATCGCAAGCTAAAGAGATGAGAACTTGCGTTTTACCATGCCTGAGGCATCCCAGCGAAGCTCCCGGGGTGGCTGGGGATCGATCTCGATTCGACTGATGGGGGTTGATTTTTCTGCCGACAAGCGGCTTATCTCGTCGGCAACTTCCTGTTTTAGCCGCGCAGCCTCTTTTTTTCGGCAAAACAGGGTGAGGTTCAAAACGGTTTTATCGGCTTCCGTGCGGTAGCCGGCCTGAAAAGAGTAGAGTCCCGGCAACGCCAAAAGGGCTTCGTCCAAATCCGCAATAGATAAAGGTGCGGCATCCGAAAAAGAGGTATTGCATCGGCCACGCACCTTGCTCATTCGCCGCAGCACGCTGCCACAGCTACAGGGACCTTCCAGCCAGGAAGCTTCGTCACCGGTTCGGTACCGGATCAGGGGCATGGCCCGACGGGTAAGTGTCGTAAAGACGACTTCGCCCGTCTTGCCCGGGGGCAACGGTTGGCCGGTTTCCGGATGGATGATTTCAAACAACAGGTCGATCTCGCGCAAATGGTAACCCCGGTGGACATCGCAGTGCAACCCTCCCCCAAAGCCCATTTCGGTCATACCGTAGTGTTCAAAAACCCTGCAGCCCCAGATCTTTTCAATTTCCGTCACCACAGCCGTGGGTACGTAATCGGTACTGAGCAGTACACTTTTTAGCATACCGGGCTTAAATTGGTGTCCGCCCTCATGCCGGCAGAGCGCAAATATCTGGGCAGGCGCGCCCACCAAACACTCTATGTTCAGAGCGAGAATTTTTTCAACCAGCGCATCCAGATCCAAAACCGGCCAAAAGAGATGCCCGGTTGCAGGAATACGCGAAAGCCCCCGCTGGAGCAAATCGCCGACACTGTCCGGCGTCGGACCCGGAAGCAGAATCAGGACCTGCTGCCCGGGCTGAACCAGGCAGGCCATACCATGTTGGAAAAAATCGATGGTCAGCTCAAGGTCCGCTTCATTGAAATAGAGCCTTTTGGGAGCGGATGTGGTACCGGAAGTTTGAAGGGTGACCACCCGGGCCACCTCACCGTGGGAAACACAGAGCATGTTCAGATGACACCGGCGCACATCTTCAGCGGTGGTAAACGGCAACTCGGCCATTTGGGCAAGATCGCTTAGCGGCCGCCTCGGGCCTTCCTTTAGCCGTCGACCGTAAAACGGACTGTTTTCCAACACCCTGTCCAGGGTCCGGTTAAGCTGCGCCAGTTGATAGTCGTCCAGCCGGTTGAGCGAACTGTTCCGGCATTTTAAACGATACGCCTGCCACTGTTCCAAGCGGGTGGGTTGTAAAGCGTTCATGATTTGTACAGGGGGTTTCCGGCTATATCGGTCAGGTGATATAGACAGAAAGGAATCAGGCGGCCTCTTGTCCCTGCCACGTGAATGCAACACTCCCGGACGCGTTCAAGATCCAATGTCCAGGCATCCTGAAAGGCCATGGCAGAGACCGAGAATGTTCGCGTGCGAACCTGTTGTATGAATTGGTCCAGGTCCATTAGTCCCTCTCTGCTGGTGGTTTGAGAGGTGTTGTGTTGTACAGCCGGTTCCGGTTCAGGTGGCGCCGACGGGATGGAGGACCATTGCAGGGCGGTCTGGGCAATACTTCGCTTGGCCCCCTCCTCGGCCGGTTCAGCTTCCCCGCAGCAGCCCGACCAGGCCGGCAGCAGGGGACGCACCGACTGGTCCGGCTGAATCAAAAATTTGGCGGAAAACGAGCACATGGGATTTTCACACCCGGACGGACTAAAATGACTGGCCGGAAAAGCGCCCCCGGTCTGGATCTCTATGGCACGCATCAATTCCGGCAAGGTAATGCGGTCTTCGTTGTTGGGCCGCGCAGGGGTATAGCGTCCAAAATAGCTGATGGGCTGGAAATGAACGCCCCGAACCGTTGGCGCATACTCAAGTCCAAGGTCTATGATGGCGCCCAGATTGCCATCGTTCACACCCGGCACAACGGTGGACACCAGCACAACACCCAGCCCCGCATCCGTGCAGGCATCGATGGCTTTCAGCTTTGTTTCCAGGAGGGCTTTGCCACGAATAGTTTGATAGATACCCTCGTGGGTGCCGTCAAACTGCAGAAACAGGGAGTCGAGCCCGGCCGAAGCGAGCTCATGCAGATAGGAAACATCGCGGGCCGGCCGGATTCCGTTGGTGTTGATCTGAATAAAGCCAAAACCGGCAGTTTTGCCGAGGGCTACAATTTCCGGTAAATCATCCCGCAGGGTGGGCTCTCCTCCTGAAAGCTGAATATTGCTTCCGGGGCTGAGGCGGCTGACGTTCTCAAAACGATGGGCCAGTTCCTCAAGAGTGGGATCGGTAGAGCGGTGATGGGTTGAGGCGGCAAAACAGATCGGGCAAACCAAATTGCACCGCTGGGTCACGTCGATCAGTACCGTACAGGACCGTTGCCGATGGTGTTCACATAGCCCGCAATCAAAGGGGCAGCCTTTTTCAGCCGGCCGACGAGCGGCATCCGGAAAAGATACCTTTTTGGGCCGCTGCCATGAATCCCAACTCGGATGACCCCGCCACAGGGGAACTTTAAAATCACCATGCCGGTCGCACTGCTTGAGCAACCACACACTGCCCTTCTCCTGCCATCTCCAGGCATCCACACGTTTCAGGCATACCGGGCACAGGCTCTGGGTATCCGGTGCCCGCGACCCCACGGTGGCTGACAGCAGATCAGATATCGATGCCATGGTCGGCCAAAATGTTTAGGGTTTCCGCATAGGTCTTGGCCAGGATATTGCCGCAGATGCTCCGGGAGGCCTCGGGGCCGGCGTCCCCCACAATGGCGTTGCATACGATGCCGTTGTATTGGGCTCCCACCTCCGCTTGAAACCATTGATTCAATTCTTCCAGCATCAGGGGCATGTGCGCATGCTCCTCTTCCTCGTCAGCGCCTTTGCCTGCAAAATATCCGATCAGACAACTAGCACCGGTCAGAACACCACAGGTTGTCTGACCGGTCCCTCCACCATAGGCCAAACCGGACATGGCGCGCACCAAACCCGGATTGGCTTCGCCGTGCTTTTCTAAAACCAACAGCAGCATCATCTGGCTGCAGGAATAGCCACGGGATGCCAGACGAAGCATTTGAATCAACGTATCATCCATTGGAAATCTCTCTTTTGTAGGCTATCATGAGAAAGTAGCCCGGTTTGGATCGACAGATATCTTGTCTATTGTGACCGCCTCCCCCTATAAGGTCCCAAAACCAGTCCATGGACCCCTCGGAAAAAATCATATTCACGGCCAACTGGGTTAATAGATCGGTATGGTCCTCCCAATGAACGATCTCAAAACCCGCATCAATAATCATTTGAGATAGCTCCGATTGTTCTCTGGCCCCCGTCAGGCAGCTGGCGGTTTTCGAGTTTGGAAATTGATTTTTCATCTGCGGGTGGCGGATATAAAGATCGGTCAGTACCAGCTTGCCTTTGGGTCTCAATATTCGGCAACATTCCGCCAAAACGCACGCCGGATCAGGCATCAAAGAGATCACACATTCACCTAATATGCCATCCATGCATCCGGCTGGCAGGGGAATGGCATCCGCCGCGGCCTGGATAAAAATGCCTTCGGGAAAATCGGTACCTGCTTTAGAAAGCATCTGAAAGGAAAGGTCAAGGCCAACGATCTTATGGCCATGCTCTGCATTCAGGTGGCGCATCGTGGCACCCAAGCCGCATCCGAGATCGAGGAGACGCGATGGGGAGGGAAACCGACAAAGATCCAAGGCGCGGTCCGTCAGAAAAAGTCCGCCGGGACGCAGCATGCCACCGGTGATTTTTTGCAGCTTTGGGGATAAATAGGCAGAAGTCGCCATGATGGGCCTACTTGTCCTCGAGCAGCTTTTCCACTTCAGCCACTTTTCCCATGGTGAGCTTTTCAGACACCAGCACCATATGGCAGGTGGGGCACTGGGGCAGTTCGGTGGTGATGTGGTTACCCAAATAATCGACGAGAGCAGGTCCCACCACCAGGGGCTGATCACACTTAAAACATTTCCAGGCAAGATCTTCCGGAATGATATGATCTGCGGTCATGAGGTCTGCCCCCCTGTAATTTTAACGCGATGTTGATAGGCACTGTATATCTCAAACCCGTCATCACATGGGCGGTATTCCACCCAAACCGTCACAAAATAGGCTCTTTGACCGGCTAGAAAATTTCCGGTTTCAGGATGGATAAATTTTTGACCGGTTTTTTCCGCATGCAAGATGGTTTTTTGTATCTCTTCGTCTTTCAAACGGCGCTTTTCAATGACTTTTTTTACTTCCGGATCAATGACGAGTCGAACCTGAAGATGCTGTTCCATTATGTTGTCCCGGTAAAGCCAAAAGGTTGAAAATTAGCAAGTTGCTGTTTTCGCCGCCGAGTATACCTATATGAAAATAGCGTGTCAATACTACAATCAATACAGCATGTTGTGCGAGATAAATCTGACTCGAGCCGCATATTATTTAATGGCATCGGAAAAACATCTTCAGCGTAAATATTTCAGAAGCAATAGAAAAATATTCTGTCCAATCCAAGTGTTGAGCTCTGATGTTCAATTCACGACGGTTGCGCTTGGTGCGCGATGGCGTTATAAAAAATATAAGGAGATCATGATATGAAATCCAAACGCAAGCTTGGCCGCAACGGCCCTTGGGTCGGCGCCATCGGATACGGCGCCATGGGTCTGGAAGGATATTACGGCGCAGCCGGAGAAGATGAAGCCCTGGCCGTTATCGCACATGCTGTGAAAGAGGGCTGTACCTGCATCGACACCGCCGACGCCTATGGCAACGGGCACAATGAGGAAATGGTGGGACGCGCCCTCTCCCAGCCTCGCGGGCAAGCCTTTGTGGCCACTAAATTCGGCATCGTCTTCGACCCCGTCCAAACCGGAACCCAACTGCCTACCGGCTGGGGTTTTTCGCTGACCGTCAACGGCACACCGGCATATGCCCAAACCTGTCTGGAAGAGAGCCTCAAGCGGATGAATAGGTCCCATATCGACCTGTGGTACCTGCACTACCCGGACCCGGCCGTTCCCATCGATGAAACTGTGGGGGCCATGGGAAGGGCCGTCGAGCAGGGCAAGGTGCGATTTCTCGGACTGAGCAACGTTACGTCCAACCAGGTGCGCCGCGCCCACCAGATCCACCCCATTGCAGCCGTCCAATACGAATACTCTCTGTGGCGAAGGGAAGCGGAAACCGATTTACTGCCGACCCTGCGCGAACTGGGCATCGCGCTGGTGCCGTGGTCCCCACTGGGCAGTGGATTCTTAACCGGTACCGTGGACCGGCTGGCCGAAGGCGACTTTCGCCATAACAATCCCCGCTATCAAGGCGAAAACCTCAAGACCAATCTGAATCGCTTCGCCCCGTTGCAGAAAATCGCGCAAGAGATCGGCGTCACACCGGCCCAGCTTGCCCTGGCCTGGCTGCTGCACCAGGGAGAAGATATCCTCCCAATCCCCGGTACCCGCAAACCAAAACGGGTCACTGAAAACGCCGAAGCCGCAAGCATCACCTTGAGCGAGGCTGTCGTGGACCGGATTTCCCGATTGGCCGCCCCTGGCACGGCCCAAGGAGCGACATTGATATGATCCCCTTCGAACAGATCAGGGCCTTTTATAAGGATCACCTGCCCCATGCCGAGGAAAAAGGCAATCTGCTTTCGGCACCTTGCCCCTTGTGCGAAACCCAACACGCTGAAAAATCCGGTCGGGTGGCCGTTTACCTAAATCCGGAGAGCTATTTTAGAGGCTATTTCAGGTGTTCCAACCGTTGTGTGCCTGGCGGGTTTCATCAGCACTTCGGACGCCTGTTGGGGCTGGCCCCCGCCACCATCCCCGGTCTCGATCCGGATGCCGAGATGCATGTGCCTGATGCGCAATATCCCTCCCGCCACCTGGGCGCCGACGTCCATCAATTTTGCGCTCTGATGGGTCAGGACCAATATGACGACTTCGCCGCATTCGGTATCTCCCGGGCCACCCTTGAAGCACTCAAGGTGGGCTTTAACGGGCGCTACCTGGTCTATCCCTACTTCCTGGAAAGCGGGCAGGCTTACGCGGCCCGCTGCGTGTTGCCCGGCAAAGAGAAGGATCACTTTTGGCACGGCGACGAGACCTTCTTCGGGCAAGCCTTCAGGATCTACAATGTGCAGGAGATTGAGTGTTGCGACGGCGGCGCCCTGTTCATCACCGAGGGTGAGCGCAATCTGCTGATCCTCAAGGAGTTGGGCTATCCGGCCATTGCCGTTCCCACATCGTCCGACCTGAACCATATCCAGGCGGAACGCCTGGGCCAGATAGCGCACGTTTTTCTTTTGGTGGCCAACTCACCCGAGTCGCGTCAGTCCGCGCGGCGATTGGCCACCCGCTTGGGTTACAAAGCCCGTATTCTAACCTGGTCTGCCCGGACCAAGCGCGGCGACGGCCTCTGCCAACTGGCAAAAACCGCAGGCCCGGACTTGAAAAAAATTCTGGCCGGCATGCTCAAAGCGGCCAAATCCTTTTCGCCTTTTCCTTCTCCTGAAAAAGAGTGCCGTGGGCTGGAAACCTTTTTAATAGGTGAGGAGGGCAAGACCCTGTTCGGTCTTGAAACCGGATTTACCAAGCTGGATCAGGCCCTGGACGGTTTGCGGGGCATCAATATTATGGGGGGACCGCCCAAAGCTGGTAAATCATGCTTTTTCATGCAAATCTCCACAGAAATCGCCCGACGCAAATCGCCGGTCATCTATTACGACTTTGAAAACGGTCGCCAAAAAATCTATCTTCGCACCCTGGTGCGCACCAGCCAATTGGCAGAAAAAAAATTGCGCCGGGGCGACCTGGATGCCACCGAATCCCAAAAATTAAAATCCAGCTTGAATGCATTTAAAAAGATGCTGGCCTATTTCAGGGTGGTTACCGATCGCCAACTCAATCCGGATTTGATGCGCCGTCACATCGAGTTTGTTAAACACGAAACCCGTAAAAATGAACTGCTGGTGGTGCTGGACAGCTTGCACAAACTGCCCTTTAAAGACTTGAGCGAACGCCGCACGGGCATCGATTCGTGGCTGCGTTCCATAGAAGCCATCCGGGACGAGCAGCAAGTCTGCTTTCTGGTGATCAGTGAACTCTCTCGTGGCAAGGGCGGCGGCTATGGTGAAAAACCAGACCTGAGCTCTTTCAAAGAATCAGGCGATATCGAATACAGCGCCGACAACGCCATGGTGCTCATCCCCAACTGGGACCCCTTGGCATCGGTGGGCACGCAAAAGCGCACCAGCCAGCTTTGGATCGTGGCCAGCCGTGAGAGCAACCCCGGCTTGGTGGCCGAATATGCCTTGGATTATCCCTATTGGCGCTTTGAAGAGCTTTAATTCACCCAGGGTCGCGAAATCATATCCTATCATCGGCACAGGTACGAAAAAGGGTCAGCCTGTGCTAGGTTGGCAGTTCATTTCAGACCCATCATCCCATTCCATTAAAGCATCCGCTCCTTTATGCCGATAACCTTTGCGAACCAACAGGTGGTACAACCGCCCCAAATCGGACATGCGGCATGGGTACAAAATTATTAATATTTCTGACTTGGATTTTCTATCTGGCAACTTGTCGGACAGGGGATGGGGTGTGGCGGTTTTGTCTGATTTACAGCTGTATCTTGGCCACCTGCTGGATTTTTTACAGTAGAGAGCGAAAAAAAATAAGGTCGAAAAATTAAGGCAGATCCAGGTAACCTCATCATGCGCCACTGCTGCAAACCGTGGAGTTTAACCTATTTCGATGTGACACAATCTAAAAACACCGGCGCAATTGATGGCCCGGCTGCCATGAGATGCTCGTCAATACGCTGTCCATCGATGTGATCACCCAGATAGAATTCTGTACCGTCGCTTTTAAAAAATCTTCCGCCGGCGGATTCCAGAATAACCCGTACGGCAGCCAAGTCTTTAAAAGATTCATTGGCGGTAAAGGCCGCGTCAGCGCGCCCCATGGCCACAAAACAGACATGGGCGCCAGTACTGCCGAAACATCTGATTTTACCGGGATATCGGCAACGATAGTGCTGATGAAAACGCGAGAAAGTCAGCAGCAGACTCTCCTGCGAGACCGCACCGCGGTCATCGATTTTAATAAGCCGGTCATTCCAATAGGCAGGTTCATTGGCACACGCCCGAAACAGATCGTTGGTGGCCGGCATCAAAAACAGACCCAACACCGGCCAATAGTTTTCATACAAGGCCAAAGAAGTACCCCATATGGGGATGCCCGATTGGAAATTATCCACCCCGTCGAGGGGATCAAACACCCATAAATAGCGTTTGTCACCGTGGGTATAGCCTTCTCCCAGGGTTTGTTGTCCATAAATCAGGTGGTTGGGGAAGTGTCTTGAGATAAGGTCTTGAAACGACCCTGCCAAATGAAGCTCGGCTTGTGTGACCAGGTCCTGGTCAAACGGGGGGTGGTGGCGACCTTTGCCATGAAATTTCAATGCCTCCCGTCCCATCTTTTGAATCGTATCAAGGGCAAAGGCATACAATTCCGCTATGGTCAAACCGTCCACCGTTTTTGTCATATCGCCTCCAAGGATTGGACGGGCCGGGAAAAGAAGTTTGATGCAGACGACCTGTAATGCCGCTTGGAATATACAAGTGGCAGCGCCTAAAGCACTTAACAGGGGATTGAAAATAGAGTGGCCCGCGGTTTATGGGACAGGGAGCTATTTTTTTGAAGTAGATGCGTAGCCGTCGGCATACCAACCGCCGCCTTTAAGCTCAAAGCGACACGGTGACATAATCTTTTCGGCCTTGGCGTTGCACTTGGGGCATTTCAGCTTTTGGGTCCCCATCTTTACCAGGTCTTCAAAGCTGTGACCGCATTGACATTCAAATTCATATACCGGCATGCTTATATCCTTCCGCGATCCTGATTAGGGATACAATTTAATCTGGTGCCAATTTAAGAGTCTATGGGTTGCATGTCAAGTGCAAATAGGGCCAAGCATCCTTTCGGTCCCAGCGCCCGAATCCCCCATCTTACAACCAGGCTCGGGAGACCGGCTGCGTCTGCGTTAAAGTTGAAAAATACACAGCCGGTCTCCCGCTGGGGAGGAGGACTTCAGTTCGCGACACTATTCAGGCATAATGCGTATACCTGTCGAACCTCGGTTACGTCGACTGACCAACAAGTCAATGGGTTTGTCTTGATTCACTTTTGCCATGAACTGTTCGTAATCGCCCAAGTTGTCGATTCTGTGGCGATTTATACCTTTGATCATGTCACCGACCAACACGCCCGCTTCGGCCGATTTGCTATTGGGTTCCACTTCAATGACCAAAACGCCCTGCTCATCGGGGTCGAGGCCGAATTGCCGCGCACGCTCAGCAGACAATTCGGTCACCTGGAGACCGAGTTTGTCGCTGGTGGGTGCTTTGCTGGCCGCTTGAAGTTTTTCATCCGATTGCTTGGCGACCTTCACCGTTAAGGTCTTTTTTTTGCCTTCCCGCACCAGTTTGACCTTGGCTTTTGTCCCCACGGGTATGGCAGCCACCAGAGAAGCCAGCGCTCGTCCGGAATTGACGCTTTGGCCGTCAATGGAAAGGATAATATCGCCGGCCTGGATACCGGCGCGATCCGCAGGATCTCCAGGTACGACCTTTTCAACAAAAACACCACTCAACGGCGCTAACTTATAGTAGCTGGCCAAGCTTTCATCCAAATCGCGGATCTGAACACCCAGCCAGCCGCGGGTTACCGAACCGCTCTCTTTGAGTTGCGCAACCACGCGTTTGGCCATGCTAATGGGTATGGCAAAGCCAATCCCTTGTCCCCGGGCCACAATGGCTGTATTGATCCCCACCACCTGACCTTTGAGATTGATCAGTGGACCACCGCTGTTACCCGGGTTGATCGATGCATCGGTTTGGATAAAATCGTCATAGGGCCCAGCACTGATATTGCGCCCTTTGGCGCTGACAATACCCGCCGTTACCGTCTGTTCCAGCCCAAAGGGGCTGCCAATGGCCACCACCCAAGTGCCGACCTTCAACTTGTCGGAGTCGCCGGTGGGCAAGGGGCTCAGGCTCTTGGCCCCCTCGATTTTTATCAGCGCCAAATCTGTCTTGGGATCACGCCCAACCACCTTGGCGTCAAATTCCTTATCATTGTACAGCCGGACCTTGATCTCATCGGCTTCAGCAACCACATGGTTATTAGTAACGATATAGCCGGTTTTATCGATGATAAAACCCGAACCCAGACTGCGCTCTTTGCGTTCACGGTTGGGTTGATCAAAATGAGGAAAAAAATCTTCAAAGGGGTGGCGTTTGCCGCCAAAAGGTTCACCAAAAAAGTGTCGGAAAACGGGTCCTCCGCCTTTGATGGTGCGTACCGTGCGAATATTAACCACCCCCGGTCGGGCTTGTTCGGCAAGTTCGGAAAAATTAGCCGGCACCATGGGGACGTCCTGGGCAAGAGCGGTTGCCGGCCAACCCCCAACGGATACAAGCAAGGCCACACCGAGCAATGCAATGATTAAATCACGTGATGTATGCTTCATAGCGATCTCCTCCGAAAAAACGTTATTTGAATTTTTAGTATTTCTTTTTGTATTTCATTGATAGCGCAACAAGATGACCTTAAGATGATCTTAAAATTACCATTTGGTAATGTCACGGTTGCAGACAGATAAAACTTTGGGGTGTTATTTAGACCCGTACACCCCAGGCAATTCGACACTAAATGTACTTCCCTCACCGGGCACGCTTTCAAGCTTAATTTCGCCGCCGTGAGCGCGGGCAATGGCCCGGGCCAGACTGAGCCCCATACCGGCACCATCCTGGGAACGACTCTGGTCGCCTCGGAAAAATCGATCAAAAACATGGGGCTGGTCCACCAGTGGAATGCCGTCGCCGTTGTCGATTATGCGCAAGATCACCTGCTGGGTAATGTTGGTGCCTAAGGTGATCGTGATCCGACCGCCCGGGTGGGTGTACTTGATGGCGTTGTCGATGAGGTTGGACGCCATTCGTTGAAGCATGGACAGATCGCCCTGGAGGGTCACATTGCCATTCACCTTTGCAACAAGCTGTACCTGTTTGTCTTGCGCCAGCGGTTGGAATAATTCGCATGCGTCTTCAACCAGTGCCGTCAAATCAACCGGTGCGAATACCACAGGGTGAACACCGGCTTCGGTGTGTGAAATGGTCAGCATGGTGTTGATCATGTCCAGCAAATGGTCACACTCTTCGATGGTGCTGCCGGCCATTTGTTGAAAATCAGCCATATTGGGCGTATGGGTCAGGGTAACTTCGGCAAGCCCGCGAATGCGTGCTATGGGACTGCGCAGATCGTGGGCAATATTGTCATTCATCTGCCGGACGCCGATGACCAGCTTTTGAATCCGGTCCAGCATCTGGTTGAAGGTGTGCGCCAAAAGATCAATTTCGTCATGTCGCTGCCGGACCGGAACCCGCGTCTCCAAGTCCTCTTCTGATATCTGTTGCGCCGTGCGGGTAACCATGCCCACACCCGCCAAGGCCCGCCTGGCCATAAACCAGCCGATCCCAATGGCCAACACCAGCAGCACGGACATGGTCGTCATAAAGATCTGTCTGAATACCTGCAGCAGGCGGCCCTCTGCCTCCATTGCATAGCCCATCTGCAGGATGATGGCCCGACCAATCCGGTAGTAGATGATGCGCGCCGGGTGGCGTTCGGTTTCAAGTTTATGGTTGGCGTAAAAGTAGGTGCGATGACCCAGGACGGCATCCACAGCCGCACGATCGATGCCGACATTTTTCCAATAGACCATGTTGGAAGAGGAAAAAACAATCCCGCTGGGATAGAACAAGCGGAAAAACATCTTTTTCTCGCCGGCGGACTGTGCTTGCAAAACTGCTGTGCGTTGCAGCATCGTGGCACCCTGGGTGGCGTAAATGGCCGCAAGCTCTTTGCTTTGACCGAGTAAATCTTCATCGATACGCAATTGCATTATGCGGGTGATCAAAATATAACAAACCACAAATACGATGCTGGCCGACACAGCGAAAACCAGGGCGTACCAGAGGGTCAACCGAAAAGCTAAAGTGTGACGCAGTTTATTCATCTTGGCGAAGAACATAGCCAACCCCACGTACTGTATGAATCAATTTGACATCAAAGCCCTTGTCGATCTTGTCGCGTAAGCGGCAGATGCGCGCCTCCACCACGTTGGTTTGGGGATCAAAATTATACTGCCAAACATGTTCCATGATCATGGTTTTGGAGACAACTTTTCCAGTATTGCGCATCAGATAGGCCAGCAAAGAGTATTCCAATGGCTGTAAATCGATGGATTGCCCACCACGCAGAACTTCACGGGTCACCAAGTCTAAACTCAGATCACCCGTACGCAAACGAGTGGGTTCGGTGGCATTGCTTTGACGGCGCATCAGTGCCTGGACGCGGGCCAACAATTCAGCAAAAGCAAAGGGTTTGGGCAAATAATCGTCGCTGCCGGTTTGAAGCCCTAGAACCCGGTCATCCACCGAATCTTTGGCACTGAGAATGATCACCGGTGTAACGACCTTTTGCCGTCGCAGATTTTCGATTACAGCCAGACCATCCAGTTTGGGCAGCATCAAGTCTACAATGATGACATCGTAAGGTTCCGTCAACCCCAGGTCCAACCCTCTCACCCCGTCGGCGGCATGATCCACGGCAAATCCAGCGGCTTTAAAACCTTTGATGACAAAGGAGGCAATTTTCTGATCATCTTCAATGAGCAACAAACGCATACGACCTTCCTTCCAGGTGGATCGGTTTTTTCAATGTGGTGATGGTTTGGTATACTCAAATTGGCGCCAACTGACAAGCCGCCCATGCATTCCATCAGCCGACCGGCCGGACCGAATGATATATAAGAGCCGATGGGGCAAAATCGCTGCACATATTCAGTTCCGGTATCACTTTTGACTCTTGACAAATGAAGGCTTGCCTGAAAATAGACCCCTTGCAGCAACTGGGTTCCGACACCTTTTCACCGATACATCTATCCATGCCTTTGAAAGGGAAATCGCATGCGTCTACAAGAACAAATTAAACAGGATTTGATGGCCGCCATGAAAGCGAAAGATGAAGAGAAAAAAAGTGCGCTGCGCGTCATCATGGGCGAGTTTGGCCGCCACATGGATAAAGAGCTGCGCGACGCGGATGTCATTAAAATCCTCAAAAAGCTGGTCAAGTCTGAAAAAGAGGTGTTGGAAAGAAGCGGCGCCGGCGCAAGCAACCGTTTCGTTGAAGTAACCGAAGCCTACCTGCCCCAAATGGCCGGCGAACAAGAGATCAAGGCATGGATCAGTGCCAACATCGACTTTGCTCAGCTTAACAACAAAATGCAGGCCATGCGACCGATCATGCAACACTTCGGCGGCAATGCAGACGGCAACATCGTTAAAAAAATCTTAAATGAGATATAAAACCTGAAACTTGGATGGTGGCAATGAGCAAAAAAATGTTCCAGATGTACCGTTAGAATACACACCCTAAAAACATAATATCCCAACCACCGCCCCCGTCATACAAGTGGCCAAAGTGCCGGCCACAATGGAACGCAGTCCCAGTGAGACAATCTCACTGCGTCGCTCGGGAGCCATGGTACCTAAGCCACCGATCATGATACCCAAACTGCCGGGATTGGCAAAACCGCATAGTGCATAGGTCATAATCAATAGACTTGAATCGCTCAACGTGCCCGGTGCCAGGCGCGCCATATCCAGGTAAGCGATAAACTCATTCAGTACGGTTTTGGTTCCCAGAAGGGCTCCTGCTGCTACTGATTCGGCCCAGGGAACACCCATCAGCCAAACCAACGGTGCCATCAGATAACCCATCAGGCGCTGCAGTGTGATGGCCGTTTGGCCCCAATGGGGCAGCAATCCCAATACGAGGTTGAACAGATGAACCAGCGCGACCAGCACGACCAGCATGGCTAAAATATTGATGAGCAGGCTCACCCCTTGCAATGTCCCCTGGGTGACAGCGTCCATGCTATTGAAGGCTTGCTCCGGCGCCTGCATCTGGCCGCTGGTCAGGGCCTTACCCTCCTCCGGTATCATTACTTTGGCTATGGTTACAGCCGCCGGCACGCTGATAATGGAAGCGGTCAAAATATGCCCCATGACCCCCGGCAGCACATCGCCCAATATAGCGGCATAGAGCACCATCACCGTACCGGCGATGGTGGCCATCCCGGTGGTCATGAGGGTAAAAAGCTCGCTACGTGTTATCTGCGCCAGATAAGGACGAATGAAAAGCGGCGCTTCCACCATACCCACAAAAACATTGGCCGCCACTGCCAATCCCTCTGCTCCTCCGATGCGCAAGGTTTTGGATAAGCACCAGGCAAAACCACGCACCACCCGCGGCAAGATGCCCCAATAAAAGAGCAACGATGAAAGTGCGCTGATCACCAACACCAAGGGCAGTGCGCGAAATCCCAGAATAAAAACATTTGCAGGAGACTGGACTTCAAAGGGCAAAGGACCGCCCCCCAAGTAGCCGAAAACCAAACTGGTGCCGGCCCGCGTAGAATCCTGCAAGGCCAATACGACAGAATTCAGCGTCAAAAACAACTGTTGAAATGCAGGCACTTTAAGCAAAATCAGTCCCACCATCAACTGGACGCCAATACCTGATGCAATCAGTCTGAATGAGACCATGTTGCGGTTTTCACTCAATCCCCAGGCCAAGGCGGTAAAGGCTATCAATCCGGCAGCGCCCTGAATGGCAGTCATTGACACCAATCCTTTCCGGCAACCCTTGCAGCGACTACGCTTAATTCGCAGGTATTTTTAAGTTTTTTTTACCGCTTCATTTTCTTCGATTAAAGCTCTTGCTGCAGCCAAATCATATGCGTGATCCGGATCAAAGGATCCGCCTTTTCTGTACATGGCCTTGGCTTGTAGAATTGCAGAGTGCGGCACCCAACCATGAGCTTCCCACATTTTCGCATCATCTTGGTTCCACAAGCGAAACTCTGGTTCGCTTTCACCAGGGCGCACATACATGCGTACCCGTTTGTTCCTCGGAAAAGGGTAGTAGTACAGTCCGCTATCGTCTTTCATTTACGTTCACTCCTTGGGCCGTTTGGCTTCGGCGGGTGTCACCTGTTCGGCCACCCAGTCGAGAAAACGAGGATAGCCGTCGGTAATCGGTAGCGTTACAATGCAAGGGACCTCATAACTGTGAAGCGCCTTCACCGATTCAATGAGATCAGAAACCTTCTCTGGTGTCGTTTTAGCGATGATAACCGCCTCCTGGTCATCCTGAAACTGTCCCTGCCAGATATACATGGCATTCATGTTGTCGATAATATTCGCGCAGGCTGCCAGTTTGGTTTCTACTAGATGCCGCCCAATTTTTCTGGCCTCATTTTTATCGCCGGCCGTCATATAAACCATAACAATCTTCATGGCACCTTCCTAAGTTAATAAACCTTTCTCGATCAACAGCGTCATGGCCTTCTGACCCACACGATTCACCTGGCTTAAAGCCTGTGTAAAATGGTGGGTGGCTTCCTCGCTTACCCCCGAGTCGATCATCACTCGGGCCGTGTTCAGTCTCTTTTCCACCTCCAGCCACACTTCATCGTTGCTGGAATGACGCGCCAATTGGACCTCAGTGGCAATCATGCCCACAAGGGTGCGTAACAATTGAGCGGCCCCCGTCCCCGCCTCTTCAGATAGATGTTGGCTGACTTGCACACATTGTGAACACCAGATCAGACCGCTTTTGACCTTTTCACTTTGTGAAAAAGAAATAATCGCCTGCTTGACCTCCATAGCCCGCTCCCATGCCTTTACGATTCACATCCGTAAATATTAGCCAAAATCCAATCGATGTTCAAATCGAAATATTCAACCGGCTCACCTGTATAGAATGGCCCACCCGGACGCCACCACAGAGAAAATCCAACGAAAAAATCCAGATTCTGTCTCTCCGCGCGGCTCTCCAACTTTGCATAAATTTGTTGTTTAATCAAAGATTTTTCTTTCCAACGACGCCTGTTTGTGGCAAGTTAAAATGCCGTTTTGGCGCTGCTGTGCCATGTCGCGGATTCAGGAGTTGGCGTTACCGGATCGTACCCTAGCCGTATACGCCGGCCTATTCCTTGCCGTCTAATATTCCGGCTGCGCACTGAGCGTATTAGAATCTACCATCGCTCTGAACGGAGCTATATCAGTTATGCGAGCGTACAGAACCGATCAAAATGGTTTGCCGTGGTCTAATTTAAAGGCCTTGTTGCGCCAAGGCCTGCCCGCCATTGAGGCCATGCTGCCCCAGGACAAAATGATAGCGGATCTTTTGTTGGAGAGTGAGCGCTTGTTTGATGCCATGGTCGCTGCATTTGACGGCATGATCTATATCTGTTCCATGGATTACCGTATCGAGTTCCTGAACGATCGTATGATAGAACATATCGGCCGCGATGCTACTGGAGAACTTTGCTACAACGCCTTTGGGCGCAACTCGGTCTGCCCATGGTGCATCAACCATCGCATCCTCAAAGGCGAAACCGTTCGCTGGGAGGTGATCAGCCCCATCGACGGACGCTGGTACTATGTGGTCAACGCCCCCATTCGTCACATCAACGGGCATGTATCCAAATACGCCATGATGATGGATATCCATGATCGCAAACAAAATGAAGAGACGCTAAAAAAGCATCACGATCATTTAGGGGAGGCGGTCAAAGCACGCACGGCTGAGTTGACCTATATCAATGAGCAACTGCGTTTGGAAATTGAAGATCGCAAAGAGATCGTCAAAACGCTGCAAGAGAGCCAAGAGCGATATCGCAGTCTCTTTGAGGGTTCTCGCGACGCTATCTTCATCAGCGATGCCAAAGGACTTATTTTAGACGCCAACGACGCGGCCTGCCAATTGACAGGATACACCAAGCCGGAATTAATCTATACCCCCGTCCACGAGTTGGATGAGGATGTCGACTTGGCTGCTTATAAGGCCTACTTCAACCGCATTTTCGATGGCGATGTCTTTACCAGTGAGGCCACTTTGAATCACAAAGCAGGTCACCGGGTGCATGCCGAGTTCAGCAGCAAGCAGGTCACCCTCGCCGGCGTACGCTGTATCCATACCACCGCACGCGACATTACCCAACGCAAGGCAGCCGAAGCCGCCTTACGGCGCAGTGAAGCCAAATACCGCGAATTGGTCCAAAACGCCAACAGCATGATTGTGCGTTTAGACACCCATGCCCGTCTCACCTTTTTTAATGAATTTGCCCAGGAATTTTTCGGATATGAAGAAAAGGAGATCCTGGGACGAAAAATCACTGAGACCATTTTACCGCCCGTAGACAGTGACGGACGCAACCTCGAAGCTGACCTGCAAGACTTTTACATTCATCCGGAGCGGTATAAGAACATTGCCATGGAAAATGTGCGCCGCAACGGCGAACGGGTGGTGGTGGCCTGGACCAACCGCCCTATTCGGGGTGCTGACGGCAAAATTATTGAATTTCTCTGCGTGGGTGTCGATATGACGGAACGCAGACGACAGCGACAGATGATTCAAACCCTGACCCATGAATTACTCAAGGCGCAGGAGACTGAAAGGCATAAAATTGCACGCGACCTGCATGATCATATCGCTCAGGATTTGTCTTCTCTTAAAATCGGCCTGCAAACCATCTTCGGCGGAAGTGAATTTGACGACCCCGCGCTCCAGGAGCGGTCGGCGATGTTAACCCAGATTCTGCAGCGCTCCATATCCGAGGTGCGCAATCTTTCCTACGATCTCAGACCGCCGGGTCTGGATCAATTTGGATTGGTGCGCACCCTGTTTACCTATTGCGAAGATTTTTCTCAAAATAATGATTTAACCGTCGATTTCAAGGCGGCAGGATTGGATGATCTGCACCTGGACGATGATATTCAGATCAATCTCTACCGGCTGATTCAGGAAGCGCTCTACAACGTTAAAAAACATGCCGAGGCCAAAGGCGTGACCATCCGCCTGGTGGCTTCATCCCCCAAGCTGATGCTGCGCATCATCGACGATGGACGAGGATTTGACGTTAAACGCTCACGCGCCTTATCTCCGCAAGAAAAACGGATGGGCCTGCAGAGCATGATGGAACGTGTGGGCTTGCTCAACGGCGCCATCGATATCCGTTCCCAACCCGGCAAAGGTACAGCTATTTTCATTACCATTCCCATAAAGGAGCAACCCCGTGACAATGAAAACCCGCGTACTGATCATTGACGACCATCCCTTGTTCCGCGAAGGCATCAAAACCATCATCTCAAAAGATGATCAGTTTGAGGTTGTGGATGAAGCCGGCAGTGCGCATGAAGGGCTCGAAAAGACATCCCAACTCAAACCCGATGTCGCCGTTGTGGATATTTCGTTGCCCGACGGCACCGGCATGGAGGTGGCCCGCAAAATTCGAATCAAGTCCCCGAAAACACAAATCATGATCTTGAGCATGCACTCTAAAATCGATTATATCGTTGAAGCATTTCAAGCCGGTGCGACGGGCTATGTGGTCAAAGAATCAGCGGCCGAACGGCTGGCGCAAGGATTAAAAGCGGTTACGGCCGGGGAATACTATCTGGATAGCTCCATCTCTCAGGAGGTGGTCGCCAAACTGATGAACTCGCCGGTCAAAGAGGCTAAAGTGAGCGACTCCGGATACGGCAAGCTAAGCCCCCGCGAGCAGGAGATTATGCGCCTGCTGGCAGAGGGGATGCCCAAGGCTGAGATTGCAGATCAACTCTGCATCAGCATCAAAACAGTGGAAAATCACCGGACCAACATCATGCGTAAATTGGACATCCACAGCGCCATGGATTTAGTTCGCTATGCCGCCCGCCTGGGCTTAATCGATGTGGACCTATGGAAAGAGTAAAAGATCTTCAGCACAATACCTTCATTTGATATTTAGGCTTTTTTTCGTTTCAAACCGAATCATAGCCTTGCTAGTACCCTGCTTCAGACCGCCACCAATGGGAAAAATTCCCGCAGCTACCCCAAAAACCTTATAAAAATGAATAGGTTGCTTCATTTACTCTTTGGCGCAAACCCCATATAGTGAACTATAAAATATTGGGAAATTTATTTTTTATTAATATTTCAGACAGTTATAAAAAACCAAAACAAAGGGGTCTTCATGATTTCATCTCCGTGTAAAGACTGTCATTTAAAGAACAATCCCAAAGATGAGTGCCTGAAGAATTGTCAAATGCTGCAAAACATTCAAGGCATGCAGTTGTCCCGCAGAGAGAGCAATGTCTACACTGCCGTGGACTTTACGGAAGAGAGCCGCTTTCAAATTGCCACGCCGTTTGGTAGCGCACTCACCGCTTGTTAACCCGACAAGCGATTTTTAACATGCTGGCATAGCAAAAAAGTTAGCCCTGTAATTGTAATCAGCGCTTGTGATTTTTTCCCATGGTTTGGGATTTTTTCCCAATCAGGAATGGAATATCGTTCCATCCGGTATCCGGCCCGCTGCGTGCTTAACCGATAAAAATGGTACGCCAATATGAGTGACCCTACAAAACCCGCGTCTTCCAAAGGCATAAGAAAAGAGAGCACGCCAAACTGTATGCACCCAGGTAACGACCAACTATCCCCTCAGCGCCATGTCGATATCACTGCCATGATACGCAGCCTTCAAAGAACAGAAGGCTTAACCGACTGTTTTAGAAGCGGTTTGTCAGATTGTGATCAGTTGGAATGCGCTTGGCGGCAATACTGCCTGGAACATCCTGACCCGACCCATGCCACCAAATCAGACGCCTGACCCTCTATTGTTTTAATCCCATTGCCACAGTGCCGCCAATTGGTCTCCAAAAGCGAGTGTGTCATCGACACGCCGTACATGCCAATGGTTTGGAAAGAATGCACGATAACGCTGCTGACGATAGCGCCTGTCGATGAGCAACACCACGCCCCGGTCTGTCTCAGAACGTATCACACGGCCGGCAGCCTGCAGTACGCGGTTGATGCCCGGATACTGGTAAGCGAATTCAAAACCCGATCCATCGATTTGATCGTAATATCCTCGTATAACATCTCTTTCCACACCCATTCCCGGCAAGCCGACCCCAATAATGGCGGCGCCCGTCAGGTGCTTTCCCTGTAAATCAATACCTTCTCCAAATATCCCACCCAGAACAGCAAACCCGACCAATGGTGATTCGGATGTCTTGCGAAATTGATCTAAAAAGATTTCCCGTTCATCTTCCAGCATATCCGGCGTTTGGACGATGGTCCGGATATCATCACAATCCTTTACAAATTGCTGACGGATCATTTCCATATACGCATAGGATGGAAAGAAAAGGAGATAATGCCCTTCGCGATTACGGACCAAGGCTTCGAGGACCTGGCTAACCTCCCCGCAGGATTGCTCACGATCGCGAAAGTAAGTCGATATTCGATCCGCTGCAAATACTGCAAAATTTTCCCGCGGAAACGGCGACGGCAAATTAAGGCGCCGGGTATCGGCGGGGCAACCCAATATAGTTAAAAAATAATCAACCGGGGTTATAGTGGCGGAAAATAAAATCGCCGTATGGGAATTTTTCCATGCCTGCTGCAACAAATGCGAGGGATCGATGCAAAACAATTTGAGGCACAGATCGTCCCCCTCCGCTTCGCAGAGGGTAACATAACGATGGTCAAAACCCTCGGCGACGCGTACAAAGCGCAAGGCGCTAAAAAACAGATCCAACAATTCCTGGCGAAAATCAGCGGGCGCATTACGCATTAACCAGCGTTCAGCACCCCATAAAAAATCCTGCAACCTCTCCAGGAGGGTGTCGGGCAATTTCTTTTCCACCGTCACGCCATCATCTTGCTGTTGACTGCGACGGCGGGTTTTGGCCATCCATGCGTTGATGCGTCCCAAGGTTTTGTAAAGTGCAGGCAGATCGGATTTAATCGCCCGGCGTAAGGACAGGATCGCTCGCTTGTTCAGATGAGCCGAAAACATATCTCTGGCCCGATCCACCAAATTGTGCGCTTCGTCCACCAGGACGGCGTGCCGGCCTGCATCCTCCCCGAAGAGCCGCTGAAGCACCACTCCGGGCGCAAAGGCATAATTGTAGTCACCGATCACACAATCGGCCCAACCCACCATTTCAAGGGTCAATTCAAATGGGCAGACTTGATGGGCTTTTGAAATGGCCGCGATGCGATCACGGGTCAACGCTTCTTCGGACAGCGCCGCCAGCAGGGCCTCATTGATACGGTCAAAATGGCCGCGGGCACAGGGGCACTCATCAGGTGTGCAATTGCCTTGTGGATAGAAACAGATCTTATCTTTAGCCGTTACGGAGACCGATCGCAAACGCATCCCGCCGGCCCGCAAGGTTTGCAGGGCAGCTTCAGCAGCCAGCCGGCCGGTAGTGCGCGCCGTTAAAAAGACCACCTTGGGGACTTGGCCCTCGGCCAATGCCTTGACAGCCGGAAACAGGGCAGCCATTGTTTTGCCGATACCCGTTGCCGCCTGGATCATAAGATGGGTCTGGTCACGAATGGCACGATAGACCGCTTTTGCCATTTCGCGCTGGCCGGGACGATAGCCGGCATAAGGAAAAGTTTGTCGGTGAATGGACGCATCCCGCTGAACCGACCATCGGGTGATGGCCTCTAACCAGATCGCATAACCTGCTATCAGATCGTTGAAAAATTTTGCCAGTTCAGCCATCTTAAAACGGCGCGTCTCGGTGCGCGTGTTCCAACGGCCAAGATGGACATAAGTCAGACGGGCCTCCACATTGTTGCACCCTTGATCAACCGCCCACATATATGCATAGCAACGGACCTGCCCCCAGTGAATGGGGCTGGGCACCACTTCATCCAAGGGCATGCGCGTGGTCTTGATCTCTTCAATCACCACGCAGTCCCCTTCAACCATGACCCCATCGATGCGACCGCTGATGCACAATTTAAAATCTTCCCGCACCACTTCATGGCGCACGCTGATCTCAGCCTGATAGTGGGGTGGTCTTTGGCGTTGAACTTTTTGGTGGGCACGAATACCCTCGACGCCTCTAATAGAGCCCATGAAGTCCGTTCGCAGGTCGCCATGTCGGAGCATGTGGTCTACCAGGCTGCGGACCGCTATGTTAAATGTAGGTTTCAATAAATGGGTAGGGTCCCTGTGCAGAGGAAAGGCGCCGCACTTATTGCGCCGGGCAGCGGTAAGCCTCGGCTGATCCGGACAAGCGGGTTTTATGTAACCATACCAGATGGGTGGCGCCCAATTGTACGGCACGCGCCTTCACCCGCCGAATCATCTTTTGGGTGGCCGAAAAGGGAAATGGATCACCCGCATCGGCGGTTTCATTGATCACGCCCACCCGGGTACAATCGACAACCCATGGTGCCTCAACTTCCGCCAACCGGCCACTAGAGGTTTCAGGTTGATGGGCGCAGCTTAAAAATAATGCTAATGCCGCTAATGATAGAAAAACAGATCGCATGCTGATGCCCTCTGTTGGATAAAAGGAATACAAGCAAAATATACAACCAGGGCCAAAAAAGTGTCAATCGCTTATCCGGCAAAGTCAAAATCTCAAGCCGGGGAATACTATTGCAAAACCGCCGAATCAGGGTTAGATGTTGATCGGTCCGCAGAAATAGGAGGAAGCTATTGTTATAAAGGGGAGAAACATGAATATAAGACATTTAGGCGACACCGACATCCGGATATCACCGATTATCATGGGCACCTGGCAGGCCGGCAAGGCCATGTGGACCGGTATCGACGATAATGAAACCCAAAAGGCCATCCGGGCTGCTTTTGATGCCGGGATCACCACCTTTGATACGGCTGAAGCCTACGGCAATGGTCATTCCGAACGCGTGCTGGGCAAAGCGCTGGCCAGTGTCCGCGACCAAGCGGTCCTGGCCACCAAGGTCTTTTCCAACCATCTGAAATACAACCAGGTGATAGCGGCATGCCGGCGTTCGCTCAAGAACCTCAATACCGAATATATCGACCTATACCAAATCCATTGGCCACCGGGTTCTTTCGGTCACCCCAAAACGCCTTTGGAAGAGACCATGAAAGCACTGAACGAGCTCAAGTCCCAGGGAGTGATTCGGGCTATCGGCGTCTCCAACTTCGATCGGCAACAGATAGAGGAGGCTGCCCAGTATGGCGAGATTGTGAGTCTGCAACCCCCCTACTCTCTGTTCTGGCGACAGGTCGAAAGCGAAAACGCACCCTATTGCCGGGAAAAGGGGATGACCCTTCTGGCCTATTCGTCAATGGCCCAAGGGCTGCTCACGGGTAAATTCGGCAAAGGCCATCAATTTGAAAAAGGCGATCATCGCTCCGCCAATCGGCTCTTTCAGCCCCCACACTACCAACGGGTACAAGCCGCCCTGGATCAACTGCGGCCCATCGCTCAATCTTGCAACGCCACGCTGGGGCAACTGGCCTTGGCCTGGATCATGGCCCAAGCCAACACCTGTGCCATTGCGGGGGCCCGCAATGCCCGTCAAGCCGTCGAAAATGCAGCCGCTGCTGAAATTCAGCTATCGGAAGATACACTGGCATCGCTGGATTCAATCGGCCGATCGGTCACCGATCATCTGGATGACAATCCCGTGATGTGGAAGTGGTAGTCGCCCATCGAACGCATTATCTCTTTCAGACTTAATCGATGCTGATGAACCCTTCACTTTCGAGTGTTTGAGTTTTACGTTTTACGTGTTACGTTTTAAGCAATTATATTCTGGCTATTATATTTTTTCCTGCATTAACCAGGACAACTGTTGGAAATATGGACAAAAATGGGAAAACTCGATGAACCCGTCACCGCGAAAATCTATTTTATGCCCCAACTGTCGCCGCATTATCAGTGCCGATGAGCGTCGTTGTCCTCACTGCAACACCGCCACGCCAGGTGCCCGATGGAAAAACAATCCTTTGATGCGCCAATGGGGTTCGGGAGATCAGTTGATTCGCATCATCATCTTCACCAATATCGGTTTTTACCTGCTTTCCTTGTTCATCAGCGCCAATATTCATACATCGGGATTTAATCCGTTGCTGATGCTCTCTCCGGACCTCAAGGCATTGGAGGACTTGGGTGCGACAGGTACCCGCCTGGTTGGAAAAAACGGGTGGTGGACCTTGGTTGCCGCCAACTATTTGCACGGCGGTGTACTGCACATTTTTTTCAACATGATGGCCTTTAATCAGATTGCGATCCTGATCACCCGCCTGTTTGGTCCCTACCGCTTTTTTTCAATTTATACCATCGGTGGTGTCGGTGGTTTTCTCATCTCTTATCTTGCCGGCATCCCCATTACCGTCGGTGCATCTGCCGCGCTGTGCGGTTTGATCGGGGCGGCGCTTTATTATGGTAAAAGCCGGGGGGGGGCCTTTGGCCAGGCCATCTATAAACAGATCGGCGGTTGGGCGGTGGGCATCATATTGTTTGGCATGCTCATACCCCAGGTGAACAACTGGGCTCACATCGGCGGTATGGCTATGGGTGCGCTTGCCGCACTGCTGCTGGGGTATCAGGAAAAAAGCCGTGAACGGTATGGCCATCGCATTTTGGCCATCGCTTGCATGGGTATCACCTTGCTGGTACTGCTGTATGCTGTTTTCCACGGGGTTTTGTTAAGATTCTTTTAAAGCCGTTGGTTTCTATCCATCCTTCTGATAGGAGAAAAGTATTGACCGCACCAGAAGTTCAAGCAGCCATTCGCCTGCGGCGTTGCATTTTAGAGCATCTCTACGCCTGCTTTCAAAATTACCCACGTGCTGCTGTGGAACTGAGACAAATAGAAAATGAATGCGCGACAACACCCCAGGCGCTCAACTGGAACCTGGTCTATCTTGAAAAAAAGGGCTGGCTTGAACTGGACCTCTCAACAGATTGCCCGCCCTATGTGGCATGCACCGCAAATATCTCCGGAGCCGGCATCGATCTGGTGGAAGATGCCGCGGCGTTTAACGTTAAATTTAATCTCGATGAAGAAACACAATAGCGTATGTTAATCCTTAAGAGAAAGGGCTCCAAACCATGCCAGCACTGAAACGTACCCCATTGCACGCGCAGCATGTGGCCCTGGGCGCGCAGATGGTGGACTTTAGCGGGTGGGAGATGCCGGTCCAATACCCCGGTGGCATCCTTCAGGAACATTTGGCCACCCGTCGCCATGCCGGCCTGTTCGATGTCTCCCACATGGGCCGTTTCGAGCTCGGCGGGACCGGCGCCCTGCCCTTTTTGCAGCACGCGCTGACCAACAATGCGGCGGCTTTGGAAGTGGGTCAGAGCCACTATACAATTCTTGCCGACAGAGACGGTGGCGCAGTTGACGATGCCTACCTCTATCGCTTCGTCGAGGACGCCTATTTGCTGGTGGTCAATGCAGCCAACAAAGAAAAAGATTGGGATCATCTTCAAAACCTTCGATCCGGTTTTGCAGATGTCACACTCGAAGAACGCACCCAAGACTTGGCCATGCTGAGCCTGCAGGGCCCCCAATCCAAAGCCCTTCTCATGGACCTGAGCCAGGGCCAAACGCTGCCGGAACCCCAGCGCAATGCCTTGGGCGCCATCCTATGGAACAACCATGAGCTGTGGCTGGCACGCACAGGTTATACGGGTGAACCGCTCTGTTTTGAGTTGTTTGTTCCCACTGCCGGCGCCGTAGCGTTGTGGGATCAACTAGTGACCCAAGGCGCCCAACCGGTTGGTTTAGGGGCTCGTGACACCCTGCGCCTGGAAGCCGGGCTGCCCCTCTACGGCCATGAGTTGGGTGAGGACCCCGAAGGCCGTCGCATTCCTATTTTCGCTCTGGATTTAGCGCGCTTTGCGGTGAGCTTCTCCCCGCTCAAAGGCGATTTCATGGGAAAAGCCGCCCTTGAAAAGCAATTCCAAGCCTATGACGCCGTTGTCAAACAGCAAGCAGGTGATATCAGTGCACTACCCCGCCGGATTCGATCCATAGAACTCCTGGACAGGGGGATCGCCCGAAGGGAGGCACCTGTTTTTTTTAAAGGCCGGCCGGCCGGCTTTATCACCAGCGGCACCATGGTGCCTGCGTGGCAATTCGAAGGGGTGGGCATCCAAGCCGTCCCCGGCGACCAAAACAAACGTCGCGCCATTGCCCTGGCTTTGCTGGACAGCCGCATACCCGACGGCGCCGAAATAACCGTTGCGGTACGCGGCAAAAAACTCACAGCCGGTGTAATGCCTTTTCTGCTGCGCAGTGAAGCCCCGCCCATGGCCAGGCCCATCACCTGGCAGGACTACCAAGCCTTGGGGTTAAAGACCCATAAAACGCCTGCTGAATCCGAGCCGGTACGCCGGTGGGTCCAAAAAGCCATCGACAATACCATCTGGCGTCAGCAACAGTGCATCAACCTGATCCCCTCGGAACAGACCGCTTCCCCATTGGTGCGCATGCTATCCATCATGGACCCGTGCGGTCGTTATGCCGAACACAAACCCCTCAAGGCCTTTAAGGATGCGGAAGTATTCTACTACCAGGGGACCGATTTTATTGGCGCAGTGGAGCAGGCAGTGGTGGAACAGATGACCCGCTTTCTCTCATGCCGTCAAGTGGAAACCCGGCCTGTTTCCGGTCAAATGGCCAATATGGTCGTATTTTCAGCTTTGGTGGATTATCTCAATCGCAGTGACCGTAAAACCGAACAGCGCCGCATCCGCTACGTGATGAACCACCACATTATCAAAGGCGGCCATTTGAGCGCACAACCCATGGGGGCCCTGCGAGACTTTGTGATGCGCGATCCTCAGGGCGAACGCCCGGCGGTGATCAATTTCCCCGTTTTTGCGCACAATCCCTATCAGGTAGATGTTGCCGCCTGCGCGGATCTGATGCAACAGCATCGTCCGGAGCTCATCATTCTGGGCAAAAGTATGATTCTGCACAAAGAGCCGGTGGCGGATATGCGCCGGTTGATCGACCAACTGGATCTCGATACCGTGCTGATGTATGATATGGCTCATGTGCTGGGACTGGCCGGCCCCCATTTTCAGCAGCCGTTTGACGAAGGGGCTGATTTGGTGACGGGCTCGACCCATAAGACTTTCTTCGGCACCCAGCGCGGTATCGTGGCTGCCGATTTTGACCCGCTAGACAGTCCCGATCTGTGGGAAGCCATCACCCGCCGCGCATTTCCAGGCGCGGTGAGCAACCACCATTTAGGCACTTTGCTCGGTCTGCTCGTGGCCGCCATGGAGATGAATACCTATAAAGACACCTATCAACGCCAAGTGGTAGCCAATGCGAAAGCCTTTGCCAAGGCCCTGGATGCGTGCGGTTTGCAGGTTGCGGGTGATCCGGCCATTGATTTTACCGAAACCCACCAGGTGGTTGTCCAGGTGGGCTACACCCAGGGCCCTGCCATTGCCAGGGCCCTGGAAGAGAATCACATTATTTGCAACTATCAGGCAACCCCCCAGGAAGAGGGATTTACCGCAGCGGGCGCATTGCGCCTGGGTGTGGCGGAGATGACACGCTTTGGCATGACCGAAGCCGCATTTCAATCCCTGGCCTTGCTCATGGCTGATGTAATATTGAAACAGAAAGAGATACGCGCAGAAGTGATGTCACTTAGAAAAAAATATTATGAAATGCGGTTTTGCTTTTCCGGGGATGACCTTTCTCCGCTGATGGCTGAACTGCACAACTTGGTCTGAAGGAGCAATGATCCCCATGAAAACCGTTATTCGCTTTTTTACCCTCAGCATGCTGCTGTTCGCTGTAACGGTGTGCTACGCTGAAGTGGACTTTAAATTCCAAAAACGCCTCAAGTTAGAAGAGACCCCCATCGATATCAAACTGGCCGATAGTGGTCGCTGGCTCTATGTCCTTACCCAGGAAGGCCAACTGAGGGTGTATTCCAATCGAGGCGCCTTTATCGGCAAAATGTCTGTGGGCAGCGGCTTTGACCAAATCGAACCGGGACGTACCGACGAAGAGATCTACCTTAAAAGCAGCCACCAAAAAAGTATCCAGGCGATTACCGTGACCTACAATCACACCATCTCCATAAAAGATTCGCCTTTTAAAGGTCCCAAAAATGCCCCGATTGTGATTATCGATTATACCGACTTTCAATGTCCTTATTGCGCGAGGCTCATACCCATCTTCAGAGAGCTGCTCAGACTGTATCCCGAAAAAATTAAAATCGTTCATAAAAACTACCCGCTGAGAGGGCACCGGTATGCAAAAAAGGCGGCATCACTAGCCGTGACCGCCCATCTCAAGGGAAAATTCTGGCAGGTTCACGATCGCCTGTTTGCCAACTACCACAACATGAACGATGCGGTCATCAACACCATCCGCAAAGAGTTTGGATTTGATACGGCGGAGTTTGAGTCCCTCATGAACTCAGCCCAAATTGATCAGATCATCCAGCGCGATATCATCCAAGGTAAAAACATCGGCGTCAACAGCACGCCCACAGTATTTGTCAATGGCACACGCCAAAAAGATAAACGCCTGGAGGGATTTATCGAAACCATTGAAAAGGAGCTAAAGGCCTTAAAATAAGGGACCCATAACCCAAATTTCCCTCTAGCAGGCCCAGTACGGAACGAATACGTGCCAACTCCCCCCATTTTTTTAATCCATCCACCGGTGGTCAAGCCTTCTGAGCCACCGGCGGGCGTAACGCGCCTGGCCGGTGCCTTGCGGGATCACGGGGTCGCCAGCACAGTCATTGATGCCAATTTGGAGGGACTGCTCGATCTGGTCCGGCGGCAACATGGCTTGGAAGATACATGGTCGGTTCGCGCCCGGCGCAATTTGGACAGCCATCTGGTGAAGTTGCGATCTGCTGAAACCTATCGATCGCCGGGCCGCTATCGCCGGGCGGTGGCTGATATCAACCGTCTCTTAAACCTTGCAGGCCGCAAAAATAAGATTCGTGTCGGACTGGCCAACTACCAGGATTCACAGCTCAGCCCGGTACGCAGCGACGATCTGATCAGGGCTGCCGAAAATCCGGACCGCAATCCGTTCTTTGATTATTACCGACGCCAACTGATACCCCGTTTGATCTCCAGGTCACCGGGCCTTGTGGGCCTTTCGATCAATTATCTATCCCAGGCATTGTGTGCCTTTTCCCTGATCGGGATGCTGCGCTGCGACCGGCCGCAGACACGCATTATCATCGGCGGTGGATTGGTGACCTCATGGCTCCAGCGGCCCGGTATCGCCCGGCGCTTCGCAGGGCTGGTGGATGGCATGGTGGCCGGTCCGGGCGAACAGGCCTTGCTCAAGGCCGTTGGCCATCCAGTTGCGGTCCGACGCTGCATCCCCAAATATCAGGATGTCCACAGCAATGCCTATTTAAGTCCGGGGTGGGTGCTGCCATTCAGCACCGCCACGGGATGCTGGTGGCGAAAATGCGCCTTTTGCCCGGAACGCGCCGAACGAAACCGCTATCAACCACTGCCCCATTCCATCGCCGTCGAACAGTTAAAACGACTCAGCACCGACACGAACCCAGCTCTAATCCACTTGCTGGACAATGCGCTGTCCCCGGCCCTGCTTAAAAACCTGGCGGCCGTCTCTCCGGGTGCACCATGGTATGGCTTTGTCCGCATAGGGGAACCTCTCGACGATGCGGATTTTTGCCGGCAACTGGCCGCTTCGGGCTGCACGATGTTAAAAATCGGACTGGAGTCCGGCTCTTCCCATGTGTTGGATGCTTTGGAAAAAGGCATTGATCTTGCCAAGGCACCCCGGGTGCTAACCAATCTGAAACAAGCCGGCATCGCCACCTATGTCTACCTGCTGTTCGGTACGCCCGCCGAAGATGAGTCCGCAGCCCTTGAAACACTCCATTTCGTCAGCGCCCATGCCGCATCCATCGACTTTCTCAACATGGCCATTTTTAATTTGCCTGTGGCCGGCCCCCAAGCCCAGGATCTTAAGTTAAGGGATTTTTACCCCGGTGATCTGGCGCTCTACAGCGACTTCGTGCACCCCAAAGGGTGGGATCGCGCCATCGTTCGCAGATTCGTGGAAAAAAAATTCAAAAAGCACCACCGGATCCAACCCATCATTCGCCGTGATCCATTGATATTTACTTCCAACCACGCCGCCTTTATGGCAAGGCCGACCCGGCAGCCACACCACTTTCGCACCTAATGCCCCGCATTAAAAACGTAGCGCCCCTTTTCAACGGTCACATCGGGCGGTTCTCTATGGCGTTCAAAATAATCATACCCCTGCTTAAGGTTCTTCCAGAAGTTGATGGAATTTGCCTTGTTACGGCCGGCCAATGATCGGCCCGTCATGCGAAATGGAAAGATATGAACCCTGAAAAAGGGTTGCCCCTTGCGAAATGCCGCATCGACCAATACATAAATGATCTCCATGCGTGCATCGGTCATGGCGAAACAGCCAATGGAGACGCAAGCACCGTGCACCATCAAGGCGCTACCGCTGTGACCATGATAGCGGTCGTAGGCATTGGGGTAACCCAGATTGAAGGCCAGATGGAACCGGCTGTAAGGATTTAACTGTCGCGGGGCGACAAAATAGAATCCCTCGGGCGCTCGGCCGTCGCCGACGCATATTTTCGGGCCCAAACCTCTGCCGCCATAAGTGCATATGTCAAAAGCTCGCCATAGCCTGAAACGCCGACCATCCAAGAGCCAAACCTCAAGACACTTTTCGGCTTTGAAAATGCGCAGGTATATCGGGGCGCCCCACTGAAAACCGGAAGTTTCGAGTGATTTTTCAAGCATGGGCCGCAGACGAATGATGGCTTCTTGGGCCCGGACACTGGTCGGAATCGTATCCGCCATTGCTGCTGCAGATGTCAGGATCACTACCAGGCCTAAAAATAGGGCTATGCAACGTGACATGGTTTCTACTCCATGGGGTTTGACTGGGAGGTCTCCTCAGGCAGGACTGCCTAAAGGCATGCGGAGGCATGCGCAGACCTCCCAGCCGTCGGGTGGGCGCACTAGCCTGCGCTTAGAATCTTTTCAGCTTCGTGAAAAGCGTGTTCGACAGGATCTTGTGGGGCATCTTTCATCGTAACCATGGTGCCGCCCGGCACCATAAAAAAGTATAGCGATTGCACCAGAACAAAAAGCCCCATCCCCAGTGACCACGATAACGGCGACGACCCCGTTAAAAAGACCACCAGGGCAAGACCGCCCACCCCGGTGACTGTTTCGGCCAGCAGGCTGCGCAATACGCCGCCATTAAAACAGATTCCGCTGCGAATCCAGCTGAACATCACCAGGGCGAAAATGACAAAGCCACCGGACAGGCCTGGGGACAAGGCCATTGCCAGCAACAGGACCAATGGAAAAACGACGGCCTTGAAACGGGTGCGGCTCCACCGGGCCAGCAGTACCGCATAGATGGCCAATTCGGCCCATAGCACCAGCTGAAAAGCCGGTGGCCACAACCCGTAGCGGCCCAACACCCAAGTGAGCGGTCCGAATAGCAAGCCGCTGGCCAGGGCAAACACAAGGGTGGTTCGGATCGGTTTGTTCATGGGGCACCTCCTTGGGCCAAGGCCTCCTTACGCCGTAACAACTCCAGCTCAATCTCCTCCTCGCAGGGCGTTTGCCAATCGTCCGGTCGCCCCACAGTCGGTGTGGCCATCTCAAAGCGCTGCTGTTCGGTCAATCGGCTGAATGCGGCTGCCTTAATTTTAAGTTGCTCATATCTCAGGCGCTGGGTGGCAATTGTTTCTGCCATACCGGCATTTTCTTCTTCCAGAACCTCCAACTGGCGTTGAAGCTGATCACAGGCCGTTGTCAGCGACAGGCGCTTTCGGATCAGCATTCTGGCGATTTCATCTTTCTCCTTGGTCACGGCCAGGTCGATCTCTTTCTCGATTTTAACCATTTCAGATCGGCGTAAATCCAAATCACGTTGAATCTGCTGACAACTGTGACGCAACTTTGCTTGACGGGTCTCTTTTTGCATCAGTCCGGCCTCCATTTCCCGGATGTATTGTTTAAGCAAAAGATCCTTGTCTTCCAGTTGGTCCATGACCCCGTGAAGATCGGCTTTACACAATCGAAACATGCGCGTTAGCAATGCCATGCCATCCTCCTTTGACTTTTTCTGCATCGCGGCGCCTCTGTGGCCCTTCTCTTTCCAACAATCGGCAATGATGACCAGGCGCCGGGTTTGATGCTTTTAATATTACAATGGCCCATCCGTCCCAATTAATTGCTGACCTGCACGCTTCTTATTTCTTGTCGCGCCTGGCTTTGTAGCTTTCATATTGCAATGCTTTGGCACTTTGTTTTTTCTTTTCAGCCACTGCTGCTGCCGGACCGGTAAAAGTACGCTCCACGCTTTTGCGCAACTCCTGAACGTCGCTGTCGAGGTTGTCGGCGATAACCGATGAACCAACGGCCGCATTGACCGCCCGGTTACGTGTCTCATACTCTTGGATATGGGCCAGCGCCCGGTCTTTTTTGCCGGTTCGGATAGCCTTGGCCACCTCTTCTTTGAGCTTGCCAAACGATTCTTGCAATACTTGCCCTTCCCAGGCCTTCTTATCAATACTGGCAGTTACGGCCTTGGGATCGGAAACACAGGCCACCGCCAATTCAGTACCGCTGTTGATACGACCCGAACGGCCATTGTGAATAAAAGCCATGTCAAAAGTGCCCAGGCCTAAAGTTTGCTCCTTGTGCGTCGGCACCTGAAAAGTAAGAAACAGCTTGCGTTGCTGACCGGCCTGCAGGTCGCCGGGATGAAAAACGGCCACTTTGTCTTTGATGGTGATGGGATACCCCCCGGCATGCACCAAACGCACGCCGTTTTTCAATGGGATCCGGATCTCCACATTCGAGGCGGCCACGTTACGAGTGGTTTGGAAGGCGTGTTTAAAAATCTGGGCGATGTGCTGGGGGTCTTCAAGAAAGTAGTAACTCCCGGCCCCATGGTCGGCAATGGTGGTCATCAGCACCTCATTGAAATCATAACCCACACCCAACGTGCTGATGGCCAGTTGATGCTCCGAGGCACGCGCCGCTATCTGTCCCAAGGTGTTGGGATCGGTAATGCCATGATTGGCCAGGCCATCCGATATTAGAATCACCTTGCGCTGGCGGCCGTCGGCCGGAACGCGCATCAAGGTATCGATACCGCCCTGCAAACCACCCCCCAGATTGGTACCACCGCCGGTGTAAATGCGACTTACCGCCGCTTTTAATTGCCGGCGATGGGGATGGTCCATAGGCATCAGAGGGGCAACCGTCTCAACGCCGTTGGAATAGGTCACTAGAGCCAGACGATCATTGACTGTGAGGCGATCGATCAGTTGGGTGACCGCCTGCCTTGCATCCGTGATTTTTTGTCCGCTCATGGATCCGCTGCGATCTAGGACCAACACCAAATCGACGGATTGAACCGGTAAGCGGTCGGCAGCTTTGATATCGTCGGCTGAAAGCGTCAAGGCGACCGAGACGGTGCCGTCAGACCCTTTGTGGATTTTATCTTGAACCAAATGGGCCGCTAAGGCGACAGGTTCGACAAAACCCTGCCGCGCCACCGCACCCCTGCTGTTTTCTGCGCCCACATAAGCGGTGATCCCACTCACAGTAACAATCATCGCCAACACCCACCAAAAACTTTTCCGACATGATTTCATGAGGTATGCTCCTTTGCTAAGATGTTTTGCTTCTCACTTTTTCTTCCACAATAATCCAACCGAAAGAAAAGACAATTCAAAGAAGTGCAAAAGAATGCCTCAATTTTTTTACATAACTTTTACTTTGCAGGAGGCCGGGAATGTTGTAATGTTTTTTCTATAATCTTTATCTAAGGCGAAAAATTAATGAAAAACCCCAAAGCCCGTATTCTGGTAGTAGAGGACGACCCCGCAATTTTGAGGGGGTTGCAAGATGTATTGGTGTTTAATGGCTATACCGTTCAAGGGGTGGCCGACGGCGGCCAGGGACTTAGCTGTGCCTTAGACAACGCTTTCGACCTGATTTTGCTGGATGTCATGCTCCCAACCCTGGACGGTTTTTCCATCTGCACGCAACTGCGCCAAAAAAAACCGGGCCAGGCCATTATCATGATCACCGCCAAAGGATCTGAGGATGATGTCGTCACCGGCTTCAAAGCCGGCGCTGACGACTATGTGAGCAAACCATTTTCATTGAGGGAATTGATGGTGCGGGTCGAAGCGCTGCTGCGGCGATCAGGAAAGCATTTGGGGGATGAGCAAATCACACTGCACAACGTTTTGTTTGACGGTCAAAATCTACAAGCGATATGCGGTAAGCATATCCAGGAGCTGACCCGGCGGGAGATGGATATCATCACCTATCTGTTTCGGAACCAGCAGCGCATTGTACACAAAAAAGAGTTGCTCACCGAGGTGTGGCACTATGCCGATGCGGATATCGAAACCCGCACGGTAGACATCCATATGCTCAAACTGCGCAAAAAAATTGACCGGTTAATCCCTGAGGTCACCGTAATCCAGACCGTGCGCGGTCAGGGCTATCGATTGGCGCCCGAAAAATGAAACGATTCAAACTGTTTTTGTCGATCTTCTGCCTGGCGGTCTCATTGCCGTTGGTCTACGTAATTTGGCAAACTTATACCGGCTTGGCCCGGGAAGAGCGGGGCCAGCTGCGATTCTTTTGCGAAGCGCTTTTTGATGAAATGGAAGCCGAACTCGCCGCCCTGGTCCAACGTGAAGAGAACCGGGCCGTAGACGAGTACCAACCGACACGTACTGAACGCGACTCCGGTTTGCCACCATTGCCCTTAGCCCAACCGCCTGCCGACAGTTACCTTTTGGGATATCTTCAAAACAATCCGGATGGTTCGTTTCAAACCCCTTTGGCGGCCGGATCTGGGAAAACAGCAGATCAACAAAACATTTTGATCGATCAGCTTGCATCCATTAACACGCTTTTTAATCGCAAAAAGTTTGCCATCCCTGCAAAACGTACTGCTCCGGAAACTGAAAAATCAGCAGTTGCCGAAGGCAAATCAGATGTCAAGCACAAGTTGGCAAAAAAAGCCGAAGCCGCTTTTGCGGATCGCTACATTGCCAAATCCCCTAAAAAAAGCAGCAAACGCTACCTGGGAAAAAAAACCCAACGCACGGAAGAAATTACGGCCGATCAGGCGCTCAACCTTTCGCAGGAAGGACAAGTGGTTTTGCGCCAACACGAATCACGACAAACACAAGCGGTTCCTGTATTGGCGGAAGACAAAGACGAAGTGAAAATGCCCGCCCCCTTGACCGGCTCAGCTGTAAGCCAGGCCGTGTCCCCGGCGTCCCAAATTAAAGGTGGCGCTTTCCGTCGTTTCCAGGTGGAGGTGGCGCCGTTCCAATCCGTTTCCATCGACAATGCGCATTTTTTTATTTTCCGCCGCATCGCCATCAACAACCAAATCTATCGCCAGGGGTTTGTTCTCAAATGGCGGCCTTTTTTGCGCCACTTGGCCAACACCCATTTTGAATCCCAACCCATGGCCCGATTCAGCCGGCTGGGTTTAGAGATCACCACCCATGACCCTCAAAACAAATCCGTCCATTTCGGTGCCGCTGTGCATACAGCCACCTTTACGACGCAACGGACTTTTCCCGCGCCCTTTGACTTTATGCGCGCATCGGTGCAAACAGATGCCGTTCCCTCATCACCGGCCCGCCGAACGCTGAATGTCGCCTTGCTGGTTCTGGTTGTGTTTATGCTGCTGGGACTTTTCGGCATCTATCAGAGCGTACGCGCTGTGGTGGCCCTGTCCGAAAGACGTTCACAATTTGTCTCTTCCGTTACCCATGAGTTAAAAACCCCGCTGACCAATATCCGCATGTACATCGAAATGCTCGAGCAAGGCATCGCTGCCACACCGGATCGTGAACAAGACTATTTTAAAATTTTAGGGTCGGAGAGCACGCGCCTGTCCCGTCTGATCAACAATGTCCTGGAACTGGCTAAATTGGAGAAACAACAACGCCATTTTGACATGCAGGAAGGCCGCTTGTCTGAACTGCTAATTGAAGTTAAAGCCATAATGGCCCACAAAATCGAACAGGAGGATTTTTCATTGGAGATCAAGGCCCGGGATCTTCCCGCCTTCTCTTTCGATCGTGAAGTTCTCATCCAAGTTCTGATCAATTTATTGGAAAACAGTATAAAATTTGGTCGCAATGCAGCCCAGCGGCAAATCACCATCAGCACTCAACACATTGGGGATCGGGTCCATATTGCGGTGACCGACACCGGTCCCGGCATCCCCAAGAAAGATCTTAAAAAGATCTTCGACGACTTTTACCGCGTGGACAACGATCTGACCCGCACCACCGGCGGCACGGGCATCGGTCTGGCCCTGGTCAAAAAATTTGTCATCGCCATGGGGGGTAGCGTTCAGGCTGTCAATAATGAGGGCCCCGGTTGTACCATCACATTGGTGCTGCCGTTTAGGCCGCCAACACCCAAATAACGCACATACTCATCCCCGTGAAAGCGGTCATAACCGCTACATCAACCATCGCACTGACCATCGGCTGCCACATCCTGTTCATCCTTAGGAACAGATACAATGGTCGTTAAAAAAAGCGACGGCCTCTTCAGCCGAGTCAAACAACAGCCAGTCGCGTTCCACCGCGCCGTCCTGCAGGCGGGTGCGTTCAATAGACACGTTGCCATGATACTCAAAATACTCCTGATAATCCTGATAATTGATTAATGCGGTCATCGTATCCTCCTGGGTTGAGATCCTATAATTCTCATCATCTGCAGGCACACTATCACAGGGGTGTGACAGATACGGTCACTGCGATCTGACTTTTTTTCAAGGCTGTTTGCGCAATATCAACCGTCAACCTTGCTACCGAACCGCAATTGGCCGATTTGGAAATACGGTTACGTCATGACACGTCAAAAACACTTAAGTACTGAAATACCCTCTCTGCTAGTATGCTCAACTTATTGTTTGTCTCCGCAATTTCTTCCGATATTTCTTCTCACCCAGCATTTGTGAGAAGGGACCAACTTCACAGTTGCATAAAAAAGATGGCAAAAATGATAAAAGCCATATCCGCATTGAACAAAACCGATATCAGGCTTGCTTTTCAGCTCAAACCCCACGGTGCACTGAAGAATCGGGTCGAGGTTATGCCATTTTTTCTACCCCCATCTTATAGGATCAGGAAAAGCGGGCTTTAGGGAGGATGAAATGGATAAGCCGCTGCAAGAGCTTTCGGAGGTGACCTTTAAACAAGCGGAAAATGTGAGCATTTCCGATCTATCCCTCGACATTAAAATGACAAACATATTCTGGGCCATGGATGGATCGCGAGACCATAAAACGGTAGCCCGCGAAGATGCAGGCAAGGACGAGTTGGGAGATCTGGCGCAGTCAATCTCTCGTATGCAGAACAGCATCCGCCTGGCTATGGAACGGTTGCGTCGCAGCCGGGTTCGCCAGGCCTCGTAATATTTTTAGCCTCCTCTAAACGGCAATTTTTCCGCTACCCCTCTCGATGGATTTCGATGGGTAGCGGTTTTTTTATCCTCGGATATCCATAAAATCATTACCAAACACCGTCAATATTGATATAACCTATTTTACACATTGATAATTTTCGTATAGAACAATCTGGACAAATACCATGAATTCATTAAGTCGGCTTATGAACGCATCCACCCCAAAAGTCTGCAACAGTGATGAAACCCTAGCCCGGCGCATTGGTGAGCGGGCCGGCAATCTTTTTTTGACCCACCAATTGTGGTGTTCCGGATCTGTGCTGATGGCCCTCAACCGCAGTTTAGCCGGTGACCTGACCCAAGATCAGCTTATTCGATTGACTGCCGGATTGGGTGACGGTATAGGCGGCAGTGGCTGTTTGTGCGGCGGACTCAACGGCGCCACTCTGGCATTGGGGCTCTTTTTGGGGCACGGGCGGATGGCGGCGCGTGGTGATCCAATCGTGATAACGTCTGCGCGTAAACTTTATGCGCAATTTAAATCTGAATTTGGTTCCGCCTGCTGCCGTGTGTTGATAAAAAAGGGCCTGGATAACTCTTGCCGGAAATTTCACTTATGCGCCCAGCGCACTGCCAAAGCCGCCGAGTTGGCGGCTCAGCTTATTTTTCACCACAAGCCCGAATTAATGCTGCGGATCGATGGGGATTATTTGAACCAAAAAGATAGCCGACTGGGTGCACGCGTTAAAATGATTGCCAACCGCATGACAACACGCTAATCAATTATAATTTAAGCTTACAGCGATGTCACTTTTCAAACCATTCCAAAAACCGACCCTGCAAAGCTTGTCCAAGACCTGCGGTTGAGCGGCCAAAATCGACCCGGTCGGGCTCGGCAAAATGCTGGCGAATCTACCTCAATCAGAGGATCCCAACTTATTGGTGGGCTACAACACCAATGACGACGCCGGGATCTACCGGCTGACCGATGAGATCGCCATTGTCACAACAGCCGATATTATCACTCCGCCGGTAAACGATCCCTATCAGTTTGGCCAGATTGCGGCGGCCAACGCCATCAGCGACATCTATGCCATGGGCGCCGATCCCAAAGTGTGCTTGAACCTGGTATGTTTTCCATCCCAAAAGCTGCCGCCGGAGAATCTGCATCAGATCGTGGCCGGCGCCGTCAGCAAAATCACCGAAGCAGGCGCTGTGCTGGCCGGGGGGCACTCGATTGAAGATGACGAACCCAAGTTCGGTCTTTCGGTAATTGGGGTGGTGCACCCCGAGCAGTTCTGGACCAATGGCGGCGCGCAACCGGGGGACTTGCTGGTGTTGACCAAACCCTTGGGCAGCGGGGTGCTTTTTAACGCCAATCTCAAAAATTGGGTCTCTCCAGCGGCCATGGCGGCCTGTATTGAGGCGATATCCACTTTAAATGGTTATGCGGCCAAGGCCTTGGGCGGTTTTAATGTGCGTTCGGTGACCGATGTTACCGGATTCGGCCTGGCCGGCCACGCACTGGAAATGGCCAAGGCCTCCGGTGTGTGTCTGGAAATCGACATGGATGCCCTACCCGTCATGGACCAAGCCGTCGAAATGTACCGTAAAGGTATGAATACAGGCGTCAATGCCTTCAACCAACGACTCGTTTCAGATCATATCCAATTCAACTCCCGGTTGCCGGAGTGGCACCGGCAAATCCTCTATGACCCGCAGACCAGCGGGGGCCTGCTGGCCGCCATACCCTCCGGGCACGGCACTGACGCCATACAGGCCTTGCAAAATGCCCACAGCCCGGCCGCCGCCATCATCGGCAAAGTAACACCTTTAACGGACGCTACCCACATCATCATCAACTAAACCCCACAATTGCATAATTACGCATATTCTCAGTCCGTGGCCCATCCAACTCCGGCGCTGTCGCAGCGTCAATACTTGACAACGATTCACTGCCTATAATAGAAACGGCATTTACCCTTTTTGTGACCCGATTTCAGGCAATCCACACGGTCTCCTCTGAGGTGAACGGTGAATCTATCGGTACCGGTCATAGGTATTCTGCGCGGCATTGATGCCGATTTTTTCGGTGTATTGATGGATGCGGCCTTTGAAAACGGACTGCAGGCCATTGAAGTTACCCTGAACACCGAACACGCCGAGGGCATAATCGCTCAGCAGCGGCAACGGGTCCCTGCAGGGAAACTGCTGGGCATGGGCACAATCTGCAATCTGGAGGAGGCAAAACGAGCCGTGGATGCAGGGGCCATGTTCCTTGTCACCCCCAATATGGATCCAGCGGTGATCGAATATGCAAAAGCGCAGGCTATCCCGATTGTGGCCGGAGCGTTGACACCCACAGAAATCTATACGGTGTGGTCGGCCGGAGCGACCATGGTAAAGGTTTTTCCCTGCAGCCAACTGGGGCCCGGCTATATTCGAGAACTGCGGGGACCATTGGATCACATTCCGCTGGTGGCCGTCGGTGGTGTTACGAAACAAAACGTGGCAGCGTTTTTTAAAGCGGGCGCTACGGCCGTCGGAGTGGGCGCTTCCCTTTTTGGCCGGCAAGCCATTGAACACCGAAAACCCGATGATATTGGACATAACGTACGTGAATTTATTGAAGCGATGGAGATGTCCCATTGAACTGAACAGATGACAACAGGAGATCGTGATGTTTAGACCCCAAATTAAAGTCCTTGACTGCACCGTTCGCGACGGCGGCTTGATGAATAAATGGCAGTTTGAAGACGATCTGGTTGAGAAGGTTTACTTGGCCAACACCAAAGCCGGCATCGATTACATGGAGATCGGGTACCTCAGTTCCGAATCGTCTTTCTCGCGCAAAGAGTTCGGCCCTTGGAAATTTTGCGCCGAAAAGGACATCCAGCGTATTATCGCCCACAATGGTGAAAAAAAGATAAAACTTTCCGCCATGGCCGATATCGGACGCATTGATTATGATGATATTCCTCCCAGTTCAGAAAGCTCGCTGGATATGATTCGGGTCGCTTGCTATATCCATCAGATTGATGCCGCCATCGACCTGGCCCACCATTGCATGGACAAGGGATTTGAAGCCACCATCAATGTGATGGCCGTATCCACCGTGGGATTGAGAGATTTGGAAGAGGGACTCGACGACCTGTCGAAAAGCCGGGTGCCCATTATCTATCTGGTGGACAGCTTCGGTGCGTTTTACTCAGAAGATATTGATGTGCTGGCCAAAAAATATATGCAGAGTATGCCGGAAAAGACCATCGGCATTCACGCCCACAACAACCAGCAACTGGCCTTTGCCAATACCATTGCCGCCATCATCAACGGCGTCAACTACCTGGACGGCAGCCTTTATGGCATTGGCCGCGGCGCCGGCAACTGTCCCTTGGAATTGCTGGTCTCTTTTCTGAAAAATCCTAAATTCAAAGTCCGCCCCCTCATCGAAGTCATCGAATCGCACATCTTTCCTTGGCGAAAGAAAATCGACTGGGGCTATTTTATCCCTTATATGGTGACCGGCGTGCTGAACCAACATCCGCGTGCCGCCATGACCCATATGGAATCGGAGGCCAAGGAGCAGGTGACTGAATTTTTCAGCCAAATCACCAACGCCACGGATCTGGTGTAGCGTCCGTCGGCCGATGAGTTAACCAATAAAACGGGCACATGCGCACCATTTGCCCATGTGCCCGCCACCAAGGTTTAGGCCATTTTAGCAGCAGCAGCGGCTGCTTCCAGGGACATCTTTACCCGCACACCTCGATATTGAGGCAACAACTCACCCTCGCAATTGACATCTGACCAAACGGCCTCTAAAGTAAGGTCGCCGAATGTTGCTCGGCGGAACACTTCAACTTTTCACTTGAAACGCTAATCTCAAAAAGTGGCGCTATGGCAAGAGGCGATCAACTCAGCCGCCAATGGAAAATCATTCAAAGCCTGATGGCCGCTAACCAAGGCCGTTCAGCGGCCGAGCTTTCCGAATCCCTTGGGTGTCATTCGCGGACAATTTACCGGGACCTGGAAGCCTTGCAACAGGCCGGCTTTCCCCTCTACACCGAAAAGCAGGACAACCGCACATCATGGTCCATATTGGAAACCGGCAAGCGTCAACTGCCTATCCCGCTGAGCCTCACCGAGTTGATGGCGCTCTATTTCAGCCGCAACATGCTCAAATTCCTGGAGGGCACCGCCCTATCCGCATCATTGGATGACCTGTTTCAGAAGGTCAAGGCCACTCTGCCGCCTGAATATATCACCTATTTAAGCAAGATCGAGCACAGCCTGGAGGTAGGCGTCAAAACCCGCAAGCCCTATCATCTTTTTCAACATACCCTCAACCAGGTTCAGGAAGCAGTGCAACGTCAATGCTACATCGATATGCGCTACTTTACCATGAGTCGCTGCGAAATGACCCAACGGCGTGTTGCGCCCTATAAGGTGTGGTTCTATGATGAAACTTTCTATCTGATTGGGTATTGCTGCCAACGCAAGGCCATCCGCCTGTTTGCCATCGAGCGCATTGAACGCATCACACTCACCGAGGAGACCTTCGACGCTCCGGAAGGTTTCGATGCTGAATCGTATATGCAGGCTTCATTCGGCGTGTTCCAGGGCGAACCTGTTAAAATCCGGATCCTTTTTTCACCGGGCACCGCCGGTTACATCCAGGAAAAGATCTGGCATCCCGCTCAAAAGTTGCTGCCCCAGCCTGATGGGGGGCTGCTGTTTGAAGCCGAAGTGGCCGGCCTGGAGGAGGTGATGTGGTGGGTGCTGCGATGGGGTTCCGGCGCTCAAGTGCTGGCCCCGGCCGAGCTGCGTCAAATGGTGGCCCGGGAAATTGCCGCCATGGCGGCCACTTACAATGAAAAGGAACAAGCTTGATACAATTGCGGTCCAAACTACCCGATGTGGGCACCACGATCTTCACCGTCATGTCTCAAATGGCCGCCGATCATAAGGCCATCAACCTCTCCCAGGGTTTTCCCGACTTTGATGCCCATCCCGACCTCGTTGATCTGGTTCACCGCTATATGCGCCAAGGGCTGAACCAATACGCCCCCATGCAAGGGGCTCCCCGGTTGCGCCAAGGCATCGCCAGGAAAGCCCAGTCGCTCTATGGTGCGGCCATTGATCCCGATACACAGATCACCGTTACCGCCGGGGCCACCGAGGCCTTGTATGCTGCCATTACCGCCGTGGTCCATCCGGGGGATGAGGTCATCATCATCGAACCGGCTTATGACAGCTATGCGCCGGTCATTGCGCTCAACCAGGGCAAACCGGTATACGTACCCCTCACCTATCCCGCATACGCCATCGACTGGCAAAGGGTGGAACAGGCCATTTCCGCGCGCACACGTTTGGTCATTATCAACTTCCCCCACAATCCCACCGGCACCGTGCTATCATCCGACGATATTCAGGCCCTGAAAAAGATAGTGGCGCATCACGATCTGTTCATTCTCAGCGATGAGGTCTACGAACACATCATCTTTGACGGCCGGCGGCACGAGAGTATGCTGCGCTATCCCGAATTGGCCGACAGGAGTTTCGTGATCAGCTCCTTTGGCAAAACCTACCACACCACCGGCTGGAAAATCGGATACTGTATTGCGCCGCCGGCGCTCACTGCGGAACTTCAAAAAATACACCAGTTCCTTACCTTTACCAGCAACACCCCCATTCAACATGCCTACGCCGATTTTTTGAAGCGCGCCGCCCTCTATTTGGAATTGGGTGATTTTTACCAACAGAAACGGGATCGATTTTTAACCCTTATGAGCGGTTCACGCTTTGTCCCCCTCCCCTGTGTGGGCACCTATTTCCAGATGATGGACTATTCAAAAATCACCGACGTGCCGGATGTAGAGTTTGCCCGCCGACTGACGGTCCAATACGGTGTGGCCGCTATTCCGCCCTCTGTTTTTTACAACGATGGCCGGGACCATAAAGTGTTGCGCTTTTGCTTTGCCAAGCAAGACCAGACCCTTGAACAGGCCGCGGAGCGACTATGCAAGATTTAACCGTCACATTGATCCAAACCGATTTGCACTGGCAAGATATCGATGGGAACCTGGCAATGTTCAACCGGCACCTGGATGCCCTTGAACAACCCGGCGACCTGATCGTCCTGCCCGAAATGTTCTCCACCGGATTTAGCATGGCCGCCCGGCAACTGGCCGAACCCATGGATGGCAAAGCGGTCACCTGGCTTAAAAAAAAGGCGGCCGCCAAAAAAACGACCATCACCGGCAGTGCGATCATTAAAGATGCAAAGCGCTATTACAACCGATTGTTGTGGGTGACACCGGACAGTCGCGTCGCCGCTTATGACAAAAAGCATCTCTTTGGTTATGCCAATGAAGACAAATACTATACCGCGGGCGGAAAAAGAGTCACCTGGCAAATCAACGGCTGGCGCATTCGGCCCCATATTTGCTACGATCTGCGTTTTCCCATCTGGTGTCGAAACTTAGACCATGCCTATGATTTGGCCCTGTTTGTGGCCAACTGGCCGGCCAAGCGAGCCGATCATTGGCGCCAGCTGCTCAAAGCACGCGCCATTGAAAACCAATCCTATGTTATCGGTGTCAATCGGGTGGGAACCGATGGCAACGGACATCGTTATGATGGTGCTTCAGCCGTTGTGGCACCCACCGGAGAGGTGTTGTTCGAAGCAGGTTCCGAAACGGCGATGCACACCCTCGCGCTTTCGTATCAAAATCTGGAAATCTATCGAAAAAATTTTCCGGCCTGGCAGGATGCGGACGCGGATATGTTGAAGGATTGACCCAATCATCACCCTGAAAAGGGGGAGCGTCAGCCAATGGGCAAGAGAATGGAAAATGCCGTTGCATAGCCGGGCTGTTCCTTTAGAACGATTTCACCCTTGTGCATTTTGATGATATTCATGGCAGTGGTCAGTCCCAGCCCCACACCCTGACCTATCGGTTTGGTGGTAAAAAACGGATTGAACACCTTGCCCTTGTCTTGATCCGGGATCCCTTTGCCCTTGTCGGCGATGATCACCTCCAAAAAATCTTCCCGGACCTGGCCCGCAACAGACAAAACGCCTTTTTCTTCCATGGCCTCAATGGCATTTTGAACGATGTTGTGCAGGACCTGCTTGATATGTTCCCCATTGCACGTCACACCGGGCAAATCTTTTAAGTTGAGCTGGACATCTATATGTTCGTTTAACGAGGGCTTCATTTGGTCCAATACGGCGCCAACCAGGTCCGCCATGTTTTCCACCTTGAATTGCTGCCGGTCGGGATGGGCGAAGTAGCGCATTTCATGAACGATACTTCGGATGCGATCCGCTCCGCCGGATGAATCTTTTACGATATCAGCCATATCCTCCATGACAAACGCAACATCAAGGGACGCCTCGAGATCGACCGCCTCTTTTAACAACCTGGGCAGTTGGGGATCCAGTTTACTCTGGGAGATGGAGAGATTGAAAATGCGCGTGAGCTCCCGATACACCGACACCAATTTATTTAGATCCGCATGATAGTCGGCCAAAGTCTTCAGATTGCTGCTGATGAAACCAATAGGGTTATTAATCTCATGGGCCACACCGGCCGCCAATTGACCCACCGCCGCCATCTTCTCCGTGCGGGACAATTTTTCAGAAGTTTGGCGGAACTTGTCCTCCAGTTCCGTCAAGCGCTGCCCCACCCGAATGCGGGCCATCAACTCGTCTTTGTCAAACGGCTTGACGATGTAGTCGTCCGCGCCCGCTTCCAGACCGGCTACGGCATCGGCCTTATCATCTTTAGCGGTCAGAAGAATCATATAGACGTATTGGGTCAAATTGAGTCCGCGGATGCGGCGACACAGCGTGGGGCCGTCCATATTGGGCATCATCCAGTCGGTCACCACAATACGGAAGGTTTCATCTTCAAAAGCCGCCAACGCTTTTTGGCCGTCCACCACATGGGTGACGTCGTGACCTTGCTTGGCCAGGAGCTTTTTGAGCAGGGTCCCGGAGACCATATCATCTTCAACCACCAGAATTTTCATCGCATCACTTTACAAGTCAAGCGGGTACCATCACCAATCTGAGTCCCAGCCCCGGACCGGTATAATCGGCGTTCAGGCTGGTGCGCCGCGCGCAACGCGCGCTCCAGGCATCCAGGTTCCAACTGCCGCCCCGTATGACACGGTGTGCAACCGGCAGTTCAATCACGGGGTTACGGCGGCCATGCCGATCATAGGCATCGGCGGTATAGCTGTCCTGACACCACTCCAGCACATTGCCGCTCATATCAAAAAATCCCAAACGGTTCGGCGCTTTGGTGCCCACGGCATGGGTTTGCCCCTGACTGTTCTCCACATACCACGCCAGGGAATCGATCTGATCGCCGCCGGCATAAAGATCGCCACCCCCGCCGCTGCGGGCCGCATATTCCCATTGGGCTTCGCTGGGCAGCGCATATCGATAGCGGTCCTGGCCAGCATCTGTCATTTTTTGGGCAAAGTGCTGCGCATCGGCCCAGGTGACCCGCTCCAGGGGCAAATCTTCCCCCTTAAATTGGCTGGGGTTGTCCGGCATGAGGGTCAGCCATTGTGCCTGGGTAACCGGATAGACCGCCATGTAAAAACCATCCAGATGCACCATGTGGAGCGGCGATTCATCATCCAGGCCATTGCCCAGGGTATCACCCATTTGAAATGAACCGCCGGTAATATAAACCATTTTCATACCACATACCGTATCGACAAATGTTGCAGGCATATGATCCCGTATCTTTTCGGCCTCGAGTTGCTGCGGATCTTGTGTATGCCCTGCAGACGAACCTTCCCTGTCCAAAAGAGCCTCACATTCGGGACAGCGCCGCCAGTGCGTCTCGACCACTCGACCACAGTTGGGACAAGCCGGTGCTTTCAACCGCGTTTCACAATGGGGACATATCTTCCAATGCGCTTTCAGCGGTTCCCCGCATGCGGGGCAAGCTAAAGGGGATGTTGTTGGGTCCATGGCAATGGCTATCTCAGTAACATTTTTAAAACTGCCTTATTCATATCGGCACTTTATCTTAAAATATGAAGCTCGGAACTGTTTATAATTTATATGAAATAGGGTAAATTTTCAAATCAATCCAACACCGAAGCCAAACTTTAAATCAGGGACGCCACCATCGGCAACGGGCAGCATAAACCTTGCTCCGGTTCGAAGGAGGACGCAAATTTTACAGGCACGCTACCGGCTGTCCAATTGGCTCGAATTTACTGCGGCTGTTCTGTTTTTGCCCCGTGATCTTCAAGTATGGATATGATTTTTTCAGACACGGATTGAGTTGCCGCACCTTGGAGAATAAGGCAACACACTCGTTTGTTGCCAAATTCGAGTGATATTCCCGTAACAGGTTGTGTGTGTATCTGTGCGGTTGAATCCTTATCGTGAAGGTCGATGTAAAGCCAGATCCCATCCTTGTCAGGATTTGGCACAGCGGATAACCAACCGGCAGTGTGCTGAGACGGGTGGGTATGGTAGCTAAAATCAATCCTCAGGTTTTCAATATCAACGTTTTTCTGGATTGAAAATTGCTTAAGCTGAGGATAAAACGCCTTCAATTCTGCAATTTCATTTGAAACCTTTTTAACGAATTCTGAATACTTCGCCTCGTCTGCCAAAGCCGCCTCCTTGCCAAAGAAAATAAATACCACCGTAAGGATAAAAAGTATTTTTCTACGACAAGCCATCTTAAAATAAAAATTAGGGTTCAAAATACAGCGCCCCGACCCGAGTTTCAACCCGCAGGCATACTGTGGCATGTCGAGGACTCTAAAGAAGGTGCCAACACCGAATTCGGGCCAAATCATCACTCTATTCCTGCTCAACGCTCACCATCACTGGAGAGCATGGAGTAACAAAATCATCAATGCCACGTTAACGCCGCGTGTCTGGGGCGGCAGGCATCTGCCGTCCCTTGCACACGCATATTCCATTATTTCTTTTTTTTATCTTCAATATACCTTCGTTCAGCAAATTTCCAACTCAACGATGCACACAGATAGCCACATAAAAGAATTAAAAGAGGCGCAATCGGCCATAAATATACTTGCAAGTCATCAGATTTGATTTGGTTTATAATGAACAGAAAAAACATGCCCAGCGAGAATGGAATACAGAACTTTTTTATATAAGACCCTCTTCCTTTCTCACGACACTTTTTCCAAATTGCAGATTCATATCGAAACATCAATTTACCTTTAAAAACCAAAAACTTCCGCATAATTAACGTCAAACTTACCGGCAGCGAGGGCCGCCAGGCCCTTGCTGTCGGGTGCAGTGCCATGTTAGGTGTCCCTATTTTCTTTCTTTAGCCACCTTCCGCGAACCCAGGTATGCACCGAACACCGATATTGAACTGCCCGCAATTACAATCAAGATTAAGAAATCAATCTGACCCTGTGTTGTGGTGAGCAACATAGCAATTAGCATTACTACCGCCCCCACCAATGCGCCCATTATTAAATATCTGCTTAGGAACTTAGATTTCATTGTTTGAGCAGATACGTATCCTCCTATCATCAGGGGTGGAACGACAATAATAAACGAATAAAAGGACACCCAGTTTTCAGTAAAAGAGGACAATAAAAGAGGAACCGCAAGCCATAGCCCCATGACTGCCATCAAGGCACTAAGGACTCCAAATGCAAAGGGTTTCAAAAATCCATCCATGCTGTTCCTCTATTACAATCGGGTAGCCAGGGGCCGTCTCCGGCCCCGAGCCCCCTAAGAACCGTACGTGACAGTTTCCCGTCATACGGCTCAAGCATTCGTTAAGGCTGGCTCTTTCTGAGCAACCCAGCCGTTTCGTGCTATGCAAACGATTCCGTCAAACGCTTACGCTTTCCACTCTTTTTCGATAGTCGGCGCTGTGCAAAATACTTATCGTATTTCGGATCGAAGGGATTTGCTTCCCCTCTGATCTTTACGTGTCTGACGATTCCGATGTGGCAGGCTCGGATGACCTCGTAAAGGCGGGCGACTCCCCGTTTATCCTTTACGCGGGTGGAGAACATCGAGGTACGAGAGCCGGATGACCAGTATTTGCGTTTCAACCAGGTTGTGCTCTTGTTTCGATGCCGCCGTTTCATCCACTGCCACAGACTGTTCCAGATGCATGTGTCAATATAGCTGAACGTTGTGCCGGATACAACATGCCGGTGGTAATTAGCCCAGCCCCTGATTTTGGGGTTGAGCTGACCGATCATGGATATGGCGCTCGTACCGAGGTGCTTTCGGATGGTTTTCCGGATATCATGCAGGAATGATTTTACATTCTGTTTGGCCGGCTTGATGATCAGCTTGCCCTTGTATTTGCGCACGTTTTGTCCGAGAAAATCAAAGCCTTCATCTATCCGAACGATCCGGGTTTTGGATCTTGACAACGACAGGCCCCTTTCTGATAGGAAAGATTCGATGGCGGGTTTGACTTTGGTTTCGAGCAACTCTTTCGAGTCGCCGGTGATCACAAAGTCATCAGCATATCGGATCACGTTGATTTTGGAGCGAATGTCACCGCTGATCCGGGCAGGCGCTGCGGCTTTTGCAGCGTGTTCCAGTCCGTCCAGGACCATATTCGCTAAGGTGGGAGAGGCGATTCCGCCTTGAGGCGTGCCTTTTGTCGTTGGATAGACGCTACCGTTTTCCATGTAGCCTGCCTTCAACCATTTTCTTAAGACCTCTGTGTCCATCAGGATGTTTTCAAGCATCCAGCGATGGCTGATCTCATCAAAGCAGGCGCGAATATCGGCCTCCAATATCCATTGGGGCGATACTGTTTTGGCGAGTGTGTTAAAGCACTGGCCGATGGCATCGGCGCACCTGCGCGCGATTCGAAATCCATAAGAGTTCGGATCGGCCACGGTTTCTGCCACCGGCTCCAGCGCCAGCTTGTGCAGCGCTTGAAAGGCGCGGTCTGTCATGGTGGGAATACTCAGAGGTCTTTTCTTTGTTTTGTTTTTCTTGGGGATATATATTCTTCTCAGTGGTAGGGGGTGGTAGCCTCGGCGCTTCAACAGATTGACTGCATCAAGCTTTTGACCGGATGTGGTCCAGACAATGCCGTCCACGCCCGGTGTGCGTTTACCTTTGTTTGTGGTAACGCGTCTTATAGCCCACAGTTTTGCATAATACGAGTGAGTGAGAATCCATTGCAGTGATCTTGCTCTCCTGAACTTTTTCTCTTTCACAGCTTTTGCGATACGCACCTGCAGTCTTCTGACCTCGGCTCGAACTATTTTCCAATCGACGGATCGCCAGTTCGTATGCCGGGTGAAAGGCGCATCAGCACACCGATCGGTTGCCGTCATTTGCATTCCTTTCCTTTGCGATGATTCTCCAGGCTATCTCGCAACAGAACGCCTGCAGGACGTCTGCTCCCTTTCGAGCTCCCGCACCAGGCGGGATATCCTCCCCATTACAGGAAGGCATTGGCTTGTTCCTGCCTCTTACGCCCGCACCCCCCATAGTGTGCCTTGCGGTTTCACCTGCCGGTGAGATTTCCGGCGGGGATACGGGATTTCCACGTTCCACACATTTGCCAATTTGTGAGTGACTTAGGTTTGCCTGCTACACCGGCGGTACGTCATCCCCGTATGGGCAGTTAGGAAACCCATAACCTGACCGCATTACCTTTTGGTCCAAGCGAGTCAGCCTCTTTCGCTTGTTCTCGTTGACGATGCTTAATGGCATTCACATTACGTTAACCCTATCACTCCAACCCTAGCCCTTACCCGGATGAGGCTTCCAGGAAGGTGTCCACCTCACGGCTTCCACCCCTTTCACTTGCGTGAGATTCGGTGCATTGTCAGAAGGGCTTCATACCAACTGCACTGCGCGCAGCAAGCATGCCTCCTAGAGTACCAGCGGGGGAACGCTGGGATTGGTCAAAAGAAGTATTCTTCTTCGCCAATCAGCCAAATGTGCGACTTCGTGTCGCACCCTAACGCCAAGCTTACCGGCTGGTGCGCAGCGGCAGCGGAGCACCAGTCCGAGTAAAGCGACAGGTTGTGTTTTGCTTTTATATTGAGAACAAGTTGCTTTTTCCCTGATTGCATTCGTTACAAAGAGTCTGGAGATTTCCCTCAATAGTTTCTCCACCCTTTGACCAAGGCTTAATATGATCCACCTCCAAAATAATACTTGTATCGTTTGCTGGGGATCGACCACATTTCCTACATTTGAAATTATCTCTTTTTAACACCTTGAATCTCAGACGAAGATTTGGCGTTCTTTGAGTCCTATTTTTTGTCAGAGGCAATTCAGCACGAAGATCTCCACGCTCATTTTCATCTTGATCGATATATTCTACGAATGCAATTAGTGCCTTCCTCCAACCGCTAAACCGCCTTTCATACGTACTTGCATGATATTTTGACAGAGGTGGAACCATGTCCTTATATTTAGGTTGTCTTTCCAGCGCTATCCAGACTTCTTGCAAATTCTGAAAAAGTGATTCATTGGAAATAGTCGAGCCAATATTCGATTTGAGTTTTAATCCAGCCGCTTTAAGAGCATTAGGCCATGAGCCAAATTTATTATAGACTGTTTTATGGGAATATTTTCCGTGCTGAATATATTCTCGTTGCGTTACTGAGTCTTTTTCTAATTTTTGAGCGATATTCTTCAGATCGGAGATAATATCATCCTCATTAACTTCCCCTTTATATGGTTCAAGTTCAAATTTCATTTAAGCATCCAAGAAACACAACGGTGGGCTTCAGTGGGCGCATGGTCCTCGCGATCCACTGGAAGCCCTGGTTGTATGCCTTGCACTCATTTATTTTTAACGCACACCTTTCGTATTGAAACGTAACCCCATTTCAACATAAGGCACGTTGAGTTCCTTTGGATGTGGTTTAAATCTATCAGCTCTTTTAATTGCATTGATAGCCGCCTCTGCTATTTCTTTACTATGTGGTTCGTCTAGAACAAAGATATCCTTAATCGATCCATCTGGCATTATTTTGAAAACGATACTTGCAAAGTTTGATGCATTTGTTGATGAAGTATCTTTTGGAGCTACCCAGTTTTTATTCACTGCATAAGCATAATCAATTCTATATTTATCTATAGGGGACGCGTCTTCATAGTTTACTCGTTTGGCTTTTTTGTTGGTCGTTTTTGGGTAAGAAGAGCAGCCAAACATTGAAAATGTTAATAATATAGCAATAACCGAAATAGTAATTTTTCCAATCTTTAGCATTCTTATCATTCCTATATTTCTTTAAAGCCATACAACATTATAGATTAAGTGGATATCCACATTTTATTACGTTTTAGATGCGTTGCTGGACTAAAAAGATGTATAATTCTTTTGCAATCTACTGTTATTGTAGTCAAATGCTAATATAATCGATTGATATTCAAAAAATTGCGGACAATTTTGCATTGGTTTTGGTATATACCCGTGAAATCGGCGGATTCGATCTATCTTGAAAACCATATTTTTGGAAAATAATCAAATAGTTTTCCAACTTGTCTCTTATTAGTCTATATTCTGCCTTTGATCGATCTATCTCTATTTAATCCACAATTTGTTTAAATTATCAAGCTTCGGTGGAAATCCACATAAGCTCGAGGGGTTGTTATTTTATGTCCATCGAAGATTATAATAACTATTTGCAATTAAAAGGATTTGTTTCTGAAATACATATTCTCTTCAATGCCAAGCGGGTAAACCGGTTTTTACAATTTTGTAAAATCGATTTTGAAAAATAACCGATGAGAGATTGGTTGGCGATGCAGCTCACAAATGATCGGTGAAGTTGTCTATACGAGCACTGGCCTCACTAAACTGGGCATTATTCCGAGACTGCATCTAGATACAGTTAACGATAAAGCACTTATTGGCTTTAAATCCTATTATTACGGCGATATGGAGCTTTTTCGCTGTGAGATTAACAATACCATAAGTTGTGAAAAAGACGGTATTCCGGCCTATGCGGGAACGATAAAGTTCTTATTGTGACCAGTAATGGCGGTTCTGCTTCAACAGTAAATGCATCACTGGGACGGACCAGGGCGAAGGCAGTGGAAATTCACCCAGTATTGTGATCGACACTGTAAATGACAGGCTGCCCGTGGCAACTCAAAGCGGCAGCCAGTATGCGTCTCTCTCTTTTGGTGTGAGCGCCTAAGCGGGCTCCGGCCCACTGATGATATGCGCGTAGGCACTGTGGTTATGAATGGATTCGAAATTTTCTGCACTCACCGAGAACCAGGTGATATTGTCATCCTGATATAGACGGGAGGCGATGTCCCGGACCACGTCTTCGACGAACTTGGGGTTGTTGTAGCTGTGCTCGGTCACCTCTTTTTCATCCACCCGTTTGAGCACGGAGTAGACATCACACGAGGCGCTGGACTCTACCAACTCGATCATATCTTCCAGCCAGATAAAGCGGTTGAATCGGGTCCGAAGCTTTACTTCGCCGCGCTGGTTATGGGCGCCTGCATCGCTGATCTCTTTCGAGCAGGGGCACACCGATGAAATGGGCACATTAACCTCGGAGACCAGGTCAATCTCATCCTTGGAATTGCTGGTGCCGGTAATGCGGCACATATAGTCCATCAGGCCCGGGGCCTTGCTGATGGGGGCGTGTTTCTCGATAAAATACGGAAAGGTGATTTCGATGTGGGCGGAGTCGGCATTGAGATGCTTTTTCATCTGTTCCAGCAATTCTGAAAATTTTTGAAGAGAAACCTCGATCTTCAACAGGTGAAGCATCTCCACAAAGCGGCTCATGTGGGTGCCTTTATACTCGTGGGGTAAATCAACATACATGTTGATGGAGGCAACCGTATGCTGGTGGCCTTCACGGCGATCCCGTACGTTGATGGGGTAACGCAAATTCTTGATGCCGACTTTGTCAATGGGAATGTTGCGCGTGTCACGCTGGTTCTGTACGTCTTTCATTGTTTCCTCAGATCATATGGATCTCAAGTTTCCTAGGGTCCGTTAGCAGGTACCGGGTCAGTTGTGAACGATCCATCGGGTTCAATGTCAATATTTGCTCACGCTGGCCATGCCGGCTGCGGGTGCATCACCCCTTGGGCAGGTAATCAAGCTTAACCCGGCGCATGGCGTGAAAAATGTTTCCCCTCACCTTCTTATTGCCACTGTACAATTGATGCAACAGCTTTTTAATTGCATGGCGCCGGGATTGCTTGGCGCTGGGGCAGGGATTCTCCTTTATGGGCCATTTCATCTCCAGGGCGAATTGTTGCAATACCGCCTCATCGGCATAGGCCAGGGGCCGAATAACGCTCAATTGCCCTTTAAAAAAGGGCTGGAACGGCATCATGGTGCTGGTCTCGCCGGCATAACAGATATTTAGCATGAAGGTTTCGATCAGATCATCTTTGTGGTGGGCCAGCGCTAATTTTCGGCACCCCAGCTCGTCGGCAATGGTAAACAGCCGTTTGCGGCGCAACCTGGCGCACAGGAAACAGGGATTTTCGCCATTGGCATCGCTATGGGCCACCCGGCCATCATCGGTGTGTTCAACGCGAACCGCATAGCCCAGGTGTTCACCATGCCGGCCAATCTCCTGGGCAGGCCCTCCCTCAAAACCGGGGTCTATGTAAATGGGGAACAGCTCAAACCGCACGGGAGCGCGGCGCTGTAAATCGGTCAATAGCCAAAGCAAGGCCCAACTGTCTTTGCCGCCGGAAAGGCCCACGGCGATACGGTCGCCATCTTCGATCATGGCATAGTCGTGCAGGGCCTTTCCCATCACACGCTTAAGTGCTTTATATGTATGGCTGTATCGGGGCAAAGGTTTGGGGTGTTATGCGATTACTCCTCAACGGCACCTTGTTTATCAATGATCTTGCCGGCGGCCAATTCGCGGAGGGCCACCACAATATCTTCATTCTTAGGTGAACTGACCAGATACTCCGAACCTTCCCGGATTTGACGAACCCGCGCCGCCGCCATGTGCACCAGTTTGAACCGATTTTCCACTCGCTTCAAGCAATCTTCAATTGTAATTCTTGCCACCTTAACCTCCAAATTTATTTTCTATTCAATGGGTTGTTTATAATATTTCCACCAATTCATACATCCGCTGGCCACCCGGCGCATCGACTTTGATCTCATCACCTGGACGGCGACCGACGATGGCCCTTCCCAAAGGTGAGTTGATCGAGATACGGCCTTGGTTAATATCGGACTCTTCGGGCCCCACCAATTGATACCGAACATCTTCTCCGGTATCTACATTTTCCAGCAGCACCCGACTGGCGAACACCGCCCGATCTTTGGGCAGCGTATCAGGATCGATCACCTCCGCCGCATTGATCTTATAGCTGAGCTCATTGATGCGCCCCTCGATATAAGCCTGCCGCTCCTTGGCGGCATCAAACTCCGCGTTCTCGGACAGATCGCCATGGGCTCTTGCTTCTTCGATGGCCACTATCACCTGGGGCCGCTCGACCGTCTTTAGATTTTGCAGCTCTTTTTTCAGTATTTCAAAACCCGACGGGGTAATGGGAACTCTTTCCAAACTGACTTCTCCTTGCTTTTGCATTCTGTTTCAGGCCGCCTTGACCGACAGGGCTACCCACTAGCCACCCTTTGGCTGGAAGCCATACTGACTTTAGTTAGACCTTATTCGGATGTATTAAACTGGACTTGAACTATGATCTTCGTCTTGAGATGCCTCGTCCGCTTGCTGCTTGGCAAGCTTGTGTATGCGCAACGATACAAAAAAACCTGATCCCACGTAGGTGGCCCCAATCATGAACAATGCGATGGAAGGCTGTGCGGCGATAAAAATCAGAACCAAAATGGCCCCTACCAGGACATTAAAGTTTTTATCTCGAATAAATCCGGCGTGTTTAAAGCTAGGATAGCGCAAGGTGCTGACCATTAAAAAAGAGAGCAAATAGAGCATGACCAGTATCACCAATGGATTCGCAACTAAACCCAGTTTATGACAAAACAACACGGTGACGGCATTCATGCCGGCACCGGCCGGGATGGGCAATCCCATAAAATAATCACTGCTGACCGTATCCACCTGTGTATTGAAGCGCGCCAGGCGCAATGCGCCGCATATGACAAATAGGAACGCCGCCAGCCAGCCAAGCCGGCCCAGAGGCGCCAATGCCCACAGGTACATCATTAAGCCGGGGGCCACGCCGAACGACACCAGGTCCGCCAAGCTGTCGAACTCCACGCCAAACTTGCTGGTGCTGCGGGTCACCCTGGCAATTTTACCATCCAAGTTATCAAAAATACCGGCAATGATGAGGGCGTAAGCTGCCGGAACAAATTTGCCATTAATGGCCGATATCATAGCGTAAAATCCACAAAACATATTCATCGCAGTAAATAAGTTGGGCAATACATATACACCGCGGCGGAATCGCTCCGTATTAAATCTGGGATGTCGTTTGGATTTCATTCATACTCCTTTGGCTAAACGGCAAGCAAGCAGATTGCATGCATCGGCTGCTGACGTAACATAGCCTGAGATGTAGCCTTTAATTTGATAAGGGATCCTTTTCAATTGCTATTTTGTAGTTTACATCTCTGGTACTGACTGCGCAAGGATTTTCAAATGTTTAATAATCTTGTCAAAATATCTATTTTATTTGCCCCTGTCAATAAAAAGCGGGGTTTTAACCACTAATTATCAATTTTATCATATGCTTAGAATTAATTAAAAACCAAAATTGATGGTATGCCTTTTGAATCTTCTATTCTAACCCCTTGATTCAGGTGGGGCTTTTTCCAGGTTTATCTCAGCATCTGATTTTCGCAGGTAGACCGGACCGAAAGTAGTTGCATCATCCGTGCGGCCGGTTTTGAATTTTTGCCAGCCCAAATGCGCCACCACTGCCGGTTGCAGGCGGCCCTGCTCCGGGGATGCCCATTGGATCGGGGAATGGATTTGCGCTTGTAGCTGCGTTTGGTAGAGCGGCACCCCATTGCCGATGAAAAAACAGGAAGTGTCGATGACCGCCGGGATCTGATCGGCCGGTCCCACGGTTTCGGGCATACGCAGTTGAACGCCTTTCGGTCCGTTCTCGTAAAGGGACCAGTACAACTCCTGGCGGCGGGCATCGATGACGGGGCAAATCAGTTGGCTTTCAGTATGGGCTTGATGCGCCAGAACGGCCAATGTTGAAATGCCTACCATCGGCTTGCCAGTGGCAACGGCCAGCCCTTTAACGGTGCTGATACCAATGCGCAGCCCCGTAAAGCTGCCGGGTCCCCGGGTCACCGCAAATGCGTCGATGGCCGTCAAATCCGCATGGGCCCGATCCAGCACGGTAGCAATGGCAGTCATAATATGGCGGGTGTGGGTCCCGCCATGATCCAATACCACCTCGGCTTGGGTGTGGCCATCGGCAGCCAAAGCCACGCCACATCTTTCAGTGGCCGTATCCACGGCTAACAATTGCATGGTCGTCTTTAGGATTTCCCGGCAGACTTGGCACGGGGGGCGCGCTTTTTGCCTCTGGTTTTTTTCGGGGGTAAGGGCTCCAGGGCGATGGCCAACACCTCATCCATGTTGTGGACAGCTATAAATTTAAGCTTGCGCTTGATGTTGGCCGGGATTTCCACCAACTCCTTCTTGTTTTTGGCCGGCAGAATAACCGTTTTTATTCCGGCGCGCAGAGCGCCCAGCGCCTTTTCCTTTAGCCCGCCCACCGGCAATACACGTCCACGCAATGTGATCTCGCCGGTCATGGCCACATCTTTATTGATCAGTTGGTGGGTGAAAGCGGAAATTAGGGCGGTGGCCATGGCAATACCGGCGGATGGACCATCCTTGGGGATGGCGCCGGCCGGCACATGAATATGGATATCCAGATTCTCGAAAGTGGCGGGTTTGAACCCTTGGGCATCGAGATACATACGCGCATAGCTCAGTGCGGCTCGGGCCGACTCCTGCATGACTTCTCCGATTTGGCCGGTGACGATCAGATCGCCTTTGCCCCGAATCAAACTGGCTTCAACATAGAGGACTTCCCCTCCGGACTGGGTCCACGCCAATCCAGTGGCCAATCCTGCCTGACTGGGCTCCTGGTCCATTTCCGGATAGTATTTCGGTACACCCAGCAGTTTTTCCAAACCGGCCCGGGTAATCGTAAAATTGCCTTTATGGCCTTCGGCGATTTGTCGAGCCACCTTACGGCACAGGGAAGCGATCTCCCTTTCCAGATTGCGCAGACCGGCTTCTAAAGTATACTCGCTGATCAGCCGTTTCACACCCTCGCGGCGAATCACCAGGCGCTTGGCCGTGAGACCGTTCTCTTTAAGTTGTCGTGGAATCAAATGGGTTTCGGCAATCACGACCTTTTCTTCTTCAGTATAGCCTGAAAGGTTGATGACCTCCATGCGGTCCAGCAGGGCCGAAGGTATGGTGTCGGTAACATTGGCGGTCAGAATGAACATCACCTTGGACAGATCAAAGGGTAGATTCAAATAGTGATCGGAAAAAGCTGAGTTCTGTTCCGGATCAAGGGCCTCGAGCAGTGCGGAGGACGGATCACCGCGAAAATCAGAGCCGACCTTGTCAATTTCATCCATCATAAAAACCGGGTTGTTGCTGGCGCATGTTTTAAGGCCTTGTAAAATTCGTCCGGGCATGGCCCCGATATAGGTGCGCCGATGACCGCGAATTTCAGCCTCATCCCGAATACCGCCCAAAGAGATGCGGATAAATTTGCGTCGCATGGCTTTGGCAATGGCCTGACCCAATGATGTCTTGCCCACACCGGGCGGTCCCACAAAACATAGGATAGAACCTTTGAGGTCAGGATTGAGTTTGCGAACGCTAAGATACTCCAAAATGCGCTCTTTAATTTTATCAAGGCCATAGTGATCGCGATCCAAAACTTGTTTGGCTTTCTGGATATCGATCACATCTTTGGTGCCTTTGCGCCAGGGCAGCTCTGTGAGCCAATCCAGGTAAGTGCGTACAACTGATGCTTCAGCGGCATCCGGATGCATCTGCTCCAAACGACGCAATTGCTTTTGGGATTCATCCAGGGCCTCTTTGGGCATACGCGCCTTTTTAATACGACGCTGGTACTCATTTACATCCTGAGCGCGTTCATCCAGTTCGCCCAACTCTTTGTGGATGGCGCGCACCTGTTCACGCAAATAAAAGTCCCGCTGGCTTTTGGAAATCTCATCTTTAACATCAGATTGAATTTTAGCCTGCATTGCAGACAACTCCACCTCGCGCGAGAGCAGATCGTGCACTTTGTGCAGGCGCTCCACAGGATCGATCAATTCAATGACCTCTTGGGCTTCTTCGATTTTCAAACGAAGGTTGGACGCCACCAGGTCAGCCAGTTTGCCGGGATCTTCTATACTCTCCAGAATATTTCCCACATCGCCGCCCATTTCGCCCCGCATGGCCAGAATCTTCTCTGAGTAATCGCGCACATTGCGCATCAGTGCCTGCAGTTCCAACTCTTCAGCTTGATCCTCTTCCGGATCATCCAGGATTTCAACCGATACGCGAAAATAGCTGCGCTTGCGCTCATACTTGACAATGCGCGCCTTGGCAAACCCTTGCACCAGGCACTTTACCCGCCCGTCCGGCAATTTGAGCATGCGCAATATCCGGCTGATGGTGCCAACCGTAAAAATATCATCGGGTTCGGGAGTTTCAACGGCTGGGTCTTTTTGGGTCACTACAAAAAGGAAGCGGTCCCTGGACACAGCAGTTTCCACCGCCCGGATGGATTTATCGCGCCCTACAAAAAGCGGCAATAACATATCGGTAAATATAACCACATCACGAACCGGCAATAACGGCAATGTGGTGGGTATTTCCGACTCACTGATGTCTTCTTCTATGATACTGATTAAATCATCTTTATCCGATTCAGCCATTTTAACTCTCCAACTCCGTTCCGCTTATAATGCCAATTTCATAGATTGTGAAGGCGGTATACATCTTGTTCGCTTTCTATCCAAAGCAGGCACCCATGGCGCTTCCAGTAAACAGCACAATCCGGCGTTTCGGTCTTTTAAAACCCCCGATACCGGAATTCCGAAACCACACACCGATTTTCAAATAATATCAGGCTATCATTATAAGACAAAACCTCGTTTTGACAATATCTATCTTGATTTTTTCGATAAACCCCCCTACAACCGTTTATGTTTTTTGACTATTTGGTAAGCTCCCGGCTATGATGGAATAGATATTGCTCCAATAGCGGATTACAGGATGCTTGGCATGACCGCATTGTTGATCAAAGGGTACATTTTTTTTATGGGGAGTTGTATCGGCAGCTTTTTAAATGTCTGCATCTACCGGCTTCCCAACAAACTTTCCATTGTGCGGCCGCGCTCGGCTTGCCCCGCATGCGGACTCGCCATTCGATGGTATGACAATCTTCCAATTATCAGCTATATCATTCTGCGCGGCAGATGCCGTGGCTGCAAAGCGTCCATCTCAATCCGTTACCCCATCGTAGAGCTGTTGAGCGGCGGTTTTGCAGTCGCTCTATGGGTGCGGTACGGCTTCGATCTGCAGACCCTGATCTACTTTTTTTTTGTAGCCGCCCTACTGGTGATCACCTTCATCGATATGGATCATCGCATTATTCCCGATGTGATTTCCTTGCCCGGTATTCCCATCGGGTTTGCTGCCAGCTTGATCGTGTCCCAACCGGGCTGGCTGAACTCGTTGATGGGTATCGCAATTGGGGGCGGCAGTTTGCTGGCCATTGCGCTGGGGTATCAACTGTTTACCGGTAAAGATGGCATGGGAGGTGGCGATATAAAGATGTTGGCTATGATCGGAGCGTTTATCGGGTGGCAAGGCGTGCTATTTACCATCATGGCCTCATCATTTATCGGCACGGCAGTGGGTATTGTTGCCATGCTCAAAGCAGGCAAGGGGATGAAAATGGCTGTTCCGTTTGGCCCTTTTTTAGCCATCGGTGCGATTCTCTACCTCTTTTTCGGGCCGCAACTGATAGAGTGGTACCTTTACGGACTGAACTCTTGAGTTTTGCAGATCCTTGTCGGTTTGTACGCTATATATAACGACAACAGGTATGTATCGTAATGAAAACTGCCATAATTTCAGATATTCATGGAAATTTTGATGCTTTATTGAATGTCCTGAAGGACATTGAAAGTCTGCGACTCAACAACATTGTCTGTCTGGGGGACTGCATTGGATATGGCCCCGAGCCGGAAGCCGTTATCAATGAAGTGCGCCGGCGCCGGATTCCCACCATTGTCGGCAATCACGAACTGGCTGTTTTCGATCCTAAGCATTTGGACTGGTTCAACCCGATGGCCCGCGACTCAGTGGTAAAAAGCATTGCGATGCTCAGCGAAACCTCCATTGAATTTATTCTGAAACTTCCCAAAAGCTATGTGGATAATAATTTACGCTGCGTTCATGGCTATCCTCCTGATTCTGCCCGCACCTATCTGTTTCAAAAATTACCTGCCCAACTGATTAAATCCTTCGAAGTGATGGCGGAACGAATCTGTTTCGTCGGCCATACGCATGAATTGGAATTCATCGATTTTGACGGCCGTCAGGTGGAGCATCACCGTTTGGCACAAGGTCAAACCGCATTAGATCCCGACAGAAGCTATATCGTCAATGTGGGCAGCGTCGGCCAACCCCGGGATGGCGACAATCATGCCAAATACGTGATCTATGATTCAGATCGCCATCTGATCGAAGTTCGTTTTGTGGCTTATGATATTGCCAAAGTCGTGGAAAAAATTAATGCTGCGGGGTTGCCGGAGGTGCACGCCAAACGCCTCTGGTAGGGTTTTAGTCGCCGGAGGACTCCAGATCCGGCGTTGCCAAGGGTTCGCAGTATAATTAATACAGCTTCACCCTTGGGCGCCTTGGCTCTGAAGCCCTCCGGCGACTAAAACTGTTGCCCGAAATTGTGTTTAGATGGGCTCCGGATCCAACGGTGCAAAGGGTTCGCAGTATAATTAATACAGCTGCACCCTTGGGCGCCTTGGCTCTGAAGCCCTCCGGCGACTAAAATAATTGCCGGAGTGGCGTTCCAACCGGCCGGCGCAGAGGCCGACCCTTCTACGCTCAATCGGTGGTGGCCAGGCAGATGATCTTCGTAGGGCCGGGCGCTGTACCGGCCTGCTCTGACGATGTTGCAGCAAAGCCGCCGGTCGGCAACCTGACCCTCATGACCAGGTTGCTTTTTGTAAATAAAATTGGGTGGATTGCCAATCCCGATCCGGCGCCTCTTACACCAAAGACGGGATTTCCGAGGATTATAAAAGATGAAACGGATCGGGCGTTATATTGTACGGGGGCTTTTGGGCCGCGGGGGAATGGCCAAGGTCTATAAAGTTGAGTTGGATCCCATTGGTAAAATTACAGCACTCAAATGGTTCGATCCTGATCCGCTGCTGGTCAACCTCATGGGGCTGAGTCGCCTCAAAGCCTTGTTCATCGGAGAGACAACAACCCTTGCCCGTTTACAGCACCCGCACATCGTCAGCATCGACGACTTTGATGAAGATCGCGGACGACCCTTTTATGTGATGGGTTATGCTGCCAACAATTTGGGTGTTTTGATGGGTGAGACCTATCAGGTGGAGCGGCCGTCAAGGATCATCGATGTTGACAAAGCACTGCGCTACACTTACCAGACCTTAGACGGGCTGGCCTGCCTGCATGATGCCGGTATCATTCATCGGGACATCAAGCCTTTTAATCTGTTGCTCAGTGCCCGTGATGAAGTCAAAATCTGTGATTTTGGTCTCTCCAAGTTGCGGGGTGAAACCTTTGCCGGACCCGTAAACCTCAACGTGGGATCGCCCTATTATGCGGCGCCTGAGCAAGAGGACCACCCGGACCAGGTAGGTCCCGGCGCCGATGTCTACCCGGTAGGTATTATGCTCTACCGGATGCTGACCGGCCATCTCCCTCGCACAACGACGAAGGACGCCGCCTATACACCCCCCAGCACACTGAACCCCAATTTAGATCATGTATGGGATCAATTGGTGGCCAAGGCCATCGATCCAACGCCCGAAAACCGCTACGGCAGTGCCTTGGACATGAAGGCGGCAGTGGAGGCACTGACCAGCCATTGGGAGCAACAAAAGGAAAAAGCCTGTGCACTCATGCCGGAAAAGCCGGTTTTGCAGTCGTCGGAAGCACAAATAACCCGCCCTTGTTTATCTTCAACCCCAATCAAAATCGACCCGGTGAAAGCCCGCCACCGATTCGGTGTTGATCCACTTTGGCGTCCCCTATCCTATGTCAGCAATAAATTCATAGCCCGTCCAGGCGAACTTGTCCTGGATCAGGCGACCGGCTTGGTGTGGCAACAATCCGGCAGTCCCTACCCACGCACCTGGCAGCAAGCCCGGGAGTATATTGAACAACTTAATGCAGATCGATTTGGGGGTTACCACACTTGGCATCTGCCCACCGTATCAGAGCTGCTGACACTATTTTGCCCTGTTGCCATGGACCAGGACCTTTGTATTGATCCATGGTTCGACACCACCCAGCGATGGCTGTGGAGTGCGGACCGTCGATCTTTTGTGGCGGCTTATTATGCCGATATTGAATTGGGATTTATCGGTTGGCAAGATTTTAGCGCCCCCTTTTTCGCTCGCGCCGTCTGTCAAACAGAGCGGACGGGGACTCATTCGACACAACACTGCACGGAAGGTTCTTGACTCTGGTGCTATACCATGTTTTATGCATAATCCGATTGCGGCCAGAATCCGGCTGACTTCATACGCTTTTCTTCTGTTAAAGCTGACTCGCATCGACGGCATGGCCTATTATATCGATCGGCACGCTTAAGATCAAACAGGAGCGACAAGTTCTAATGGCTAAAAAAAGACTTAAAAAACATCATATCAATCGGGAGTGGTGCAAAGGGTGCGGCATTTGCGTCGCCTTTTGCCCCAAGAATGTTTTGGAACTGGACAAAAGGTCCATCGCGGTGGCCGCGCGCCTTGAGCGGTGCATTGCCTGCCGTATGTGCGAATTACGCTGCCCGGACCTGGCGGTGGATGTGATTACCGAAGAGATCCAAGAAAAGGGTGAATCCAATGAATGGAAGCGTTAAATTCGTTCAGGGCAATGAAGCATGTGTTTACGGCGCTTTGTATGGGGGTCTCGATTTTTATGCGGGCTATCCCATCACCCCATCCACGGAAATTGCCGAGTTGCTTTCGTCACGGCTACCCAAAATCGGCGGCAAATTCCTCCAAATGGAAGATGAGATTGCCTCCATCTGCGCGATCATTGGCGCCTCTTTAACGGGCAACAAGGTCATGACCGCCACCAGTGGACCGGGATTTTCTTTGATGCAGGAGGCCCTGGGGTATGCGGTTATGGCCGAGATTCCGTGCGTGATTGTCAATGTTCAGCGCGGCGGCCCATCCACCGGCAATCCCACCCATGTCAGCCAGGGAGATGTCAACCAGGCCCGTTGGGGCACTCACGGCGATCATGCCATTGTCACCCTGACCGCTTCCAACCACCAGGATATCTTCGGTATTACCGTGGACGCTTTTAATATCGCTGAGACTTATCGCACGCCGGTCGTTTTGTTGTTCGATGAGGTCATCGGCCATATGCGAGAAAAACTGGTGGTTCCAGGACCCGGAGAAATCCCCTTGGTCGATCGCTTGCGCACCGATGTCAAGGAAGGCATTGATTATCACCCCTACCTGCCCCGCGAGGACGGTCGTCTGCCCATGAGCGATTTCGGCGGCGTCCACCGTTTTAACGTAACGGGTCTGTACCATGATATGTGGGGTTTTCCTTCGGACAAACCGGATATTGTCCACGGTCTTCTACGCCATCTGGTTGACAAGATTGAAAACAACGCCAACCAGATGGCCCGCTATAACAACTATTTCCTGCATGATGCCGACACGCTCCTGATCTCCTACGGATCGTCAGCCCGTTCGGCGCTGCACGCCGTAAAACACCTGCGTAAAAGGGGCCAGCGCATTGGTCTGCTGGAACTCCAGACCCTATGGCCCTTTCCAAAGGATATTGTCCGCGAATATACGGCGAAAACAAAATTTGTAGGTGTGGTGGAGATGAACATGGGGCAATTGATCCAAAGCGTAAAATTGGCCGTGGACAAACCGGATCGGGTTTTTCTGATCAATCGCTTCGACGGCGAACTGATCACCGACGCGGATATCAAAAAGACACTGCGCATTATCACCGGAAGGGGGGTGTAAACCATGGCCGCCAGAAATTTCCTGCGCGAACGCTTTTTCCCCCACATGTGGTGCCCGGGTTGCGGGCACGGCATCGTGCTCAATGCGTTAACCCGTTCCGTTGAAAAATTGGGCATGAGCAAGAACGAAATCGTGATGGTTTCAGGTATCGGGTGTTCCTCCCGGATCTCCGGCTATGTGGATTTTCATAGTCTGCACACCATCCATGGTCGGGCTTTGGCCTTTGCCACGGGAGTCAAGCTGAGCAAACCGGAACTCAACGTTATCGTCCCCATGGGGGATGGCGACGCCCTTTCCATCGGCGGGAACCACTTTATACATGCCGCTCGCCGGAACATCGACATTACCGCCATCGTCATGAATAACCGCATTTACGGCATGACCGGCGGACAGTACTCTCCACTATCCGGCCAAGGCACGTTAGCGACCACCGCCCCCTATACAAACATTGATCAGGCTTTTGATGTGGTTGAACTGGCAAAGGCCGCAGGCGCAACCTTCGTAGCCCGCACCACCACTTATCATGTCCAACAGATCACCGATGTCATACGCGAGGCCGTATTGCATGAAGGGTTTTCAGTTGTCGAAATTTTAAGCCAATGCCCAACCTATTTCGGTCGTAAAAATAAGATGGGCAGCGCCGCCGACATGATGCGCTGGTACAAAGATAACACAGCCGCTGTGGGCTCAAGCAAGCTCGAAAAAGATTCCACCCTGATGGCCCGCGGCATCATCGTTCAAAAGGATCTGCCCGAATACTGCCAGGAGTATGACAAGATCATAGAACGGGCTCAGGCAGGTTGATCGTTGAATCGTTGACGGATTGAATCTAAGAATTAGTGAGGAAAGTAAAAGGATGGAACGTTTTCGACTGGTATTTTCAGGTTCCGGCGGTCAAGGTGTCATTACGGCAGCCATCATTTTGGCGGAAGCAGCCGTGCTGCATGAAAAGCTCAACGCCGTTCAGTCTCAATCCTATGGGGCTGCCGCCAGAGGGGGTGCAACCCGCACGGACGTTATCATCTCTGATGAAAGCATCGATTTCCCGAAGGTCGTTCAGCCCAATGGACTCATCTGTTTGACTCAGATGGCATATAACAAATTCCATAATATCATTCGCCCCGGCGGTCTGCTGATCACCGATACCCATTTGGTGGAGGTCTCACGCAAAGCAGACGCCGTACAAGTGGAATTGCCCCTCTACCAAACTGTAATGGATAAAATTGGAAAACCCATTGTCTTCAACATTTGTATGCTGGGCGCCGTCATCGAGCTCACCGGCCTGGTGGCTCCCGAATCTATCATGAATACCTTGGAGGAACGCATCCCCAAAGATTTCCTGGAAATGAACCGTGCGGCCCTGGATCTGGGCATTGAAATCGCTAAATCCAATAGGGACTCAAAGGCCTGAGGCCCGGTTCATATTAGACCTTCGACCGCATTTTTAATATTTTAATTTAGACCATTGAACTTGCATTAGGTCATTCCCAAAAACTCGAAACTCATTTTAGCTTGAAATTTTTCGATGCGCTTGAATATCTCTTTGAGCATGGTCTGTTCAATACGGGTAAGTCGCTTAGGGTTGATAAAGTTGTCCGGCGGGGCCTTGTGATCGATGGTCGCCGTCACCTGGCGCACAAATCGCAGTTGCATCAGAAAGCTATACGCTTTGTCCAACTCTTCGTATTCCGCTTTGGAAAGCTCACCTTTATTATAGAGTTGAAAAAGCCGTTCGTATGTATTGGTTTCTGCGATGCCATTTTTAAGTGAATAAACGCGAGCAAAATCAATGATGGGCATCATGGCACTTTTGATGTCCAGGGAATCGCGGTGTTCGCCTTTGGACTCCACCACAAAACCACCGAAAAAACCCAGGGGGGGTCTGAAATACAATGCATTTTCGGTCATATGTCTAAGAAACCCTGTCCAGCGGGAAATGGCGCCGTTCAGATGATCCCGTAACGAATCCACTAGCTGGATATCGCCATAGCCTGCTTTAAAATCGAAAAAGATGCTGGCTTGTAATAGATCTTCCGGTTCAGCCGCATGAATCCAATTGAGAAAATACTTCATCCAGGTACTCAATGGTTGGCACCATTGTGGGTTCTGGGCCATAACATCGCCTTTGCAATATGAATAGCCGGCCTCATTCAGCAAGGTGCAGACCCGTTGCCCCATCTCCAGAAAATAGTTGCTGACCTCGGGCAAATCCGCCTCAGAGACGTCATCGAATACGATGGCATTGTCCTGATCGGTTTTTAAAGTCTGTTCCCCACGGCCTTCACTACCCAATATCATGAACACAAAAGGGGTTGGCGGCGGTGCCAACTCATGGAGCACCATGCCCATGATCTTATTGAGAACCGCGTCAGAGACTGTCGTAATCACACGGTTGACGTTGCGCGCTTTGGCGCCACTGCTGATCAACCCCATTACCTGCCGGGGCAGCCGCTGGATTTGCTGTGCAATCTCTTCCATGGAATCCGCTTTTGAAATTTCTCGCAGCAAAAACAGAGGCGATTGCCCTTGAGCGGATATTAACTCTCGATTGGAAATCACACCGACAATTTGCCCCTGGCTGTCAGTGACAGCCAGGTGCTTGATATCATCCTGCATCATTTCCATTAACGCCTCTACCACCATCGCCTGTTCCCCGATGGTGCGCAGCGGAGAAGACATTACGTCGACGGCGGGCCGCTGAATATCATAACCGTCAGCAATAACTTTGCGCGTCAAATCGCTTTCGGTGATAATGCCCGCAGCCTGAGGTTCGGCAGAAGGTATCATCAAGTATGTGCTGTTTTCCTGGCGCATGCGCGTGGCCACCTGTTGAATGCTCATATCCGGTGTACCGAACACCGTGGCGCGGTTGCATACCTGGTGAACCGGCTGGTTGAACAGTTGCATGTCCGAATCGAGGGGAGTCGTGCTGCGAGAGATGATGGCCGCATAGGTCCGATCCATCATGCGTTTGCCGAATGTATCTGTAAAGAACTCGCTAAACGCCTCATTACTATTGCAAAGATCGATAAAGGCCTGTTTGGGCAACAGATAGAAATACGTGTCTTCGATGACTTCAAGCGTACGTACCGATAACCCGTCATTGATAAGCATGGAGATACCGCCATAGATATCTCCCTCCCCTAAAAGATCCCGCATGCTCTTTGTATTGTCTTTAAGGTAGTAGCGCTCTACAGAACCGCTTTGTAGAATATAGAGATACCCCACCCGGGTACGGCCTTGCTCAAAAAGCACCGTTCCTTTTGGATAGGATGCCATGGAAAGCTGCTGCGCTGTTTCCTTTATGATCTCATCGGATAGGAAGGAAAAAGGGGCCACTCCAGCTAAAAAAAGTTTGGCCTGTCCCGATGTAATGAGGGTATTCAAGGCCGAATCAGTAATGTGCTTGCTGAAATTTTCTAAAAAATACGCATAAAAAGATTTGTAGCGGGTGCACAAGTCCAAAAACGCATGATCCGGAATAAGATAGGCTTCGGTCTCCTCATCCACTTGCACGGTGCGCAGTGAAATTCCGGCATTCATCAACAGGGTGATGCCACCAAACACCTCGCCCGATTTGATATGCCCCCCCAACTGATGCCGACCTTCCCGATCATTATAGATCGAGATTTGACCTTTTCGGACCACGTAAATAAACGTTATGCGGGTTTTGCCCTGTTCTGCCAATCGGGTGCCTTTGCTCAGATGTTGGGGCTTGGCTTGCTGGGCCACGCGATCGAGCTCCTGTTCGGGTAACATGGCAAAATGCGGCATTTTAGCCAGATAATGGCGGATCTCTTGGATCATTTCGTCTCCAATATAAGAAAGCAGTTTCAGATATTTAGGGCTCACGCAAAAAATAGCTTTACGTTTATAGGTGTTGAGGCATCCGGCCGTGTCGCCAAAGCAGTTGATATCCAGTGCACCTGCCATCAATTTTTAATTGGCGCCCCGTCAATTGTCAAACCGGAATCAGGTGGGCACCATAGAAGAGGCGTTTGCCCCTCTTCACAATTCATGGTAATTCAATAAAGAAAAAAGCGGGAGAATACATAGGAGAAAAAGTCATGGAGATGCAAATTGAGTTGGGTGAGGGCAAAAAAGTCAATGCGCTGTTTGACGGCTTTAAAGTGTTAACAGACCAACCTCGTGACGAGGGGGGTGACGGCAGCGCACCGGAACCCTATAGTCTTTTCCTGGCCTCCATCGGCACATGCGCCGGTATCTATGTGCTTGGATTTTGTCAGGCCAGAGGGATCGACACCTCAAATATCAGAATACACGCCGTGTGCACCAAAAATAAAAAGACCCATTTAGTGGAGGCGTACCGCATCCAAATCGACGTACCGAAGGATTTCCCCACCAAGTACTATGCCGCACTTGAACGAACCGTTCAAATGTGTACGGTAAAACGCAGTATCGCCAACCCACCGAAGTTTCTAATTGATGTGGCCAATAGTCATCCATGATTCCACCCACGGGACCGGTATTCAATCCATTTCCTGCCGATCATTCGGGATAAAAAGTATGACCTACACGGCCATCATTTTTTCTGCAATGCTTTCAAAGGCTCTGGTCACCGGTGAATCGGCATACCGGTCCTGAAAGGAGACACCGGCATCACCGCACGAGACCAGCTCAGGATCGAATGGGACTTGTCCCAAAAAAGCGACCCCCATTTGAGACGCGGTTTGCTGACCGCCGCCTGAACCAAAAAGATCCACCATGCAATCGCAGTGCGGGCAGGCCAAGCCGCTCATATTCTCTATTAATCCGGTCATTTCTAGCTTAACGGTTCTACAAAAATTAATGGACTTGCGCACATCGGCCAGGGCCACCTTCTGGGGTGTGGTCACAATAATGGCGCGAGCATCCTTGATGGTCTGTGCAATGGTCAAAGGCTCGTCACCGGTACCAGGTGGAGCATCAATCAACAAATAGTCGAGATCACCCCATGCCACCTGACCAATAAACTGTTGGATGACTGAATATTTTACAGGGCCACGCCAGATAATGGCATCGTCATTTCCCTCGGTGAGGGATTCCACTGACACGGCACTTAAATTTTCATTGTATTTTTTAGGCAGCAATTTTTGCCCATCATTCATCTCAAGCAGCCCGGTAAGTCCGAGCATGCGCGGAATATCGGGACCGTGTAAATCCACATCCATCAACCCCACTTTCGCCCCTTTTTTAGCCAAAGCGATGGACAAATTGACCGCTGTGCTGGATTTTCCCACTCCCCCTTTACCGCTCATGACAATATATTTGTGCTTAATTTTCCCCAGCGAGACATTAACCGCTGCCTGCAAAGCCGCTTTGGGATCAACGGCATTGACGTTGTCTTGAATTTGAACCATGTGCCTTTCCTTATTTATTGATCTGTGTTGTCTTCGGTCCGATACAGTTCATTCTGGCCGCAAGCGGGACAATGCGGTGGCCGGCCGGTACCGCAGGGTTCCTCCCATTGATGTTGGCATTGGCGGCAAACGAAATTTCGCGGGGAACACTGCACCTGATAATTGCCCCCTTTTACGCGAATGGCTTTGCCCTCCACCAGCGCTTCGGCCACAAGATTCCTGGCGCGCTGGACGATGCGCCCAAAAGTGGCCCGTGAAACGCCCATTTCCTGCCCCGCGTCAGCCTGGGATAAATTTTCCAAATCGGCCAACCGCAGCGCCTCCATCTCATCTACAGATAAATGCACCTCTTCCAGTAGCCGCAATGGAATACCCCGCGGTTTGAAATAGCTAACTTGGGGATCGTTGGCTACCAGGCGATTTTTTTTGGGTCGCGCCACGACAACTCCATTTTGGGCATAATCCTAAAACCAATATACCTTAATTGGGTCCCCTCACACTTGTCAATAACCATTCATTGCAGGCGACAACTTCCTTTGGGATACAATGCAATAAGCAAAACGGCGCCTGTGGCGATAAATGCCCACAGGCGCCTATCTAAACCGGATAGGGATGCGAACCCGCATGCTATAAAAGATCTATGGTTTATAAACAAACGGTCAATACATTCAATTAAAACTTGAAGCCCACCTCAACAAACGGCCCACTGAAGTCGATATCCGCCTGAACATCGTCTTCATCGATCTCCAATTTATCAGAGCGATAGCCGACGGCCACAAATACCGGTGAGGCCAATTGGAATCGCGCACGGCCGATGAGGCTGTATAGTTTGTTGTCTCCCAAAGATATACCACGGTACTCACCCTCAATGGCAAAGGCGTCGATGGGTGTAATTTGAAAACCAATATAGAGCATGGGAATCGGCGCTGTAATACTGCCGCTATCCTGTTCGTCATAGCCGCTGGCGGTGGCATGCAGTTCGGCTTCCAAATCGACAAAGCGGACATTTAGGCCAATGTCGACATTAAAAACGTTGGCTGTGGCTCGCTGCAAAAATGGCAACTCCCAGTAAATGGCTAAATCCAATTGATTCAATTGGACTTTGGTATCAAGATCAGCGTCAGCAGGGATGGTCAATTCGCCGTAAGTCACTTCAACCGACTTTGAACCGCTGCCCTCAAACTCAAGGGGTGCAGCCAGCAAATAAACATTTGGTATGGGCGCCGGCGTATCTATCTTGATACGGCCAAAAAGACGATTTTCATCGTCAAAATCAAAATCGTCATCCACATCCAAAATATCACCATTATCGTCGATCTGGTACCCAAAAGTACCGCCAAATGACTGTTGCCAGCCACCAAGCGCGAACTCTACTCCCACAGCATAAGCTTGGCCGGAAAAACCAAAGACCGCTGCGGCTATCAATAGTCCGATGAATCGCTTTAGCATACAATCCTCCTTATCAAATCGATGTACACTTATGATTACTTGGCTGTTGTACGCACAATTAATTTTTGGCCGGTTACGATAACGCTGTTCGGCGACATTTTATTCATTTTGCGCAGCGTATCCACCTTCAAGCCATAACGCTTGCTAATACTGTACAGCGTTTCACCGGCTTTGACCTGATGATATTTTATCGTCGGAGTCCTTTTGGCGTCTGCAGCGTCTTTTTGGGTCGATGTTCCTGATTCCGCGGTTTGGCCTGCAAATTGTTTCTGCATGGCCTCCAGGCTCATAGTGAGATGGTCCATGCGCAATGACGTCGAAGCCTCTGAACGTTCAAAGCGATCTTTGAATTTTTCAAACGATTTGGCCTGTTCCCAGATGAGGGTTACTTTTTCATCAATGGCTTCATACTTCTCAAGCCGTTCTTCCAGTTGATTTATTTTTTCTTCCAAGTTGGCCACTTTCTGCTGCTCAACCGGATCTTTATCTTCATCCATGACCAGCATCAGCAAAGCCGTCACCAGGGCAGCAATGGACAGCACGAGAAAAAAAATCAGCACGTAAACTTTATTCGCCTTCAAGCCCTTTTTGCGGTCCTTTTGTTCAGCCCATGGAGAATATTGCTCTTCATCAAAATATTTTTCTTCAGATTTATCTTCTTGATCCACCATTTTATCAGAGTCTTTCCATTCCATTTAATGTCCTCCGAGACACCTGAGATCCGATTCATACTATAGACGAAAAACAATTATCCTAGCAAGTACAAACACAGAACCTCTTATAGACGGCACGCCTCAACAAATTCATCAAAAGCAAGCCAAAATTGCGACCGCAAGCTGTCTCGTTCTTGCAAAATTTCATGACGGGCTCCATCGATTAGCACAATCTTGCAGTTGGGTATTTTGCGGGCCAGTCTCCGGGTTGCCGAGTTGGACACGATCCGATCGCGACCCGCGATAAACATAAGCATGGGGGTTTTAACCGAATCAAGATAGCCCGGGGAATTAAGCATGTCGATGGCATCAAATGTTGCAGCCAGCCAACCGAACGTGACGCCGGCCACAGCCAGTTGCGGTTGTTCGCGAAGTACCTGCTTTGCCCGTTTAAACCGGACAGGATCCGATGTCAGCCGATTATGCTCAAAAGATTTATTGAACACATCATTGTGGTGGGGTCCCGGCAATACCACCCGCTGCCAGCCTATCCCCAGCATCCAGCGGCTAAGAGTGCGTAAAGCAACGGGCGGCATGGGCTCCGTATTGATATCCACCATGGGGGCAACCAACACCGCTCTGGAGAGATCGTGCTCATTCTGACGTAAGTAGTGCATCGCAATGTGTGCCCCCATAGAATGCGCCAGCAGATATAAGGGCTTCGGACAACTTGCGCATAGCGCCTGATCCAATACCTGCCTCAAATCAGTGACATAGTCATCATAACATGCCACATGGCCTTTAGCAGTATTGCGCAACAGCCGTTGGGAACCGCCTTGTCCGCGCCAATCGAAACTGAGCACATCAAATCCACGGCCATTGAGGTCATTAATGGTTTCAAGGTACTTCTCAATGAACTCCGCGCGTCCACCAAGCAATATCACAGTGCCTCGACGTTCCGTGGTACGGCCCTGCCAATACCCATAACGTATTCGTATCCCATCCGACGTTACCAAAAAACGATATGGCAATGGTTACAATCCCTCGTCTCGATATTGATTCTCAACCTGGTTTCCAGTATGCTCCTTCTGTTTGGGCGGCCACCCAACACTTGGATGTCATCATGGAGGTAATAATAGCCAATGTCAATGTTTTACCCCATCATTGCGTGGATAACACAAAGATCACTTAGGAGCACTCTTTTATGCCGCAACACTCGCACCAATTTGTTGAAACCTACGACGGGCTCATCGGCTTTGGGTTAAATCGGGAAACCGATGAGAACACTGTCATCTGCTATCTTCAAAAATTCTCAGACGACACCCTCATGAAAATATTGAAACACCGGATGAGTGATAAAGATCTGTCCATTCTTTTCGACACACTTTCAGGTTTGCTGCACAAACATCTCAGCGAGCAAGAGTATCACCAATTGTTCCTAAAAGAAGATGGATAGAGACGGAAAAAGGGGACGTTAACATGCTGACCGAGCGTCATTTAAATCGTTATGCCGACATTCTGCTTTGGGGTCTGCGCAAAGCACGCAGCAAGCATTTTAAAAAAGGGGATATTATCCTGGTGCGCTACCATCTTGCGGCCCTGAGATTAGCCGAGATACTGCAATCGCGTTTGTTGACCTGGGGCATGCAGCCCGTGCTGCGCTTAAGCCCCACCCCATCCATGGAGAAGGCATTCCTGGGGCAAGCCAATCAACAGCAGCTTGTATTTCTAGCACCGGGCGAAACAGAGCTTTATCGCAACTTGAACGGCAGCATTTTTTTACATGCACCGGCATCCATTACCCATTTAAGCCGCATCGATCCCAAAAAGTTAGGGCAACGGGCCATCGCACTTAAACCCTTGCGTAACATTATGGACAAACGTGATGCCCATGGCCTTTTTGGCTGGACCCTCTGCATGCTGCCCACACCGGAGTTGGCCAAACAAGCCGGGCTCTCAATGGACGATTACACGGACCAGATTATCAAAGCATGCCGGCTGCATCGCCGAGATCCGGTCTCACAATGGCAGACGATTTATAAAAACGCTCAGCAGGTCAAAAAATGGCTAAACCGCCTGTCGGTTTCCTATTACCATATTGAGTCGGCCCATGTGGACCTAAAGATTACACCTGGCCAGCAGCGCCAATGGATCGGTCTATCGGGGCACAACATCCCCAGTTTTGAACTGTTTTTGTCACCGGATTGGCGGGGTACAGAAGGTACTTACTATGCCAACCTGCCCTCCTATCGCAGTGGTAACTTTGTGGAAAAGGTTCGGCTGGTCTTTAAAAAAGGTCGCGCCGTCACCATTGAAGCGGCCACGGGTGAAAGCTTTGTACGGCAGCAACTGGCTATGGATGCCGGCGCTAACCGCGTGGGTGAGTTTTCGTTGACCGACAAGCGCTTTTCCAAAATCAACCGTTTCATGGCCAATACCTTATTTGATGAAAATTTTGGCGGCCAATACGGCAACTGCCATGTGGCAGTAGGATCATCTTACGCGGATACTTATGCAGGGAAACCGGCCGATCTCACCAAAACCAAAAAAGAAAAATTGGGCTTCAACGATTCAGCGCTGCATTGGGACCTGGTCAATACAGAAAAAAAGCGTGTGGTAGCGCAACTTCGCAATGGCCGCCGGATAACGATCTATGAGAACGGCCGGTTCACTTATTAATATGGCTTGGTTTACAGCAGATTTCCCGTACTGTTTTCCGGGCAATTGGAATTGCAGGTACGGCAGATCAGATGGGTAAGATTTTCGGGGCAGGATTAGGCGCTCTCTTTTACCAGTTCTTTTTGAGTCAGCAATTTGGCTTTATCGATCAGCTTTTGAATAGCAAAAGGTTTATGCAATACCGCGTCAAAATCACCATTGTGCAGTAGCCAAGGTGTTCCGGATAGACCAATCACAGGGGTGCTTTTGCGTTCAGAATGGCGAATGTGGTGCAGGACAACACGCCCATCAACCCCGGGCATACGCACATCCGTAACCACGAGATCATATACCCCGCTGTCAAACTTAACCATCCCTCTTTCAGAATCATCAACAGTTTCAACCTTGAAGCCGACCATCCTCAAGGCTTGTTCCACCAAATCGCAGATCATTTGCTCATCATCAATTACCAGAACGTTAGCCACGGCTCGCCTCTCAATGCCAGATTGATATTTAAGATGGAGCTGACGTACACACTATATGGTATATTTTAATTGATCAAGCACAATATTTTGTGGTCAATTGGATGCGGACCTTTTTCCTGCATTCGCGAAAAGATGTGGGCAATGTCCGCAACAAATACGATGGCGCTTCGAATTGTAACTGTACACTGTGAGAATTTGGAGCAAAATATAGAAGCGGCCCTCTCCTGTCAATACTGATTTCGCCCAGTAAGGATCGATCGGACTTCCCTATGGTTTTCAACAACGTATTTAGTTGTAATAATAAGTTTTTTCTTGAATGATGCGCCTTAAATACGGATGGATTCACCAAAACATTGATGGTAAAATATATATGAATAATTAATTATTTAGAGAGTTTTGAACAATTTATCAACAACTTGAAAAAGGCAAAAATCGCCCCTTTTTGCTGATTTTCGGCCAATATAAGCCAAAAGGGCCGGCAAATGCAAAGGGATTAGGTTGGCTGAATTGATGATAGCATTTTGAAAAAATTATGTATTATATCAGATTTATATACTAGTGCGGCGTCCCTGATCCAACATGCAAATTGGCATGGCTACATGCTAGCCGCATCGGGGGTCATCAAACTTTATATTTTCCAAAATCTTCGGGGGACAATTTTTCCAGATATTCCGCCCATTTCTTGCCCTCTTCACTCTTGTCCAGCACCTCAACTTGTCCATCGTCGTGCTTGGATTTCTTAATAACTTTGTCATCCACATAGATCGGGGCTTCAAACCGCAGGGCGATGGCGATGGCATCACTGGGTCGGGCATCCATGGAAAAAGCGGTGTCGCCTTCAAGAAAATGGATCACTGCAAAGAAGGTGTTGTCACGCAAATCGCATACCTCCACTTTGGTGACTGCAATGTTGAGGTGGTCGGAAAAATTTTTAAACAGATCGTGGGTCATCGGTCGCTCAAACTCTATTTTTTGCAAAGCCGAGGCAATGGAGGTCGCTTCCAGTAAACCAATCCAGATGGGGATAGCGCGATCATCCCTTTCGGTTTTTAAGATAATGATGGGGGTATTGGAAGAAGGATCGATGGTCAATCCTGCGATGTTGGCTTTATGCAGCATAAGTTTGGTCTCCTTTGCCCGAAGATCCTATTGGAACCCGGGGCAATTGCGGGCGGCCCCAAAGGCAGTGTGGCAATGCTTCTTCTATCATGATATCCAACATCTTCCCTGTCAATACATGATTGTCGGAAAGCGCCTCTGCGCTTTGGGCAAAATGGACAATCTTATTGCTGCTGGTGCGCCCCGACCATTGAAACCCGTTGTTATGTCGACCCGCTATGGTGTTGGTATTCTCGTGGCCACGTGAGCGACTCAGGCCTTCAACTAAAACGGGCTGTACTGTGCCCACCAGGGCCTGGTTCTTGGCCAAAGTTTTTCCGGATTGCAGGGCCAATACCGCTTGCAAGCGCTCCTTGGCAATGGATTCAGGCACTTTCTGATCAAACTTCACTGCCGGAGCACGGGGACGATCCGAATAAGCGAAGGCAAATAGACTGTCAAAACCCACCTGCTCAATCAGTGCCAGCGTGTCCTCAAAATCAGCATCGCTCTCACCTGGAAAACCCACAATAATATCCGAGGTGATGGCGATCCGGGGGCAAGTCGTTCTGAGCAGGTCCACTTTTTCAAGATATTGCTTGCGCGTATAGCGCCGGTTCATCCGTTTTAGAATCCGATCCGATCCCGATTGGACCGGCAGATGAATATGGTGACACAATTTTTCCAAATGATTAAAGGCGGCTACCAATTCCGGAGAAAGATCTTTAGGATGCGAAGTGGTAAAACGAATTCGTTTAAGTTTGTCAACCGCGTTAACCCGGCCCAGCAACTGGGCGAAACTGCACAGCCCCTCTTTTAGGCCATAACTGTTTACATTTTGACCCAACAAGGTCACCTCGCTGATCCCTTTGGCAACTAAATCAGTAACTTCAGCAATGATATCTTCCGGGGAACGGCTTGACTCCCTGCCGCGCACAAAGGGAACGATACAGTAGCTGCAATAGTTGTCACACCCCCGCATGATGGTCACAAAGGCGGCGGTGTCAGACTGCGGATAAGGCCCTATTGTAAAATCATCGGCCGTAATCTGCTCAGCAATGTCGACATCCACGACCTGACAACGGGTTGTGGCGATGCGATCGAGCATACTGGGCAAGCGGCCGATGGCATGGGTGCCAAACACAAGGTCGACAAATGGCATGCGCTGAATAATGCGTCGGCCTTGCTGCTGGGCCACACAACCACCGATGCCGATGATTAATTCAGGTTTGCGTGCCTTAAGCGGGGCGAGCCGCCCCAAAAAGCTGAACGCCTTTTGTTCGGCTTTGGCTCGGATGGAGCATGTATTGACAATAATCACATCCGCTTGGGACAGATCATCTGTATTTTGGTATCCCAAGGGTGCCATTCGGTTCATTATCTGCACCGAATCGTATACATTCATCTGGCATCCCATGGTGCTGATATGCAAATACTTCTTATTCATAAAGGGTCCGCATTTCCTCTTGATCCGGCGATGCCCCCGGTTCAATTCTAAATTCACGGGTCAAATCAGCCATCACGTCATCTGCGATCGTTTCGCAACCCGGCGCCACCGAAAGCACAATCTCACCGGTTGCCGCATCTAACGTGGTTACCACTGCCACGCCTTCATAAGCCTCAAATATGAATTTAATCAAGCTAATGCGGCGTCGATCCACCCGATAATATTGACGAACGGTGCGCATGAATTTTTTCCCGTTTCTGTAAACACACCCGAGCAAGGCAATCTGTCGCCTATGTAGTGGGCGATCATCTGAGCCATAGCCCATGCAAGGGTTTAAGAACCAAGCCGGTTGCCGATCATCGCCAAGCACTTCATGCTTTTATCTTTCATCCACCGCAATTCCACTTGAGAACAGCACTATTATAGGATATGGCGCAGTAATGCAAATGCAATGGAAAATTACGCAACCTGAAAATACCCTCGTCCACCAAATCCAAGAGCACCTAGATTGTCACCCCATCACCGCGACCGTGTTGGCCAACCGCGGGATAAATACGCCGGAACAAGCTGACCGTTTCCTTTATCCGAGATTGGATGAGCTACCTTCGCCCTGGGAGCTCGAGGGAATGCGTGCTGCCACCCGTCGCATTTACACGGCCCTGTTAAACAAAGAAAAAATATTGGTTTTTGGCGATTACGATGCGGATGGTGTCACGGCAACGGCGTTGCTGGTTGACTTTTTGGCCGCTAGCGGCGCTCGGGTGGATGCGCATCTGCCCCATCGCATCGACGAGGGCTATGGGTTGCAGCCCAAGCACATCAACCAACTGGCCGCACCCGCCAACATTAAACTGATCATCACTGTCGATTGTGGTTCCAGCAGCCATGAGGCCATCGCTGCAGCCCAACGTTTCGGCATAGACGTGATTGTTACGGATCACCACTCCATCGATAAACCACCCCCAGCCTGTGCCGTGATAAACCCCAAGTTACCGGATCAATCCCAATCTCTGTCCGGTCTGGCCGGTGTCGGGGTGGCTTTTTACCTGGCCATCGCTCTAAGGATAGTGTTGCGCGAAAAAGGCTGGTGGCATCCCCAAAACATAGAGCCCAATTTAAAAACTTTATGTGAATTAGTGGCCGTCGGCACCGTTGCTGATATGGCGCCCCTTGCCGGTGCCAATCGCATCTTGGTCAAGACCGGTTTGAGACAAATCAACACCAGCCCACGGCCCGGTTTAAGCGCGCTGCGGCGGGTCAGCGGCATCCATGCAGGGCCGATCACTTCAGAAGATATCTCTTTTCGGCTAACCCCCCGTATCAATGCCGCCGGACGTGTGGCCCATGCCAATGTCGCCCTGGACCTGCTCAACAGTACAAAAGCAGATCAAGCGAATGACCTGGCTGAGACCTTACAGCAGTTCAACAGCCGCCGCCAGTCCATCGAACGTGAAATGTATGACAGTATCGTCAAGCGCATTGATAGCCGACCGGACCTCATGGACCGGAAAAGTCTGTTGATGGCGGATCCCGGTTGGCATGAAGGCGTTTTGGGCATCGTTGCCGCCAAGCTAGCTGCCCGGTACCAACGACCTACGATTTTGCTGGCTACCTCCGGGGATATGGGCAAAGGATCGGGCCGCTCTATTCCTGCCATCAATCTATTTGAAGCGGTCAGCCAATGTGCCGCTGTTATTGAAAAATTTGGCGGTCATCCCCAAGCAGCCGGACTTACTGTAAAAACCGCCAACATCGGAAAATTACAAACGGCTTTCGAAAATGCGGTGGCACAAATGTCTAGCTGCGGCGATCAGTCGCCGCACCTGGCCATCGATGCAGAAATACGCTTAGATCAGATTACTCCCCAGCTGCTCAACGAGCTTGAAGCGATTGAACCTTTTGGTGAAACCAATCCCGCCCCACTGTTCTTGGCTCGGGATGTGCGCGTGGTCTCCGGCGCAATTGTGGGCAAACGTCACCGACGCATGACCCTGTTGCAAACCGGTCATCGAGGCAAACCCCTGGCTGCCATCCATTTCAATTTGACACCGGAAACGCCAAAGGCCAACAATTTTGAGCAGCTCGTATTTCGCATCCAATGGAACCGGTATAATGGAAATAAGAAAATTCAACTGGTGGTGGAGGGTGCTTAGTTGCCGCGTTTTATGCTTGCAAAGCCCATGTGTTCTCTTTATTATATCATGTTACTAAAAATGCGGAATTGCGGCCGGCCATACATTACACCCGTACCCAATACTGCGTTACAATCCGATAAGAAGGTAGATCTAAAATGGGTAAAGTTTTCCGTCCCAGCACTCGTGAATCCAGCTTGCTTAACAAAATTGAATCTTCTAAAGAGTATGCGCGGCGGCGGGCCATCAATGCCGCCCGGGACCATGTCGATTCCCTGGGCAATGCCATTGCCATGAAGCTGGTCGAAAGTAAGCTGGTCGAAACCAACAACAAGAACAGCTTGGAAGAGCAAATTGTCGGTTGCATTGAGACCCTTGGCCGTGCCGATGATTTTGATATCGACTATCTGGTAGCGCCCTACCGCAAATTGGTCCAGCAGCCCAACCCGGTCAGTTTGTATGTGACCGCATTTTTGCTGGAAAAACTCATTGATCACAAATCGGTAGTGGACATTTTCGGATCAGACAGCGACGTCTATGGGTGCATTCACGAGCAGGTCGTCAGGATATTGCCGTAATCTTCCATATAGGCAGACGGAAGCCTGAAACAACTGCCGTTCCTCAGTGCATTATGCGCTGCTGCCTTGCTGAGACCACTGTCGGGTTTAACATTTATGCGCCCTTCATTTCTGCCCCGCCTGGTCAATGGGCCGTTTGACGATCCAGGGCTTTTCGTTCCCCTGGCTTTTCGTAAACAGGCACTGCTTTTTGATCTGGGTCAGGTGAACGCCTTATCTGCCGGCGACATCCTTAAAACCAGCCACATCTTTGTCTCCCACACCCACATGGATCATTTTATCGGTTTCGACCAAGTGCTTCGCCTGCTACTGGGTCGTGACAAAATCCTGCATCTGTTTGGACCCAGAGGTTTTTTGGACAATGTGGCCGGCAAACTTCAAGCTTATACCTGGAATCTGGTGCAAAACTACGACGAAGGCCTGGTGTTGCGCGTCACCGAAATCCGCTCCCAATCGCACATTACCCAGCATTTTGACTGCTGCAAAGGATTTGCGCCATCGGAACGCGAAACCTGCATCTCTCGCAAAGAAGTGGCCCATCTGGAACCTGCCTTAAAAGTGTACGTGGCCATTTTGGACCACCGGGTCCCCAGTCTGGCCTATGCCATCAAAGAACGCTTTCACATCAATATTCTGAGAGCTGAACTGGAGGCCCTGGGATTGGCCGTGGGACCCTGGATACGAGTCTTAAAAAGGTTACTGTTTGAGCAAGCGGATCCGGCCACCCCTTTGCGCGTAACGTCCGCCGATACAGGTAAGCAAAGGCAAGCCTTCACTTTGGGGGAACTGTCCCGCAAAATCACCCGCATCACGCCAGGCCAAAAAATCGCCTATGTGGCCGATTCGGCGTACAGCCCTGAGAACCAGGGGAAAATCATCGAATTGGCCCACGGTGCCGACCATCTTTTCATTGAGGCCGCTTTCCTGGAAAAAGATCGTCAAGTGGCCCAGGCCAAGCACCACCTTACCGCCCGTCAGGCAGGTGAGCTGGCCCGCGATGCTCAGGTGCGCGAGATGACCATCTTTCACCATTCCCCACGCTATCTGGATCAGGGGCACTTGTTGCGTGAGGAAGCTATGGCTGCTTTTAAAAGATAGTATTGTGTTTCATAGCGAAGTCACAAGGCAGTTCAGGCACTGAACCATACGGATCTTTGAATCGGTTGATCAAAAAGACCGGCATATAACCTTTTGCATGGATCTCCCACCGCAGCGGGAGGTCCATGCTTGGCCTATTTCTTTAATATCAATCTGAATGTTTCGCTTTGACCGATGACATGGCCTTCCTGGTTTAAGCCCTTGACTCGCCAGTTGTAAGCGCTCCTGGTTGAGAACAAAGATTGGCAGACGTCCTTGCGCAGGGTATACTCGTTTTTCTTGGAGTAAGCCGAAAAGGTCGGATCGGCACCGCCCTCTTCGATGAATTCAACCAGATAAACATAAGCCTTGGAAACGGTCTCCCAGCGAAAGGTAGTGGGTTCACACACCATGGATTGCCGGTCCTTGGGCGCTGTCAACCGGATAATCGCCTGGAACGGATCCGGTTCCGCCGATACGAAATAGATGGCGCGGGGCGCCTCTAATGTCGCATCCGGCCGGGTGATCACGAACCGCACCTGGTGGGATCCCACAGCGTAAGTCGGCAGTGGCGGCGCCAGGGGCGTTTGCACAACGATTTTCTGCCGGTTGCGATAAAGTTGTTTTCTGACTTTAAAAAACAACCGTCCGTCAACCTCCCACTGGCCTTGCAGCTGGCCGGAACCGGTGTAGCGGATTTCCGCAAAGGCTTTCAGATCCCGTTGATACTGTTTGACGGTGGTCTTGGGTTGGCGGTTGTTAAAATAAAGATCCATACGCTGAATGTTCAGATCTACCACAGTGATGGTCTTAAGGGCCGGATCCGGGCCATTAAAATCACCAACGGAACAACTGCCCGAGGCGGTGGCCCGAAGGGTATACGTACCGGCATTTTGATAAGTATGGGTGGTGGTAAATCCACAAGGAACACCTGAAAAGGTGCATTCCGGAGAATCGACGGGCAGGCTGCCGTCTCCGAAGCTGACTTGGATAACGCATCCTGTTGAGGGGGACACATTCAAAGTCCCCTGTGCTGTAATGGTGACAGGTTGGCCTGCTTCAACCACGGTTTGAGAGGTATTAAGGGTAATAGCATGGCAGATATTGGGAATAGCCAAGCCCAAAAAGAGCATCACGGCCCACCGAGCGGTATATTTACGTTTCATCCGACACCTTCCCATATGACTTTTGATTTTAACCAAATCCACAATCTCTGTTCAACCAGACAATAGAATACCCTTTTGACATTGGGTACGCTCCACAGACCAAAAGGTTCAAATGCGCACAAAAAAACGTGGTATATTGTTAAAATGAAAATAGCGCGGTGGTGGAAAACACGAGCATAAACACATAGTCCCGAGTAGTTTGATCAAAAACTTTATCTTCAATCTCACTGGATTCGCCTCGCAAGCCCACCACCGGACTAAGATAGCCCCAGATCCGTTCACCGATACGGTAATCCAAATTTACGTAGTAAACCGTGGTCTGCTGATCCACACTGTCATCGTTGGTGCGGGTAAAATCAAGGGTGCCCCCCATACCATAACTGAACTTATCCTTGTACAACCGCCCCTGGACATCAAGACCGAGTGTATAAGAGTCGGTGGTCATATCCGCAGCCAAGTCCTTAGTCTGGTTGAAAGTCAAATTGGGGGAGACGCTTACGGCTTCGCTATAGTATTGTGGTAAAAGCGCCAAGGTCAGGTTTTCGCAATCCGTGTCCATATCGGTGCGATCATCTGTGAGCGAGTAGGTGCCTTGAAATCCAAAATTCCAAGCATCAAGCGCATAGGCGATGCCGCTGGAAAAGGTATCCGTCGTGCGATCCGTCGGTGCAAAAAGCGCCGGTTCATCGCTGCTCTCAGCCACCTCTTTTTGGTAGGTCAAATTAAGCGAAACTTTTTCAAAACCCAGATAGGCATAGTCCACACCGCCGGTGTGGGTGACCAGCACCGGCAAGGTATTATCATCTTCCACATTGTCCTGATAGCGGCTGTATGTCAGGGACACGGTGTGCCGATCGAAGCCGGCCCCACCGTTGAGCGCAATACCGGCCCGATCCTTTTCAAGCCCCTGATTGCCGACCACTTCATACTGAGGTCCTATATATTTATAAACCAAACCGTAGGAGTACCGATCGACGCCTCCCTGGAACTGTAATCGATAAGCCGTATCTTCTTCTGCATCCTGACCGTCAGTGGTGTCATTGTCAAACTCAGCGCGGTCGTATTCAAATTCAGTTACCAATTTACCTTCGAAAAAATCAGTGGTGAGCACCGCGCCGGAGACTTGCCCCTCTTTATCCGTCTCCTGGGTATAGATACCGAAACTGCTGCCGGTTTCCCCGCCCGCGGTATGCAACAAACGCAAGCGCAAGCGGTTGTCCATCAAGTTCAGGTCACCATACCAGCCGTAAATATGTTTTTGCGGATCGTTACCCAGTCCCAGTTCGCCATCGTATCCATAAGTTTGGGCGCTGTTGGCCGTAAACCCCCCCACGGCCACCTTATCGGAGCCTACGGAGAGTTGCCCGCCCCGTCGGCGCAAATACGGCAAGGTGTTTTCGCTTAACACAATATCCGTGTCGCCAAGTTCGGCATGGGTGGTCACACTGCCTTGGGTATAATGGGTAGACAGCAAAAAATCGATCAGATCAGCTCCGGTTTTTTCGGGGGCGATGGGCTCAATATCCTGGTGCAAATAACGCACATTGGTATTAAAGGATAGATCGAAACCTTTTTCCTGGATTTTGGACACGCTGCGCAAATTGACTTCGATCTTTTCGTCCGGCACCTGGCCCTCCATGCTTTCAGACTTGGCCAGTTTACCCTGGCCAACAAAAGTCAGCTCGTTTTCCGAGTACCCCAACTCCAGGTTTTGATAGTGCCGGGTGGTAAAGGTAAGCTCCTGGGTAAAAGTTTGGCCCTGGCCCGACTCTCCGGATACCGTCAAAGTATGATTGCCCGGTGCCAACACCTGGATCGGCGTATATACAAAACCCCTGGCATTCACAACAGCCAGTTGCGTAATATCCATGCCGTCCAGCATAATAAAAAGAGTTTGCGGTGCGATGGGCTTTGTAAAGACCGCCTCGATTTTAGGTCTTTTTGCGATGGTGACCTGATCTTCAAGCGGTGTCCACAGTTGAACCAATAGGTTGGGATCGCCGGCTGGATCATTTGCAGCCGATGCGGCAATGGGCAGGTAAAAGGTTAAAAAAATAATCAGCCAGGCGCTCCATAAGCGCTGGGCACCATAACGCGGATCAAGTATATGTTTCAACATCACTCCCACTGGATAGAAGTTGCCCCATGCCCCTTTTTAAACGGCACAACCAAATCTTCATGGCGTCTGTGTTTATGAAGGGATGGGCTGTTTACAACTGCTTGTAAAAATAGCTTTTTCAATGTATCGTGGGACTGCCGGTGAATGCACAGCCTCCGGCCCAATTATCCGATGTTATAGAGGAATCCATTAAAAAGATCAAGCGCGTGAACCTTTTACAGCGAAACGGCCACCTATGAATAAAAAGAAAAGCGACGAACTCTACGAATTGTTAATCGCCAGTGCAGAAAACGATCAGGAGGCTTTCCGGCAGTTATATGACCTGACACATCAAAAGATTCATTTTTTTGTTTGTCGCATACTAAAGGATACTCAAATGGCTGAAGATGTTGTTGTAGAAACCTATAGTGCCGTCTGGCAAAGCGCCAAAAAATTTAAAGGCAAATCTAAAGTTCAGACTTGGATTTTCGGTATTGCCCGCAATTTGGCACTGAATGCGCTCAAAAAAAAGCGGCCGGACCAGTCCCTCGACGATTACCCCCATCTGACAACAGATGGCGGCGCTGACATGGCGAACATGGATCGCAAGGAGCTGATTGCAAAAGGTCTCCTCCAGATATCGGCCAAACACCGTGAAGTGCTGGACCTCTCTTTTTTTCAGGGATTTAAGTATAACGAAATTGCCGAGATTCTCGATGTGTCGGTCAATACCGTGAAAACCAGAGTTTTCCACGCCAAAAAGGCCCTGCATCAATACTTGGACAGGATGGGAGTAAAAAAAGATGACTTATAGCCACGATCAATTAAAAGAGATGATTCCCATCTATTTAAATGGGCAATTGTCCAAAAAAGAACAGGTCGCTTTTGAAAAAGGCCTGCAACGCTTCCCTGATTTGGCAACCGAACTGGCCGAGTTCGCCGAAATCCAGGATAGCTATGCCGTGGTTCAGCATGACACCCCCATCGATGCCGACCGCGTCTTTGCCCGAATCCAAAACAATATCCGAAAACAGGAAGCCCAAACACCGGTATTTTCAATCAAAGAGTGGTTTCAACAATTGGGGCAGATGCTGATCGGCTGGTACCGCACCCCTGCCCTCTCCTGGTCAGTGGCGGGGCTTCAGTTTGCCGCTTTGGTGCTGGTCATTGCCCTGGTACCCGGTGACAATCCATTTCATACCTACTCTGCAGATCCCAGCCCAAAGGAGGGTATGCGTATCAACGTTGTTTTCAACCAGGGAGCCCGGGAGATTGAGATCAGAACCCTATTGCAGCAGATCCATGCCAGCATCGTCGACGGCCCCTCGGCCGGCGGGCTGTATGTATTGTCGGTCGACGCAACGGCTGATATGAAAACGGTGCTTCAAAAACTCAGCACATCCGGCATTGTGCGGCTGGCCGAAAAGGCGCTATCCCGCCTTAGGACCCCTGAACCCGACATTGCGCCATCCGCGACGATCTCCTTCACCCTTGCTAAAATGAATGGGCCGGTCAGATGTTGCACTGCATTGGGATAAAGCATGGAAAACGGGTTCTAACGATCCGTTGCAGGTTACCATGGGTGGGCACAGCGATACTCATCGGCCTCCTTTTTTGGGGTCCGGCCGCGTTGTTCGCGGATAGTATCAAACTCCCAGTAAAATCCCGCATAACGACGAACAGGGCCGCACAAATTGCCAAATTCGGTATACCCGCTTCGGCTGTACCGGCCCCAGGTGAAGTGGGCGTTCTCTATCGCCATCAGATCAAAATCGACAACCCCAAAGTCTATCCGACCTATAAACTTACAGCCGGCCGCTTGCCTGCGGGTTTGAAACTGGACGCCAGAGGCTTGATCCAAGGGGTGCCCCAAAAAGCAGGCAGCTACCCGTTAAAAATCCAGGCCACGGTGATGGACGCCCTCGCGGTTGTCCATGTTGACCGGCAGTTTACCCTGATCATCAAGCCGCGCGATCCAAAACTCTTTGTAAAATGCCTCCCGAACAAGTTGACTGTCTCCAGTGCCAATGCCGCAGGACAAAACATCACCTATCTTTTCTCTGCCAGCGGCAGCGACGGCTTAAAGCTGCAATCTTCTTTGGGGCAGTTTCGAGCGGGAAATAATGTAGTGGGTAAAATTACAACGCCGTTGACCGTTGCCATCCGAAAATCAACGGGCCAAACCATCGAGTCCCTGCACGTTTCCCCATCCGTGATCCAAACGGCCCAAAAGTTAAATGCCAAGCGACTCACTTATACAAGATCTTTTCAGGATAGGAACCGGACAATTGAAACACTGGCCACTGTCAACATCAGCCTTGCACCCGCAAATGAATTAACCATCCGGTCCATTTCGCTGACCTTTGAGGGCAAGCCTTTGCCTGGGCGACTCAAACCGGCAGGTGGCCAAACCAAGATAACCATCAAGGCCAATCAAGCACCGCCGCCGCTTTACGCTGAAATCCTGTTAAATCAGCCAGGGACCATCGAAGCCTTTTGGCAGGTTGACGGCAAGCCGGTCACGTCGGTGAAACGCTATAAAGCGTCCGCCAAGCGGATAGGGGTCACCTATCCCCGGAAACAGGCGCCACTGGGCAAACTATCACCGGGCGATCATCAAATCCAATTTGTTATCAAAACACCGGTGATGAAAACCCGACCTCCTGAGGCCACGCTGGTGGTTCAAGCAGGACGCTATAAGAAACCCGGCACCATCAGACTGCAGGCGCCCCAAGACAACAGCGAACTGGACTACCAGGCCCTGACTTTCGAGTGGTCCGGCAATGACGCCATTGCAGCGTATCGCATTGAGTTCGGCATTGCTCAAAAATCAAAAATTCTATTTTCAGCCGGTACGGCAAAACCGATTTACGCCCTGACCGGCAATGAGGTTAAAAACCATTTCGACACCGGCAAATCCTACACTTGGCGGGTCATCGGCTTGAACGCTCAAAAAAAAATCGTGGCCCTGAGTCCGATCACCCAATTTGTGTTTAAAGCACCGGCAGCCTTTCAACCCGGTCAGATTGTGGTGGTCACGGAAGCGACGACCCGCGGGCGCCTGACAGTGAACCGGTTGCGTAAAAAGTATAAACTCAAAACACTTGAGACCATCGCCCTTAGAACGTTGGACCAAACCGCCACCGTTTTTGGCACCCAAGGCAGCGTGAGAATACTGGTCCAACAGATCCGCAAGGAGCGTGGCGTCATTCAAGTGCAGCTCAACCAGTTTTTCCGCACCATGTCGGAACCCCAGAATGATTTGCAGACGATCTACTCCACCTTAAACCTATCGGCCGTTCACCAACATTATCGGGGCAAAGGGGTGCGCGTGGCCATTGTGGACACCGGCGTAGACACACACCACCCCGATCTGAAACAACGGGTGGTCCGGCACGCCAACCTGATCCGTAACAACCCGTATCGCGCCGAAATTCACGGCACCGCCCTGGCAGGTGTGATGGCGGCCAGCATTAACAATTTCGGCATGGCCGGCATCGCGCCGCAAGCGGATCTATTGGCGTTGCGGGCTTGCTGGCAGACCTCCAAGACCGATCCCGAGGGCACCTGCACCACCATATCCATAGCCAAAGCCATGGATATGGCCATTGCGTCGGATGCCCAGATCGTCAACATGAGCTTTGGCGCCAGGGCCTCGGACCGTTTGATGATAAAGCTTTTGGAAGCGGGCGACCGCAAAGGTGTGCTTTTCGTGGCCCCCGTCGGCAATCAAAAAAACCGAAAAAAGCTACCCTTTCCCGCCTCCCACTCCAAAGTAATCGCCGTGGGTGGATGGGATCCATCCACTGGTTATTATCCCAACGCGGTCCTGGCCGGCGCTGCCGATGTTTGCGCACCGGCCAGTCATATCTTCACCACCGTGCCGGGAAAAGGCTACAATTTTTTAAGCGGCACATCCATTTCAGCGGCGATCGTCTCAGGCATCCTGGCGGTTGCCAAAGAGAAGAATAGATATTTGGGCCTGGCAACCCTACCGGCCTTTGAAGGCAATATCTGTCGATGGCAAGAAAAACTGATCCATCGTTCCGTTTGCAAACCCTAAGATGGAAGACAACACCCTCGTCTGCGGTAAAACGCCATCGAATGGATTGAAACGTTGCCTTCAGCCTGGGCGAAAATCACTTTTCAAGTTAAGGGTTGATCTCGGCCTCAATTCCGGCAACAGCGTTGCCATCGAACAATGAAGCAATGTGGCTTTATAATATGGCATTTTTTCACAGTTATGTCTTTTTGTTCCTATAATTTAGGATATTTTTTACTAATTTTTTGTTAACCGCTTATTAAAGTCTACCTTTATAGTAGGATTAATATTTTGATATATTATATATTAATATAGATAGTTAGATAACTCCATCCCTTTCAGGACCCGCACGCCGCTCATGGCACTTGTCTTGCAAATCTTCGGTTCGTTATTGCGACACGCCAAATCGCTAAGCTTGTGCCGGCAGGCTAAGCTTGGGGAAACAAATTTCTCTGCTAATCCGAGAGAACAATTACAATTCTTACGCCAAAGGAGGATATGGATGAAGGGACGATTTCACCAAGTGAACCAATCTTTTCTAATTTGGGTATTGTCTTTTGCGCTCATTGGGCCGGTCAGCGCTTATGCCTTTAAAACGCAGGATGGCGCTGCCGACAGTGCCGGCGAGACCGTTTTAAGCATGGGCAGCCGGTCGGATTCACCGTCTATTCAAGCAATTCCCGGAAACACGTTGAAAGGGAGTGCACAAAAAGGATTAACGACGATCGCGCTGCGCGATGTTGATCATCGCCTCAGCAGCTCCGATGTGGTCAGCGGCGCCGTACAAACCGTCGGCCAACTGCTCCAGGGCGTTGCCATTGACAAAACCCTGCGATTTACCGGTATCGCTGCTGACGGAGCGGGCGCCACGGGGTTTGCTGCGAATCTGAAAAGCAGCGCCATGGATGCCGGCGGAAACACCCATGTGCGCGTGGCGCAGCTTTACGAAGGACTTCCGGTGATCGGTGCGGAAATTGTGGTGCACATTGACAACCAGGATCGCATTTACCGAATTAGCGGCAAATATCTTGCCGAAACGACCATCGATACGCATCCGGACGTGGACGGCCAAACGGCGCTGCAAATCGGTCTTGCGCAATTAAGCGACAAAATCGAACTGACCATCGCCCAGCAGCCGACCCTGGTGATCTACTCCGGCCGGTTGGCCTATCACTATGTGTTGAGCCACAGCGGACCTGAACCGGGCCAATGGCACTACTATGTGGATGCCCATAGCGGCGAGCTGCTCAACCGTTTCAACAATATCCAGTCCGCGCCGCCGACCGCGGGCAACGGCAGCCATGTCACGGTGTTGGGCAATCGCCTGACCGGCGAGGATGGAACACAGATGAGCATGCAAGGCTGGCTCGAAACCGCCGGCAACTACTATCTTTACAACTTTGATGACCTCTGGGGCGTCTACGATCTGGATGTCGCCGATTGGGAGCAGCAGGCCGGCGTAAATTGGGGCACCAGCGATCGGGCGGCCGTATCGGCCGCCAAGAATTTTGAGATTATCCAGGACCATGTGGCAACGGCGTTGGGCCGCAACAGTTATAATGATGCCGGCGGCTTTGCCCGGGTCAATGTTCATGAAGGCACCAATTATGTAAACGCCTACTGGGACGGAACTGATTTTCACTTTGGCGACGGCGACGGGATCGACGCCGATGCGCTCACGGTCCTGGATGTTGCCGCCCACGAATTCGGTCACGCCCTGACCCAATACAGCTCCAATCTTGTCTATCTAGATGAGCCCGGTGCGCTCAACGAGGCGTATTCGGATATCTTTGGCGCCTGGGTGGAGTTTTCCGCCCAGCCGGATGGCCGATCGAGCTATCCCAGTTCATCGCCGGGGGATTCGGACTGGTTGATGGGTGAAGACTGCTGGCTTTCCGCAGAGGCGTTGCGCAATTTACGAGATCCCCAGTCTTATGGCTATCCTTCCTACTATATGGGAACGAACTGGTATACTGGAACTGCCGACAACGGCGGCGTGCATACCAATGGCGGTCCTTTGTATCACGCGTTCTACCTGCTGGCCGAGGGCGGCTCTGGAATCAATGACGGTGTTCCCTATAATATTTCCGGGATGGGAATCGATGATGCGGCACAGGTGGCCGTTTCCGCCAATCTGAACTATCAAACCGCTACAGATCAATATGTGGATGCACGGCAAGCGTGGATCGACGCCGCAACGGACCTGGGCGCGGATGTGGCCGCCGTGGAAGATGTGTTTGACGCCATCGGCGTCATCGACTGTTCCACGGCGACAGCGAACGGACCTTGGGCCTATGGTTGGCAAAATAGCCCCAATGACAATCTTGCCCAATTTGCGCTGGATTTGCCCGGCTGTATGACGGATATATCCAGTACGCCTTATGCCAATTTTATCGGGGCCGCCGATTTCGACAACAGCGGCACCCTCTATGTCCTTGATAACGGCAATCCGGCCAACTTTTTTCGCATCGACCGCACCACAGGCGCCAAAACCCTGGTTTCAAGTCCCGTGCCGTATGGTACGCAAACCTTTGCCAGTCTCGATATGGATAACTCTTCCGGGGTGATGTATGCCACCAGCACGGACGTTTCCAATTCTTCATTGTACACGGTTAACCTGGCTACCGGCGCCTTCACCCGCGTGGGTGAAATCACAGGCTGCCCTGCGGTTATCGGAGGCGGATTTGATGCTGCCGGTCAAATGTATGTTCATGATATCGTGAATGACGCCATCTACACGGTGGACAAAGCAACCGGCGCTGGCACTTTGCTCGGTGCGACCGGGTTTGATGCCAATTTTGGCCAGGGTATGGATTTTGACGCCACCAATGGTGTGATGTATCTGTTTGCATTTAACAATTCCTCTTTTCAATCGGAGCTTCGAAGCGTCAATTTGACAACCGGTGCCACAGCACTGGTCATGCCCATCGGCAAGAACAGCCACACGGGTCTCCTCGTGCAGATTGGTGGCGCCGGCATTCTGCCGATACGAACCGTAACGTTTATCTCCGGTGCAAACGGCTCTATTTCAGGCGACCCTAACCAGGACGTCGAAGAGGGAGAAGACTGTACCTCTGTCACTGCAGTTCCCGACGCAGGCTATACCTTTAAGGATTGGAGCGGCGATTACAGCGGAACGAGCAACCCCCTGACGATTACCAATGTAACCTCTGATATGACCATCACCGCTAACTTCCAGGTGGATACAGGAAGCGGTGGCGGTGGCGGCGGCGGCGGTGGCGGCGGTGGCGGTGGCGGCGGATGCTTTATCTCCAATGCGCTGGGTCGCTAAACCCGTCCGTCACAAAGTTCAGACAGCAATAGGCTTAAACGAAAATAGGAAGGAGGCGCTTGTGCCTCCTTCCTATTTTTTTGGTATGTTCTTCAATTAACGTTATGGTTGCCGCCTACTCAACGTACGGCAAGCAGGTGTTGTTTAAATAGCTGTTGTTGGTGGTCACGGGATCGATCATCCGGCTTCGATCGGCCATGAGCGTTACCGTGGCTTTCAGTCCCTTGATCTTGTCAAACAGCATGGGGGCGGTCCAAAACGTAATCCATTTATGTTCGTTGGGCCGCAAGGTTAAAAAGCGCACCAGGTTTTCGTTGGAGCGATTGACCCGTTTAAAATCCAATTGGAGCTTGATGGGTGCGTTCACACTTCCCAGGTTAAAAACTTTTACCCGGACGGTGGAGGGCGCCATCACATTCATGCGCCCCAAATCATCGGGGCACAGGCAATTAATGGTGTCCACCATGGCCACGCCGACATCCGCCTGGGCGATGATGCGGGGGGGCTTTCTGATTTTTCGGACGGCCGTATCCACTTGCCGGGCATCGGCAAGCACACCTGTTGCAAAGACCAGCGTAGACAACCCCATGACGAAACTCCGAATGACTGTTTTCTTTGTTAATTTCATTTTTTCCTCCTTACCCTATTCAATTTCATTAAGATGATATTCTTCTGCACCACAACGGACAAACAGAAGAACGCCTGATATATTTGCCTATTGTGTATCTGCAAAAGGGCATAAGGTTCATTTCCGCCTTTATTTTTTTTGGAATGGGTGACGATTCGATACCTAAGTGCGCTTCCAGGGGTGTGGGTTGGTCCGACTTTTGTTTACATCGAGTTATTCTTGACCCGATAGTTGCCGTGCTTTTATTAAAGAAATATTGACAGGGTTCTGAACCTTTTTTTGAATCGGGGCCACATAGAGGTAAAAACAACTCAAAGGAGGCCATAAATGTTAGGTTTTCAAATGAATCGGCTAAAGATGATGATATGGGTCGCCGCACTGTCTGTTGCAGTGGTTGGCAATGCGTATGCGCGGGCACAATCTCCCGCAAAAAAAATTCAACCCCAAGTGATCAAACCTGTTTCAGAAACGGTGGCGACCCCCGCTTTGCTGGGCAAAACCAAGGCCGCTGCTGATTTGGTGCTAAAAAATGCCGGTCTGAAAATGGGCAAAACCCGCTATGCCGCAACCGGCAGGGTCAAACCCGGGCGGGTGGTCAAGCAGCAACCCCGCGCCAAAACGATAGTGGCCAAAGGCAGTGCAGTGGACATCTGGTTGCTGCGCAAAGCCCCTGAGGCGGCTAAGCAGGTGCAAAAAACAGCGCAAGCTCTGCCCAACGCCAGAATTTTTCCCAGCAACAAAACCCTTTTCATGGAATTTCCGCGGAAAGTCGGTCCCATTGTCATTTCCGACGCCAGGGGCCATGTCCTCCAAAAGTTCAACGGCGGTCACCGCTTCGACATCACCCCCAGCCTGATGAAAACCAAGGCAGGCCAAATCTTTGTCATCCCTCAACCCCCATCCGGTGGGGTGCCGAGACGACTTGACCTAAGGGGGGAACGGTACCGAAGGGCTTATCGTCTTGATGACCATCACAGCCTCTATCGCCGTTTCCTGGTCATTGATGATGAATACACCATAGAGGGTCATGAGCCGGCCAACAACACCATCGCGGGTGCTCCCTTGCTCAGCGGCGGGTATTTTTCCGGTCAAGTGGGTGGTGATGACGCCACGGATTACCTGAAGGCCACAGCCACCAGCGGCGGCGTGGGCACGTTAGTCCAAGTGGAAGTCAAATCGGGCAGTGTCCAGCTTCATTACTACTATCCCAACCGATCCCGCATTGACGGCTACACCGACAAATTCTGGATCGCCCTGGCGCCGGGCACGACCTTTTACTTCCAGGTGAGTCCCACTGGGGCGGCATCCACCGACTATCGTATCTCTGTTTCCAAAAAACGACTGACCGATGCCTATGAGGCCAATGACACCTTTGCTCAGGCCAAAGTACTCGGCACCGGCCGGACCTTCCTGGGAAATGTGATCAATGGCAGCAGCAATCATGTGGGAGTGAGCGACTTTTTCCAATTCAATGTGCCGGAGCCGCAAAATCTGCGTATCCAGGTGACCCATGCCGGCCTGGCCTCCGGCAATCAGGTCGAAATTTCACTTTACAACCGCAACAACACGCACGTCACCTCCCAAACCGGCAACGCCGGCGGATGTACCCTTAATCATGACCTGCGACCCGCATGGCCGCATCCGGATGAGCATCCTGTTTTTCCCGCCGGCCAATGGCGTGTTGAAGTGCGCACCCCCACGGCAGGTGGCGGATATCCGGAGGCCTATGGCAACGGCGATCCGCCTGCCTGCTACACGAGTCCAACAGGCTATTCACTGAGCATCACCGTGCTGCCATAGAAGTGAAGCGGCAAGGCAGGCCCACCATGCCCGGTGCAAGTGTTCACTTGCCCGGGCATTTCTTATTTCACTTGCGGGAAGTGTTTATGAATGCCCCATCACCGGGTGCGGGACATAGGGTGCTTCAAGCAGTTCCAGCTCTTGGGGGCTGAGCTTAATCTGCGTGGATGCCGCAGCATCTTCAATATGCGCCGTTTTGCTTGCCCCCACGATGGGTGCGGTCACCCCCGGCTGGTGCAGCAGCCATGCATAGGCGATGCATGCATTGCTCACCTGGTGTTTGGCAGCCAGTTCACCGACGCGTTTTACCACCGTAAAATCTTCATCCCGATAGTATAGTTCCTGCGCATAGCTATCTGTTTTCGCCCGGGGGGTTTGGCCGCTGGAAGTGTCCTCGGGTGTTCGGTTGCCTGCCAAAAACCCTCTGGCCATCGGACTCCAGGGAATCAAGGCCGTCCCCATGTCCCGGCACAGGGGGATCATTTCACGCTCTTCTTCCCGGTAGACCAGGTTGTAGTGATTTTGCATCGAGACAAAAGGTGTCCATCCATGGATTTGGGCGGCATGCTGCGCCTTGGCGAACTGCCAGGCCCACATGCTCGAAGCACCGATATAGCGCGCCTTGCCGGACTTGATCACATCGTGCAACGCTTCCATGGTCTCTTCAATGGGGGTCTGGTAGTCCCAGCGATGGATTTGATACAGATCGATATAGTCGGTTCCCAACCGCCGGAGGGAGGCATCCACGGCTTCAAAAATCCGTTTGCGCGAAAGACCGCAAGTGTTGGGCGGTTGGGGTTTCGAATTGTCAAAACCACCGCTAAAGGCAATGTCCACCGGGAAAAAGACCTTGGTGGCGATCACCACCTCTTCTCTTCGGGTAAATTCTTTTAGGTATTTGCCGGTCACCGCTTCGGACACCCCCCCCGAATACATATCCGCTGTATCAAAAAAGTTGACGCCCAACTCCAGAGCCCGTTTAACAATGGGCCGTCCGGCTGCCTCATCGAGAATCCACGGACGCCATTTGGGCGTACCGTAAGTCATCATACCGAGGCATATGCGCGATACTTGCAAACCGGTTTTTCCAAGATTGATATACTCCATTTGATCCCCCTGGCTGTATATTTCGAATCGGGCCGATATACCAAAATAAGGGCCTTTGTCTCCTAATCAAAATTGTGTTTTGGCTCAAGGCCCAAAGTTTATAGATTAAAGGTTGAAGTTTAAAGGTGTGGTTGGCGGCCGATAAACAAACCGTTACAACCCAAGCTACCAGGAGGTATGCACATACTGTTGCGAACCACCGCCAAACCAATTTCCGATAGACCCAATACCTTCCCTTTAAACTTTAATCTTTGATCTTTAAACTGATTGCGCATAATCGCGATTTGCAATAAACCAACTGCCGTCAATATACCTTTGTATGGCTTAACCGTCTTCAAATGCGGGTTTGCGTTTTTCAAGAAACGCGGCGATGGCCTCTTCCAAATCCTGGGAGAGCAGCATGCCTGCATTTCTCTGGGCCACATAGGCCAAGCCGTCCGATACGCTGTGGTCCCGGCTATAGTTGAGGGTCTCTTTAATGCCGCGAAGGGCCAGAGGGGATTTTTGCGCCAGCTTGGCTGCCAGTGCCATAACGGCCGTGTCCAGTGCATCTTTGTCCGCATAGACCTGGTTGACAAAACCCATGGATTGGGCTTCCTGACCGGAGAAAACCCGGCCGGTAAAGGCAAGCTCCCGGGCCACCCCCTCTCCCACGATGGGAGGCAGACGCTGCAACGATCCGATATCGGCCACAATCGCCAGATCCACCTCTTTTACGGAAAAGCGCGTGGATTTGGTGGCATAACGCATGTCACAGGCAGCAGCGATATCCACGCCGGCGCCCCAGCAAAACCCTTGAATGGCGGCCAGCACCGGCTTTCGACACCGTTCGATGGCATTGGCTGAATCTTGAAGCGTCATGATAAACTGTCTGAGGAATTCTTGCCGGCGCCCTTGGGCCAATTGCGCCAATTGTTGCTGCATGTCCGTCAGAAAAGTCAGATCGATGCCGGTGGAGAAATGTTTGCCGGCAGCACCCAAGACCCCGACCCGAACCGTGTCGGTATGGTCCACTTCATCAAAGGCTTTGGTCAGCTCCCGCCACATAGACCCATCGATGCTGTTGGCCTTGTCCGGTCGGTTAAGGTTGATACGGGCCACACCATCCTGCACGGTCATGGTCAGCGTTTCAAATTGCACCATCAATTTACTCCCTTATTTGCCGATCTTTAAGACCTTTTCAATATCGGCCACATGCATCGCCGCATGCTCATGGGCCCAATGGATAAATCGTTCCAGGCGTCCATGGCCGTGAAATGCATGATACCCTTCGCGGTCTAAATCAACCTCCGTCATGGCCGCCACCATGCCCATGGTTTCTTGGCGAACCTGCTGGAGCTGCTCTAACAGCGCTTCAAAGCCAAAACCCGATAATTTTGCCGTTTGATGGAGATTGAATCTATCGACATCGAAATTTTTGGGAGATCCCTCACCGCCGGCCAAAATGTTACGAAAAAGCCACTGCATGGAACGTTCGATGGTAATCAGGTGCGCCACAATTTGATGGGTCGTCCATCGGGCGCCATCCTGATAGACTTCTTGGGCCAATTGCTCAGTGGACAGCGATCTGAAAAATCTTACGCAATGATCCAAGCCTTGCTGGAGGGCGTCGATGATGTCCTGGCGTCTATCCAATCGGTTTCGCCTTTATTTTACAATTTAATATTGAGATTATAGAAAGTATGTCCACTTTGGTGCAATCAATGGTTGCGGTCCCGATGTCCAAATGGGTTCTAAAGTTTATCCTGAGCGCTAATCCCCACAGGCAAAGGCCCGCCAAAAGTATTCAGTACCCGGTAATGGGAATCCCTCTGGGCCGGTGTAAATCCGGCGCGGCGAATGATGATTTTCACTTTCTCCTCGGTGGTGGTGCGCTGGTGCCCGGCCTCGAGCAGCACATTCTCTTCCACTAAAATCCCGCCGAAATCATCGGCCCCGGCCAACAGTCCCAGTTGACCGGCGGCCGCGTTTTCACTGAACCACGAGGATTGAATGTGGTCGAAATTGTCCAGTACCAGCCGCGCCACGGCAATAATGCGCACATATTTGGCCGGATGGGCCCCACGGGGAACCTCTTTTCCCAACGGGTTATCACCGGGTTTATAAGACCAGGGGATGAAACTGGTGAACCCACCGGTTTGATCCTGCAACGCTCTTAGCGCCATCAGGTGGGCGACGATATGGTCATCGCTCTCCACATGGCCGTACATCAAGGTTGCCGTGGTTCGAAACCCCATGCGATGGGCAGCTTCGCATACGGCCAGCCATTGCTCGGTGGTGGCTTTACGCGGGGCGATGCGCTGTCTGACCGACTCGATCAGCACTTCGGCACCACCGCCGGGGATGGTACGCACCCCCGCGTTGTAGACCGCGGACAGGACGTCCGCCACCTCGCACTGTTCCTGCCGGGCCATAAAGATATATTCAGCCGGACTAAAGGGGTGAATATGAATGTCGGGCACCGCCGATTGAATGGCATGGATATATGCCAGCCACTCATTCAACCCGATCTCGGGGTTGTGACCACCCTGCAACAGCACCGTGGTGGCGCCCAAGTCCGCTGCATGTCTCACTTTGACAGCCACTTCATCCGGGCTCAAGGTGAAAGCGTCCGGATCTTGCGGTGGACGACAAAAGGCACAGAAGCGACATTGGGTGATACATACATTGGTATAGTTGGGATTGGTGTCATAGACAAAGGTGACCCGCGGATCCGGAAAACGGCGCATACGCTCTTGATGCGCGCTTGCCATCAATTCTCCCAAAGGGGCCTTGACCAGCAGTTCTAAAGCCTGTTGGTGATCCAGGCGTTCCGGGCTATGCGTACCTTGTTGCAGCGATTTCATCACACGCTTTCTATCAATTTGTTTTCTGATCCTCTGGCGCAGCCAGGGGAAACAACGGCTCCACAGCGTGTTGAGCCAACTCTCGGGTAAACAGGCGCTGGGCGTCATCATCTTCTTGGGTTAAGCAGCGGCGAATCACTTTCAAGTATCGTGCAACCATCTCTAAAGGCAAGTCCAGTTGTCTCGATACCCAGGGTGTCGCCTTTTCAATAAGCATCGGCTCTTGATCGGCAAAGATATGCAGCCACTGCTGCAACGCACTTTTGATCTTTTCCGGTGCGTCTTTACGTACAACCCAGCGGGCAAAAACAAAGGGCAATTGAAAACGCGCATACCATAGCGCCGCCAGATCCGCTACATGGGTATACCCTTGCACCGTGGCGCCGTTTTCTTCAAAGGCCCGGGCCCATTGCAAGGCGGTGTCTCCAATGACCAAGTATCCATTCGAAGCAACACCGGGCGGCACGAGAGATGGCATGGCGTCAAAGCCGTGCTGGTAACCCAATAACAGATAAAGCAATCGCACGCTGGAGGCCGACTCACCGGTAAGACCGATGGTCAGGGGCGCACAAAATGTATCAAATGGTCGGTCGGTAAAAAAGAGCACACTTAAAGCGTGCTGCCGAACAGCAATGCCAAAACGGCCCATGGGGATCACCTCATCCCCCAGCGCCGCCAAACCACCCACCGGGACTGCCGCCGCCCATACGCGACCCAGCTTGAGCGCCTGAATGCTCTCCCGGGGCAGACAATGAACAAACTTGCCCCCTTCGGGGGGGCCAAGCTCTTGAAACGGGGCCATATTGGCATATGGAATCATGGCGATGGGATAGCTCATGGGCGGTTGCTTTCTCCGAACAGGCCATCGCGTTCCACTGGAACAAATCCGGCCATCTTGATGGTTTCAGTCATCTTTTCGCGGGCTAACCCTTTGGGGGTGGTGGCGCCGGCCAGATGGGCAATCTTCTCTTCCGAAATGGTGCCGTCCATGTCGTCAGCCCCCCAGCTCAATCCGGCCGCTGCGGTCTCAACCCCGGTCATGGGCCAGTAGGACTTTAAATGGTCCACATTGTCCAATACCAGGCGCGCCATGGCCAGTACCGCCAGGGTCTCCAGGGGCGTTGGACCGTGGGTCTCGAATTTACCCTCGCCGGGCTGAAAGGCCAGTGGGATAAAACACGCGAATCCATTGGATTCATCCTGGGCACGGCGCAGGATGAGCAAATGCTCCACCCGTTCACGCCACGTATCGCCAAAGCCGAACAACATGGTGGCGTTGGTGGGAATCTCCAAACGGTGTGCCAGTTGGTGGATACGGATCCACTCCTCCGGTCCGATCTTGTTCTTCCAGTGCTTTGCGTACAAGCGTTGGGAGAAAATCTCAGCGCCGCCACCGGGCAAAGCGTTCACGCCGGCCGCTTTGAACTCTTCTAGAATCCGGGTTTCGCTTTTATGGGCGCATCGGGCAAAGTAGGCGATTTCAACAGCCGTGTAAGCTTTGATGTGCAGATGGGGATGGGCTTGCCTGAGTTGATGCACCAGTGCCAGGTTGCGCTCGTAAGGCCATACTTGATTGAGCCCGCCCACGATATGGGCTTCGGTGGGCTGCAATTGGGCCACTTGATCCATAATTTGTGACTCGCTGAGCACGTAGGCATGCGGATCGTTTTTCGAGGCCGCATAGTTGCAAAAGGTACAGCCGGTGCCACAGATATTGGCGGGATTGATTTGGAGGTTGAACACAAAGGTCGCTTTGTCGCCAAATCTTTTGCGGCGGTTGGCCAGGGCCGCCCTGCCCAGGGCGTGCAGTCGATCCGGTGTGATGTCAGCGGCCAAGGCAAATGCCTCTTGTTCGCTCAACCGTTCAGCACGCGCACCCTTGTCCAAAGCCTGATCGAATAATTTATTGTTTATCAAAATGAAGACCCGTTTTTTCTGTTCCGACCTCCGGCCTGTTGTCGGTGTACCCGGATTGTCGCTTTTATCTATCGATGGAACGCCTTAACTTAAAACTATTTGATAACTGAAGAGATGTCGCTTAGCGTTAG
>JBNKKB010000107.1:0-49565 GCA_050291605.1 Desulfobacteraceae bacterium | reverse complement strand
GATCAGTGGCGATCTCCACTACAGGCAAATTCAGTACATCGCAGTCCTTGCGACCGGGATCAAAAGAGATCAACGAAGCATTGACCAAAATAACACCGGAGGGTTTAACCACAGGGGCGAATTTTTCCAAGGAGGGGCCATTCATGGCGACCAAATGCAGTGGATTTTTTATAATCGGTGAACCAATGGGTCGATCGCCGATCACTACCGTGCAATAGGCTGTACCGCCGCGCATCTCAGGCCCATATGAAGGGACCCAGGCAACTTCAAACCCCTCTTGCATGGCGGCTTTGGCCAACAAGGTGCCGCTTAATAAAATACCTTGGCCGCCGAACCCGGCGAACATGATCTCACTTTGCATTTATTCTTCCTCCGGTGTCTTATAATCACCCAACGGATAATAGGGAAGCAAAACTTCCTCAGACCATTTTATTGCTGCTGCCGGGGTCATGCCCCAATTGGTGGGGCACGTGCTGATCACTTCTACAAAGGAGAAGCAACAGTTCGCCTTCTGGTATTCGAAGGCTTGTCGGATGGCCTTTTTGGTCTTATTGATCATCTTGGGCTTGAGTACCGCCTGGCGACTGATATATGCCGGTGTGGCCAGCGTACTGAGCATTTCGCACATCCGAATGGGCATGCCCACCTCATCGGGTTTACGACCGAATGGCGATGTGGTGGTACGCTGTTCGGGCATGCTGGTGGGCGCCATCTGGCCGCCGGTCATGCCGTATACGGCATTGTTGACAAATATGGTAGTAAACTTTTCGCCCCGGTTGGCGGCGTGCACGATCTCACCCATGCCGATGCTGGCAAGATCACCATCACCTTGATAGGTAAATACCATTAAATCCGGTCGCACGCGTTTGATGCCGGTCGCCTGTGCCGGTGCCCGTCCATGGGCCGCCTCCTGAAAATCAACGTCCACGTAATTATACATCAAAACGGCGCAACCCACCGGTGCAATTCCCACTGTGCGTCCGCGAATGCCCATTTCATCAATGACTTCAGCAACCAATCGGTGAATTACACCGTGGGTGCAGCCCGGGCAGTAATGGGTGGTTTGGTCCAACATCGCTTGTGGGCTTTCAAAAGTCTTGGCCATGGAACTTCACTCCTATTTTAAATACATCGATGGATCGTACTTATTGGCTATTTAGTTTATTTTCCACCAGCTCGACAATCTCTTCGGGGGTGGGCACTTCTCCACCGCACTTGCCGTACCACTCCACCGGACAGACGCCCTGTACGCTGCGCTGGACATCTTCCACCATCTGCCCCATACTCATTTCGACGCACAGGGCCAGGCGACAGCCGGGCTGTAGAACGGCCTGATGCACAGCCGCCTCCGGATAGGGATAGAGGGTCTGAGGCCGCAGCAGGCCGACGCTGATCCCCTCTTCGGCCAACATGTCGATGGCGGTTTTGCAAACCCGGCTCATGGTCCCGTAAGAAACCAACAATACGGCATATTCGCTGTCCATATGGTAGGCTTCATAAAGCACATCTTCTTTTTGCATGCGCAGGTACTTGTCGCGCAGTTGCAGGTTGTTGTCGTTGAGCACTGTGGGGTCCAGATAAAGCGACTTCACGATATTGCGCTCACCGCCGCCGTGAAAGTCGATCCCGCAGGTGGCCCAGGCCGATTTATCGGTTGGTTCGCTCTTCAGATCATCGGGAAATTCCACCGGCTCCATCATTTGCCCGATGAGTCCGTCACCGAGCACCATCACCGGATTGCGGTATTTTTCCGCTAAAGCAAACGCCTGCATCACCATCTCGGCAGCCTCTTGCACCGTGGCCGGCGCCATCACGAGCATGCGGCAGTCACCATGACCGATACCCTTGGTGGCTTGGGCATAGTCGGCTTGGGAGGGCAAGATACCGCCCAATCCCGGTCCGCCGCGCATGATGTTCACAATCACAGCCGGCACCTGGGCGCCCACCATGTAACTGATGCCTTCACTCATCAGGCTGATTCCCGGACTGGACGAGGTGGTAAAAACCCGTTCGCCGGCAGATGCGGCACCGTGGATCATGTAGGATACCGCCACTTCACTTTCACCTTGCAAAAAAACACCCCCCACTTCGGGCATACGCCAGGCCAGATATTCGGCGACTTCGGACTGGGGCGTGATGGGATAGGCAAAATAGTTCAAGCATCCGGCCCGGATGGCGGCTTCTGCAATGGCTTCATTGCCCTTCATCAATACCTTGGACATTGTTCATTCTCCCTACTTGTCGGCGGCTTGTTTGTCGGCACACTCGGAAATGGTAATGGCAACATCAGGACACATGGTACAACACAAAGCGCATTTGATACAATCTTCCGGTCTGGCCTGGTAGGCCGCAAAATAACCTTTGACGTTCACTTTCGTGGAAATTTCCAGCACCTTTTTGGGGCACACTTCCACACACAGACCGCAACCTTTACACCGGTCGGTTTTTAGATGATAACAATGGGCCATAAGGGTGACTCCTGAATTAGGTTCCTAAAAATTTGCCTGCACGCAGGGGAGCTGTATCGTACTGCCGGGTTGGCGCTTTCAACCTCGCATGTGCGATGGGGTCCCGCTCCCACTATACCGATTTTATGCCACCCATCACAATTTTTCGCTGTGGCGGTTCTTGCTATAGCGGTATTGCCCAAAAATTAAAAGTTTAAATGGCATCCGCCTTTTTCCAGGGGGGTACCATTTGACGGCCCATGGGCAAAACAGGCCATGGATATGGCGATAAATCCACCTTTGCCATCAATCGCCGGGGCACGCCGATCCATTGAACTGTGACCCCGCTGGTGTTTTGCAGCTCCAGCATAAAGGCGGCCCCGTTGACGACATCCTCAGCGCTGGTCGCCTCCATCAAGTGGGCGTTACCCACCCATCCGCTTACGGACAGACGGGCGGCCGCCTCTATGGCGGATCGCATCTGTTGGCATCCCGCCACCGTATCCGTGTTGGGACGAAAGGGATTGACCACCTGGTAAACATGCAACGGATGATCGGAAGCCTTGATCACATCGGCCAATGCCGCCAATACGGTGGCCCCGACACCATCACCGCCCACATCCAAAATGGCCAGCTCCCCGGGTTGCTGAATCAGACCGGCCACCTGGGGCATTAATATGGGCAGATCGGCTTGCAGTAGGTGCTCGGGAGGTAATATCACATCAATACCGCGGTCTCTCAACATCAGACGCGCTTCCCGGGTGCGAAAATACGGATTGACCAGATCCAGATCCGCCACACGGACTTTGCGACCCTGACGCTGCTGGTCAACGGCCAGGTGAACGGCCATTTCAGTTTTTCCGCTGCCGTAGTTGCCCACAAGCACAACCAAACCGGTCATTTGTATCTGTCCAGGCATCTATTCTGTTTCGCCTTATCCGAAACCGTCCTATTCCAGGTTCGATCTTCTCCTGCCCAATGGATAGATCCCAAAGGGTATTAAATCTATTGGCAATGTCAATTAGAGTCAAGCGGTTTCAGGTTTACATTCACGCCCGCTTCCTTTATAAATCCAACTACTGCGTCCCTTAATCTTTTGTGCCCGGCCGCCGGATGCGAGCTTGGGTACGGAAAAAGGAAAAACCCCGTTTGCGAATGACATCATGACCGCTGTATCCATTGGCTTAGAGCAATTGGTTGCTGATCCGCCAAAAGCATTAAAGGGCCAACGCCTTGGCTTGCTTTGCAACGCCGCTTCGGTGGACCGGCATTTTGTGCATGCCCGCCAGTTGTTATATCATGCCTTTGGTGCACAACTGAAGGTGATTTTTTCGCCACAACATGGTCTGTTCGCCGAAAAACAAGACAACATGATTGAGTCGGCCGACCGCACAGACCCCTTGCTGCAGATCCCGGTGCGCAGTCTTTACAGCCAAACAAGAATGCCCACCCGGGAGATGTTTGATCCCATCGACACGTTGATCGTTGATCTGCAGGATGTGGGCACGCGGGTCTACACTTTCATTTACACCATGTCGTATTGTATGGAAGCAGCGCGCCGCCACCAAAAACAGGTCATTGTTCTGGATCGCCCCAATCCCATCGGTGGTTTGGCCATCGAGGGCAATATCCTTGCGCATGAGTGGCACTCTTTTGTAGGACGTTACCCGTTGCCCATGCGCCACGGTATGACCATTGCCGAGCTGGCACTGCTGTTTAACCAAACGTTTGGCATTGGATGCGAACTTGAGGTGATTCCCATGCAAGGATGGCAGCGCCATATGCGACATGCGGATACTGGCCTGCCCTGGGTCGCGCCATCCCCCAACCTGCCGACACCGCATTCGGCCCTGGTCTATCCCGGCCAGGTGATCTGGGAAGGGACCAATATCTCGGAAGGCCGCGGTACCAGCCAACCCTTTGAATTGTTTGGCGCACCGTTTATCAATACCCAAGCGGTTCAAGCTGCGATGGTGTCCCGGGCATTGAATGGTGCGGTCCTGCGACCGGTGGAATATGAACCCACCGCTCATAAATGGCAAGGCCAAATCTGCCATGGGTTTCAACTGCATGTGACGGAGCCGGATCGGTTTCAACCTTACTACACCAGTCTTTCGTTGCTGCAGGCGGTTTTAAAATGTCATCCGGACCTGTTTCAGTGGAAACAGCCCCCCTATGAATATGAGTTTGAACGCATGCCCATTGATCTGATTATCGGCGACCCGATCATTCGCCAACGCATCGCCGATGCGGCATCTATGGATGCAATTGCAGCTTCCTGGCAGAAACCGCTCCAAGCCTTCAACACCTTACGACAACAGTATTTTTTGTATGAATGATGTCAACGCCCCTACCCACTGGAAACGCATGCGTTTTAAACGCAACAAAGTATGGGTGGCTTTGGACGGGGATCAAAAACTCCGGGTCGAAAAGGGCAAGGTACTGGTCAAGTATCAGCTAGAACAATCCCATCAATACTGGGTGCATGCCGACAGGATTTATGAGTTGGAGGCGCCGGTGGCCGATCAGAATTTAGAAACTCCGTCGCTTCCCCCTGCATTCGAAAACCATGAGCCGGAAGCCATTGCCATCTATACCGATGGCGCCTGCTCAGGCAATCCGGGCCCTGCCGGCATCGGAGTGGTGATGGTATACAAAGGACACCGCAAGGAGATGGCACGCCATATTGGTGTTGCCACCAACAACATCGCTGAGTTGGAAGCGGTTCGAATGGGTCTTGAAGCCGTCAAAAACCGTGATTTACCGGTTCATGTCTATACGGACAGCCGCTATACTTGGGGATTGCTCTCCCGGAACTGGAAAGCCACAGAAAATCTAACCCTTATTGAAAAAATCCGCCGACTGGCCCAAGACTTCCGCCAATTGCACTTCATCAAAATCAAAGGCCACGCCAATCACCCTGAAAATGAACGCGCCGATCGCCTGGCTGTAAGCGCCATCAAGGATCGACTCAAGATGGCCTGAAGCTGTGCGGCTCAGGCGTGAACACCGTCTGTCACAAATAAAAGACCCCACTATCATCCTGGCTTGGTTGCCATTGCTGACGACAAAACCGCCATACCCAACGACATAGAGGACAATCAGGGGGTCAAATTATAATGGGCAAAAGGGGTTTAATCCTTGTCGGATTTAAGGGTTTCGATCTCTTTTTTCAGATCATCAATCTCTTGTTTGTATTTTTCAGGGTCTTGGGTACTGGTTTCGACTGCATCGTCTCCCTCTTTTTGCCAGGAGTCTTTGAGTTCATCAAACCCAAGATAGATGGCCAGTCCACCACCGATCAATAGCATCACAGGAATGGCGCCGGCCAAAAGATCAAAAAAATCCCGCCAAAATATGCCCAGGCCGATAAGCCCGCACACTGCCGCAATCGAACCACCGATTAATGTTTTCATATAGAGCCAACCTCCTTTAGTCTTTAAATCAATTTTCCAATTCGTTTTTATCTTCTTAAAGGGCGCTTGGCCCTTTTGCCGATATTGCCGGATCAAGGCCGGTCCCTGTTACCATTTTTTGTAGTGTTGAGGAAACCCACCGGAAAAATTACATTCTTCTGCATGAACGCAGGTTTTGAAAAATACCATAGCCATTGTCATAGCGCAAGCCTCTTTTTAGAGGCACGGCGCGACTTGCGCATCCGACCCATCCAGAATCACCTCCCCCGAATCAGGCAAAAGTCGGAGCGCACTGTTTGAATGTATCCTCTCTATCAACAATTGCAAATGGCCATGGATTCTGTTAGCTTTTTACCCAGCCTGCAGCAGGGCATGACAGCACAAATTCGTATCGTATCCCGACATATGGGTTTAGTGGGGCCAACAGATTTACCGGCAGGCCGTATGCTGTGTCGGCAAAAACAGAAGCCCGGATGAACTGGAACACGAACAAAATGTGCAATATATTTTTGCAGCGACCCGGATTGCATCCATTATATGAGCACGGAACCGGTTAGGAATCGAAGATGACGCAGTTGAAGAATGGACGCACAAACACATGGCGCAGCAAATGGCATGCGATGATGCAAAAAATACTTCAAGGCACACACGACCATTATTTGTTTGATCTGCCGCTCAATTCGGGTTTGATTCTCTGGCTGCAAAAACGATTCTTCCATGGCGTCAGCATCAATGCGGATCAGCTTGAAATGCTGCGTCAACTGCCGGCGGACAGCGTAATCGTCTATACCATTAAATTTAAAAGCTACTTTGAATTCTTTTTTTACCACAGCAACTATGGTCAAAAAAAAGTGCGGGTTCCGGAGTTGGGCTTTGGATTTCAATTGGGATGGTTTCAATCCGTGCCCAAACTGCTGCGCTGCCTTCTGGCTCAGCTGGACTGGTTCTTTACCCACTGGCACCGAATGGATCCATTCGCCAACGGGTATTGGCGCGATGAGCTGTTAAAAGGGCGAGCGGCAGTGTTGCCGTTGGTAGAAAAACACGGCTTTTATCGGCGTTTTGTCAAATCCAAAACCGACCCCCTGAAGTTCTTAATTGAGTTGCAACAAACCATCGACAAATCGGTTTACCTGGTGCCCCATCTCATGTTTTTCAGCAAAAGCCCGGCCCCGGAGGTGCCTCGGCTGCGCGACTTATTCCTTGGCACCCAGCAACGTCCGGGGCTGATCCGGCGCGTGTTTACCCTGATTCGCCATCCTGCAAAAGTATTTGTTGAAATCTCGGAGCCCATCGACTTGCGCCACTTTATGGACAACCCCCAGACCCCTGAAGGCAATCTGGAATACCAAGCCTTAAGGCTTCGCCATCAATTACTAGTCCGACACAACCGACACCGCCAGAGCATCACCGGGCCGGTGGTAAAATCCCATGAAGAGATTAAGGAAAACATCCTGGCCAATGAGCGGCTAAGAAAGGTCATTTCGCAGCATGCCAATTCACGCAAACAGTCATTGTACGCGGTACGCAAACAAGCCGACAGCTTTCTGGATGAGATCGCCGCCAGGTACAGTTACTTTTTCATCTCCTGTATCCGACGACCGGTGGGTTGGTTGCTCAATACCATGTTTGATGGGTACACGGTGGACACTGAAGGGCTTCAGCGCGCCAAGGCCATGTCTCAGAAAGCGCCGCTGATCCTGGTGCCCTGTCATAAAAGCCATATCGACTATTTACTGCTTTCTTACGTGCTCTTTGAGAACAATTTACCATGCCCGCATATTGCCGCGGGTAAAAACCTGTCGTTCTGGCCGTTGGGACCTATTTTCCGGGCCGGTGGAGCGTTTTTTATCCGCCGCACCTTTCGCGGCGCGGTTCTGTATGCCAAAGTGTTCGCTGAATATATCCATAAATTGTTGGAAGATGGATTCAATATCGAAATTTTTATTGAAGGCGGACGCAGTCGCACCGGCAAATTGTTAATGCCCAAACTCGGGTTTCTGTCCATTTTGCTAACTGCCCTGAAAAACGGTGCTTGCGAAGATTTGATTTTCGTGCCGGTGTATATCGGGTATGACCAGATACTGGAAGAGCAGGCCTATTTGCACGAAATAGGGGGCGGCCAAAAAGAGCCGGAAAACCTTTCCCAAGTGATAAAAGCGCGCAAGTTTCTCAAACAGCGCTTTGGCAAAATTTATATCAATTTCCATGACCCTGTGTCCATCAAGGAATTGCTCAAAGCGTACGGGGAGCCTTTGGCCGAGATGCCCCAAAAAACCCAAAATGCACTCTGCCGCAACCTGGGCTGGCGCATGGTCAACGCCATTAATCAGGCCAGTGTGGTAACGCCCCACGCGTTGGTAGCCGCCGCCATACTCAATAGCCCATCCCAGCGTTTTACGGCTAAAGCTCTATTTGAGATCGTCAACACCTACCTTAATCTGCTCTTATCCCTTAAATCAAAGTTGGCCGAAACCTTAATGGTGGATCCCCAACAAGCTTGCCAGAAAGCTTTGGACAGCTATGTCCAGCGTAAATGTATTGATCTGCCAAGCGGTGAAGCGGACATGCCTGAAGAACTAGCGCAATACTTTTTACCCGATTCAAAAAGGCTCCAACTGGAATATTATAAAAACAATAGCATCGCTTTTTTTGTCCCCGCAGCTATTCTGGCGCTGGCCATTTTGGAAAAAGATGCCTTCCAGTTTTCAGCGATAGACCTTCGCGAACGCTACCGCTTTTTGCAGAGCTTCTTTAAGTATGAATTCGCCTACGATGTCAACAAATCGAATGAAGAGCTGGTGCGCAAAACCTTGAAAACCTTCATCGACGAAACGATTATAATCCCCCACCAGAGTTTGCCGGACACCTATCAAATTACCTCTTCGGGATTACGCAAGTTGCGTTTGTTCGCCCGATTTTTAAAGACCTATTTGGAATCCTATTGGGTGGTGTTGGCTTTTCTCAAACAAAATCCCCGATCCAAAACACGAAGTAAAGATCATGTCAAAAAGATGGACGCCATAGGCAAATTAATGCTCAAACGCCGGGAGATCAAGCTGCCCGAATCACTCTCCAAAATCAATTACCAAAATGGTATGAATTTGTTCGCTTTTCGAAACATCAAAGGTGCTGAAGAAGCAGAACGGATTCAGGAGTTCGAAAACATCATTCAAAAATTAATGAACTGTATTTAAGGAAGCTTAACAATAGGGCAACCATGAAAGCGATGATTCTGGCTGCGGGGCTCGGCACGCGATTGCGGCCCTACTCTGAGCATACCCCCAAACCCTTGTTCACCATCAACAACCGGCCTGTGCTGGATATCACCATCGAAAAACTCTACCGGGCCGGATGCGCGTCCGTCATCATCAACACCCACCACCAGCATGAACAAATAGAAGCCTTTGTCGCCAAACAAGCATACCCCATCCCGGTGCTGCTGCGACACGAACCGAGTATTCTGGGTACCGGCGGGGGTATCCGCAATGTGGCCGATTTATGGCAGGGTGGCAGCTTACTGGTAATCAACGCCGATGTCGTAACCGACTTGAACCTTGCACTCATATGGGCAAGCCATCAACACCGGATGGCGGCTGTCACCATGGTGATGCATCACCACCCGCTGTTCAATTCAGTCTGGGTGTCGGACAAGGGGTATGTAACGGGTTTTCACAAAAGCTCACCGCCGTCGGATCCCGCTCAGAAACTGGCATTTACCGGTATTCACATTTTGGACCGATCGGTGCTGGACTATCTGCCGCAACAGGGACCCGGCCATATCATTGATGCCTATGTAAAGATGCTGGCTGCCGGGGAGCCTATCGCAGCGCATGTGGTTCAAGACCACTATTGGCAGGACATTGGCACACCGGAGCGTTATCAAATGGCCGTGTTGGATCATATGGCGCCGGAAGCATTTCAACGCGCCTTTGGGGCACCTGTACAACAGGAGGTAACGCAACACCATCTGGCAGGTGATGGCTCGGATCGTCAATGGTATCGCCTGGTATCAGGATCCCAACGACTGATCATGGTGGATCATGGCATCCGCAGCCAACTGGACCCGCAGCAGGAAGTGGATGCCTATGTGGACATCGGCCGCCACTTGCACGCGCAAAAAGGAGCGGTGCCCCGGATTTACTTATGGGACCGATTTGCCGGTCTGGTCTTTATGCAAGACTTGGGCGACCGTCACCTGCAACAGGTCACACGCCATCAGACCGATCCTGAGAAGTTGGCCCTTTACAAACTTGTGATCGATGCCTGGCTCCATATGGCGATGGCAGGCCATGAGCACTTTGATCCCGCGTGGACCTATCAAGGTGCACGCTATGATCGCGTCACCATACTGACAAAAGAGTGCCGCTATTTCGTAGAGGCTTTCTTGCAGGGCTACCTGGGTTGGTCCATCCCCTACGATGAACTTGAGGCTGAATTTAATCGCCTCGCCGATGCCGCCATCGAGGGGGGCATCTATGGTTTCATGCATCGCGATCTGCAATCACGCAACATCATGGTCCATGAGGGACGCGTCTCCTTCATCGATTTCCAAGGGGGGCGTTTGGGTCCGCTGCAATACGATCTGGCATCGCTTTTAATAGATCCCTACGTGGCCCTTGCACCGGCGATACAGGAACAATTGTGCACCTATTGCATGAACGCTCTGGCACGACGCTACGGTATTGATCCGGATGCTTTCGGCCGCGGATACCCGTATTGCGTTTTGACCCGCAATCTGCAAATATTGGGTGCTTTTGCCTTTTTAAGTCGGGTCAAGAAAAAGGTCCATTTTGAAGCCTATATCCCCCCGGCAATGGAAAACCTGAAACGCCGCATGACCGATCTTAAAACCATGGAGATGCCCCAGTTAAGGAAAGTGGTCCTAAAGGCATCTCAAGAAATAGGAGGACAGCATGGGACGCATTAAAATCATGATCAATGGGCTGCCCGGCAATGTGGCCACAGTTATTGCCGAACAGGCCCTTGCCGATGACCGTATCTCTGTCTTGCCATATGCACTAACCGGACCGGAAATTGATGCACGGCACTGCTATGTCGGCACAACGGCTTTTGAGCTGGTCCAACCTGCAGACCGGCAAGCCAAATTTGATTCCATTATTACTGAAGAGGGCCCATTTATCTGCCTGGATTTTACCCACCCGTCGGCGGTCGTGGACAATGCCCGGTTCTATTGCCAGCAGGAACTGCCCTTTGTCATGGGCACCACCGGAGGTGACCGTGACCAATTGGCAGAAACGGTATTGCAATCCTCCATTGCGGCGGTGATTGCCCCCAACATGGCCAAACAGATTGTCGGACTTCAAGCCATGATGGCATATGGTGCTGAAAATTTCCCAAATTTATTTGAAGGCTATACGATGACCCTGCGGGAAAGCCACCAGGCCGGCAAAGCCGACACCAGCGGGACGGCCAAAGCCATGGTCGGTTACTTTAACCGAATGGGTATAGATTTTAAGCTGTCGCAAATAGAAAAAGAGCGGGATCCGGAACGCCAGCATAATATCTGGGGTATCCCTTCCGCATATTTGGGAGGTCATGCGTGGCACACTTACACGCTTTTGTCAGCCGATGGAAGCGCCAAATTTGAGTGGACCCACAACGTCAACGCCCGCGATATTTACGGCGAAGGAACTCTGGATGCCGTCGTATTTCTTGCCGGCCAGGTTGCACGGGGTGCAAAAGCAAGCGTATTTACAATGATTGATGTGCTCAAGGCCGGCGTCCCAAAGTAAGCACCGGTGTTTTCAATCGGAATTGGGGTTGTAATAAACGAACCCACCCTTAACAAGGCCTATCGAAGCCGCCCTATCGTATCCTTGGCTGGAGGTTGGAGGCCCATAAAAAAAATCACCTTCCTTGTAAAGTTCATCAGCGATCGGCCGATGATAGGAACAGTATGCTACGGGTATTGATGACCGTTCACCATTAATGATCCCGTGCCCGCGGGTTCATCGCCCGATAAACGCAGGAAGGCAAAACATGATTGACCCCAATTATATTAAACCCTTTGTTGTGGCAGCAAAAAAGCTATTTGAAACTATGATTGAGGTGCCCTTTAAGCTGGGCCAACCGACACTCAAGACCGGCAGCGATGTTCCTCCTCATGAAGTCAGCAGCATCATCGGCATATCCGGCAGCGTGAATGGATGCGTGGTCATTAGTTTTTCCCATGCGGTGGCTTTTGAAATGGTATCCGCCTTAATCGGAGATAAGGTCACCGAACTCGATGAGGACTGCACCGATGCCATCGGTGAAATTGCCAATATCATCGCCGGAAATGCAAAAACCGATTTTCCCAGCAACAACAACGCCATCTCAGTGCCCAGTGTGGTGGTCGGCAAGCACAAAGTCACCTATCCATCGGGCATTCCCATTATTACCATTCCTTGTATCACCAACCAAGGCGAGATGTTTATCGAGATCGCCTTAAAAGAAAATAATGAATAGTACTTATTTTTTCTCTGTTTTCTGAATAATCTGTATGGCCTGCTCCAGGGCCAGATCCAGGTTCTCCGGTTGGGTGCCGCCGGCTTGGGCCATATCGGGCCGTCCGCCGCCACCGCCACCTACCATAGCCGCCAAGGCTTTAACAATATTGCCGGCATGGAAGCGGCCCAGCAAATCTTTGGTTACCACGACGATCAACAAAGCCTTGTTTTCAATATCACTGCCCAAAACGACGATGCCGGATTTGATGCGATCCTTGAAACGATCGGCCAGATCCCTTAAAGCCGCCGATTTGTCCACCGCCACCTTTTTGACCAGGACCGATACCCCATCCACAGTCTGGATCTGTTCATCGGCATTGCCGGCCTTGGCATCCGCGAGGGCCGCCTTGAGTTTTTCGTTCTCTTTTTCCACTGCTTTTTGGGTTTTTAGCACCTGCTGCATGCGCGGAACCACTTGATCGGGGGCGGTGCGTAACAATTGACTGCACTGCAGGGCATTGTGCGCCATTTTCTGGATGTGGGCTATGGCCGCCTCCCCGGTCAAGGCTTCGATGCGCCGGACCCCGGACGCGACGCTGGACTCGGCCACGATAACAAACAGGCCCAGATCGCCGGTGCGGTTGGTGTGGGTACCCCCGCACAGTTCCTTGCTAAAATCAGACAGCGAGACCACCCGTACGCGATCGCCGTATTTTTCCTCGAACAAGGCCATGGCGCCGGATTGCATGGCCTTTTCAGCCTCCATTTCATCGGTGTGCACCGCCACATTGTCGCGAATACGCGCATTGACCCATGCTTCAATGCGATCCAAATCTTCGGGGCTCACCTGGGAAAAATGAGTGAAGTCAAAACGCAGTCGCTGGGGCGCCACCATAGACCCCGCTTGTTTGATATGATCGCCCAACACTTGTCGCAGGGCCCCATGCAAAATATGGGTGGCGGTGTGGTTTCGTGCCGTGTTCCGACGTTTGTCCTGATCAACCGACAAGGTCACGGCCTGGCCTTTGGCGATCTGTCCTTTGACCACGCTTCCCTTGTGAATGATCAAGCCCGTGGGATCTTTTATGGTATTGCTAACGTCAAGTTGCATGTCCTGTGCGGTGATCGTGCCCTGATCGCCGACCTGACCGCCGGACTCTCCATAAAATGGTGTCGCCGCGGTGACCACCTCCACAGGGTCGCCACGCTTGGCAAGCTCGATCTCCTGCCCCTCTTTGACCAAGAGCAAAACCTGGGAATCCTGGTGCAAGGTTTGGTATCCCATAAATTCAGGTTTGACGGCTTGAGCCGACAAATTTTTGTAGGCATCGCTCATGCTGTCAAAGGTCACCTTGGAGCGGCTGCGCTTGCGCTGGGCGTCCATGTGGTGCTCGAAACCGCTCATGTCCAAACCCATCTGCATATCCCGAACCACATCCTGGACGATATCCACCGGAAAACCAAAAGTATCGTAGAGCTTGAAAATCAGATCCCCAGGCACCTGGTTCTGGCCATCTGCCTTTAGCTCAGCCAACGAGTCATTAAGCAATTTTAAGCCGGTATCCAGGGTCTCCATGAAGCGTAACTCTTCATTTTCAATGACATTGCGTATAAAGGCGGCGGACGCGTTCAGTTCAGGATAGGCACCTCGCATCAATTCAAAAACAGTCTGGGCGGTTTTTCCCAAAAAGGCCTGCTCTAAACCAATGTTGCGGCCATAACGAATGGCCCGCCGCATGATACGCCGCAATACGTAGCCACGCCCTTCATTTGAAGGCAACACGCCGTCGCCGATTAAAAAAGCAGCCGACCGGCTGTGATCCGCAATAACTTTCATGGCCACATCAACCGTTTCATCCTGCCCATAGGGCTTTTCGGACAATTGTTCGACTTTGGTGATAATGGGCCGAATTAAATCGGTGTCGAAGTTGGTGGGGGTGTTTTGCAGCACCGATGCCAGGCGCTCCAGCCCTAAACCCGTGTCGATACTGGGCTTGGGCAGCGGCGTCATCTTACCGCGGGCATCCCGGTTGAATTGCATGAAGACCAGGTTCCAGATCTCCAAAAACCGATCACAGTCACAATCGACCCCGCAATCGGCACGACCGCATCCATTGTGTTCGCCGCGGTCCAGGTGAATTTCACTGCAAGGCCCACAAGGCCCTGTATCGCCCATGGCCCAAAAATTCTCAGCTTCACCCAGCCGCACCATGCGCTCAACCGGAACCCCGATCTTGGTATGCCATAAATCGTAGGCTTCATCATCGTCTTGATAGACGGAGACCCATAACTTATCCGCCGGCAGCCCATAGCCACGGGTAAGCAGATCCCAGGCAAAAACAATGGCGTCTTCTTTAAAGTAATCGCCAAAGGAAAAGTTGCCCAGCATCTCAAAAAAGGTGTGGTGGCGTGCGGTATAGCCCACATTTTCCAGATCGTTGTGTTTCCCCCCGGCCCGCACGCATTTTTGGGAGGTGGTGGCGCGCACATAGTCGCGCTTTTCTTCACCCAAAAAAGTGCGTTTGAATTGTACCATACCCGCATTGGTAAACAGCAGGGTGGGGTCATCCTGGGGGACCAGTGAAGCACTGCGCACTATCCGATGCTGGTGTCTATTAAAAAAATCGAGGAAAACCTTGCGTATCTCGTTGCCTGTCATGAAACCTGCTCCATTGCTCATAGAGCGGTAGTATTGTCACAGTCTGGCTTGAACCACCAGGCTGCTATTCTTCTACCGCTGCCTCTACTGCTGTTTCGTCCGCTTTAACGAGCCCGACCGATTCGCGCACTCGCTGGTTCAAGGTGGCGAAGATGTCCGGATTGTCTTTTAAGAAATTTTTGACATTCTCGCGCCCTTGGCCGATGCGTTCACCATCGAAAGAATACCAGGCGCCGCTTTTGTCGATGATCCCGGCCTCCACGCCAATGTCCAACAGATCGCCGGCCACGGAAATACCCTCGCCGTACATGATATCAAATTCAGCTTCTTTAAAGGGTGGGGCCATCTTGTTTTTGACCACTTTAACCCGCGTGCGATTGCCCATCACATCCTGCCCGGTCTTGATGGCGCCGATGCGCCGGATGTCCAGCCTTACGGAAGCGTAAAATTTCAATGCATTGCCACCGGTGGTGGTTTCCGGATTACCAAAGACCACGCCGATCTTCATGCGGATCTGGTTGATAAAAATCAAGCTGGTCATGGTTTTTCCAATGGTACCGGTCAGCTTGCGCAGGGCCTGTGACATCAAGCGCGCTTGCAGTCCCATGTGGGAATCGCCCATCTCCCCTTCTATCTCCGCCCGCGGCACCAGGGCGGCCACGGAATCGATGACCATTACATCAATGGCGCCGCTGCGCAACAGCATGTCGGCAATTTCCAGCGCCTGCTCGCCGGTATCGGGTTGCGCCACCAGCAATTCATCGCAATTGACGCCTAAGCGCTTGGCATAGCCGATATCCAGGGCATGCTCCGCATCAATAAATGCGGCAATCCCCCCCTGCTTTTGGGCATTGGCCACCGCATGCAAAGCCAAGGTCGTCTTTCCGGACGATTCAGGCCCATAGATCTCGATGACGCGCCCGCGGGGCAAACCGCCGACGCCCAGGGCCCGATCCAGCGCAATGGCTCCGGTGGAAATAACCGGCACATCTACAATGGGGCGACTGCCCAGTTTCATAATCGCACCTTTACCGAACTGGCGTTCGATCTGACTCATGGCCGAGTCAACGGCTTTGTTCTTGTCTACGGAACCACTCATAGGGCCTCCTGAATTTCAGTATAGCGATACATGTTGGTTAAATTGTTGAAACGAAGTCGAGCGACACCGTTTCAGCTTTTTATTGCCCCATCCCCACACGAACTTTCGATGTATAAATTGCGCCTTGGGGACGTAACTCACTTTCGAACAACACCATCTGTTTGGCCGTGAATGCCAGCGGGGGGTAATGACCCAACTTTTCAATGGCGTGCAACAACCGTTGGGGTTGCGGCCTCGTTTTAATACGTGCAAGGGTCAGGTGGGCCTTGAAAGGCCGCTTCTCCCTGGCAAAACCTTGGGATTCAAGCGCCGTCTCCAGCCGTAGGGCAAGCTTCTGGAGACAATCCAGGTTACCGCCCAAACCGGTCCAAAGCACGCGCGGCCTTTTGATCCCCGGAAAGACCCCCATGCCTTGAACCGTTAATCTCAGGGGACCCTGCCCTTGGACGGCGCTTTGCATGGCGGTTTCCACGGCTGCAATATGCGCCACCGGTATCTGCCCTAAAAACTTGAGGGTCAGATGAATATTTTGGGGTTTGACCCAGCGCAGCTTAACCCCCATCTCTTTGAGCGACGCTTGAAGGGATCGGGCATGTTGCAGGATTTCTTCCGGCAGCTCAAAAGCCACAAACGCACGCAGGGTTTCTCCCATGGGCGATCCCGTCGTTAAGCCGGCAAAGTCATTTGCGGTTCACCCAGTAAAAATTCTCCTTTTTCAATCCACTGCTTCAGCGTGTCGGCGATCTCTCGCGCCCGCACCATACTGGACAGCGGCACTGTGGGTATGGATTCGCCGTTAACGGTGATGGTACCGCTCTTTAGCTCGGCATAACTGACCTGGGCCAAACTTACGGATTTACCATTAGGGTAATCTTTGCCATAGTCAATCACCTGGCTGAAGATCTCTTCGTCGGACACGCCGGTAAAGCGCGCCATCTCTTCATTGAGTATGGGAATGGGGATGCCCAAACCCACCGCCAGGGAGCAGCCATATCCTTGAATGCTCACGCCCACCAACCAGCGTGGGCTCATCTGTTTGAGATCGCCCATCACCCAGACGGTCCCCGCCGGCCGCACCGGAAGGCCACCGGGTGTACGTTCCTGATCGGGCTTATGTTGTGTGCCGTGCCAGGTGACATAGCCCACCCCGCCCCCAAGAAAAATACGCGAGCCCAGACCGATAGTGCGGTAGTAAGGATCATTAAACAACGGGCTGAGCACGCCGGCGCTGCAATAATTGGCATTGCCCATTTTAGGCTTCAAAGTGCCCATATACGTGTAGATGGTCTTTTTGAGTGAATTGACGGCCACATTGTAGTTCTGGTACCCGTTGCGCGGATTGCATAAAACGGCATTGGGAATATCTTTTAAGCTAAAATCTTTTGCATACTCCCGCCGCGGGTAGCAATCGGTGCCGTAGGCAGTGGCCTTAAGATGAATGGTTTTGCCCGCCGCCATATCCTGGATGACATGCCCGCCGCCGTATGCGAATTCTCCTGGATAGACTTTGTTGAGCGGGTCATCCAGACACGCTTCGGTGGCGCCGATGTAAGTATCTACCGCCGCCAAACCGGCATAGGCCGGCACATTGTTAAGCAGTACGGTGGAGGCTTTAATACCGGGGGTACTGTGGCCGAAATTGATCAATGCACCCGAAGAACACATGGGGGCAAAGGTACCGGTGGTGACCACGTCAACCTGGCGGGCAGCTTCCTGAGCACCGTTTTCCTTGACGATGTCCACCATCTGTTCGGCACTCACCACCACGACGTCGCCTTTTTGAATTTTGGCGTTTATCTCCCGGAATGTTTTTTGAACCTTACCCTTGGCCATACCGAAAATCTCCCGTGCGCTATTGGACCGATTCTAGTTTGGACGAAATGTTGTTGCGCACCCATTGAGGGTCCCACCACTCCAGTGGATTGACAAAAGTATGATGTACCAACACACCAAAATGCAGGTGATCCCCACCGGCCAAGCCGGTTTTACCGGTTTTACCGATGGTTTCCCCTTTGTCCACCATCTGCCCGATGGAGACATCGATTTGGCTTAAATGGCCATACACAGTGAACAGCCCGAAACCATGGTCGATGACAATAGCCAACCCGTATATTCCTAAATTTTCGGCAAACGCCACTTTGCCGGCGTTGGCAGCCGGAATGGGTGACTGCGGCAGAGAGGCCAAATCGATCCCCAAATGGGTTTGCTGATCAACCGATTTGCCCTTGTACAGATAAGTGCGAAAATCAGCAAAACCCGCCCGATTTGCCGCTCCGGGCAACCGCTGAAAAGCACCTTGCCAGTACAGCTTGGCATCCCTTTGGGCGGTGATGCGTTTAAACACCTCATAATTAGCTTTGCGCAGATCACGATTGACTTTCAGAAACAGTTCCAGCAGGGAGGGATTGGACTGGATCTCCACCTGATCTTGCAGTTCCGGCATCTTCCAACTTAGAAAACTGTCCGAAAGCCGAATGGTGTCCTTTTTGAATCGGCGCACGTTGATATGACGGGCAATTCCCGCTCGCCCCTTGTTTCCTGCAAAATCGGTAGCCGTCGCATACAATCGGGTGGAGGCACCCTGGCGATGGTTTAAGGCGATAAACGTCATATAGAGATTGGCATCACTGAAAGCGCCTTTGTCGCCGGGATAAAAATTGTCACCCACCATGATGCCGCTGCTCCGGCATGCTTCCGATAAACGATAGACCACGACACCGCCCCCCCCCTGGTTTAAATTCAGGGGATGGCTGACAATTTGGATCATAGGTGCACGGGTGTCAATGACAACCTCTTGTTCCTGATATTGCCGATTGCCGTCACCCCAGTGTCGCCAAGAGTAATCCCGGGTCATCAGACGCAACACCGCCGGACCGTCGCTCAAGCCCAGGGCATGGGTATCGATTTCAACATCGACGGTTTCCGCATGCACGGCTCCGCCTGAAAAGAGGCTGTCGCCTTGAAATTGCTTATCGGCCAAAACGGTCTCTTTACCATCTTTCAGGATGGCCACCCAAACCTGCCGAATGCCGCTTTGCTCATCAGCCACGGCCACAGAGAGCGTATGCTCAGCCCCGATGGCAGCGCCATCCATTTTCAGTTCCATGGTGGGCAGACGCCCCTCCATACGGATGACCAGCAGAACCAATAATGGAACGATTATCAATAACGGCAACAGCGCCCATAGCCAGGGCTTTGATTGTTTTTTTTTAGCATTCAATGAGTTAGAGCTCCCATAGAGAAATAAAAAGAAGCCAAACCATATCAGGTAGCCCCTATCGAATCAAGGCAAAGTTTGTGCCCGACAGGCGTTCAGCCATGCCCGGCGAAGTGCCTCCCCAATCACCGGCAACGCCACAACCGAATCTGTGGGAGCGGCGTCCCACCGCGACGGAATCCCGCATTGAGTTGTGTCGCAGACCCCGCTCCCCAGTCAGAAATCATCCCATGCACGATGGACCACGCCAACTCATTTACCGGCTTGACACATGTCCATCACGGTGGTATCGAGAGTGCTTTGCGTCGGAGCGTAGCGCAGCCTGGTAGCGCACTTGAATGGGGTTCAAGGGGTCGGAGGTTCAAATCCTCTCGCTCCGACCAAATTAGAAAATAATGGTAGGTTACAGCATTAGCTGTAACCTATTTTTATCCCCTATTACTCCCATCTATTCAAACTATTCAAAAACCGAAAGAGGATAATCTGCATATGCATCCAAAGCTGGGATGGTCTAAGTTCAAAGTCCTGCCTTGTTGACACACAATTCCACTTTTGACATACTCGCTTTGAGAATGAGCAAGTACCTATCTTTTTTCATTTTTTTTACACAGATTAGCGATGTTGGGGTGGCGAAAGCCAACACACAATTATGAATATCATCCACAATAACACATACAACACTGATGATTTTCATAGGCGCTTGGCATCTCTCATCAAACCCAATCAACGGCGCTGGTGCAAGTTGGTTGGGCTCGGCGAATCTACGGTTGCGGTGTGGAAAACCGGGGCATTCCCGAGAACCGATCTTATCATTAAAATATGTCAAAAGCTCAATATTTCAGCCAACTGGCTTTTATTTGGCATGGGCGAAAAATACTTAGCCGACATCCAAAGCCGCCCGGTCAAACATAAACCAAGCTATAACCGCGTCGAAGAATCCTTATTACGCCTTTTTTTTTTAGCAAATATCCAAATAAATACCCAGGGGGGGTGGATCAGCTACCTGTCGATATTTCTGGACATTGATCAGGAGGTCATCGAACGCTGGATCATGAACGATCATCTGCCATCCGGCTTTATTAAGATGATTGAGGCGCAGGGATTTAGCTCGGATTCATGGTTAGACTATGATTTAATCCCCAACATCATCAAATTTAAACGATTGGCCGCCATCGCAGGCGTGGACATCAGTTCGCTATGGGTTGAACGCCTGGAATCGCAATTGCGGCTTGGTGAGGATGAAATTTCATCGATTCTCATGAAGGCGGCCATACCCAATGCATTGATTAAAAAAATCTCAAACAAGGGCATACCCCCAGAGGCATGGGCTGTGGACTAGTCTCTCTTCCCCTCCTTTTCTCATATCCACCACCATACAAACCAGTAACAAATTCAACAGGAAACCTGTGTTCTCGAAAGGGGGAAGTTTGAAATTTTCCGATTTATGGACCAAACCGGCTGAGTATTTCGATCGATTGGACACAAACCGCTACCAGGTCAAACCGGCAACCACCTCGCAGGACCACAAATTGGCCAGGGAACTTCGCCAAAAAGGCTATCACATGTATTTCCGGGAATCACAACCCATTCCCCCGGAAATACCCCTTCCCAATGAAACCACCTTTTTGGCCATTGAGATAGGAAAAAATGTGCCGGTGGGCACCTTGCGCGTATTGGATCGCTCCAAGGGAAAAATCGAGTTGGATCACTTTTTACAAATTGACAAGCTGCTGACGCCGGCGGAACACCCATGCGCCGAGGCCACCCGATTCACCATTCCATTCCAGCACCCTGAATCGCTCACCATCAAGCTGCTGTTGTGGAAAGCTTTTTTTGATTATTGTGTTCAGCATCGCATCGCCACCATGCTGATATCTTCCCGACCCTTTTTTGCCAGAATGTATACTTATCTTTTTTTTGAAGATATCGGCAGCGCCGGTGAATACAGACACACACACCTTAAAAACAAAGTCCATCGCACCTACAAGCTTCATCTGCATGGCTTGAAAGAGAGGTGGCACAGTCATGGGCACACCCTTTACGGCTTTATGTCTAAGCGATCCCACAACATTTCAATCGGTCAAGATCTTTTTACAGTTGACAACTCGAAAGCACAAATATAGTTGTAGGGCACAACCACGTCCATTAGGCATCACCGCCCTATTCTGTCGGCCAGATCCATTGTTCGTTTTGGGAGTCCCAAATATTGGATCGCTCTATGGTTTTTGAATTTAATACATACTGCTTTCCATCGGCTTTGGCAGCAGCCATTGTGCTGTCATCGCTGTGTATGGCTTTGAAAAATCTCAAAGCAGGCCGGCGGGTGTGGGTGCTTTGTTTTCTTTTATCCCAGCTCTTTTTTTGTATGGTCTGCGAATCCTTGCTTGTTGCCTCCACGACGCCGGAACAGACCCTGTTCTGGGATCGAATGATGTATATCCCCATCATCCTGATCCCCGGCACATTGAATCATATTATGATGCACTACCTGCCGGGACAAAAACCCAAACTGTGGGTATACCTCCCGGCAGTCCTATTTCTTAGTCTCACACATACCGACTTGTTGCTGGCAGGCGTTGAACAAACCTATTGGGGATGGGGCAAGGTGGTTGGGCCAATGTATCCCGCCTTCAAGACCTATTTTGGAAGCTTCGCGATCTGTTTTTACGTCTCCCTGTGCTATGCCATTGCGGTTGAAAAATCAGCCCGCCTTAAAAATGAGTTGCTCTGTTTGGCGGCCGCAACCATTCCAACTGTGTTAATCGGCATGCTCATCCTGTTGGTGTTACCCCTACACGGCATCACCGCTGGCAACATCATCCTCAACGCCCTCTGTGCGATCTATTCATCACTGGTATTGACCTATTCGATGCTAAACAAACGGCTTTTTGATCTGTACTTGGCGCTGCCCGTGATTGGCGCCCGGCGCCAGATGGAAAAGAGACGCATCAAAGAATCCATAGAGAACCTCGCAATGGATGGATATCCACTCCTATCCTATGAGGCCATCATCGAAAAAATCAAGGGCGCCTTTAATGTGGATGTCAGTATTGAAAACGGAGACGGGATCTTTACCAACAAAAATTGCAGAAGCAAGTTTGGCATTCAACAATGTCTGGATTTTTCAAAGAGCCAAAATAACTTAATAATTCGGCACGAGCTGCCCAAACGATCCACAGAACACAATATTTTGCTGCAGCACGGCATCGAAATGATCATCCCCCTGTATGCGGGCCGGAAATTATTGGCCGTCATTTGTTTCGGCACCGGTATTTCCGATATCATCTATTCCCCCAGTGACCTTGAATTGCTCCTGGGGCTGTGCAATCGACTTAAAATGGTGATAAGCTATCTGAGCTATTCCAAAAACATCTCATCGGTACTCAAACAACCCTGCGTTATCGTGTATAAAGCCGAGGGGGAAATTTACAGTGTCAAAAAGAGAGGCAATGTAAATGTTGCCATCGTTGATTATGACCACAAAGATATAAAGTATAAAATGTAGCTGTTCGTTCTCATTTTCTGTTCAGGCCATAACGCCCGTGGGTGCCCAACCGCATCCCAACCCTGCCACCTCGAGTGCATTCGCTTTAAACCAACAACGACGATATTCATTTTTTTGTATATTTATTCGTTTTTATGTTGTCCAAGAAACACTAATGTGTATATAGTTCCCACCAGTTAGAATCACACCCTTTGCGGCGCTTTAGCCGATAAATATCGGTTGCGAGAAACAGGATCAAAGATTCAATGGTTTTAGTCAACGGGCGACATGCACCTGTTCAGGGGATGGATGTTATGCGCAATGATACACATTGCCTGCAAACTTTCCCGCAAGAAAGCGTTGAAGCCAACTTTAGCGAAATCACATCAAGACCGGCGATGTGATCGATGAGTGTAGCGGTTTGTATCCCGCTTACCCATCCATCAGGCTTGGTCTGCGGCCAATATAATGTTGGATATTACCAAGCCTTTTCCGGCCCGGGCGGTGGCCATTCGCACCCAAATCCATCACGCCACCGCCCAGGCCACCCAACCCCTGCTCACTTAATGCAGCCGCTATATATACAGGATTGGTCGTCTTTACATCCGCGGAATCCCAAAATCACCAGAATTGTCCGATACCACCGAAAAAGCCTCCCTGATCGAGTTGTTCTTAAGTTTTATGATTTTCATCTTTTATTTAATTAAAATTATGCCTTTATTAGGCGTTTTAACCTCAGCTTGCTTTAGATCCTCATCCTGGACCTGAATCTGCGAATTGCAATCATAAATCTAATCTTGTTATGTTATTTCGGCTTTAGGTTTTCATTTTGTAGTCCTTTTTGACAATGGTTTTGGTTGACAAGAAAAAATTGAAATGGTAACGTACTCCAAAATTTAATTAAATTTAAAATTAATTTTTCGATGCCACCCCTAAAGTTATGCGTTTAGATATGCCTTAACATTACCAAGGAGGAACGCAATGCCCACTCTGCTTGAAGGTGTTGTGCCATATAGGCAAGAGGACGTGGAGACCTATATTAAAAAAGGTTGGTGGCGCGGCATGACTCTGGGAGATTATTTAGATCAGGCTGCGGATATGCATCCCGATAAAGTAGCCTTTATCGATCGAACGCGTCGCTATACCTATGGTCAGGCCCGAGATAAAGTCGACCGTCTGGCCACCGGATTGATTAAATTAGGTATTAAACCATTGGACCGTGTTTTGGTTCAGTTGCCCAACTGGAACGAATTCGTTTTTGCCTATTTCGCCTGTCAGAAGATCGGCGCCATCACCGTGCTTTTATTCGAGCGCTACCGCCCCTTTGAGATTGACCGTTTGTTGAAGATCACCGGCGCCAGCGCATGGATTGTGCCCAAAAGAACGCATAAAGTTGATTTTTTGCCCATTATTCAGGATATCCTGGATAATCATCCGGAAATAAAGAATGTCATCACCGTGCGCGGCAAAATTGATCAGGCCGGATTTGCAAGTCTGGAAGAGCTAATCGAAGAAAATAATTTGACCAGCGAGAATCACTCCCAATTAAGCCGGCACAGGCCCGATCCACTACAAGTCGCCCACATGGGCCCTACCGGCGGCACCACGGGAGAGCCGAAAATCGTGCCCCGGACCCACAACAGCCTCGCATGCGGCGTGGAGTTCTGCTCCATGTCCTGGAATCAGCACAGCGAAGACATTAATATGATCGTCGGTCCGGTAGGGCATGACCTCTCATTTACCAAAGGGTTGTTGGGCAGCATCATTACACAGGGAACCCTTGTGTTTCAGGAGTCCACCGATAATGCCGACATATGCAGAACCATCGAGCGGGAAAAAGTCACTACCATCATCTGGGTCCCCACACTCGCCAAAAGACTGCTGCAATACGACGGGGCCGATCAATTCGACCTGAGCTCCTTGAAAAAGATGCACAGCGGCGGCGGCGCCAGCCACCCTGACCTGGTCAAGGGCGTTATGGAACGGTTCAAGATGCGCTTTTATAACGGTTATGGCGGAACCGAAGGCATGACCTGCATCACGCGCAGCGTTGACGACTGCGAAACGATCTGCTGCACTGTGGGAAGACCCACTTTTCCTCATGACATCTACAAGGTTGTCGATTTCGAAGGCAACGACCTATCTCCCAACCAGACGGGCGAACTGCTGATTAAGGGCCCCTGCGTTTTCTCCGGCTACTACAACAATCCGCAAGAGAACGCCAAAGTATTTGACAAAGACGGTTTCTTCAGGACCGGTGATCTGGCCACGATTGCCGACAACGGCTACATCACCCTCACCGGAAGATGCAAGGAGATGATCAACCGGGGAGGAGAAAGCATCAGCTCAACTCAAATCGAAAAGCTAATCAATCTCCACCCCCAGGTCGCCGCCGTGGCAGTCGTCCCCATGCCCGATCCCGATATGGGAGAGCGCGCCTGTGCCTATATCGAGACTATGGGGGAAGCAAGGCTGACCTTCGAGGATGTCATCGCCTTCTTGAAGGAGCAGAAAGCGGCCGTGCTCCAGCTTCCCGAACGAATTGAATTTATCGAGAAAATGCCGATCACCAAAGCGGCGAAACTGGATAAGCGGGCGCTGCGTCAGGATATTGAAAGCAAACTTAAAGCGGAAACCGATGATTGTCATTGCCGAATGTAGAAGGGGTTGACAACCTTCATTCGGCCCAAAATCAAAGCGGGCGACAGATTTAAACCTGGCGCCCACACATAGGTTGGGTTCGAAGGGGGGCTGCAAATCTCTTCCAGTCACTAGCGGCATGGAAAGGAGGGCATCGCATGAACAAACGATTCACAGAAATCCGGGCGGATGCGGACCAAAAACAGGCGGAGCGCTTCGATACCTGGATCTCCGGCAAGGGAATTCCCTTTGTCGACGAACAGGCCAAGCAATCCTATCAGGAACGTGTCACCCTGTTCAGGGATGCCATTAGGCTTCAACAGCCCCCCAGGCGGATCCCTGTTGCACCTTCGGCGGGATTTTTTCCTTTGGCGTATGCCGGGGTCAGCATGTATCAGGGCATGTACGATTATGGGCAACTGGAAACCGCCTGGGTGAAGTACCACGATGATTTCGAACCGGATGCCTATAACAGCCCCGTCAATATCGTTCCCGGCAAGGTACTGGATATCCTTGACCTGAAATTCTATCAATGGCCGGGCCATGGGGTGGACAAAAATAGCGAATACCAGTTTGTGGAAGACGACTACATGAAGGCGGAAGAGTATCAGGATCTGATCGACGATCCCACGGGATTCTTTCTCAACGTCTATTTCCCGCGCATCTTCGGCGCCCTGGAACCCTTTACCGCTTTTCCACTGCTGCCCCCCGTCCATGAACTGCCGGTTATTCCGGGTTGCATGATGCCCTTTGGCACCGAAGCCATGCAAAAAGCCCTGCAGGCCCTGGGACGGGCCGGCGAAGCGGCTCTGGCATGGCGGCAGGCAACGGCCGAGATCAGCGGCCGGATAATGGGCCGGGGCTTTCCCGCTTTTTCCGGCGGGTTCACCAAGGCGCCCTTTGATGTGATCAGCGACAGTCTGCGCGGTACCCGAGGGGCGATGCTGGATATGTTCCGTTGCCCGGATCTGCTTTTGGAGGCCTGTGAACGACTTATCCCCATCATGGTTAAAAATGGCGTGGCGGGTTGTCGGGCCACCGGCCACCTCATGCCTTTCATTCCGCTGCATAAAGGTGCCGACACTTTTATGTCCCAAAAGCAATTCAGCACCTTCTACTGGCCCAGTCTTAAAAAACTGATTATCGGTTTAATTAACGAGGGCTTGGTGCCCCTGCTCTTCGCCGAAGGATCCTACAACGATCGCTTGGAGACGATTGCCGATATTCCCAAAGGCAAGGTGGTTTGGTGGTTCGACCGCACTGACATGGCCCAGGCAAAAAAGAGTGTAGGGCAGGTGGCCTGTATTGCCGGTAATATCCCCCTGTCGCTGCTGTGCACCGGAACACCGGAACAAGTTGAAACTTACTGTCAGCAACTGATGGAGACGGCGGGTTCAGGCGGAGGCTTCATTTTTTCCAGCGGCGCGGGTTTGCAAGGCTCCAAACCTGCCAATGTGAAAGCAATGATGGACTTCTGCAAGTCCCATACCTTGTAACAGCAAAGGCGTCCAAGGCATGCACAGACCGGCCCGCTCCCATTTTGGGAACAACAACCGTTAAATTAATAAAGGAGGCAAGAAATGGGAAAGAAAAACGCAAAGGTAATTATTGGAATTGTCTTCCTATTGTTCACTTTCGCTGTTTCCGGCAGCGGACTGGCTGCAGATAAGGTCATCAACCTCAAATTTGCCAGCTATCTGCCAGGCCCGCAACATTGTAACCGCACGAGCGAGGCGTTTATCGCCGAATTGGAACAACGTACCCATGGGCGGGTCAAGGTTCAATTCTTTCCCGGCGGCTCATTAGCCAAAGCGCCGGCCATGATCAAGGCCATCGAAACCGGCATCACCGATATTGGTCTGTCCCATATCTCTTACACACCGGGTCGTTTTCCGGTCACCGAGGTCTGTGAACTGCCTATCGGCTACCCCACCGGATGGGTGGCCAACATGGTCATGAATGACTTCTATGAAAAGTTCAAACCCAAAGAGTGGAGCAAGGTCAGAGTGCTCTGGATGCACGCCAACACACCCAGCGTGTTGGCCTCTACCAAGCCGTTGAGAACCCTGGAAGATTTCAAAGGTATGACGATCCGTGCTCCCGGACGCATGGCAGCGGTGGTCAGAGCTTTGGGCGGTACCCCGGCTCCCACGCCCATTGTGGAAACCTATGATGCCATCGCCAAGGGGGTGATCCAGGGCGTATTTGTCGGCGGTGAAGGCATCAAGGCCTTCCGCTTCGGAGAAATCGTCAGTGCAGTGACCAACTCCTGGAACGTTGGTCCCAGTTATCCTTTCTACGTGGCCATGAACAAGCGCAGTTATGAACGGCTGCCCGATGACATCAAGCCGATTTTCAACCAGCTGTGCGGCGAATACAAAGAAAAGTTCGCCCTTTCATGGAATGCCTCAGACTTCCCGGGTGAAGCATTCGGTAAATCAAAAGGCGTCGAGTACATCGAATTGCCCAAGACTGAGTTCGATCGCTGGATCAAGGCGGTCCAACCGGTGATCGACGACTATGTCAAAGATATGGTGAGCAAGGGATATGCCGAAACGCAAGTCCGGTCCTGGATCGAATTTCTGAATAAGCGCAAGGGCGAGCTGCTGGAACTGCAGAAAAGGTTCCACATCAAATCGGCCACAGGTCCTCCTGAAGTTCGGCAATAGCGCTATTTCAAGACGGCTGAAAATCGGGGCGGGCATGCGGGAAGTTGGTGCACCTGCCCCGATGAGCAGCCGTTGCAATCGAATGCACAGGGCAAAGAAGAGATAAAAGAAAACGATGGGATTACACATTTAACCAGGTTGCAGCAGTAAATGGGTATTAAGGTCGACGATATGGAAATTCTGGATAAATTCCAACGGTTTAATACTAAGGTAAGCGCGGGTTTCGAATGGTTCGGGCTTGCCGCCTTTATTTTGATGATGCTCCTGACCACCATCGACGTCATTGGTTCCAAACTTTTTCTACGCCCGGTGAACGGATCACTTGATCTGATGATGATACTGCAGTTGCTCGCCATGACCTTTGCATTAGGCACCTCTTATATCGCAGGCCGGCATGTGCAGGTTGAATTTTTCACTCCCCTGTTGCCAAAATGGGTCCAACGAATCACCGCCTGGTTTATCCAGTCTTTGGTACTGCTTCTGTTTATCGTCATGACCTGGCGGCTCTTCGTGTATGGTATTGATCTGAAGCTCTATGGAGAAGTCAGCGCTACCATAAGAATCCCCCTGTATCCCTTCACTTTTGCAGCGGCCGTAGCTTTTCTTCCCGCCTGTCTGGCCGCACTGGCCAAATGGTTCCAAACCATTATCGAGGTGTTCAAGCATGAGTCCTGAAATGACCGGTCTTGTCGGTATCATCTTGCTTATATTTCTATTTATGTTGAGATTGCCGGTAGCTTTTGCCATGGCCGTCGTGGGGTTTGCCGGTTTCGCCTTTTTAAATGGGCTGGATTCCGCTTTGACCCTGCTGGCCCAGGATATCTTTGAGACGCTCTCCTCCTATCCCCTATCGGTTATTCCAATGTTCATTCTCATGGGCTCTTTTGCTTATGCCTCCGGGATCAGCAAAAGGCTCTACCGGACCTGCTACACTTGGTTTGGTCAGTATCGAGGCGGCTTGACGGTGGCCACGGTCCTAGCCTGTTCGGGATTTGCCGCCATTTGCGGATCAACAGCAGCCACTGCGGCAACCATGGGCGGCATTGCGCTGCCGGAAATGAAAAAGTACAACTACGACGACAAATTGGCCACCGGCACCGTAGCCTCAGCCGGCACACTGGGAATTCTGATCCCCCCCAGTACGGTATTGATCATCTATGGCCTGCTAACCGAGGAATCTATCGGCAAATTATTTGTTGCCGGCATCATTCCCGGTATCCTGCTAACCGTGTTGTTCGTGTTTACGGTCATCCTGCTCTGTTTGAGGGATCCCAAACTCGCACCACCCGGACCGAAGACAACGTTTGTGGAAAAAATTATTTCACTGGGTGGCATTATCGAGGCCATTCTGCTGTTTCTGCTCACCATCGGGGGGCTCTTTTTGGGCTGGTTCAGTCCCACCCAGGCCGGCTCCATCGGTGCCTTCGGTGCTTTTCTCATCGGGGTCTTTCGGAATAAGCTTAAATTAGCACAAACCATTGAGGTTCTCACAGGCGGTTTGCGCACCGCCTGCATGGTCATGTTCATCATCGTCGGTGCCGCCGTATTCGGTCATTTTTTAGCCATCTCCAACATCCCTTTTATTTTGTCCGACTGGGTCAGCACCTTGCCTATTCCACCCATGGCCATCATGGGCGTCATCGTACTGATCTATTTCATCGGCGGTTTTTTCATGGATTCCATGGCCCTGATCATCGTCTCCATTCCGATTTTCTTCCCCATCGTCCAGAAATTCAACTTTGATCCCATCTGGTTCGGCGTAATTGTGGTGATGGTGGGTGAAATGGGCGTTATCACCCCACCGGTGGGCGTAAATGTCTTTGTGATCAAGGGCATCGCTCCCCGAGTGCCGCTCCAGGACATCTATATTGGCATTCTCCCTTTCCTGGGTGCTATTGTTCTAATGACCGCTTTGCTCCTGATCTTTCCGCAGATCGCAATATTTGTTCCCAATCTGCTATACCCTTGAAACCGATGGCCCCATTCAAGATTACTCCAATGTTGCCTAAAAGATCCAAAAAGACTATGAAATTGACCTGCTATTATGTCCCAGTTGCCTGGGGCCAATGAAAATTATTTCCTTTATTGAAGATTCGGTTGCCGGCAACAAGGGTTGCATAACCTTTACAACCCCATTACTGGATGATTTTTCAAATTTTCATTATCTTTTTATTGGGCTTAGGTGATTTGTAATATATATAAATCAGTCTCGCGGAGTGGTTTTATTTTTCTCGAAAATTAACAAATTTGACTATATGAAGCCAAAACGCTTTGATTTAAAAAAGAAAAAAAGTTAATGGGGTATCATGCCGGCCATAGCCCAATCCATTAAACAAGGTCCAGGATTCCGTGAGTCGATCTTCCTTTTGGCGATAATGATCTCATTTGCGGCCCTCTCTCTGGATATCATGATACCGGCTCTACCATACATCGGCAAAGATCTTGGCATAAAACATCCCAATGATGCTCAGCTTGTCGTTTCCATATTGATTTTCGGTCTGGCGATGGGCCAATTGGTCTACGGCCCGCTATCGGACAGCACAGGTCGTAAACCGGCCATTATTGTTGGCATCATTATCTTTACCTTGGGATGTCTATTGTCGATTTTGGCCACCCGCTTCGGGGTTATGCTTACGGGCCGGTTCATGCAAGGGATCGGTGCAGCAGGACCGCGCTCGGTGGTCGTTGCCTTGATCAGAGACCAGTATGCCGGCCGTGGCATGGCCCGTGTAATGTCTGCGGTGCTGGCCGTGTTTATCATCGTTCCCGCCGTTGCACCGGCCCTTGGCCAGGCGATTCTCCTAGTGGCGGAATGGCGGATGGTTTTCATTGCCTTGCTGCTGCTGGGGTTGTTTGCCGCAACCTGGTTCATGGTTCGCCAACCGGAGACACTGCCCCGGGAACGCAGGACACCCTTCGGCATAAAACACATCTTTGCGGGCGCTGTTGACGTCTGTTCCAATCGCACCACCATAGGATACACCATGGCTGCCGGTATGGTTATGGGGGCATTGATCGGGTACTTGAACAGTGCGCAACAGATTTATCAGGAAGTATATGCGCTGGGCCGTCAGTTTCCTTTGTATATGGCTGTACTGGCACTGTTTGTAGGCGGCGCATCTTATTGTAATGCCCGTATCGTTACCCGGGTGGGCATGCGGCCCATGTCCCGGTGGGCCATACGGCTGCTCATTGTGATATCAGTTACCTATCTGGGGATTGTATATCGCATGGGAGGGCATTCTCCTTTATGGATGCTGATGGTCTGCTTCGCCACGGCTTTTTTTTGCCTCGGCATTCTTTTTGGCAATTTGAACGCCATCGCCATGGAGCCGTTGGCGCACATTGCCGGTGTCGGAGCTGCCGTGGTGAGTTCACTCTCGACACTCGTTGCCGTGCTGCTTGCCGTTGCAATAGGTCGATGCTACGACGGCACCACCCTGCCGCTGGTCAGCGGCTTTGCCATTCTCAGCATCCTGGCAGCAGTTACCATGCGATGGGCCGACAGAAAGTGAAAGGAAGCTTTTCATGACACCTCCTATCGTTTCCATTGTAAGCAAAAAACGCAGCGGAAAAACCACGCTGCTTGAAAAGCTAATCCCCGAACTTAAACGCAGAGGCTATCGTGTCGGCACGGTGAAACACGACACCCACGGATTCAACATCGATCACGAGGGCAAGGACACTTATCGCCACAAAGCCTGCGGGGCCGAAGCCGTGATGATTGCTTCGCCCTGGAAATTGTCGTTCATCAAGGATTCCAAGGAGGATCTATCCCTCAGTCAATTGGTGTCGAGGTATATGAACGATCTGGACATTGTGCTGACCGAAGGCTACAAACATGCCAATATGCCCCAGGTTGAGGTTTTCCGCAGCACGGCACATAAGACACCTTTGTATGTCAAGGGGGAAAATAGCAGCCTTTTCGCCGTTATGTCCGATGTGCCCGTTGACCTTGGCGTCCCCAGTCTGGCCATCGATGATACCCTTGGGTTGGCCGACCTGATTGAGGAACGGTTCTTAAAACAAACCCTCCAGTTGCAACGATAGGGAAAACCCGGTGGATAAACACGCTTTACCCTATGGTTGCCCAGCGCAGCAGATCGCATCGGATTGAAGCGGGCCAAAAGTGGCGGGGATCACTCGACCTGATTTGAGGGTTTCGCCGCCAGCTTTTGGCATGCTTCATGAGCATCCGGCGTATTGACATTGAGGAAAGACAGCATCTCCGGATCGGCACTTCTTAATTTTTCCGCTGGTATAATTTTAAGGTTCGTTCGCTCATAGATTTGAATGATTTTATAATCGTGCTGATTGAGTTGTCTTTCAATGATCGGGATGCATCTTTTCGAATAGATGGCGCATAGCGGTTGATAATGACCTCCATAAAAGGGAACCACCACATCCAACTCCGGTTCCAGTTCACCCAGCAACAGATCGATCAGGCCAGTCTGCAAAAAGGGCGTGTCACAAGGCACCATAAATGCAAAATCAGCCCCGGCATTAACCAGTCCGGCATGGACGCCGACCAATGAAGAGCGGTCTGGATACATGTCCGTCACCACTTGTAGACGATGCCCGGCATACAAGTGCGGTTGGCGCGTTACCAAAAGGATTTCGGAAAATTTGGAGCGTAAACGCTCCACCAATCGATCTAAAATGGAACGGCCGCCAATTTCCAGAAAAGCCTTGTTAACGCCCTTCATTCGTGTATTTAACCCGCCGGACAGGATAACCGCGCAGCAGCTTATGCCTTTTTTTTGATTCGGCACCCGCCCCCCTTTCTATGCTGATCCTCCTGTGAGATCGAGATTTCAATCATTATATCACCGGGACGGCAACGATACGACGGGATCCATCAAAGCGCCGGGCACCGCTTCCGCTTGGCTTTATCAATAACGCTCTTAAAGGACTGGATAACATTGCCTCATTCCAGCAATTGGGCGGAAACCACTGAACCTTCCGGTAAAGAGACCTCACCTTCAGGGATAGCCACCACCGCTTGCGCAGTAGCCATGAGGCGAAGTCGGCTAGCACCGTTCAAGGCGTTGAACAGCGGTAGATCCGAAGACATATCAAGGGTGCCGTAGATAAACTGTGTCCAATCGGCGAATCGGCCTGTCAGCTGGGTTGACAGTCGCACATTGGTGGTCGGCAGTTGACAGGCTTGGCGACCGGCCAGCTTCAGCAACCCCGGCAATGCGATCTGTAGAAACCCCATCAAATTCGAAGGCGGCCCGCCGGGAAGTATGAAGACCGGTTTACCCAGCAAGGTACCGAATCCCACGGCTTTGCCGGGGCCGATGCGGATTCTGTGAAATACTTGCTGCCACCCCAAACGTTCGAGAATCTGGGCAACCATATCCCGGTCCCCGGTCCATGCGCCGCCGCTGGTGACAACGGCGTCAGCCTCTGCGGCGAAGCGTTGGAGTGTGTCATATATCTGGTCAGCCTCGTCTTTAACCACCGTCAGGTGTGTCTGCATACCGTATTGACGACACCACCCCCCCAACGTTGTGATATTGCTGGCAAACAGCTTTCCCTCCGTTAAAGGCTGCCCGGGGGCAACCACTTCATCACCGGTAGCGATAATGGCGACAGAGGGGTTTCGGACCACAGGCAGTCGGCTATGTCCGGCAGCAGCAAGCAGACCCGTTAGACCAGGGGTCAAAATACTGCCCCTGCGGGCCACTATCTGATTCAAAGCCACATCACTGCTTTTGGGAAGGATATTGCGCCCCGGCTCGGCATCCCTGAAAAATGCAACCCTGTCGTCCTGGGTCGAGGTGAACTCCTCAGCCACCACGGCATTGGCTCCCGGCGGTATTTTGGCACCGGTCAGCACACGCACGGTTGTTCCCGGTGACACCCTTACATCCTGTTCTCCACCGGCAGCCATACAACCGATCATTTTGAGAGACACCGGATGATCTTTAGTGGCCGTGCTGACTTGTCGAGAGATAACCGCATACCCATCTTTAAGCGAAGCATCAATGGACGGAGAGTCAACTTTGGCATAGACATCGGCTGCCAGCACGCGATTTAAACCATCTTGCAAGGCCACATCTTCCGCACCCAGCGGATTGACGCGTCCAAGGGTTAAATTGAGGGCTTCATCCAATCCCATAGGTAATGTCCGAACCATCATCACAGCTTTCCTTTATTTATCAAATACACACCGCGGATACACCCATGTTCAGTATTCCATGCACAAGGCACCACAGTAAAATGAGGAAACGTCCGAGTCACTTTGATTTGAAGGACTTTTTCAAACGATAAATCAGTTGTCCCCCAAGCATGGCAATGCATTCACAATCCAAATAGACTTCAGCCCGGCGTTCAAACAGCACAGAACAAGTCGCCGAAAACTCTTCGTCCTTATCATTAAATAATAGAATAACAGGAATCATCGGCAAGGCATCGAACTGCAGGGACAAATCATAATTAACGTCAAGTGCGGGTGGATGGCCGCCCAGTGCATCACCGGCTTTTTTTAGTTCGTCTCGTCTCTTGGAAAAATATCCGGCGATGGAGGACTCGACTTCATTGCTGAAATAGCCTATCAAAGGACCGGCGTCTTTAAAATCTTTAAAGGTGACCCAGTTCTTAGCCTGGGGTGCTACATCGGGGCACCTTAAAAGATATTGACTTAGAAGCACGCAAACATCGAAGGAAGGTTGTTTGCCCGATGGCCCGATGATTTTGTCTTTAAAAACCGCATAGTCGTTTGTAAACAGGGGTATCTTTAAAGACTCTCCTTCTAATTTTACCCCAATCTTCTCGGCAATGGATTCAAACGAAAGCGCTTTGAGCTGATTGAGATAGTATTCATAAGTCTTTTCAAATATCGTTTTGTCTGATTGCATAATTTCTTTCGCCATTCATCGTAATGGTGAATGAACATCGACCATTTGTTAACAAATTCTAGTTTTGGCCAAGATCGGTCACATCCGCACGCAGAACCTGTGCGATGTCGCCAGGGGCCAGTTTGACCATGGTCCCGCGCTGACCGGCATTGATCATCACTTTAGGATAAGCCTGCAAGGCGATTTCCATGATGACCGGCAAATGCTTTTGGGTGCCAAAGGGACTGATGCCGCCAACCAGGTATCCGGTTACCCGCTGCGCGGTCGCAGTGTCGGCCATGGCCGCCCGTTTGACGGCAAACGCTTTTGCCACTTTTTTCATGGACAGTTGCCGATCCCCCGGCATAAGCACCAAGGCCCACGCTTTGCTGTCCAGCGCCACCACCAATGTTTTAATGGTCCGCTCCAATGGAAACTTCACCGCCTGAGCCGCGAATTCAACCCCTTTCTCTGTGTGGTCATACTTGACCACTTCAAAATCGATCCCGTTCTGCTTCAGGTATTGTATGCCGCGAGTGGTCATTGCGTACTTCTCGATAATCCCATCGGCCTTCAAGAAACGTTAGCTTGTGGTTCAGGTCAAGGCCGCAGCGGTTTTGCCCCCGCAGGCGTAGCAACGCTACGCTGAGGACGGCAAAATCGTGAGAACGCAGGCCTGGGCCGCAAGATGCCGCTTCTTGAAGGTCGAGACTATTCTTTGGTGTAGTACACCCCCGGAATCCAACTCTTACGCAGTTTGGTCGTTTTTTCTTCGCTCAATGCCGATTCGTCTATGAATTTAAAAATGTGTTTACCGATACGGATGGTGTCATCGTTGACCAGCTTTACTCTTTCTATTATTTCCCCATTGACATAGGTGTGGTTGGTGCTGCCCAGGTCTTCAAGAAAGAATTCGCCGTCCTCTTTTTTGTCGGTGCCAATCACCCTTTCTATTTTGGCGTGTTTGTGACTGACCATCTTGTCATCTAAAAATATGTCAGCCTCCGGCAGTCTGCCAATCCGCATTTCGTCTTTATCGATGGGAATTTTATTGACAGTCAAGCCTTCGTGGATCAGAACCAATAAAGCCATTTGGGCATCTCCTTATATTTTGACGCTTATCATGCCTGCAGCTCTTTCTGGCAATTATTAATGGCCTTTAACAACTGAGCTGCAGATCGGAAGCGTTTGGTCACCCCTTTGGACAGCAGCTTATCAACCATATTCTCCACGCATTCCGATATGCCCGGGGCAACCTCCGACAAGGGAGTATGCGCATTGTGGGTGATAGCATACATGATGGCCGTGATGTTATCCCCTTTAAAGGGTTTGGTTCCCGACAGCATTTGGTAGAGCAAAACGCCTAAGGCAAACAGATCAGAACGGCCGTCGACATTTTTACCGGCCAATTGTTCCGGCGACATGTAGCTTGGGGTTCCCATAATGAGACCGGTCTTGGTATGGGAGGCATCCACGACCCGGGCGATACCAAAATCAGCGACTTTGATATGACCGTCTTTCAGCAGCATGATGTTGGCCGGCTTGATGTCTCGATGCACCACTCCTTGGTTGTGGGCGTATTCCAACGCCTCGGTGACTTCTGTAATTATCGTCAACACACGCTCGATGGGCAGCAAGTTGTCTGCTTGGCAATATATGGCCAAGTCTTCACCGCTGAGCAGCTCCATGGCAATGTAAGCCATATCATGTTCTTCTCCGGCATCGTAGATGGCCACAATGTTGGGGTGCGAAAGTTTTCCCGCGGCTTCAGCTTCGCGAAAAAACCGTTTCTTGACATCCGGCAATTCAGCGGCACTCACCTCAGTATATTCCATGGTTTTAATGGCCACTTCCCGGTTGATCTTAGGATCACGCCCCAGATAGACGGTCCCCATGGCACCGCGACCCAGCGATCGGGTAACTTCATAGCGTCCAAACGTGGGCTTTGCATCTGAATCGTTCATTACCAATGTTCTTTCACTGACGGATCCACTCACGGTCATACCCAACGGGTCCTCAATCACCTTGAGTCGGTTGATACGGTCTTTTATATCTTTAAATGTGCTATCAGTGAGCAGATGCTGGTAAATCGCCAAAGATTTATTGAACATGCGTTTGCGCTCAAAATCGAGGCCCAGATTGTACAACAGATGTTTCACGGAACTATCTTTCACCGGACATTGCATATACTTCAGGTAGGCTTGGTCCAGCATGCCCTGGCTTTGAAAGGAGAGCCCCAGTGTTTTATTGATATCAACTTTCTCTAGTCGTCGTTGCTGAGAAAAACGCAACAACTGAATCAGCACAAAGCCACAGCACGCCAGAACGATGGGGCCGTAAACCTTGACCCAGAATCCATATATCAGAAAAAGACCCACTCCGGCGAGGTACCATGTCAGCATAAAAAACAGCAGGATAAAGGCACCCATTTTGATGTGGACACGGGGAATCACAAAGCTTAGAAAAATAGCAAAGTAAAACAAGGCCAAGATTTCCAGTATCCACGCCCACGAGGGCCGCCCCAATCGATCGGGTGACAGGATGCGTGCCAGCGCGTTGGCCATGATCTTCACATTGGAAACCTGGTTGTGGGATGCAAGGCGATAAAACGGTGCCAATCCCTCGCCGTCTATTCCGATTAAAACAATTTTTTTGCTGAAAATGGATGGGTCCACCTTGCCTTCAAGCACATCTACGAAAGAGTATGTTCTTTCAGCGGTCCAGGCATCATCATAATTCAGCAGCATTTGGTAGTCGCTGTCTGTCAGAATCTTGAGGCTCTGAATTCCGAGGCTCGGCTGGCCTAAAAAATCCGTTCCAATGACCAAGTCCCGCAGCCGGCCATCCAAATGTTTAAACGCCAGCTGTAGGGCCAAGGAAGGATATAGCCGCCCTTTGTATTTGATCAGCAAGGGAAAGCGGCGGACCATCCCGTCCGTGTCAGGATACAGGTTCACATGGCCCAACGCACCGGCTTTGCGGGCCAGAGCACCAAATGTCTCCCATATACTTTGGGTTTCCGTGGGTCCCTGATGCTCGCCATTGATCCCTTTTTCCATGAAGGTAGAATTCTCTTCTGACGATGTATGCGGCGCTTTTAAGGTGTTGATAATTAAGATCCTGGACGGATTTAGGCGGGGGCCTTCTTTTCGGCTTAAACGAAACGGCAGGACGGTATTTCTGGCCCGCCGGATCGCGGTGAGGAGCTGGGCATCCTGGTTAAGTCGTTTTTCGGCCCCCCTGAGCAAGCCATCAATTTTTTGGACGGTTTTTCGCCCACCATTGAATTTAGGATCGGTCACACTGGCCCTCAGCTCCCGGGTTTCAGTAAGCCCCGGACTGATTGCCGGCTGGGTATAGAGCAGGCAGAACCCCAAGGCATCCACTGCTTCTGAAGATAGCAATTTGACCATATCTGCCATATAGGTTCGCGGCCACGGCCAGTCGCCGATCTGCTGTACACTTTTTTCGTCAATGATCACCAGCGCAATGGATTGATTTTCCGGAGGACGAAATCGGCCGGACCAGAAATCATAGTGTTTGTTTTCCACATGTGCCAACGGCCCCACAGGCCACAGCATACCGGCAAAGACCAGGGCCGTCATGATAAGCGTTTGGATTAAAGGGGAGCTGAGTATTTTGAATATCATAAGGCAATGACGTTGATGGCGCTATTGAAGGTAAAATTTTTTTCCTTATATTCCAGACATTTGAAAAAAAGGCATTCGCCCGTTGCCAGCGGCTGGATCCACCCACCTATTGTCTGTACTGTAAAAGTGAACAAGTTTGTGACAGACCCCATAATAGAAACATCGCATGCTTTAGTCAACGACTGCCCGCATCGGGGGTGGTTTGAATTCTCAAAGCCGCGGTTCGATCTGGACCGAAAAAACGTCGAGGCATCGGTTGTCAGGTTATCCTAACGTTGCATAGTAAGTTTGATATTCCCGGCGAACCATTGCATAACCACTGTAAGCCTGTAAAAAAAACTTAAACGAAGCCATTTTCAAGTAAGAATAAACCGGCGTAGCGGACAAGGCGGCCACTGCCATACGTAACCAGAAATTATCAATCGTCAGAATAGCGCCAGCCGGAATGGCCGCCACAAAAATAAATTCCAAAGTAACGCGACAGGCAAAAAAAACCCAAGAGGTCCAAAGCAGATGAAAGTCGGTAAACAGACGCAAAAACAGACCAAATCGCGTGCTGAAACGTCCCTGGCTGATGACAGCCAGCTTGGATGAGTAACTGAAACCCGCCATGGCCAGGGGCATGGCCAGTGCCGCAATACTAACGGTCAGCATCAAGGCGATGGAGTAGCCGGTCAACCGCCAAAAGCCATAGCCGATAATAAAAGCAAACATACACCAACTTGCCACAATGGCACAAACCAAAGCCACGGCCAGCGCATCCCAGGCCACTTGCTGCCAGCGCAAAACAGTTAAGGCGCCTAGCAGGCCGAAGCGGCCGCGCTCCTGTCGATGCATTCGACGCATATCCGAAGAAGGCCACAACGAAATCACCTGTTTCATTAAAAACAAGCCGAGCACAATGGCTGCCACCTGGGGCGTCAGCAACCACTGGGCCATCCTGACCGGCAATTGATCGAAAAAAAACTCAACGGTCTGGCGACTGAATCTCAGTGAAATATCAAAACCCTTTTCAGGCGCTTGAACAAAACGCGGCAGGATACGGTCCGCTGCCAGCAATAAAAATACCAGCAAAAAAAAAGACTTGTAGCGTATCAGTTCGCCGACAGCGTGTACCGTCAATATGCGAAACAGTTTCTTCATCCGGTTCGATCCCCTTGTCAACAATCCGATGGCGAACTTTCTGCCGAAAAGAGGGTTAGGATCATCGAGCCAACCGAGGCACGCCATTGAGGCTCACTTCAACTTTATTTTTAAATGCCCTTGGTAAGGTTAGCGTTAGACTATGATCCAGTTCATCAAAATAGCTGCGCACCGTCATATGCAGATTGAACTGCAGGGTTTGCGTTTTTCGCAGCGACGTCATCTCCAAACGGGTGTCCGCATTAATCCATCCCAGCCCCCGGGTATCGACCTGAAGCCACCCCTGATTCTGATGGCTGTAAGAAATCTTCAAGCGCACCGGATTTTCGTTAAAACGAATATCAATTTGCGTTGGGTTGCCATCAAGAGCCAATGGATATCGATCCGATTCATAATAGGGTCGGCGAGTCATATAGCCCATTAAGATCAACACAACGGCCACTGCCGTGATGGCCAAAACCCAAGATTTTTGTGTAAGGATGCCGAGGTCGCGCTTCCTTTCAGGTCGCCTAATCAAAAGATCATCAAATACGGTTGCGGTCAGAGTCACCAAACCAAGAGACCACAGGGTATCGCTTACAAAATGGGCGCCTTGGATCACCCGAGCAGCGGATAGCACCCCCCCCAAGGCAATGCCGGTGACGACACCGCCAACAGCTAGAGGTTTGTTGAGACGCCGGCATCCCCACAAGGAAATAAAGACAAATCCCATGGCACAGTGGCCGCAGGGAAAGGAGCTGCCTTTTCCGGGTAGGCCAGGCGGAAAGATGCCCCGGTATTGCCAATACCCGCCAAATTCAACGATTTGATTGGGACGCGGCCGACCCCAGTATTGCTTGAGTATGCCGTTTACCAGCAAACCGGAGCCGATAACCGCAGTTAACACCACCAGAAGCAACGGCCGCCGCCATGCATATAATCGGTTGTTCCAAAAACTTATACCCCAGCCCACTAAAGCCATCAGGGTCAGTACGGCGCCCGGAAGGGTCCCATAGTGGTAGAGCCACACCCAAAGGGGATAATGACGCAGATGAAACCCCTCTTTGGCGTTAAAAAGCTGCGCTGCAATTTTGCGGTCCAAATCGAAGAGGGCGAAAAAGAAGGTCACCATCAATAGCGCGGTCAATTGCATCGCTAAAAAACGCCACCTAATGGTGTCCGGCTTGGGTTGCCGCGTTGATTTTGGGTCATCTTGATTATTTGGAGCCGTATGATATAAGTGGTCTGTCATCGAAAATGGGCAACCTTTTGTATCTATTCGCTTTGCGCTTCATACGCCATAGTCGCCCTATGTACCACACAGGGGGTTAAAAAGGAACATTAGAGTCCCTTACCCAGATATTAAAATCGCCGGCACTCGAATCGCTTTGCGGACATCCGGGTGTGTAAAAAGCTATTCGCAGTTGCACAGATAGTAACACGCTTTATACAAAGCCGTATGGAATGACCGTGATGCCATGGCGCCTTATTAAACCGGTACACAGAAGCACAAGGATGCGAACCCTCACCCCGCCCACGGGTGCGGCGGCACCAACCCGATGGATACGTTGCTAAAGTGTATACGCTTCCAAAGGCTTGATATGGCACTGGTATTGCATTTTACTGTCATTCGGCCGACTATAAATTCCATTGGATGCCCAATGATGTTTACGGCACATTGAGGAGGTTCACCCCATGCCCGAATCAAACAACAAAAACCCAAAAGAAAAAAAGAGTTTAAACATATTTGGACAACCTTTGACAATTTTCAACGTTCCTGTGGAGCGTGACACCATTTTTTCCAATCACAAGGGGGTCTATAAGAGTCGCATTGAAAAACGCCAACGCAAACTGATTGTCAAAACAACTTTTATCAATTTTTATTTGCATCCGGACGAACGCATCTTTTGTATCACCAAAGGCTATTCGCCGGTATCGATATTGGAGCAGGTTCTGACCGGACTCTCCTTTATGTATTTTAAACGGGCGTTTTTAATTTTTACGGACAAACGTTTGCTGCACATTCCCATGCGTTACGCTCAGTCGCCGGCTAGATCCGTCTCTCAGATATTGTATGAAGATTGCGCCAAAATATGGGTCAAAAGCCGATCCTTAAGGGTGCAATATAAAAACGGGCACCAAGAAATTTTTCCCTATATCGGATACCGAGAGAAAAGAAAAATCAAGGTGCTGTTGGAAGATATCTCCTTGCAGCCAAAAGAGGCGGGTCGCCTGAAAGCAAGAGCCTATCTGTGCCCCAGTTGTACCCATACACTACCCATGGGCACGCGGAAATGTCCGACCTGTCAATTGAAATTCAAAGCGCCGCTGCCCGCTAAAATTTTGGCGCTTTGCCTTCCGGGCGGCGGGTATTTTTATACCCGCTATACCCTTTTGGGTATCTTCATTGCGGCCGTCGAAATGATGCTGATGGGCTTTTTGCTAGTCGCCGTAATCGATCTTCGTCAAGGCCTGCCAATCAACTACGCTTTGCTGGCTGGTTTGTTGGGCGGCCTCCTGCTTGAAAAATCCATCGCCACCTACCACGCCCACTTGCTGGTAAGGGATTTTTTACCCGCCAAAAAAAAATTCAAAATCCGTAAACCTGCACCAAAATGAAAAACCCTGGTAGCGAATGGGGCCTAGCTGCCAAACAAATGGGTATAGGCCGTAGCTATTTAATATGGCTCACGGTTATTGTGAATTTCTTAAGCGCGCAAATCAAAAACGCCTAAAGATTCTGTTCCACAGGTCGATATACTTTCTGCGGAGATTAGATCCGCACTGTGGGTCATTTGATAAATGGCTCCAAAGTATAACGAGGCAGGTCGTCCAACATGAGTACGGGTTTCTCCATAATGGCCGATAATTTATTCAGCGCGGTTGATCGCCGATGGTCCGGCATGGAAGACATGGCCAATCGCGCTTTGACCAGCGGTATCGATAAATTTCAGAGTAAGGATTACAAGGGTGCGGCCCATGATTTTGAACAGGCCTTTCGCCTTTCGCCCTATTCGAATTTTGCTTATGATGCCACTCAATATGCCTCGATGGCCTATCAGGCCTTGGGCGAAACCGACAAAGCCATTGCGGTATACGAACTAGCCCAACAGGTTAATCAGACCGACGACCGGCTTCAACTGGACATGGGTAATCTATTGTTCGGCCAAGAGCGCTATGGCGAAGCCATTCAAGCCTATGAAGAGGCGGTGCGCCTCTATGACAGTCCGAGCAACCGATTTTCGCTCGGTCAGGCGTATATCCAAACCGGTCGCTTCCAGGACGCCGAAAACCAATTCGAAAAAATAATTCAGTATGGCGGACTCGAGAGCCGCAACGGGCACTATGGCATGGGGCAGGCCTACCGGGCCCAGGCAAAATATGACGAGGCCATTGCACAATTTGAACTGGCCCTTGAAAAGGACAGGAATTTTAATAGCGCCTATGAGGAGATGGGCTATACCTATGCCGATGCCGGGGATACGGACAAAGCTAAAAATATCAGGGATTTACTCGCAGACAAAGATGCGGGGGTGGCGTTCCTGCTAAACGGATATATCAGCAAAGTCACCCAGCCCAAAATCATGTTTGCCTATGCCGACAGCTCTTTTCCATATTACATGGCGCCGAAAACCCAATTGTCCGTAATCGACGAGTATCTCGCCAACGCCGACTCTGAAAAAACATTTACCATGAAATTTTTGTTCAACAAAGAGATGGATCGTGAATCCATTGAAAATATTACCAATTGGTCTATTGGACGTTCAACCGAAAGCGGCCCGGCGATGCGCTACAATAACGGGCTGCCCATACCCAACAGCGAGGTACGTCCCACCTTTTTCCCAACGAATGTTTACTATGACGCCGACGCCATGACAGCCGTCGTGAGATTTACACTCACCCAAAACGAAACGGCCGACGGCACCATCGATCCGTCGCACATCGTCTTTGCCTTCAGCGGCCAGGACGCGGACGGCAACGATATGGACGTCAATTACGACCAGTTCATGGGTTTTTCAAAAGCATTTTAAACCCGGCCTGCAATTACTGGGTATGGTTGAGCCGATTGATCACCAGATCACTGAGGGCATCATCATCTTCTTTGAAAAATGGGATCAGTTCAGCGGCCACATCTTGCAGGGATTTGATATTTTTAGATCGCATGACCCCTTGAATCTTTACAACCCCTTCTTCAATCAGTCGCAGGCCTTCGGCTATATCCATGACATCTTGCTTATCCATGCGCTCCCCTTTATTTCACGTTGATCCATCGCGATAATTGGAATCGGTATTAAATGGTGCCCATCCGGAAACGGCACCTCCAACCCGAGTCCAATACGGGCGAAATGCACCATTTCCAGATGGACACCTGCTAGCACAAAAACAATTGATCTTCACCCACAAGATAGTCGTCGATAAATTTTTTACAACATGCCATTGGAATTGCAAACCAAATCCAGCCGGCACGAACCCCATTGCTGCAAAAATCGGATTATCTCTGACATGTCGCTAATTCGATGCCGATAAGGCTTTTTAGCCTTTTTTGCCTTCTTTTTTATGCCACTGTGGGTAAATCCTACTCCTGTCCTCCATGCGACCATTTTCATTTGCGGATCTCACGGGACTTGCCGCAGCGATTTTTGATAATTGGCAACATAAAAATCATCAATCAGGCCTTTGGTTTTTAAATCCTGGCCATAAAGGCGTGCTTGCTCCTTGGTCTCAAAATGGCCCACCTTGACTTGATACCAGGTCCGATCGGCACTGGTCGCTTCGGTCCAAAAGGCATCCAACTGCTGTTGAACGAGTCGGTCCACTACCCTTTGGGCATCTTCAGATTTGACGTAAGCGGCCACTTGAATGGTAAAGGGCTCAATAACGGGTTTTACTTCTTCTATGGGGGGTGGCGGCAAAGGTGCTTGACTTCTGCCTCTGAGTTGCCAACCCAAGACAAAGAGCGCCATTATCAAAAGGACCAGGGCGCTTCCAACGATGGCAGGGTGGGCGAAAGCCTGGGCCCAAGCCTGTTTGCCAATCACTGCAATGCGGTTGACCGCTGTTTGGGCCCAGGAACGGCTCGACGTGACCAGCCCCTTGGCCACCGCTCGGGTTCGTCGGCCAGCCGGCCTGTTTTGACGGGTCCGCGGGCGCAGTTGGTCTCTAGTTTCATGTGCAGTGGGTTTAAACCGCCCGGCCAACGCCTTGATACGGTCGGCGGGCACATCGGATACGGCATGCCTCGCTGTTTCAAGATCCTGACGATTCTCAACTGTGGGCTGCAACCAGTGCACCGCAGCGGCGATACCGTCCAAAGCATCTTTAATACCCGAACGCCAGGCACGCAAATAAACTTGCAGTGCCCAGTGGGTCAGGACCCCTTCATTGAGCAGCAGTCTCGTCAGGGCGCTGACCAGTTCAGAGGGAAATGACTGTTGCTGCCACACCTGCTTGTACATCTGCACGGCATCAAAATCCGTTCGGCCATTGTTTAAATAAAATTGCATGAGCAATTGCTGGATGCGCTCAAGATCGCCAAGGGCTTCTCCGATACGGGCTGCGGCTTCAAATTCAATCGTAGAATAGTGTTCCCAATTCAATACCTGTTCCAGCCACCCTTCGGTGACATGCTGATCTTGGGGATACTGATGCAGATAGGCGGCCACCATGTGTCGAGCATGCGGGCTGCGAGAAGCTTGGCCTAAGTAAAACCTGGCCAATATGGCAGTGATCCCGGCCGAGCGCTTGCGTCGCTGCAGCGGGGATAACCATATGCTGTCAAAAAGGGCTGCCGCCTGCTGCAAAGCGTTCTCGGCTTCCTCCGTCATTCCCGCTCTTTCCCAGACCGTGGCTTCATTGATATAGCGGCCCAGGAAGCCGGCACCCAGTCGGTTAAGCAGCCATCCAATGGTTCCAAAACAAATGGCAAACATGACCACGACAGGCACCATCAGCCAATTGAGACCAAAGAATTGCTGCCACCAGGGCAGAATCGCCATACACAGTGCGACGCCCAACATTGCGGTTAACCACAAACGGACGGTTAAATGCTTGAACAAAGAATTCATGGGTCCACCTGAAGCAGATCGTCGCGGCGCGTCTCAAACACCGGGCGCAATGCGACACGCATGGCTTCCGGATTGTCGCTGTCCAGGATCTTCCCCGAAACCACATCACAATACTGAAATTCAACACCGGCGGGTTGGATAAAAGGTCGTGGCGGCTCGCCCTCTGCGGCCTTCAACATAAAACGTGTCCAGATTGGGGCTGCGCCACGCCCACCGGTGATACCGCCTTTGTAGGCGTCCCGCAGACCCTCCTCACGATCAAATCCCACCCACACCGATGTACTCAAAGTAGTTGTAAAACCTGTAAACCATGCGTCTTTGTACCCATTGGTGGTGCCTGTCTTGCCGGCCGCGGGTTGGGTAAACCCCATCTTGCGAACGATGTGACCGGTGCCTTGACCGATGACACCCTGCATCATGTCCACGACTTGAAAGGCCACTTGTGGATCCAAAACGTTGGCACCGCTAATGATGTGCTCTTCAAGCACCTGACCCAAGGCATCTTCCACTCGCCAAATGGCAAACGGCGGGTAGTGGACCCCTCCCGTGGCAAACGTCCCGAAAGCCGAAGCCATCTCTAATGGACTTACGCCTGAAGTGCCCAAGGCTACGGAGTAGACCGGCGCCATGGGACTTTGGATCCCGCAAAGGTGCGCCGTATGGATAACCGCATCCGGACCGACCTGGGCCACCAGCTGGGCTGCTACTGTATTGATCGAACGAGTGAAGGCAAATTTGAGAATGACCGGTCCCTGGTAGGCGCGTTCAAAATTTTTGGGTTGCCAGTCAGGCGCTCCCGCCACAGGAATATCAACGGGCTGGTCCACCACCACACTTGCCGGTGATAACCCCAGCTCCTTAAAAGCCGTGTAGTAAAGGAACGGTTTAAATCCTGAGCCGGGCAACCGGTTTCGCTCGACCGCCCGGTTGAACTCGGTCTCCCCATAACTTCGCCCCCCCACCATTGCTTTGATGGCGCCTGAGTTGACCTGCACCGCCACCAACGCCCCTTGGGGTCGTTCATTAGTAGTGTCCTGCTCAGTTGCGGGCGTCATACCCATAACGGCATCCAGGTCTGCCAATCCTTTTTGCAGGCTGTCTTCGGCCAGTCGCTGCAAGGCCAGATCTAGGGAAGTGGTGATTCTGAGCCCACCGTGGTAAACTACTTTGGCACCATAGCGCTCTTCCAATGTTTTAAGCACCCAGTCGACAAAATAACTTCCTGTACGCGCTTCACGTTGGCGTTTTTCGAATGACAACACTTCAACAAAGGCGGCTTCAGACGCGTCGTTCGAGATAAAACCAGCCACGCGCATCCGCTTAAGAACCACTTGCTGGCGCGCCTTGGCACGCTCGAAGTAGCGCAAAGGATTGTAGCGGGTGGGAGATTTGGGCAGACCGGCCAACAACGCCGACTCGGCCAAAGTCAACTGGGCCGCCGATTTGCCATAGTACAGCCGTGCCGCCGCACCAATACCTTGAGCACCCGGGCCGAAGTAGATCTGGTTGACATAGGCTTCCAAGATCTCTTGCTTGCTGAATTGCGCCTCAATTTGCATCGCCACCAAGAGTTCTCGAAATTTGCGTGTATAGGTACGCTCAAAAGTGAAGAAGAGATTTTTGGCCAATTGCTGGGTGATGGTGGAAGCGCCTTGAATTCGGTCTTTTGAGAAAATGGTAATCCAGAGGGCCTTTAGGGTTCTGAGTTTGTTGATGCCCTGATGATCGTAAAATCGGTGGTCCTCGGTGGCCAGAATCGCTTCAACAAAATGCCGCGAGACTTGATTCAGGGGCACGTACTCCCGCCCGCCCACTTGAAATACCCGTTCGCCATTGGCGGCAAATATCTGTGTCGGCGGTGTTTCGATGATGCGACGCAAGGGTTCGGGCACTTGCGGCAGATCGCTGATGGTGCCAAACAATAACACCGCGCCGCTAACGGCCAGAACGCCGGTAAGGAACAGGCCAAATGCGACCAACCCCACCAAACCACGCATGACGCGAACCCCTGGGGTCATGGCTGATTCTCCCTATCGTCTGGCCAGTTTGGGTCGGATTGGGCTTCAAGATGCCACAGCAAGCGTTCAACATCCGCCTGCCGGCCCTGCATCAGAATCACCTTAGGCCCTTGGATGTCCTCCACTTCAAATCCCAAATCAACGGTGCCGGCCACGGTTTGGCTGGAGATCCCCACCCGCACCAACCGCCCGGACAAGCGCAGCAGCTCTTCCGGATGGGCGATGACACCTTTGCGAACCCCATCCGGCAGATCGTTGAGGCTGTTGAAAAAAGTTTCGGCCGAATAGATATGCGCTGCAAAATCAGCCAAATGGTAGAGGCTGGACTGGATCGCAACTTCGCCGCTTTGAATGTGCTCCAGCAATCCGGCACCCACCACCAGGCGGTGCAGCACTTGATTTTGAGCGTCCAGAAAATAGATCGTCAGTTGTTGATCCTGCCGCTCGAAAAAGACACGCCGCCACTGGCCTTGGCTTAAATGGGTCAAGAGGGTGAATGGCGAAATGATTTCGTGAGAGAGAACCGGGGGCAATTTCAAATAAAGCTCGATAAAATGTGCAGCGGAAATCATGGCACCCTGATCGGGTGCGATGCCAGCCACGACTTGACCCAGTGATGTAGCACTTCGGGCCTCCTGTTGGGCGCCCTGAATCTGAGTAGCGTATTGAGATAATGTCTGCCGGGCTGAATCCGCCTGGTGCCCCTGATCCCAAATTGCGCCGGATTGCGGCCGTTGGCCGTTGGTGCTGACCAGATAGGTCCCCACCATATTCTCACACCAATTAAAATAGAATTCCGTGGCCACCAGAACAAACAATACACTCACTGAGACCAGCGTGCGCAATGTGACCAGGCGCCGTCCCCAAGCTTGCATATTTTCAGGTGCATACCACTGCATTTTATATCCGATCAACCGTCGGGTTACAGGATAAATCAAGACACTATTTACGGCCAATTTTGATTTTGCGCAAGGGGTTGGGCTGGAATAGTGATTTGGTGTCTGGTATCTGGTGTTAAGATATGAATATCACGGCAATTATCATGCTTGGATTATTATGGTATCCCACCGAAACCATAGGCAGATTTGGTTTAAATCGCTAATATTTCATTATATATTTACTGTAAATAGCAGATAGTGCAGGTTGAGTGATTTTTTGTAATATCATCTGGCTGTCTGGAACGTTTGCGATATCCGGAAAATTGGCCGCAGGCCAAATTTTCCGGTTCATTGTTTTGTTGGGCTTTTTTTAGAAATTAATCTCTATGTTTTTTTCTTAAACATTCACTGCATATATTTGGATTTAAGGACACCCAACTTTTGAACTCACCACAAATTGAGCAAGTAACTTTATCTGGAATTCGAAATGAACCAGATGCTTTTTTGAGAGTACGTTTTTTTCTACCGTTCTGTAATGGTCTAACATATTGACTATTTTCTATTCCAAAAAACTGAGGTTCATTAACAGACATTTTTAGAGTTGTGTTTGATTCTGTTTCTCGCTCTGTTTTTGTCTGGCTCAATTTTTTTATGCAAGAACGTCGATTTTTGACTTCCAAAAATTTCATCCCCGCCTTCATCAAAAACTGTGATGTCAAATTTTTTTATACAGCTTGAGCCAACCAGCAGTGATATATTCATTTTTTATCGCGATGGAACACCTGCAGGACGTCAGCCCCCTTTCGGATCGGGCAAATTTCGAACCCGTATCCGGTCCATTACAGACCGGCCTTCGCTTTTTCCTGCCTCTGGTTCCCGCACCCCCGACAGCGTGCCTTACGGT
>JBNKKB010000106.1:0-12846 GCA_050291605.1 Desulfobacteraceae bacterium | reverse complement strand
ATCTCATAAGCTAACGAAAGAGTTGGGGCTCTCGTATGCAGAGACTGCAAGACTGTTAGGGGTATCAACATCGGCCGTGTCAAGGATAATAACGAGGAGTGGGGTATATAAGTAACAAAAGTCAACAACGTCCCCTAAATTCCCAACGTCCCCTAAATTCCGTTTCTTTGGGTTCCGGTTATAGTTCAGCGAACGTCAAAATGGGTATTATTCTATAAAATCAGCCTTGGATGAAATCTTTTCAGGCAGGGTGATGCCCCATTTTTCAAGCTGGGACCGGCTGAAAAAAAATCGCCCCTTGTTTTCCATGACAGGCGCTATCTGTTTGGGATTTTTCCCGCCAAGAATCTTCAAGGCCATCTGGGCGGCGAGTTCACCATGTGTTTTCCCAAATAGGACCAGGCCGCCGATCGTCTTGTCCGGGCCCACGGTAAAATCCCAGAAACCGAACGGAGGCAAGGGGGTATGCTTTGAAGTCCATGCAATAACATCCTCAGCATCCACATGGCTGCCATCGTCATCCACAATGGTCTGGTAAAGGCCGACCACAACGGCATCATACCCTTTGAGTTTTGCACTGAGGACGGTCTTTTTCCATTCTGACCATTGACCGATCAATTTCAGGTCAATCTGGATACCCAACATAGATACACTGGATTGGTCATTGAACATCTCATGTACGGAAATCTTTGATGTATTGCCGGAGTCAAACAGGAGAAGAATCTTTTGAGGTTTGGGATGAATCCATTTGCTCAGATAGATGATGGACCGTTTCATCAGGGGGCGTTCAAGAACGCCGGTGATATTTTCAGCCTTATTGATACCATAGTCTCTAGGGTTATTATTCACCCCCAGATAGACCACCGGCGTCTTTGTTTCTGCAAGCCTGGGGCCCACAAATTTTAGGGCATTGTCATCGCCTAAAATCACCAGCACAGGCTGGATCTGTTCATACATTTCATACGCCAGCTGTCCACGCTTTTCATATTGAGCCGGCGGCAGGCGTTTGGTGTTCATTTCAAAATAGACCAGCGTGTAATCTTTACCCAGGATATTTTCAAGTCCCTTTTTGTAGCTGGCGTCCCATGGGTATAGTCCGCTATAACTTTCGATCACCAATATGGTTTGATTGTCTGCAAGACAGGACATTCCATTCAATAAAACGAATAACACTGTAGTGATCAAAATTTTTTTCATGAGAATATCCTTTTTTATCGTGTCATGTTTCATGCGGGGAACGTACAAAATATGTTTTTTTGTATTATACGATTATTTGTTATCAGTAGTGTCCGGTTAAGATTCAAATAAATCCAATTGGATATGGGCACTAGCAATTTTGTTTTTGTAGTTGATCGGTTCAAAGGCTTGGTACAATGGGATTTTCTCAAAAAGAGTCAAGCTCAAAATCATCAAAACAGCGAGGAGCAAAGTCATGATTTCACAAAAACTCCAGGATGCCATCAACTATCAAATCAACCAGGAATTGTATTCAGAATATCATTATCTGTCCATGGCGTTATATTTAAGCTCAATATAAAAAAAAGTTGCTTTTTACGTCGCCGAGTAAACCCAGCCGAAGCTTGTGTGTCAATACTGCCATCAATACAGCATGTTGTGCAAGGTAAAATTAGTCGATTAGTCGTTGTGCACGCATTGCAGTCTGATCCTTGAAATCAACAGTCTGCCTTGCCGCAACACCAGATAACGGCTAATTTTAGGCGCAGCAGTACTGTATGGCCTTTAGATAAAATGTCAGCCGTGAGCCGTCCCTTATTGGGTCCAATCATCGATAGGCGGCAGTTGTGAATATGTATCATCGTAGGTAAGTTGCGTTTCAATGGTGGGGGGATATGCATCATCAACTTGCACAGGATCGTGATAGCGAGTTTCGCACCATCCAAGGTGCTTTAATATTTTCTTGATGAGCCGATCATCCTCAATAAAAGAGATCACCTTCATAGGTCCATAACACTTGGAGCAACACAGCGGGTCTATTTGATAAATTTTCTGGATTAATCGAGCCCAGTTTCTACGAAAAGCGGTAGATGATACATCCGATTCAAACTTGGGGGACGTTGTTGACAATTGATACTTAATGGGGGCGGAGGCGTTACATCAAATCAATTGGAAAGCCAATCATCACTCCTCGAATGGAAAGTGGACCTTATAAGTAGCAATAGTCAACAACGTCCCCCTATCCTCCCATATAATTGGAACCAGGAGGTCATGTTAAATTTTCATGATACAGAGGTTGAATAATTACACCGATGCCGGCTTGTCCAATACGCGGCGTAATGTCTTGGCCAAGTTGGCATTGGCCACTGGTTTTCTCAGGAAGGCATCGATGCCGATCTTTTGGGCTTTGGCGTTTGAAATTTTTTCGCTGTAACCGGTGCAGAGGATCATCTGAATATTGGGGTTTATTTTTTTTATTTTTGCTGCCAGCCCATCCCCTGTTATTTCCGGCATGGTCATATCCATAATGATCGCATGGTACGTTTGATCTTGATTTAGAACAGCCTTAACGACCTCTTTGCCGCTGTTTTTTGTGGTGACCTTATAGCCCAGTCGCTCCAGCAACTGTTTTTGCAATCCCACCACCTGAGGTTGGTCGTCCACCAGCAAGATATTCTCAGAGCCTTCGGGTATATGCTCATTATCCGGTTGAGCCTCGCCACCGTCAGGATCATCGAGCATAGGGAAGTAAATATCGAATGTGGTTCCCCGGTTTTCAAAACTCTCCACCATTATTCGGCCGTTGTGGGCGTTGACGATACCGTGAACGACAGCCAGGCCCAAACCGGTTCCTTTGCCCTGTTCCTTGGAGGTGAAAAAGGGATCGAAAATGCGATCCAGTTGTCCGGATGGGATGCCCAGACCCGTGTCGGAAACGCTGATTCTGAGGTAAGCACCTGGCGGGAAATCAGCATCCCCATTTTTCTCAAAATCGGATCCGATATCCGCCTTGTCCAGTTCGATGGTGATAAGACCGCCGGCTTCCTCCATGGCGTGGGCGGCATTGGAGCAAAGGTTCATGATAACCTGATGGATTTGGGTGGGATCCCCCATGATGCTGCTGCTGGACACATTTATATCGGTTTTGATTCCAATGGTGGTGGGGATGGTGGGCCGGATCAGTTTAAGGACCTCTTCCACAACTGGCACCACTTGGATTGGCTCGACTTCCGAGTGGCTCTGACGGCTGAAGGCCAATATCTGGTCCACCAGGGATTTGGCCCTCAGCAGACCGGATTGAATCTCAAGGAGGTTGTCGCGCAGCAGGGTATCCTGCTGCGTATCGTCGATACACAATTCCGTATAGCCCATGGCACCGTATAAGATGTTGTTAAAATCGTGGGCGATACCGCCTGCCAGGGTGCCGAGGGACTCCATTTTATGTGCCTGCTGAAGCTCTCGTTCCAGGCGGACCTTTTCCTCCAGCGCTCTCTTTCGCTTGCCGATGAAGATGGCGATCGTGATGCCCGTGACGATGAAAATCACCATCACCATGATCCGTGATAGAAATTGATAGGGGGGAACCTTTAACAGCAAGGTGTCCATGTAGGACATGGGCTCATGAAACAAGAGAGCGCTCAGATTCCTCTCAAAAGAGAAAAAGGCCCATGCGCTGTCCAGCAGCCAGTAACCGCCGCAGAACAACGCCAGGATGATGGCGCATTTGATCTTACCGTTCAATCGTTTCATAAACTTCGTCAGCGATCCGCAAGATACTCTTTGGGATGCTATAATTGATCCGCCGCGCTGTCTCTTTGTTGATGGCAATTAACTTTGGGTCTTCAAAAATTTGCCCTATGCTGCGCGGCTTTTCGCCATGAAACACTCGCGCCATGACCTCGGCATGAAAACGGCCCACTGCCTTGAACCCGCCCCTTGAAATACTGAACAAAACGCCCTTTTTGACTTCGTCGGGACCGCGTTGGGACCATGTGGGGATTTTATTTTGCATCAGCGGTGCTAACAGCTCATCCATCCGGTCCGAATCAACGCCGCGATGTACGGTGACGAAGACGGCGTCCACCTGTTGCGCCAACTTCTGATGGCATTGAATCAGCTTGTCCGTGGATGCCTTGCGTTCGATGTTGGAAAATGGACATTCGCATAGCACCACTTCGAAGTTTCTTTCCTTGGCCACTTTCTGAATATCATCGAATGCAGCGTAAGTTTTTCCCTCCGGCGAGTTTTCATAGACCACCCCGAGCTTTTTAAACTTGATCAGCCGGTGAAACAGTCGAAGCTGGCGGATATAACGCGTCGGATCGCATTTGGCATGAAAATGGTCAATACCGGAATCCTCGGCCGTGGCCGACATCCCGGAGCGCACGGGATCGCTGACCGATACCGCCATGGTGGGGGTCGTGTGGAGGTTGCTGGACAGATCCTGGCCTGCCCAGGTTCCCATGGCAATCATGAAGTCGATCTGGTCGTCGCGGTTGAGCCGTTCGATAATCTGATCTTTTAGGGCCGCTCTTTTTTCCTTCACCCAATTGACCGACCAATATCCGTCTGCAGCGAATTCGATGTATCGGCTTTGTCCATGCTGCACCAGGTAGTCCCATACCGCTTTGGAATCGGTTGCGTCCGACATGGCCGGAATGGTCAGCGGCGCCATCCAACCCAGCTCGGCCAGCCCTGAGACGATGGTTCTTAAATTGGCCGGATAATTGATGTAGGGGCCGCCCTCGTAGTACCCGATGCGCCATTTTCGACCGTTGTTCAGTACGGGTGACGTATCCGCATCACCGGCCGTACAGATCGAAACCGGCATCATCAGCAGAGAGATCAGCAGGCCCGAGACCATCAATTTTAGTGAATACCGCAACATAATCGCCCTCCTAAGATAAAATTGGACTTTCTTTGGCAAGCGCGGGGTCTCCATCCCGACGATTCCTGAACGGAATCAGGGGGACGGCCAGGTCCTGTGGGCCAAAGCAGAAAGTACCTGTAGCGCAAGAACATACGGGTAGAATTAGGTTGAGATCCAGCGGCAGGTTGATACGGCACAGTTGTCATCTACAGGCAAGTTTTTATCAGTCCAGCTAAAACACTATCGGAAAGAGGTGAGAAAACTAAAGTCAATAATGACCCCGGAACTTATGAAACAAAACAGTTAGTTATTTGACAGAAATCGGCCTATGGCCAGATAGGCGGTTTGGCATGCTTCAAGCGTCACCTGTTCCATGTTTAAAAAGGCGTGAATCATGTCGTCAAAATGGAGCTGTTCGGCATGGATGCCTTCCGCATTGAGACGGCGGACATATGCTGCCCCCTCATCGCGAAGCGGGCAGAATTCAGCCGTAATGACAAATGTGCGCCCGTCTTTGGATCTGTATATCACCTTGGCCTGTCCATCCAATGTCTCTTTTGCCGGCAGGTAAGTCATGCGCTCCTGGGAGAAACAAGCGCGGATGATGTAGCGCGCCAGATCCTCAAGGCCTTGGTGGTTGTTAGGCCATATGGTGGGACCACAATACGCGTTAAAGCCGCTGTGGTGCCATGCCAGCATATTTTCGATGACGGCATCGTTTACTTTGCCCTCGGCCTTGAGCATCTTAAGCACTTCGTAGCGAAATAGATCTTTCAAATCCTTGACATCCGGTAGATGCCGATATCGTCATGTTGGGGGTCTAAATGCAATGGGGTCAAGTCTACGTTTGACCTTTGAGGACATCACGTTCAATATCTTGGAGGCGACCTTTCAATTGCTTATCCTTTTGCAGCCTTGCCTTGACGCGCACAACCGCGCTGCTGACAGAACTGTATTGGGTCAACCCAAAATCGGCGCCGATTCGCATTAGCGGCTCTGCACGTAATGATCGAATCAGATACATGGCAACATCACGAGGTTCGTTTTCAATACCGCGGCGAATCGCTTTTAAACTGCTTGGACTGACCTCATAATAGCGGCACACCTGTGAAATGATTGTTCCCAAATCCGGCGCGAGTTCCTTTGACGCTGGAACCTGCCTGTCTTTTTTCTCTTTGAAAAATCGATCTTTGATCCAGGAAACGAACCCCTCGCTGCCAAGCATCGATGGAAGGCTCTTGCCGTCAAGGATCCGGCCTACTTCTTGTTCCCGCTCCTGTGCCATAAACTGCTTATAGACCTTGATTTGATGATTTTTATTCGCTGTCAGAATCTGCAGTACAAAATCTTTGTACAGCCAGTTCCACTTCCTGGCTTTTGACAAATAGCCGCCATGGCTTGACCAGGGATACTGGTCCAAACGTTTCACCAATCCCGCCTTTAACGGATTCCGGTGAATATAGCGAACCAACTGCAGTAAATAGTTATCTGCATCGACGAGAATCGATTTGTATCTGCCGCGAAACAGCGTTCCGGCGCAACCGTGGATGGCATTGTATTTTTGGGTATAAACGCCGTTGAGATGTCTCATGCAGCGGGACAAATTGGCATCCGGGGTCTGGAGCAGCAAATGGTAATGGGTCGACATCAGGCAATAGGCTGCCACGTTAACATTGAACAGATCCGTGGTCTCTTGCAGCAAAGCTATAAATCGCTGATAATCCGCCTTTTCCAAAAAAAGATCTTGCCCACTCCGGGCACGATTCATGACGTGATGCCATGCATTCGGATAGTCTATTCTCAATGGTCTTGACATAAATGGGCCTTAACAGCCAGGGCAAGTAAAGTCAATCGTAGACTTGACCCCCATTCGACCCCCATTCTACAATCGTAGACTTGACCCCCATTCTATGACCCCCATTCTATAGCCGTTTTAGATACCCATGCATGGGGCATATCCGCACGACTTATGGAGGGCGTCTATTGTGCTTTTTCAGAACAGCTTCCAGGACAACCATAGACGTTTTTGCATACGCAAAAATGAGGTGGGTGCCGTCATGCAGCACCCACCTTGACTGCCATAATCTCTTTATCCCTGGAACGAAGGTACGGCGAGTGAAGCAACCTTTATTGCCCGGCTAATCCACCAGGCTCTGGATGAAACAGCCAGCTCCGCCGCCACCTCCGCCTCCGCCGCCACCTCCGTCTTCTGCAAAATCGGCAGTGATGGTCATGTCCGAGGTGACGTTGGTCACAGTCAGCGGATTGTCCGTCCCCGTATAATCGCCGCTCCAGCCGCTGAATGCATACCCTGGATCGGGAACAGCGGTGACCGGTGTGCAATTATCGCCCTGGTCCACCACCTGGGTGGTGGTCCCGGTCAGCGAGCCATTGGCACCGGCAATGAAAGTTACGGTGTACTGGGGTACAACGGATCGGGCAAGCGCGATGTCGCTGTCCTGTTCACAACCGCTGGGGGTGCTTAAGGTCCATCTGTCCCCGGACATATGGTCCGCATCGCTCAGGGTCATATCGGCAGCGCTCTCAAACAATTCGCTGCCATCCAATTCTGAAAATTCCGTCAGCACACGGGAGCCGCTGATCACACCATAGGCCCCCAATCCGCCGCTGCTGTTGGTAAAAATAAGCTCGCATCCGTTCTGGGCCAGGGTGACGTCAAAAGTAAAATCGGCGTCCGGCGTACATGAGCCTGCCGTCACGATGCTATTGGTGACCGTACCGGTCCAGGCACCGGAAAGGTTGGTAAAATCCGGATCGGTGACCCTTACGTCATCGAATTGCCCTTTCATCAGGCCGCTCTCACCGGCATCTAAAAAAAGTATGGATTCCACGCGGCGATCCGGGCCATATGGTGGATTGATACCGGCGCCAACAGCATACGAGACCGTGTCGCTGTTGCAACCGAACACTATACTCGCAGCGGAATAATCTATGGACAATACATAATCCGCATCGAAATTGATGGGTGTCGGAAAAACACCTTCGTCCAAAATCGTCCATGAGGAAGCATCCGCATTTGTAAATTGGGTTACCGCCCATATCGCCTGCGGATTTCCTGAATTATTCAGTTCGAGGGCCGCCTGAACCAATACATCACCCTCATATCCATTGTAGCTGCCGGGGCCATGGAGTCGATTGTAGTAAATGCCTCCGATTCGAACCCGTCCAAGGGCGCCGGCAGAGACGGTACTGCCGCTTTCCATTTGCGCGGTTGCTTCAAGATAGGGCGTATATCGATCTCTTAGATAGAGACGGTTGCGGATCCAGCTGTCCTCACCTCTTAAATGAAGTTGCGCCCTGCCGCCAATGGATTCCTTGACATAATGACGACCACTCCACAGCAGAGGATCGATTTGGGTGCCTGCGAAAGTGTCATAGGCTGTGCCCGCACCGTTGACATAGACATTGTCAAATTCAGCATGCACATAGCCGTCTAAAAATTCACCCGGGTCGTCTTGCACACAGGCCTGCAAGGTCCCGTGTTGGCCGTGCGGGCCGCCCATTCGCGCAACCCCATTGACGGTGGCTTCCCCCACCACGCTGGCGCCGTTGGAAATGCGAAAGATAAATTCCGTGTCGCTGTCATAGATGATTTCCAAAGTATAGAAATGATCGGCCTGAAGCGTTACGCCGGTGGTCAACGACTGATTAACCACCGTGATGGCGGTGTCATCGGAACAGGTGTCAAACTCCTCGACCTCAAACCAGGCCTCCAGGCCGCTGCCCCGGTCGCCGATGGCCAACTCTGCCCAGATGTCCCCATCAAAGCAGCCCGGCGCCGGTGAGGCAAAATCCCTATTGTAAAACAGCCCGGCTATCCGTCCGAACACGGAAACACTGTCGGTGGGATCATTGTTCATTTCAACAATTTTGACGTCGGCTTTAAGTCCGGTCAAAGGGGCGGCAAACGGCGTCACCAATGCCACGCCCTGACGGGAGGGGTAAATCTCTTCGTTCGTACCATACTTGAGCACCAGAACTTCATTGGTGGTATCGATTTCACGCACAAACTCATGCAGATACCGACTGCCCGTGTCATGATCTGTCCATATGGACTTTTTGAGGTAGTTGCTGCTAAAATCATCGTACAATGTTACTGCCCCAAGGGGGCCTGCCTGCAACACAAGCAGGATTGCCATCGCCAGCAACACGATCCGTTGTTTCATCATCATTTCTCCTTTGACGTTTTAACATGAACATTAAGAACAACTATGGCGCACCACCCCTGGAAGCTCTTTGGTAAAGACAAGGCAGGCCTCCTTACCCTGCGCCACCAATGATACCCGACAGGAAGGAAAATCTATTTGTTTTGAAATATTTGGATCGACAAACGAACAAGCCGCAGGGCGTTTATCACGCAATTGAACGATGTTATAATGCTATATTCAAGCTGTCTATCATAGCCCTTGGCAATTGGCAAGCGGCCGCAGCTCTAAGTGCACACGGTCATCAGATACGATGAATTAGATTCAGATCAGAATTGCTGAGGCCGTTCCACACACCTCATGGGGCCCATTATGCCCGCCAAGCCGGTATCAGCGCATCATTGAGGGCTTCAGCAAAGGCGGCATCGGATTAAAAGGATAAGACATTGCTTTTTACGCAGCCGAGTATGCCAAGCCGACACTTGTGTGTCAATGCATTTATGAATACAGCATGTTGGTGTGGCATCCAATTAATGAAATAGTCGTTGTTGGTACCATAGTTACCGGAGACGGCAAATCAACAGCCTGCCGTGGCAAAAGACCGAAAAAGGCCATCTTTAGGCGCAGCTGTTCTGTATGGCTTACGATGAGACTAAGCCATCAGGCAATCCCTTATTGGGTCCAATAATCAATGGGCGGCAGTTGAGAATATGTGTAATCGTAGGTAAGTTCCGTTTCAATGGTAGGGGTATGCGAATTATCGAGTTGCGGCGGGTCGTGGTTTCTCGTATCCCACAATTGTAAATGGACCAATATTTTCTTAATCAGTGCTTCATCCTCAATAAAAGAGATCACCTTCATCGGCCCCTGGCACTTGGGGCATAGCAATGGATCAACTTGATAAATCTTCTGAATCAGCCGCGCCCAGTTTCTACGAAAAGCGGCAGATGATACGAAACTTCAGGGACGACTTCAGGGACGCTCCCAATATTTAAACTTGCGGGCATACTGGTTTTTTGCTAAGCATAAATTATATGCCCAGATCAGCTCGAATAGATGCAACGGGTGCGCTTCATCACATCATTGTTAGAGGAATAGGTCTACCGCAAAATATTTGATGATGATGCGGATAGGAACGTGTTTTTAGAACGGCTTGGCACTGTATTAAATGACACTGCTACCGCCTGTTTTGCATGGGCTCTGATACCGAATCATTTCCATCTGCTTCTCAGGACCGGCCAAGCACCGATGTCCACCGTCATGCGGCGTTTGTTGACCGGATACGCCATGAACTAGCAAGGACTTTCGGGACGCTACCAACTTTTAAACTTAAGGGATTCTATCAATTTATTAAGTTCATATGTTGGGAGCGTCCCAAAAGTCTCCACGTCCCAAAAGTCTCCCAAAAAAATGGATCGATTTACGCTGCGGGGTAAGGTCAAAGTTAATATTCAATGGAAGTTATACTGCCTTGTGCATAACATCGAAAAAATCCTGAACTATGGAGAAAGCTTTGCGGTAGCATAAAAGGGATAGTGGAAAGGCTATAAAACCGATTAAAGGCAGGCATTACTGGGCAGGTTCGTATAGACAATTATGTTGAAGTTCGTGGAAGAAGAAATTTGGTCCAACCTATACACGGCCCCAATTAAAACGGTAAGGGACAGGTACTTAATTGACATTGATCACCTTGGGAATGGCGCGGGCGTGGATGCCCAGGTCTTTGCACACCAATGCCAGGGTGTGGGTGCCAAAGATAGGGGAGATATACGGCGCCACGTTTCGCCGGGTAAAGGCGCCTCGGGTCTCATCTTCTTTTGGATTCAACCAACGCTTCGCAGATAGCCATGTCTTTGGTGTATACGAGTGTTTTAGCCAAGGCGCTGACCCCGCTGGCATTGCGGCAGTAGACGTAGCCTGCGTTTTCGACTTTGGATTTAATCCAGGATGAGCCAATAAATCCAGCGGCAAAAAGCGCGATGAGCGTAATGATTGCACCTTGATTCATCAAGCGTACATATTTATGAATCCAAGTGGGTCGAAAGTGCTCTACAATAGTTAAAAAGTGTATTGGCGGCAGGAATATACCAAAAATATAAAACCCCTCTCGGCTACTAACTTTGATCACATCAGCCTGATTGGTGATTTCCAATAATATGCTTTGCCACTCGTGGTAGCCTATCCATAACAACCAAAAACAAAACAGATCTCCAAGCAACAAAATTATGTGAGCCTTTTTTTTACTCATATGGCCCTTATTGGTCTGATCATTCATTTGGCATCGCCGCTTTCGTATTCTCGCATTAATTGAATTTATTGTCGTTCGATATAAAGCTCATGCTGTAGACAACTTGTCTGGCAGGTCTAAACTGATCCACTTAAAAATCAGGATTTTCATGCGATGGATTATCGATGTCAAACCCGTAAGCGCGCCACATCAATTCTCTTTCAGCCTCATGATACGTGCGGCCCACTGTTTGCTCTAACTTGGCAAGCTCCTTGGCGCATTGCTCCAGGGCCGCTACAAGCTTTTGGGTTAATTGATATTTATTGTCAAAGTAATTTAGTGCGATTCCGGTGCCCATGCTTATTCCTATTGCAACCCCTATTGGCCAAAAAACAACGGTTGTGACAGCGCCTACCGCCAAACCAAAAATCGCCCCCATTACCGACGCTATTCCGACCTTTATCAAATCAGACGCCAGATTGCCGGCAAGGGCAGAGAAGGTGGTCTGATCTGTTAAAAAGCACTCCAGCACAGTCAGCGGCACGGTCAGAGCGATGGTCAGGATACCACCGCTTTTGACCATATGCTTGATGCCCAGTGCGCCGATGGCCATGGTGATCAACTTGCGGTTGTTGGGTTTATAGAGGGTGCTCGGGAACATGCTGCGCAAGCCCGGATAGCCGGTAAAGGCGATATATTGGCGCCCCTTGATCACCTTGGGAATGGCGCGGGCGTGGATGCCCAGGTCTTTGCACACCAATGCCAGGGTGTGGGTGTCAAAGATAGGGGAGATATACGGCGCCACGTTTCGCCGGGTAAAGGAGACGGCGTCCAGGGCGCTCAGATCGTCCATGGACAGGGTCTTGATTCTGCCGTGGCCGTGACAAGCCATGCTGCCATGCTCAGGGGCCGGTTCAATGGATTTGAAGGTGTGCGCCAATTTGCGCCTAACACGGACATGGCAGGGCATCAACGGCGCCTTTTCATCAGGCGGCGCAGAGAGGCGATACTCCTGGGGCACCCTGGAAAAGTTGAAACTGCGCGTAAAGGTGTTCTCCGTTCTGTGCCGCCAGGCCGCCAACAGATCATCGGCATCGGTGATAACGACCTCGCGGCGATTTTGTTCCAGCTTGGGTTTGAGCGCCTCGGCAATGCCCATCGATCATCTCCTTTTTTCAAATGTTGGTATCTGGTATCTGGTCTGCAGGCCGGACAAGACAATGCGCAGATAGAGGTGGCGCCACGTTTAACAAGGAGATGCGCCCGGCTTGATGGATTAATTTTGGTATAAATAATTAATCGTGTTGCCCAGATCGGATGGTGCGGGCAGTTTGATGAAAGAAACCTATAGATCGCTCTATTTTAATTGTCAAGAAATACCCCTGCAGGGGCCATAAGGAAAGACAACGGTGTCCAAAATTCAGTCTCAAAAAACTGCATAAATTCGCTTCAAAGGCCACAGAGCTTCTCGCCAAGAAGCGTTTGAGTATAAGTGGTTTCGCAACCATCGAATGAATTTTACCGACCTCTGCGTGGCTCTTTTGGGCTGTATAAGGAAAATCGGCAATTTATCACTGTTTATCTTCTTGTAGGCGATGACTTTTTTGAGTCTCTCGTTGCGCCGATTG
>JBNKKB010000105.1:0-78528 GCA_050291605.1 Desulfobacteraceae bacterium | reverse complement strand
AGGGGTGCAACAGGGACGTCTTTAAGTAATTCATTAACTTTATAAATGCACGAATGACGGCGATTTAGGAGAATTGGTTTTCTCTTTAACCGCCGTTTTGTTTTTATGAAATCAGATCCAATCCTTATTGGGAGCCCTTTGGGGCGGACGGGCGAGCACCCGAAACCGGCATAGACAACACGACCACAGCGTAGCTTTGCGGCAAGGAGACATAATAAACCTGTTATGTATAGCTTCGGTTCGGGCAGGTTTTTGGCGGGCGGGCTGCGCTCTATCATTGACAGGCCGCATGCCAAAAAGCCACGGCAGATAATGCGGCATTATCTGCCGTGCCGAACCGGAGCGACTTGCCTCAATGCGGAGCGGCCGCAAACATATGACCTTAGAGACAGCCACAAATCCGGTGGGCGGGGAAATCAAAATAAAGACGTGGCTGCGAGCGCAGGAAGCGGAGGACCCAAAGGGGCCGCAGCCCGAGCACGCAGACGCACCACTAATGGTTGGCAGGTGGACATAAATCAGGCCGGATTCTTTTCCTTTTTGACTTGGTATAGACTTCTTAGATAGTCGATGATTGTACCTACAAAACAGGCATGTGCCAGATTTTCTATAATCCTTGCTGTTAGCTTGGCATAGTATGCAGTAAATTGAGCTGAATTTTCTACAACTGCCAGCATGACGTAAAAGTTGATGCCCAAAAGGATCAGGCTCTTTGACAAGGGGCTAAGCTCTTGCCAGGCTATCTTGACCCTTGACCAGTCTGTCTTTGATAGTGCGCTGATGACAATGGCCAGGGCGACCACCACAAAAAAGATGATTAGCAATAAGGCTTTCACTGTTGTTGTCCTTTGACTTTTTCAATAAAGGTGGTGGCATCAATGATCTGAATGCCGTGAAAGTGCTTGATGTTCCTTAAGTGGGGATCACGCGAGACGATATAATCGGCCTTTTTCTCCAGGGCGCAGGCCAAAAACTTGTTGTCGGTGGGATCGTCAACGATTTTGTCGGTGTGGTAGATGTCCTTTGAGATGATCGCCTTTCTAAAGATCAGTTGAAAAAATCGTCGCACGTTCTTTTCTTTGGGCTTAAAGCGCTCTTTGATCCGCGGGTAGCTCAGCACCCGGCTGACCTCTTTGATGATCTCAATTGAGGTGACCAGCTCGAACGCCTGGTCGATCCAAAGGTTTTGAAGTTGCGCAGAAACAGAGTCTTTTGCAAAAAGCCCACTGATAAACAAATTGGTATCGATAACCGCCCGCAGCTTGCGCTTCAATAGAGCCATCCTTTTTGATTAGCTTGCTTTTCTGACCGCATCCACCGCTTCATCGACGATGCTCTCGATCTCATCATCAGAAAAATCGGCAGCTCCTTGCCTGAACTGATCGACCACAGAGCGCATTTGCTTGGACCAGGTGGCATCGGTAGGGGTGGGCATCACCTCTTCTAAACGGCCTTTTAATATCATGCTCTCAAGGATGGTCTTAACAGCCTCTTTATCATGGCCGCTGAGCTTGGATATCTGTTCAAACTGTTCGAGCAGCTTGCGGTCCAGGATCTTGGCGGCGGCGACACGTTCGTTGGCATCAAAAATCAGCTCGTCAGCCGAAATGCCCAAGGTGCGGGCGATATTTTTGATCACTTCCAAAGTGGGCGATGAGTTACCCTTTTCATAGCGCCGCATCTGGGCAATGCCCACACCGATCAAGCCGGCCATCTCCTGTTGGGTCAGGCCTCGTTCGTTTCTTAGTTGCGATAATTTTTGTGCAAAAGGCATGGTGCTGTCCTCCAATTGATATTGATTGGAGGCACTATAACACGGGTTTTTCAAATCGTTGTTATTATGGGATCGTTGCATGGCTCAACTCCTTGACATAAAATATCATAAATGATAGTTGATAAATCATATAAGATTATAGGTCTAAAATCCGATTTTTGCAAATTTTATTCTTGACAGGCCAGGGCCGGGGATTTGCGGCCAAAAGAAGGGGCCGACAACCAGATAGTCTTTGGCGGGACACCGGTTGACGGCCCGGACAGCGGGCATCAAACAGGATACAACCTATTGAAACCGCTTTTGTTTGGTATCGCATCTGCCCTTAAAAATCAATCCACCACAAAACGAGTCACCAAAGGAGGTGATGTTTAATGCAGGCCCAGCGGCTTGAAACCACGGATATATTCAAAAGTGCGGTATTTTTGTGCAACGGCGGCCGTCTGGCCGGTGTGCGCCTTAAACAGCGCCAGCGCGGAATCGTAAGCTTTTTGATCGAAGGCGAAGGCATCTTGCAAGTGGACATGGACTATCGTTGCGGCACAGCGCAGGTCAACGCCGTGCAATTGAGACAAACACTCAATCACTTAAGAGACGTGCTTTTTACGAGATTACGAGAATACAAAGGGAGATGCGATGATAAAAAAAGAAAAGATCGAGGCCATCAAGCATGGCGTTGACCTGGTGGACCTGGTCCAGGCCAAGGGCATCAAGCTAAAGAAAAACGGCAAAAGCTGGTTCGGCCTTTGCCCCTTCCATGCCGATAAAAACCCATCTTTATCCATCAACCCCACCAAAAACCTGTGGCAATGCTTTGGCTGCGGTGCAGCAGGGGATGTGATCCGTTTTGTGGAACTGTTCGACCAGGTGGACTTTAAAGAAGCGGTCAAACGCCTGTCTGGTCCCGCCAAAGTTCAGCGGGACGGCACGTCTATTGATAAAAAAGGCGGTGTGCCGCAAGACAAAAAGGCAGGCCTAACGGTCAAACAACGCAAGCTGCTGGCCCGCGTGGTCTCGTATTATCAGCACACGTTGACCCAGGACAGCCGGGGGCTGAGTTACCTTAAAAATGACCGAGGCATTGCCGACAACCAGACATTGAAAGACTTCGGCGCAGGATACGCCAACGGAACGCTTTTAGAGATCCTGCCCGAAGATCCGGAGGTAATACAGACCTTAAAAAAGATCGGCATTTTAAACGCCAAGGGCCATGAAGTGTTCTACAACTGCGTGGTGTTCCCGTTGTACAACGCACGCGGATCTGTCGATAACCTCTACGGCCGCAACATCTCCGATGAGGCGGGCACAACGCACCTGTATCTTCCCGGCGAAAGATCGGGCCTGGTCAATCGCCAGGCGGTTAAAAGGTCCCAAACCATCATCTTAACAGAATCGATCATCGATGCCCTGACCTTGTACGACCAGGGCTTTAAAAATGTGATCCCGATTTACGGCGTCAACGGCCTACTTGATGAGCACCTATCCCTACTGCACCGCAAAATCAAAGCCGCCTATCTGGTCTTCGACTCGGACGAGCCCGGAAAACGAGCCGTTGACGCCGTATCTTTGCGATTAAAAGAAAAAGGGATCACACCTTACCCGGTTCAGCTTCCTGTCAAAGATGTGAACATTTACTTTAAACGCTGCACCCCTGAGCAGTTCGAATCCTTGCTCAAAGCGGCCAACCCGGACAACCTGGAACAATCGGACAAGGTCAGCAAGCGAGAGCAAAGCCTGTACAGGCAAACGGACCACGGCTTTATGGTCGGCTACGCAGACCGCCAATACGAGATCAAAGGCATCCAAAGAGGCGACACCCAACTTAAAGCCACCGTCAAGGCGTCATCTGATGTAGCCGGCAACATGCCCTTTGAGCTGAGTACCATTGATCTATACTCGTCCCGCTCAAGGGTGTGGTTCGCCAAACTGTGTACGGGCCTGTTCGGGGCCGCAGAGGAACTGATCAAAGAAGATATCGGCAAAATCCTGAACCTGGTGGAAAACTATAAACCCAAGGCCAAAGAGGCCAAACCCAACGAGCCCACCAAGGCAGAGAAGGCGGAAGCGCTCAGGTTCCTTAAAAGCGCGGATATGTTCTCTGAGATCCTGGCCGACTTAGAAACCATCGGGGTCACCGGCGAGCAGACCAACAAGCTTGTAGGCTACTTGGCAGCCATATCCCGCAAAACCGATGAGCCCTTGTCCGTGCTGATCCAAAGCCGATCCGCCGCCGGTAAATCCACCTTGCAAGACGCCGTCTTATCCCTGGTGCCCGATGAAGACTATGTCAAATACACCCGCATCACAGACCAGGCCTTGTTCTACAAGGAGCAAGACTCGCTGGTGCATAAGATCCTGGCCATAGAAGAAGAGGTGGGCATGGGCGGGGCCGCCTATTCGATCCGCAACATCCAAAGTTCAAAAAAGATCACCGTGGCTGCCACCGGCAAAGATCCGGGCACCGGCAAGATGAAGACCGAAGAGTACACGGTCAACGGCCCTGTGTCTGTGATGATCACCACCACAGCCGCAGAGCTGGAAGGTGAGACCGCTTCAAGGTTCCTGTTTTTAACCATCGATGAGTCCACAAAAATGACCGAGGCCATCCATAAGATGCAGCGTCAGGCAGAAACCCTTGACGGCCTGGTCAAAAAGAAAAAGAGCGAACACATCATCAAAAAGCACCACGCCGCCCAACGCTTGCTCAAGCCGCTGGCCGTGGTCAATCCGTACACCGAGTATCTGTCCTACCCGAATCGCTCTTTAAGGACCCGCAGGGACCATAAAAAGTACCTGGGGCTAATCCGCACGTTGGCCTACCTGCATCAGTATCAAAGAAAGATCCAAACAGTGCAGGTCGAAGGCAAGCCCGTTGAATACATCGAGGTCACTCTTGAGGACATCGATGCCGCCAACCGCCTGGCCAACGAGGTGTTGGGCCAATGCCTGGATGAGCTGGCTCCGCCGTCAAGAACCCTGTTGACAGGCATTTACAACATGGTACGGAACCTGGTCGGCAATAAAGAGTGCCCCATTGATGACGTCTATTTTACCCGCAGACAGATCAGAGAACACACCGGCTGGACCGACTGGCAGGTGCGGGCGCACATACGTCAGCTTGAAGAGCTGGAATACCTTTACGCCCGTATCGGCTCAAGGGGCAAAGAATACGCTTACGCCTTAAACTACAAAGGTCAGGGAGAAGACGGCGGCAAGTGCTATCTGAATCTTACCCCTGTCGATGAAATCAAAAAACTCATGAGCAAATGAACTTCGAGGGGCAAACGGTCCACTTCGAGGGCTTTTGAGTAACTTCGAGGGTGGTTCGAGGGCTGTCCGATTGTGCTTATCTGTCTGCGATTAAAGAAAAAACCAAACTACGTGGAGTTGGCGGCAATAGAAAACCAAGGCAGGGGGAGGGGGTATCGAAGTGTTGGACATTTTGGTCACCATCACCGAGTTCAAGCAGCATCTTAAAGCCATCGACTATGCACCGGCCACCATTGCCAACTACCAAAAATACCTGGATCAGTTCATACGCCACCTGCAAACCCTTGGCGTATCGGACCTGCTCAAGGTGACCCACCACATGATCATTGACTATCAAGCATCGGTAATGGCTGAACCGGTGGCCGCAGAGACCAAGGCGTTGAAGATCCGTCCGGTCAAGCGCCTGTTCGAACACCTGGTTGCAACCCACAAGCTGCTGATCAATCCCACCGAAGGTATCGTTGAGATCTGCCGCAAGCACCGTAAAATAGGCCCGGTGCTAACCATTGAAGAGGTCAAAACAGTGATGGGTCAACCCAACCTATCGCTTAAAACCGGTATTCGTGACCGGGCCATGATGGAAGTGCTCTATGCAACGGCCATACGGCTCGACGAGCTGATCCACCTTGAAATCTACCATGTGGACCTAAAAGACAAGGTGCTCTACATCCGCAAGGGCAAAGGGAAAAAGCAACGGGTGGTGCCCCTGGGCAAGACCGCCGCCGGCAGGCTCAAAGAGTACTTAGAAAAGATCCGGCCGCATTATGCCAGAAAGCGACCCCGTCAGCGTCGTCTTTTTTTGCTCAACACCGGTGAGGCCATCACACCCGGCACCTTGCGCCAAGCCATGCGAAAGTACCGCAACCAGGCCGGTATCATCAAACCGGTATCGCCCCATGTGTTCAGACGAAGCTGTGCCACCCATCTGCTCCAACAAGGCGCTGATATCCGTTACATCCAAAAACTGTTGGGCCATCGCAGCCTAAGAACCACCCAAAGCTACACCAAAGTGATGCCCGTCGAGGTCAAACAAACCCACAACCGCACACATCCGGGAAAGAACCTATGAAGATCGAACAAGCCACCATCGACTACCTGAGCCATCTAAAGGCCCTTGGCCGCTCACCACACACCATCAAGGGCACCAAGTACGACCTTCGCCGCCTGGTCAAGTTCTTACAGGTCGAAAAGGTCCTTCACATCGAGGATCTGACCGCCGAGGTGATAGCCGACTACCAGCAAGAACTTTGTTTTTGTTTAACCGCCAAAGGCAAACCGCTGTCGATCCGTACCCAGGCTCAACGAATGGGCGTTATCAAGGGCTTTACCCGTTATCTTAAGGACCAAGACTATCTGCTGCACGATCCGGCAGAATCGATCCGGCTGCCCAAAAAACCCAGACGCTTGCCCAAGGTGATCTTATCATCCAAGGAAGTAAAGCAGATGTTAAGAGCGCCGGATATCCGCACCAACAGCGGCTATAGAAACCGCATTATCCTTGAACTGCTTTATGATACGGCCATTAGACGGGCAGAAGTAGCCAACATCCGCCTACCAGACCTTGACCTTGCGGCCGGATACATCCTGATCCACGGCAAAGGCGATAAAGACAGGGTGGTGCCGGTCAGCGCCCGGGTGTGTGAGCTGGTGCAAAACTATATCTTAATGGTTCGACCGGCCTTTACCAATGGCGATGATCCCGGCCATCTGGTCCTAAACCGCTGGGGTCAAAAGATGGACCCTAACAGCGTATGGGCCGTGGTCAAGCGATGCGCCCTTGCGTCCGGGATCAAAAAGAACACCACCACCCACACGTTCCGGCACACGTGCGCCACCCACATGCTCAAAAACGGTGCTCCGGTGCGCCATCTTCAAGAGTTGCTCGGCCATGAGTCGTTAGAGTCCACTCAGATCTACACCCATGTGACCATCAACGATCTGAAACAGATCCACGCACAGTATCACCCTTCAGAAACCCTATCAAAAGGAGGCTAAATGATCACCATCAAGCGATACAAAAACACCCGTCATTGGTCTGTGTGGAAAGAAAAAGAGCTGCTGGCCGTTGTGTGCTACAAAAAAGGGGCCAAAGCCATCAAGCAAGTGCTCACCGACCTAATGAACAAACCCGCCAACGCTAAACAATCCAAGTAAAACCCACCCCATCATCATACCAACCATAAGCTGTGGTGCGTCCGCCTCCTCGGGCTGCGGCCCCTGATGGACCGTCGGGTCCTTCGCTGCCTGCGGGGGCGGCCTGCGTCTTTATCAATATCCCCACCCAACCACCCTAAATAAGGATCGGGCCTATCTGATCCCCCGCCCACCGGGCCGTGTGGCTTTAAAGGCCTGTAAGTGGGTTGCCGCCGGTCGCTCCAGCCTCGGGGCAAGTCGCTTCGTTCGGCACGGCTGATAAGGCGGCCTTATCAGCAGTGGCTTTTGGTCATGCGGTCTGCAAGGGTGGAGCGCAGCCCACACGCCCAAAACCTTCCCTTACTTTGCTAGACATAATGAAACATTATGTCTACTTGCCCCGAGGCCTGCGCTTCCTGGTCATCACTTTGTATCATCCGCCTTGGTTCGCGGCCCGTCCGCCCCCAAAGGGGGCTCCCCCAAGGTAAGCGTCTGCGTCCTCGCCCTGCGGCCCGTGCCGGGCCTCCGGTTGCTGCGGGCGCAGCCGGATCTGATAGTAGCCTTTGCGGTTAAAACAAAAAGGCTTTTTCTTTAACTGCAAGATATTGTTGATTTATTGCGATGAAGGATCTAAACTTGGTCCAGCTCTTTGAAATGGACTCGCTAGAGGGGGCAAAAAACAGCTCTACGGGGGTCGAAAAACCGTATCATAGTATATGCCGGCCAATACTATGATCAAGAGACTGGGCTGCACTACAACTACCACAGATATTATGATCCATCGCTTGGAAGATATCTGAGAGCTGATCCCATCGGGCTTCGAGGTGGAATAAATCTCTATACTTACGTTGCAAACAATCCTATTCGTTATATAGATTTTTTTGGCTTATATTGCAAAATTGTACAGATGGGCGACCCTTATCTGGGCGGAGATCCTATTTACCAGCTTCACCTTATTACCAATGTTGGTGGAACAGAAGCATTAATCAGAAATGCGTTAGGAAATCTCATAGGAATATTTGTTGGCGAGGTGTCTCTAACCTTAAGCTGGACCGTCCACCATGAAATAGTGCAGGGGCTAAGAGAGTATATTGATTATGCTGAAGAATGTTATGATGATTGTACTGGTAAACTAATTAGCAGGGAGGAGCTTGGCCCATTTGCAACAGGCCGAACTGGAGAGGTTACATTAGAAGAATGGGATGAACCAGTAGAAATTGGGATCAAATAATATCGGTTGCATCCTAAAATGCTTCCAAAACAGGAGTTGATTTCTATATTATGAATAAGAAAATGAAAATTATAATATTAGTGCTTGTTGTATTTGTTTTAGGGGCTGCGCTAATTAACGCGGCCTTGAGCAATAAAAAAGTTTTATTTAGTATAGCTCTTGCCTCAGATGATCCATCAAGTGTTCGATACTTTGCGTTAGAAAGGATTTATAAATTATCTCAAAAAGAAAGCTTTAGAAAAGAACTACTTGAACAGCTAATAAGAAATGAGCAACCAAGCCTCCAGGGTCTTCTTATAAGAACAATTGGAGTTGCCGGGGAAAGGGAGGCAGCAGGTTACTTAATGAAAGCCTATGTTGATACCCAAGACGACAAGAGTCGGCGAAGGTTGCAGCACTATATAGTCGATAGCATGGGCCTTATTGGTAATGATGGTATTGTCCGGCTGCTCGAAAAGCTTTTAGAAAACTATGAACGGCATCCGATAGAAGCTACTCAATATGCAATCGCGAGAGCGTTGTATCTGCAAACTGGTGAAAAATACTATTATATCGACAGTTTTGGCAAGAGAGTGACTATTACAATATCTGACGAGTTGTTAAAGGCAAGAGATGTTATTTTAAAAACAAAAGATAGAGAGAGAACAGTGCAAGAAATGATATTGTTGGATAAGCTATTTAGGCCCCCTGCTATAAGGGAAACTTCCGGGACGTCCACGTCCATAAAGGGAAACAGAGGGGAAACAGAGGGGGAAACAGAGTGAAACAGAGGGACGCCCTTCAGATTTTCACATTTGATATAAAACCTTCACAGACGGCGGTTTACAGAGATGGTTTTCTCTTTAATCGTCGTTTTTTTTGTCGCCTTTGGGACATGTCGCTGTGACAGGCCATGAAGTGTCGGTGTTGTTTTTCGCATTACCTGGAACACAATTCCCGCATTAATTTGAAGAGGGTTCATCTTTTTCAAATTGGTGGAACAAGTCGCTATCGTCCCGTCTGATTTTATGGGTTTTCAAGGCATATGCAGGAAGCATATAAACAAGTAAGGGCAAGATCACTTGCAACAAGTAATCTTGCCCTTTGGGCATAATATGCCTCCTCAACCGGCTATCCCTTGCCGGGTTGCTCCCCAGCATTGCCCGGCTCCGTTTCACCGGAAGCTTAAAATTTCATTTCAGAAGTACTTTTTCTCATGGCGGCAATATCGGCTGTCAGTTTTTCCAAAACAGCCAAAATGGTCTCTAAAACGATGTATTCGATCTGATTTTTTATCTGTTGTGGAGCATTGTGATTAGCCATGGGGCCTCCTTAGAAGATTTCAGATGCGGCGATACGCACATGTTCGGCGTTGACCGATTTGCTTTTTTCCATGGCGGCAGCGACCAGTGCGCCTCTTGCCAGATGATTGGCTTTTCTGAAGATACCGCCTGAGCCTTGCTGGATTGCAACTGCCGCTGTTTCATCAAACAGCATGCGCTTTGTGCCGGCAATGCGAAGATGGTGCTTCAAGTAAGTTTGCATCTGTTCAAGATCAGCACCGGTAAAATGGCTTTTGGCCACCACCCGTGATGCCAGCGGCAAGCTGCCCGGATAGATCAGATTGTCCAGCAGGTTGGATTGGCCGGCCAGGATTAACGGCAGGTACGGTTTGCAATCCATCTCAAATTGACAAAGGGTGTGTAGCTCTGCAAATACGTCTAGACGCAACAGTGAGGCTTCGTCGATGACCAGCACGGTGTTTTTCTTTTTACCGTTGAGCAGTTCAAGCACCTGGTTTTTGATACGCCCGCTCATCAACGCACGGGACATGCCGGTGGGCGGCATGTCGAAAGCCGCCATAATCAGCCGGTACAGTTCCATGATCGAGCCTGTGTTGGCGGTCACATAGATGGTTTTGTATTCGGATGGATGCAAACAGTTGAGCAGATAACGGATCGCCGTGGATTTGCCTGAACCGATCTCTCCGGTGATCAGGTAAACGGCCCCGATTTGAATGCTGTACTCAAAACGGTTAACAGCGGCCTGTAGCTGTTGGGTTTGCAAAATGTCTTTGACATCGATATCCGGGGCAAAGGGATCTTTTCGCAGACCGAAAAACACTTTGTACTTGTTTTTCATTTCCATAGCGCACCTCCGTGGTAACTGCCCGCGGTGCCGGACTCGATCTGTGTGATTTTGTTGTTATCCCTTTTAACCCGGCAGTTGATGTGCAGATCCACCGGCACCAAAAAGCCATAGGATTGCTGGTTGAACATCACTTCTATCCGCTCAGGGGCATCTTCATGGTACAGGCAAAGCACACGTTTACCGATCAATACCACCGGGGCTTCAAACAAACGGTTTTCCAGGGATATGGTCCGGTCCTTGGCAACTGTGCGGTAAACGGCTTTTCTGAAGAAATCTTTCAGGTTCTTTGGCGCTTGGCGGATGCAGGCCAGATTGCCGGTAAACCGATCAAAGGGTGTTGCACCCGTGGCGCTGTGATTTCTTTGATGATAGACATTATCAAGCCAGTGGTGCAGATCCTTATTCAGTTCATCCAGAGCTGCGGTGCGGGCAAAGGGCAAAAAGTGGGCGCGGACGGTTCTAAAAAAGCGCTCTATTTTACCTTTTCCCTGTGGCTTGTAGGGCCTTGCATGGATCAGGGCAATTGCAAGCGATGCACAGGTAAACTCAAGTTTGCGTGAACGATAGGCGGCACCGTTGTCTACATAAAGCTTTCTGGGTATACCGCGTTTGGCCAACGCTTTTTCAAATGCGTCCATGAATGCGGCCAGATTCTCAGACATGGGACTTTGGGGACGCCCTAAACTTATTAACTCCTTATAAAGTAATGACATACGGCGGTTTACAAGGATTGACTATTTCTTTAACCGCCGTTTTGTTTTTATAAAATCGATCCCATCCTTAGCGGGAGCCCCTTTGGGGCGGACGGGCGGTCACCCACCAACGGTCTTAACAGCATCAACCCAGCGCAGCTTTGCGGCAAGTAGACATAACGTTCCGTTATGTATAGCTTGGTTCGGGCAGGTTTTTGGCGGGCGGGCTGCACGGTCCATCATTGGCAGGCCGCATGCCAAAAAGCCATGTATGATAAGAGCTCTTATCAGACGTGCCGAACCAAGCGACTTGCCGCAATGCGGAGCGGCCGCACACCTACAACCTCATAGAGAACCTCAAACCCGGCGGGCGGGGGCAATCAAATACGACGGGCCGCCCCCGCAGGCAGCGCAAGCCCCGAATGGGGCTGGAGCCCGAGGAGGCGGACCCACCTCAAAGGGTCGGCCGGGTGGGCATCAAATCAAGACGCAGGCTGCGAGCGCAGGAAGCTTTAGGACCCGACGCTCCACCAGGGGCCGCAGCCCGAGCACGCAGACGCACCGCTTTTTAAATATCGTCGGGCATCAGCCGTGCGCCGTGTATCACGGCCAGCACGTCGATTTGGTCCTGTTTTACGCGGTAGACAATCCGGTAGGGTTTTTCGATCAGCTCGCGGATATCTTCGGCCTCGTACTCGGGAACCTTGCGGCCCGAATACGGCTGATCGCCGATTTGCTCTGAGCGCCGGGTGATCCTGTCCACCATGCGCCGGGCATAGGTGGACGAGTTTAAAGAGATATATTCGTAGATGCTGACCAGGTGATCAACGGCATTGTTGGTCCAGTGAACCCTCATGCCGGAAGACCGAACCTTTTGCGAACCTCCTTGACATCGATGGTGCGGCCCTGATCGCTGTCCTTGACTCCGGCTTCGATGGCCTGACGGACATAGATCCGGTACATCACATCATCCCAGGTGGCGCTGTCGGGCAGATTGTCCAAGAGCTGATGGGCTTGTTCTTTTATGTTTTGAGTATGCATGGGGTTGTCTCTCCTAACTTAATGGGAAGCATAGGCTTTTTTGGCCTTGGCGTCTCTTAACAGGCTGTCGAGCACGTGAACAATGGTTTTTTGATCTTCTGTATCCAGTGCCTGAATCTCCATGATGCGCTGAAGCATGGCCTTGTCTTTGATCTCTGCAGCCTTACCCGTGTCGTCCACCAGATAATCCAACGTGACATCGAAGGTGTCGGCCAGCTTTTTGGCCACCTCCACCGACGGGGTCATCTCGCCGCGTTCATACCGGCCGATGATCGGGCCGCTGGTGCCGATCTTTTTGGCCAATTGTTGCTGGCTCCAGCGGTGTTGCTTTCTTAGTGTCTGTATCTTGTCACCGATCGCCATAAAATCACCTAAAAATATTAAATATCAAGCTTTTTGTTAAATTTAAGCCATTATTTAGCATCTGAAGGTGATAGTCAATCCCCAAATCCTCTAGGGACGTTGAACATGGGGACGCCCTTCATATTTGCACATTTACAAGTTTATTTTGTTGTGATAGTGATGATGCATGCCAAGACGAGCTAGAATAGACGCGCCGGGAGCCGTGCATCACATCATGGCCAGGGGGATTGAGCGGCGTAAGATTTTTTTGAACTTCCGGTGAACTTCCGGGACGTTGTTGATAAATTGTACAAACGTATATTTGACGGCGGTTTGTGAAGATTAAATTTCTTCATGAATCGTCGTTTTATTTAAGGCGAAATCTCACCGGGCAAGTACACGGTCCCCTTGCCCTTACCCTGCTTGGTGAGATAGCCATCATTTACCAGTTCACGCAATCGCACCTTGATGGTGTTGCGGTTGGCCTGGGTGATGGCCTGGATGTCGGAAATCGCCATCTGACCATGCTGCTTGACGACTTCCAGGATCTGGCTGGAAAGCGCCGGCAGCTTTGCCATCAACTGTTCGCGTTCGATCTTTAGGGCCAGATTGTCCTTTTGCTTTTTTATGCAGTTGAGAAAAAAGGACAGCCAGGCATCCAGCTTTTCATCTTTCTGGTCCAGGGTGCTTTGCGCTTTTCTTAAAGCCAGATAGTATCCATCCTTGTTTTGTTCGACAATGCTCTCTATAGAACTGTAAGGCACATACAGATAACCATTTTGCAATAATAGCAGCGTGGTCAGTATCCTGGAAAGCCGTCCGTTGCCGTCCTGAAATGGATGGATCGCCAGAAAGTGTACTGTAAAAACTGCAATGATCAACAACGGGTGAAGATCCTTTTGGTCCAGACTGTGATGGGTCCATGAAACCAATGCTTCCATCTTCATGGGCGTATCAAAAGGCGTGGCCGTCTCGAAAATCACTCCCAGGCCTTTACCGTTTTGGTCGAAGGCCTCCACGTGGTTGGGCAATTTTTTATACTCGCCCCGGTGCCGGGTATCCTTTTCACTATATCTAAGCAAAACCCGATGCAGCTGTTTGATATGGTTCTCTGAGATCGGTATCTGGTCATAAGCGTCAAAGACCAGATTAATGGCCTCGGCGTATCCGGCCACTTCCTGTTCATCGCGGGAACGAAACGACCGGATATCAATACCGGTCAGCAGCGCTTCCACCTCTTGATCGGTCATCTTAGCACCCTCGATCCGTGTTGAAGAACCAACGGACTCAATGGTAGCGATTTTTTTTAGCGCAAGCAGCCGTTCGGGCTTTAGATTGCCGATAGCACGCCACACCCCCTTGAACTCATCGATATCGGAAATCTGTCTTAAAATATATTTTGTTATATTTACAATTGGTTCTTTCATATAGATTCTCCTGGGCACCCATAAATATACCCAAAAATACCCATAAAAATCGTCACCTGTCAATACGGCATCCCCATAAATATACCCAAAAATACCCAAAAAAGACTAAATAAGATGGGGAAAGCATGGGGCATCCTGTTTAAAGATGTCCCGCAATTCCCTACTTTTTTCGCAGGACCATGTACACGATATCCGGCACGGCTGGTCGATCGTTGGGTTGAATGCCTATCGGTTTCAGCAGGCGTTTAAAATCCGGGTATTGGGATCCTTTGCGTTTTGATGCCAAGCTCATTTCGAATCGATCGAATGCGTATCCGATGCGATTGATAAAAGCGGTCAACCCGGTGGGCAAAAGCGAGGCGGAGCTGGGTTTGAACAGGTGAAACTGCCGGTTCGGTATGCCGGCGCGACGCAGGCGCATCTTTTCCGGCGGGCCGGTTTTGAATGTGAAATGCTGGACCGCGTCCTGGTAGATTTTCGGGTAGTGCGCCAGATGAATTCTCAAAGAGAGCTTCTCACGCTGGTCGTGCTGGGCGGCCTTCAAGCTGGCGCTCAACAATTGCCCGGCGATGGGATGGCAGCGCGGATCGCTCAACGGCATCATACGGTCATATGTGCCATTGTCCTTTTGGGTGTCCCCCGTGATCTCGTATTCATTCAGACTGCGATGATATACGCAATAGACGTTGGACGCATCGCGTTGGGCTGTGGCAAAAAGGTCGTCCACCCTGCAGGCGGGCGTGGCGGGCATCGACGGCTCGGCAGTCGATCCGGGCGCCATTGTCGGCGTCAGCGCCAGGCTGAGCATCAAGGGAACCGGAATGGTCAAGTCCGCGGGCAATCCTGATGAATCAAAGGCGGGGCAGTGGATGAGAAGCTCCGCTGGCGTGGGATGTCCCATTTTCTCCATATCGGCACCGGTGATGGTGAACCCCATGGCTCGTGCCACCGGGGCCATATCCTGTTGAAGGTGCTTGGCGATCATGCCGGTCAACTGCCGGTAGCGGACGTGGCGGTTCATGGAATTCCATTTGGCTCTCAATTCAGAGTCCCGCCAGACGTCCGCCCAGGATCGAATGCGCTTGGGATAGTCAAACCAATTCAAAACCAAGGTGAACTTGCCGTTGCGGGGCGTGCCGGAAAATTGAAGGGCGCACTCGAGCAGGTCACGCAGAATGGCCTTGTTTTTCACCTGCAATGGGCCCAAAGTATCGGATGCCGATCCGGTAGATTCAACTGATTCCAATCCAAAGGAAAGACGACGTCCATCCCCAACCCGCAGGGAAAAGGTCGTGCCGTCGTGTTGCCGGCTGATCGTAAACTCTTTCAGGTGCACTTGCCAGTCGGTGCGGCCCACCCGTTGTACAAAGGGTGAGCCGGAACCGGTGTCACCGAAAAGAACGCCGGGGGAGGCCATTTTAAGAACAAAACAAGCCAAAATATAGATGGGGAGGGTTCGCTTCATGAAGTTCACCTAAGGATAGAGGTTGCTATTTGCGCGAACGAGTATGCCCATCTGATGCTTTTATGTCAATAAATATATTATTATCGGCATATTATCAAATTACAGCAATAAATTTTAGCCGGTATATTGACTAAAAAGAACCGATATCTTTTGGTGATGGAGACAATGGCGATGCGTTTCTCAGAAGATGGCGTCCATTGCTTCTGGGCTTGAAAGTTTGAGGTGCGGATGATACGGGTCGACATGCTCGGAAAAGTGCACCTGAAATGCACCCGGCATTTTGGAACAAATCACTAAAATCGTTCACATCGCACTTATGATCAGAACCCTCAGCCCGTACAGCGGCTGGTTGAAGGAGAGATGTATGGATATCAATGCATTGGTTGAACAGATTCAGCAGCGGCCCGACTATCACAAAGCGGGTATGATCCTGTGCCACAAGGGTGTGGTGCGGGGAACTTCCAGGGACGGTCGCCAGGTCAACGGCCTTCGGGTGGCAGTGGACCCGGTGCAGTTGGAACGCGTCGTGCAGACTCACAAGCAAAGACCGGGAATTATCGAAATCCTGGTTCAGATCAATGCCGATCGCGACCTCAAGGTGGGCGATGATGTCATGCTGCTGGCCGTGGCCGGCGATATCCGGGAAAATGTAATCTCGGTATTAAGCGATACCCTCAATGCCATAAAATCCACGGTAACGGCCAAGACGGAATTTTTCCCTGAGGCCTGATGTTGCTCAAAAATTACAGAGTGGCCAAGGGCGGCGGGTGAAGTCGATGCTATGATAGCGGCTGAGCACCGCATCATGCGCCGAGACTGTCAATCGGCATACGGCGGCATCTGATATCTTCAATGTACAGCTGGGTCGGCTGTCATGGCCATGGGCGGCTATGCATCGATGCGACTTTTCGCTTGACAAAAACCGTGGCAGACCGATAGTTTGAGTTCCAATCAAAACCTGCCTGAAGGCAGGCCTTTAAAGCAAACCATAGCATTATATTAACCAGCCACGAAGGCGTATCATTCCAGTTCAAGGAATAGATGCTTTCGTGGCTTTTTTGTTTTCTAGCGAGGCGCATCCATGTCACACACAGACCCCTGCAAACCCATGTCGATTGTTTTTATCATCGTTCTTTGTTGCTTTATCTTTGCCCATCCGGCTTCAGGTCGCACGATCACCGACGGTACCGGCCGCCGGGTGGATATTGCCGACAACATCGCGCGGGTGATCTGCTCCGGTGCGGGCGCCCTCCGTTTGCTGACCTATCTTAACGCCCAAGATAAAATCGTGGCGGTGGATGATATTGAAAAAAGAAAAAACCAATTTGATGCGCGGCCTTATGCCATGGCCAATCCCCGGTTCAAGACCTATCCCGTCTTCGGTGAATTCCGCGGCCATGACCACCCCGAGCGCATTTTAAGCCTGACACCTCTGCCCCAGGTGATATTTAAAACCTTCTCTACCATGGGGCACGATCCCATCGCGCTTTCCCAAAAAACCGGCATTCCCGTTCTGGTACTGAATTACGGTGACATGGGTACTCACCGGGCCGACCTGTACCGCTCCCTGCGTATCATGGGCGAAGCCTTGGGCCGGACACGACGGGCGGAAAAAGTCATCGCCTTTTTCAATGCGCTGATCGCCGACCTGCACCAACGCACCGTCGATATTGCCGCAGACAAACGCCCGACTTGTTTCGTCGGCGGCATTGCCTATCGCGGCCCCCATGGTTTCCAGTCCACCGAGCCGCTCTATCCGCCCTTTACTTTTGTCAACGCCCGCAACCTGGCCCATCTTCCGGCCATGAACGACAAGTGCCTGCAACACAGCAGCATTGCCAAGGAAAAGATCGTCACTTGGGACCCGGAATATCTCTTCCTTGATTTGTCCACCCTGCAGATGGGCGATAAGGCCGGCGGCCTTTTCGAGTTGAAAACGGATCCGGCTTACCGGACTTTATCCGCAATAGACAGCGGCAAGGTATACGGTGTATTGCCCTACAACTGGTACAGCCGGAACTTCGGTTCCATCATGGCCAACGCTTACTTTATCGGCAAACTGCTTTACCCCGACAGGTTTGCGGAGATCGATCCGGCTGCCAAGGCGGATGAGATCTACACCTTTCTGGTGGGCCAACCTGTCTTTGAAGCATTGAACACGGCTTTCGGCAACCTTGCCTTCCAACCGATTGCTTTACGCTAAAGGGAAGTATTCCATGCATTTCGCCCAAGGAACCGTCAATCAAGGCTATCAGCGTTACATCGCGCGAAAAACCATCCTGATTATCTGCGGATTGGCACTTTTAGGGGGAGGTATCCTTTTGGCCATCTCCACGGGGGCTGCACGGATTCCTGTTACGGATGTCTTCCAAACCTTGATCGGATTGGGGGAATCCAAACGATATCAGATCATTGTCTGGCAGATCCGGCTGCCCCAGGTATTGGCCGCCATAGTGGCTGGTGCGGGCCTGTCGGTGAGCGGCGCGGTGATGCAATCCATCTTGCGCAATCCGCTGGGCTCACCTTTCACGCTGGGCATTTCCCATGCCGCGGCCTTTGGGGCCGCCTTTTCCGTCATGATCCTCGGATCGGGCACCATGACCAGCAGTCAAATCGGCGCCGTTACCCTGACCAACCCGGCAGTTACAACGGCAACCGCTTTTGTTTTTTCCATGTTCGCCGCTTGCTTTATCGTGGCAGTGGCCCGGTTGCGCGGCACCACCCCGGAAACCATGATTTTGGCCGGTGTGGCCCTGGGCGCGTTGTTTACCGCCGGCACCATGTTTCTGCAGTTTTTTGCCGATGACGTGCAACTGGCCGCCATGGTGTTCTGGACTTTCGGCGATACGGCGCGGGCCACCTGGCAGGAGCTGTCCGTCCTGACGGGAGTAACCCTGGCCGCTGCCCTCTATTTCATGGCCAACGCCTGGAATTACAATGCCGTGGAGGCCGGCGATGAAACCGCCAAAGGATTAGGCGTCCGGGTGGAGCGGGTCCGGCTTCTCGGCATGTTGGTTGCTTCTCTGGTCACCTCCGTAATCGTCTCCGCTTTGGGCATTATCGGTTTTGTAGGTCTGGTCTGCCCCCATATGGTCAGGCAGCTCATTGGCGCGGACTACCGATTTTTGCTGCCGGCCTCTTTCCTGCTGGGCGCGCTCCTGCTTGTGGTATCGGATACGGCGGCCCGTCTCATCCTGGCCCCGCACCTGTTGCCGGTCTCCATCCTCACGGCCTTTATGGGAGCCCCGGTCTTTCTGGTCTTGATCATGAAAGGGCCCATGCGATGATCCTGGATATCAACGGCATGCGCTTCAAGTACAATGGTCGGCCCGTGCTGGATGGCGTCACTTTCGCTGTCCGGCCAGGTGAAGTGGTGGCCATCCTCGGCCCTAACGGTGTGGGCAAGACCACCTTGCTGCGTTGCATCAACGGCATCCTGAAACCTTCCGGCGGATCTGTTCTGGTGGAAGGCGAAAATATCCTTAAACTGGATACCATGGGCGTGGCCCGGCGCATCGGCTATGTGGCGCAACGGCAGACCGCCGCCAGGATGACCGTTTTCGATGCCCTGCTCATGGGCCGCCGGCCCCACATCCGTTTTCGGGCCAATAAAAAAGACTTGCGGATCGTAGACGGCGCCATCAAAAGCCTGCACCTGGAAAAGCTGGCCATGCGCCCCATCGATCGCATGAGCGGCGGTGAACTGCAGAAGGTGGCCGTGGGGCGGGCGATGGTTCAGGAGCCCCGCCTGCTGTTGCTGGATGAACCCACCAGCAGTTTGGATTTGAAAAATCAGGTGGAAATATTGAAACTGACCCGTCAAATGATCCAGGAACACAGGGTCTGCGCGGTGATGACCCTGCATGATCTCAGCACGGCCTTGCGGTTCGCCGACAAATGCCTTTTTTTAAAAAACGGCGGCATCCATGCAGCAGTTACCCCCGGGCAGGTGACGGCAAAAATCATCAAGGCGGTCTATGACATCAATGTGGAGATCCATCACCACAAGGGATTTCCCTTGGTGATTCCAACCTGACGCCGGACAGGAAAACCCGTGGTAAGGGCGTGCACCACCTGATGTTCAAAAAACGTCAAATGCCGATTTAAAGTGTTTTTCCGGTTCGATTTAGCGAAAGGGACTCGAACCGCCATTTGATATTTGATAGGGTAAATTTTGTCAGCGGAACCGTGGTACTTTCAAACCCAGCCCATTCAAAGGAGACAATGTCATGCGCTGTACGTTACCCCAAGACCTTATCGATCAGGCAATTGCCTTCCATGGGCATTGGTGTCCTGGATTGGCCTACGGCATCCGTGCCTCGGAATGGGTCTTGACCGAGCTTTGCGGCCGATCCCGGGATGAAGAGCTGGTGGCCCTTGTGGAAACCGATATGTGCGCGGTGGATGCTATCCAGTGCCTTACCGGCTGTACTTTCGGCAAGGGCAATCTCATACATAAGGATTACGGTAAAAACGCATTCACCTTTTTTCGACGCGCCGACGGCAAAGCCGCCCGCCTGCTGATTCGTCCGAATCTCAATCCCCGGGAACATGAGAAGGTGGCGGCATTGAACGAAAAACGCCGTAAGACGGCGCTAAGCCCGGATGAAGAGGCCCTGCTTCGTGAAGCCCGTGACAATATGGCAAGCTGGCTCATGACAGCCGGTCTTGAGGAGATCTTTGATATTCAACCTGCTGAACGGTCCCTGCCCCGCGAGGCCAGAGTAGTCAACAGCCTGATCTGCGAAGCCTGCGGCGAATCGGTCATGGAGACCCGCTCCCGTCGCTATAGGGCCCAAACGCTGTGCATCCCCTGTTTTACAGGTCGGGTGAAACGGTAAACCTTCACATCGACAATGGGTTTCAACACCTTTGCATTGAACCATAGATCCGTCGTCGCCGGCTGCCGATATCTCATTTTGCGGTGTGTTTATCCGCCGCCCCATGACCCAGGGCGACATGGTACTCATCATGGGTCAGCTGACCGTCACCATCCGCATCCGCAGTTTTGAATTTTATTTCATCCTTGCCGTAATGCTCGGCAAATTCCTTAAAGGTGACCCTGCCGTCTTGATCGGCGTCGATCCGATGGAAGCAGATATGGTCGCCATCTCCCTCCGCAAAACACAAGCCGGTCCACATCAACACCATTCCAATTCCAAGTATCAAGTTGTTTCTCATTGCATATCTCCGCTGAAAATTAGGTTTGCATCATGGATACACCAAACGCGCTCTTCTCTATATCAAGGAATGTCAAGGATTCAATCAAAAAATAAGCGGCGGGATATTCGCATGAGGGTATACAGGCCATCGCTTCGTGAACGAGATGGTTGAACCTAATAAGACTATCTTTTTCTGCCGACCTGTTCAAACAACTCTTTTTGATTTGAAGGACTCAGTCCCAGCGCTTCAATCTCCCGTGTCAACTGGTCCGCATTGCCGTAGCCGCCCACATAGCCATTGAGGCGCGCCACAGCGGTGGAATCGACATAATTGTTGAACAGCGGATAGATACGCGCCATCGCGTTGGCCAGATCCGAATGTCGTCTGAGCAGGTATTTCTGGTGGTAATCTTCGGCGCGGTAGAACGCTCGCAGGGGAAGCACCTGGGTGTGAACGGGGCCGCCGGTTCGGTTTTGGATGTCGGCTTGGGTCGCTTCCGCCTGTCGGCGCTGCGCTTCATTGTGATAGAAAACGGCGTTCATATATTGCCGGTTCCATGAGCGTTGTTCCGGGCGATGGCTCTTCCAGAAGATGCGCAGGAGATCCTTATAAGTGATGCGCCGGGGATCGTAATCGATTTGGACGGTCTCGGTATGATCACCCAAATTGCCGTAGTCCGGGTTGGGCTTTTGACCGCCGGCATATCCGGCTCGGGTGCGGAGCACGCCGTCAATGACCCCAAACTGGGCGTCAATCCCCCAAAATCATCCCAGCCCGAAGGTGGCGGTTTCGATGATGTCCGGTACGGCCGCATCAATGGGCGGAATCGATGCCAGTGTGGTCAGGTTTCGTTGGGATAGGGGCATGCCGGCCTCCGTCGTGTCGAGTTGTTGTTCGGCTGCCGGCGTTGCGCTTTGGGAGCACGCCCACAACCCGAGGGACAGCAAAAAACATAGGGCGGTACGGGCCGGATGCAAGCTGTTTTGGCTGGACATGTTCATTTGCCTCCGATTTCATCTGCAGCATGTCATGTGCTGTAACAGGATATCTCAAACACCTGGTTCAATATAATACGAAATAGACCCAAGTGTATAAAGATTGCGTAAAGATTGCTTGATGTGCAGATAGCAGATGATGGTGCAAACGACCTAATTTTTTTCAGAACCAAAAGCGTGGATTCTCGCTGTTTTTAATGACCTGTTTTAGCATTTGCGGTGTGGCCTGGGCGCTGTACAAAAACAATATAAATAGAAAAAAGCAGGGTGCTGCAGCATAAATCAGCAGATGCAACCCGTTTACACCCGCCACCGTCAAAAGCGATGCAAAACAGAGAAACATAAGGGCGGTCAATATACAGATATTTCTTTGAATGACGCCTTTTTTCTTTTTCATCCTTCACCTCCGAGATTGGAAGTTAACGAAACGCCGGTTTTTGAAAAGGCAGTTAAGCCTAAATAATTTTTCCGACCCACATTTTGATAACCTTGTTTTGTTATGGTGCGTGAAAGATCACCAGCGGCGTAGAAAAGGTGCCGCATCAATCATCGTCTTAAGGGTTTGGTCTTGCGCTGTAAGAGATCGTACCTGCAGGGTGAGACTCGTTTTAGATGGCAATAGGGTCAGCCGGCAAAGATAGCATAAATTGTTGGGTTACAGGCTTACATCAAACCGCCTCATTTCTTCATGTGGTTTGGCAGCGCCTAACGCCAACCGTCTGAATTAAACGTTGATGCATTGCAGCCTAAAATGCGATGTGTATCAAATACACTGTACGGTGTTAATACACAATGCATGCCAAACTTTTATTTTCTCACAAATTTTTTCAGTGTGATGCAATGCGTCAAGCCAGGAGAAGAGAATTCAATACAGGACGGGACCGAGCGGGAACTGGTTTTTAACGGTTCGACCAGCAGTATCCAAAAATCCGTTTATAATTAGAAAAATTTGTAATTGAGATGCGCAGTAATTGTAATTTCGTCAGGCAGGCATAGAATGGTGCAGGACTCGCAGTAGAATCTCACTTTCTTTTTTCAATCACGTAGGATTCGTCAATTCGATTGAGTTTTTCGATATCGGGAAGGATGGCCACCAATTGATCCGGTCCGAGCTTTCCTTTTTTAAGGACAAGTTTGCGTTTCAGTAAAATGCCTTCAGGGGTTTTTTTGTTCACACACTCTTGAGAAAACAGGTCGTTGTCCAGTGGCAGGCATGCGTGGTGCACCGTTATTGTTTTGCCGGTTGGTGTTTTGATCAAAAGGTTCTCTTCAAAAGTAACTTCAAGGCCACTATCATAGGACGTCTGCATGGAAGGATCATAGTGTTCAAAATGGGTTGAATACCAAGGCGCCAGAGAATATTGTGCTGCTCCGGGTCGTGCTATTTTGAAGTCTTTATTTTTAAGCTTCAGCGTAACCTGCACATCCCCGCGTACATTCAATCCATCTGCCTGGAAATGGGTGACTTCATTCTGAGTATCATACTGTTTGGCCATTTTTTCAAAGTAGCGTCGCTGCCGCAAATTTGATTCGTTGATTAGTTCTTTGCGTATATACATGCCGGCATATTGACTGTAGGTAAGTTTCCAGGGGTGGTTGCCGTCCCATTTGTTCAATGAGACGGTTGCATTGAAGCTGGCCTTAAAGTGCCGGTATAGAGGATCCGGCAAGGATACGATAGCGCCATCTTCCAGATTCATCGCCTGATTATCAAAAAAGTAAATCGGATATTCGCCCATACCGGCGTTGGCCTCATAATGATAGGCAATTTGCGGTTTTCCGTCAATATTTGTTACCACAAGTGGAAAATACAATTGTCGCCAGGATGGAACTTCCGGATCGAACCCTCCCCAGTCACGGGATCTCGTCACATAGACACGTACCTTGAAACCGAGGCTTTCTAACATCTCTTTTAGAACAAGAGCGATACTCCACCGATCGCCCCTTTTTATCTCAAGGACATTATGGATATTGATTGCTTCAAAATTGATGTGACCATCTTCCACATTTGAAATTTCATTCTGAACATATGATAGAATGGCTGCCGCTTGCTCACGCTCTCCTTCGATTCCCCGGGTGATCTCTTCAGCTAGTTTTTTAATTTTGGAGCGATTCGTAAACAGGGACGGTGACAGTAAATAGGCGCGGTACCTTTTGGCGATAAGTTCCCATCCGGGCGCATGATATGTGAAATACTGGTTATGAAATTTTGTCAACCTTAAATGGACTCGTGGCTCCAAATCGAATCGCCAGTTGTTTTCAAAGGTATCGTCTTGGGGAAGCAGGTTCATGCCGTTCCAGACCATGCCTTTCCGGGTTCCAGGATTTAGCTGTTGGGGCTCACCAATGGTTCCATAATTTTTACATTGGAAATGCATGTCTGGAGGACGAAAGAAGGAAAAACGGCTTTTAAGTACTGGGATGGGCTTTCTGAACCAGTGCTCGTAGTCGTCCAAGATACGGTTTTTTGTGAATATTATTTTAAGAAGAATCTGGCAACCCGGTTCGACCTTGGGGACAATGACCTTACCTGTATCAATGTACTTTTGACGAATTTTTGCAATATTGAGGGCCACCTCTTTTCCCTGTGGGGATATAAGTTGAAGATCGAATCGGGCTACGATTTCACCCAGCTTTTGGATTTCAAAGGTGCCATATTGTAGACCTTTCCGGTTCAGGATGTGAATTTTTTGATTCAGAATATAATGGGTAAAGAAGCCACTTCCAGTGTCGAAATCATCGATCTGAATTCGCATTTCATCATATTCATAAAATGCACCGAATTTTTTCCATTGATCTGTCGGTAACTTGCGATTTTCACTTGTCATCATCGGTGGCAGCATTGTAACGCATGATGCCAAACAGCTCCATAGCATCAGGCCTAAAAGCACTGCACTGGTTTTTTTAAAACAAATTTTCAGTTCCATATCAAATTGTCTCCGGAACGCTTGCAGTGTTTGGACCATGTTTCCAAATGTTCGTCATCTGAATCAAAGGTTTGTGCAAGCTGCCAATAGCTCCGCGTGACATGGGTGCCCTTGCCGGACCATTGTTGATGGGCAAACGCCATATCAAAGCCATATAATTGTTTGTTTTTAGGGGGTGTGGGAAGTTCCCAAGAATCTTGCTGCTCAAAAGGCTCCATAAAAACCGGGCCGAACTTTTCTACCAACTGATCATCAACGGCCTGTTGGTAGAGTTGGGGTAGTGCGAGTTTGAACCCGCCTTTGCCCAGTGCGATATAATTCTTCTGAAAGTGTGCCTTGTAGGTGATTTCGGCTTTATCGCAATTGGACGATTGAACTTCAGCATGTATGGGTAATATACCAAATTGGGTTTGCAGGAATTCTTTAATGAGCCCGGCTTTATACGTGCTTTGGCTGCCATTAAGATAGCTGAAAAAACGCAGCGCCGGAAATCCCATAAGTTTGATCTTTCCCTTAATCATCCATCGTCCACTTTTGCCTTCTTGAATGAGTTTGGTCCGAGTAGTGACGCGGCTTTTGAATGAATCACCCTGAGAGATTCTAACCAGCCGGGAGTTGCCGGGCTCCAAGACAAAAGCTGTTCGACCAATCAAGTTGTAGTATGAGTTTTTCGCGTTCGCCCAATAGTGAGTGCCATCCAGGTAGTTATATTGGTTTTTTTTATTCGGGCACGCTAAAATCATGTGGTTGAAGTTGTCAAAACTTGGGTATCGCGTATGGGGTTGATAGTGTGTCCAGGTGGAGATCATGCTTAATCGCGTATTAATGGATTTTGTTTTTAACAGCGTGTACAACAGTGTGCTGATCTCCTTGCAATCACCGTAGCCTTGGTCCATTATGACTTTGGCCTTGCGTGGGAAATAGCCAAAGCGTCCCTCCCAGTCGCCGTGGTATCTTACTTTATTGACGATTGTGGAAAATGCGTCTTTTATAATCTCTTCTTTGCTCTGGCCCTGGATGGTCGCGCCAAGTTTTTTAATGGCAGTTGAAGCTGCGAAGGCCTCACCCGCCTGCTCCAGATAATGGTCACCCAGTTGTTGCCAAGAAAAGGATTGGTTGCCTTTTGGTGGAAAACTCACATGTACTGCTGCATACCATTGCTCGGGAAATTCGGTCTGCCAATTGGGCATGCGACCTGGCAAAAGATCGGCTGTAATGCTTATGGTTTTTTGACCGTTCTCAATAGCATACGTTTGCTCCACATTGGCGCTCTCTTGATTTTCCAGCCCGAATACTATTTGACTGCTTTCCGGCAGGATCAAAGTGATTTTTCGATGCAGGGTTGGGGAATTATGACGTAAAATAAAGGTTGAAATGAATTCCGGTTGGAAGTAGGTTCGCCGGACTTCCAATTGAATAATGACACCTTTATCATATTTTGGAATAAGAAAAGAGTTCCTAAAGGTGTTATGGAAATCAATTTTTTTTCTCTTGATTTTTTCTGGCGGCAAGCGCCACCGACTCCCATCGGGGTAATGAGCGGTTGCTTTGACGTTCAGTGGCTTTTCAAAAATACCATGGTCATAGAGGGAGATGTTTTCCCACCAATTGGGATTTCGCTTATTGATAAAGACCCACTTTATGTCCTTTTGTTTGACAATATTGGCCGTTCGATTTTTGATGAATTTCAACTCCGTGTGGCTGTCCAGTATCACTACGGGTTTGGACTTCCATTTCGCCGGAATTTCAGATACTTTCACTTTTTGATTCTGAATTTCCAATTGGGAAGTATGAACACATCCATATAATTGAAGCAGAAGTAAAAGGCAGATGGATGATAGCGTAAAACGTCCGCGTCTAAAAGCAATGCCGAGCATCAGGGCGTCCTTTGATAACAATATCAGGCCGGATTCGGAAAGAAGTAATGGTTTATAACGAACATGGGGATGCATGTCAATCTAGCCGGCGCTTCAGCGCTCAAACATTGCACGGGTTTGGCCAGTCAACTCTGGCAACATTTTGACCGGTGGGCAGGGTGTCCGGAGTCTTTAAAAAAGCACCTGTATCGCCTTTAACCATGGATTTATAGTGGAAAATGGCAGGCCACTTTATGGGCTTCGTCAACGTCGCGCAACAGGGGGGCTGATGCAGGATCGGTGCAGATATCGGGGCGGCCTTTGGCCTGGAAAGTGGGGCAGCGGGGGGCAAAACGACAGCCGGTGGCGGGGCGCTCAAAATCAAAAACGCCCCCGTCGCTGTCGGCGGGTTTATGATGCGCCGGCAGGGTTTCGCGGCTCGTTTTTTCCACAAGGGATGACCATAAAATTTGGGTGTAGGGATGGCGCGGTGCATGGGCGATGCGGCCGGCCATGCCCATTTCTACGATTTGACCCAGGTACATGACGGCCACTTTGTGGCTGATCAATTCAACGATGCGCAGGTCATGGGAGATAAACAGGTATGAGAGCCCCAGGTCCTTTTGCAGCTTGCGCAACAGGTTGATCACCTGGGCCTGGATGGAGACGTCCAGAGCGCTGGTGGGCTCGTCCGCAACAAGAAAGCGGGCGCCTACGGCCAGTGCGCGGGCAATGCCCACCCGGCGCTTTTCACCACCGGAAAGCTCATTGGGGTAGTTGCTCAGTTTGCTTTTTTTCAAGTTGACTTGTTCCAGTAATTTTTCCAGGCGGTGATCCAACTCTGAGTTGGGAGCATATTGGTGGACACACAGGGCCTCCTTGAGAATCGACTTGATCCGCATTTTGGGATTGAGCGCTGCATCCAGATCCTGGAAGATCATTTGCATTTGGTGGCGCATGGGGCGGAAGCGTCGCGTGGACATGTGGGTAATATCCCGTCCATTGAAAAGGATACGCCCCTGGTCGGCTGGGGTCAGCTTCATGATGGTTCGGCCGATGGTGGTTTTACCGCAGCCGGTTTCACCCACCAAACCCAAGGTTTCATTGGCCCGTATATAAAAACTGACGTCATCCACTGCGGGTATGGTGTGGTCTTTGGCCCGCCACAGCTTGCGCGGTTGCCGATAGGACTTTTTTAAATTTTGAACTTCCAGGATGGCTTTGGTCATCATCAGCAATGGGTCTCGGGTTTATGGTCTTTGATACAACCAGCAGCGGACCTGGTGGCTGCTGGCGACATCCTTCAATTCGGGCTCTCGGGCGATGCAGGCGGCCTGTATGGCTGCATTCACACGACGGCAACGCGGGAAAAAACGGCACCCCTTGGGGACATTGATGGTGTCCAACACATCGCCTGTGATGGCCTTTAGCTTGCCTTTGCCTTGGATCAATTTCGGGTCCGGTATGGAGCCTAGCAGGGCCGCGGTATAGGGATGCTTGGGTGCCATGGTGTCGTCGAGCACTTTATCCACCGGGCCATGTTCCAAGATGGTGCCGCCATACATCACGGCCACCTGGTCGCCCAACTGCCGGATTACGTCGATGTCGTGGCTGATGAGCATGGTCGTCACGCCCAATTCGGTTTTGAGTTCCCCCATCAGATCGACAATGTGACTTTGGATGGTGGCATCCAATCCGGTGGTGGGTTCATCGGCGATCAACAGTTCAGGCTCTGCAGCCATGGCCATGGCAATCATCGCCCGCTGGCACATGCCCCCGGAAAGGCCGTAGGGGTTGTTATGGTACCGCAGGCGTGGGGAATCGATGCGCACCTGTTCCAGCCAGTAAAGGGCCCGCTCGCGCGCGCTGCGGCGGTTTTTGATGGCGCTGTTCAGCCGTATGGTTTCACTGATTTGGCGGCCGATGCTTTGAAACGGGTTCATGGCACTGCGCGGATCTTGAAAGATCATGGCCATTTGACGGCCGCGAATGCCACGCAAGACACGCCGGCTTTGTTTTTGCCAGCGACGGGTGTCTTTGGCCACGCGCATGATACGGCCGTTGTCCTGCTTGACCAGGGAGAGCTTGTCCAGTCCTTGCAGTAAATTGACCGTACCTTTAGCCGTGTGCAATCCGATGGTGCCGGTGATGACCCCGGGCAGTCCGGAGATCAAACCCATTACCGACATGGCCGTGACGCTTTTCCCGCTGCCGCTTTCTCCCACAATACCCAGGGTCTGGCCTTTGGCAATGCGCAGACTGACTCCGTCCACGGATCGCACAAACGCCTGCTTGCTGCGGGCATAGAAATAGGTGCGCAGATTCTGAATATCCAATACCGTCTGTTCGGTCATCGGGCCTGCTTGCGCTCCAGTATATTGTTGAGGCCGTCCCCCAGCAGGTGAAACCCCAAAATGGTAAATAAAATGGCCATTGCCGGGGCGGTGGAGGGCCAAAATTGTCCTTGCAACAGATAGTTGGCACCGGCTTGGACCATGTTGCCCCAGGAAGGAATCGGCTCCTGAACCCCAAAGCCCAAATAACTCAGGCTGGTTTCGATTAAAATGGCTTCGGCCATGCCCAAGGTGGCCTGAATAATGAGCAGCGTGCGGCAGTTGTGCCACAATATATGTTTTAAAATGATGACGCGGTTGGTCAGCCCCAGTGCCACGGCCGCTTCAATAAAGTTCTGCTGCTTGAGAAAGGTCACTTTACTTTTAATTAATGAGGTCACGGCCGGCACATGGGTCAGACCCACCACCGCCATGATGATATAGATGTCGGGTTTAAATGCGGCAATCATCAATAAGATCAGAACCAGGCGGGGAAACGAGTCCACCAGGTTGGTCAGGTAGGTGATGAGGGTGTCCCCGTGCCCACCCCAGTACCCCGAGATCACGCCGCAGGCGCTGCCCAAAACCAAGGCGATGGCAATGGCCAGCAAGCCGGGCAGGAAATAGGCTTGAATACCCAGGATCAGGCGCGAGAGGATATCGCGGCCCATAAAATCGGTGCCCAGCCAATGGCCGTCCAGGCTTGGGGGAGCATTGAGCCGTTCCATTTGGATGGCTTGGGGATCTTGGGGCAACAGATCGGCGGCGCCCAGCAGGTATGAACCGATGACCAATATGACAATGAGCAAGCCGTACCCGATATAGGCCAGGTCCAACGGCTGGGCCTTGCGCCAAAAGGGTACCTGGGAGAAGTCGCTAATTCGTAAGGTGTATTGGGTAAATTTCTTCATTATGACTTCAGTAGCCTATTTTCTATTTGCTGTCCCATTGTGGTCCAACTTTGGACCAGCTTAAACTTTAATCTTTATCCTTTAAACTTAGCACCGGAGCTTCATTGTCTTCTTTTATCGCTCCCAAGCGATCATAGTAGAATCGCCCATCCCTTAATTCTGCGACATCCTTGGATTGACCATGATGTGAACGATTTGTTTGATCAGGCTGCCCAGGCGTACCAAAACGGCGGCCATAAGGGTGATCCCCATAATCAAGGGGTAGTCTCGGTCTTGGGCCGCTTGCCAGGCCAGGCGCCCCATGCCGGGCCAATTAAAGATTTGTTCGACCACCACCGCCCCACCGAGAATAAAAGGGATTTTAGCAGCCACGGTTTCCGTGATGGGGATCAAGATGCCTTCTTTAAAGGCATGTTTCCAAACCGCCGCCCCTTTGGCCCGGGCAGTGCGAATGTAATCCTGAGCCAAAACGCGCATCAGTTCTTCGCGCAAGTAGCGCACCATTTCGCTGAGTCCGCCGCTGCACAACCCCAGGACCAGCACCGGCAGCAGCATATAGACCCACTGTCCCTTGGTGTTGGCGGCGCCGTAGGCCAATGGGAAAATGCCGAATTGATGCATGGCCACAAAGATGACGATATAGCCGAACCAGAAGGCGGGCAGGGCGGATAAGATGTAGCTGAATGCGGTCAGTCCCCATGTGGTAGGGGTTATGCCTTTGCGTGCCGTATGGACGGCCAAGGGCAGGGAGATGGAAAGGCTGACAAGCAAAGCACCCAAGGTCAGTTGCAAGGTGTTGATGGCGGTGCGCACCACTTCACCCAATACGGGCAGACCGGAGCGTGTGGAGTGGCCCAGATCACCATGCACGAGCCGCCAAAGCCATTTGAAATACGGCCAGTTCAGCGCCGAAGCGCCCAGGCCACTTTCACCGCTCGGGTTTGTCAACATGCTGCCGAAGGGGCTGCCGGGGGCCAGGTAGAGTACCCCAAAGACCACCGCACTGACACCCAGCAACAACAGCAGGGCCATGATGATCTCTTTGGCCAGTGCACGGGCAACGGGTTTCAGAGCGGCTAATTTGACCATCCACGATCCTTTGGGTGCAAAAAGCAGCAGTTCATCGGTCAGCCATTACCAAGGCGATCCATTGCGGTTTGGTTGAAAAAAGACGCCTATCGTTGTTCGGATTTCGGGATGTACCAATCATCTGCAAAAGAGAAGAACTTATAGGGATGAATGGCCACATGCCGTACTTTCTTATTGTAGGCGGCGTAGTTGGTCAGGGTCCACAGAAAGACATAGGGGCTCTCGTCTGCAATCCTGGCGTGCAGCTTGCGGTTGATGGTCCGCCGCTTTTCATGGTCCAATGTCAGCTTGCTTTCCACGATCAGGCTGTCGACTTCCGGATTGGAGTAGGCACCGAAATTGTTTTTCCACTGGCCGATTTCCGCGGAGTGAAATAATGAAGAGATGTCGGCGGAATCGTCAAACACCCAGGAGGCAAACATCATGTCAAAGTCGTGATGCAAAAAGATATCTTCTTTCCAGGCCATCCACTCCAAAAATTCGCCTTCAATCTGGACTCCTATTTTGCTGAGGTAGTTTTTAAAAGCCAGCACCACTCGTTTGACGGCCTCGCTCTCTTTGGCGATGGGAACTTTGAGGGTCAACCTGAGCTTTTGCCCCTCTTTGGCCATGACACCGTCGCTGCCGCGCTCAAAACCGGCTTCGGTAAGCAGCGCGATGGCTTTTTGGGGATCATACGGCATGGGTTGGATATCCAGGTTGTAGGCCCAGCTGCCGGGTGCAAAGGGGCCCGAGATGATGGTGCCCTGACCCTGGAAGAAGGAATCGAGCATCTCTTGGCGGTTTACGGCATACGTAAACGCCTGGCGTACGCGTTTGTCGGACAGCAGCGGGTTGCGCAGGTTGAATCCGAAAAAGGAGTAGGAAAGCGCATTGTACGGTTGCAGGACGAATCGCTTGTCGCCCTGGATTTGAGGAATGTCCCGATGGTTGACCAAGACGATCATGTCAATGGCGTTAAACATCAAGGCTTGCCCCATGATATTCTGATCGGCAAAGGGTCGGGCGACAAATTTATCGATATTGGGCCGGCCGTTGTAATAGTTCTCGTTGGCGATCAAAATGACTTCACGATCTGCTGTGATGTTGCGCAAGATATAGGGGCCTGTGCCGATGGGACTCTGCACAAACGGATCTTCGCGGGACAGAAATTCGCTGTTGGCGGGCCCGTGTTTCGGAATGATTTTAAAACTGAACTTGGCCAAGGCATTTAAAATCGGTCGCTTAAGGGTAAACAGGACGGTGTAGTCATCTATTTTGGCAACGGACGCAATAAACTCATAGCGCACCTTCAGGGGGGTGATGGTTTTGGGGTGCATCATAATGTCGTAAGTAAAAATGACATCGTCTGCAGTGAAGGGTTTGGTTGCTTCACCTTCACGGGGATGCCAGGTGACGTCTTGACGCAGATAAAATGTGTAGGAACGGCCGTCCTCATTCACCTCGGCGCGCTCAGCCAGGTCAGGCACGACTTCTTGCTTTTCGTTGATGGCCACCAACCCATTAAACACGAGTTCGCTGACGCGCAGGGAGATCATGTCATTGCTGGTAATGGGATCCAAGGTGACCGGGCGGCCATATTCACCGTAGTTAAGTACCCCGCCTGTTAAACTGGTATCGCTCTGGGCGCAGACCGGGGATTGCAACAGCCCCACGCCGAAGAGGGTCATCGTTACAACGCTCAGATAAATGTATAACCGTTTCATAATTTCCTCCAACTAGCTAAAGGATAATTAAATCATCATCAGATGCTTTAACTTGGTGTTGTACATAGCTTCATCAATTTGGATAGCTCAATACCCATCGTTTTTATTTTACATGCAGCTTAAAATATTTTTGCATCCCCGGCGCTTTGTTCCTCCATGGCGTAAATGCCCTGAAGGGCCACCTGGATTTGGCGCACGGCGGGAAACTGTTTACTCATCTCAAAATAGATTTCCAAGGCTTCGGAAAATTGCCGGGTATGGTAATACGCACGTGCCAGTTCAATCAGCATGACCGGCGGATTGGTTTCGATGCGGTTCTTGCGGCTTTTATCCCGACCGCTTTCCAGATGGACCAGGGCCTTGGGGTATTGGGCCTTTTGCCGGTAATGGCGTCCCAGGGCCAGGCACAAACGGAAGGGCGGCCTGCCCTGAGATTGTTGCCACAGGGACGAAGCCCGCTTGACTGCTTCGGGGCAGTCGATCTGCAGCTCACTGCACTTCAGCACCACATCGCTGATCAACGCCGGTCCTGCATCAGGTCTTATAAAAGGCTGAAGTGACGCTGGTGGATCGGCCGGCGGGTTTAATTGCATCTTCAGCGCCGCTAGTTGCACCCGGGCGCGTTGTTTGATGGTTTTGGGTTGGGGAGGGTTGGCCAAAAATTGGCTGAAAACGTCGACGGCGGCTTGTGCTTGCCCGGCTTGGTCATAAGCCTCCCCCAAATAGTAGGCCGCAGCGGAACGGGTTTTGGCCTGTTTGGCGGCCATTGCTTTTTGCAGGGCCTGGATGGCGGCAAGATTGTAAAAATCTGCCAGGTGCCGCAATAAGGTCGGGTCATAAAAACGAATGGTTTTATGGGCTGCAAGTACCTCTTCGTGGGCAAATGCCTGTAAATCCGTTTGGCGTAAAATCTGAAAACCCCGGGCCACTTGACCGGTTTGGTTGGAAATTCCCAGAAGGGCGGCGGCGCATTGAACGGCCAGCTTGTCGCCGTTGGCGGTCAGCTCGGACAGGGCGGTTTCGGCCATTTGCACCGGGTGCTGCCGGGTCTGCCCGGTTCGCTGGTAGGCGGCGGCCAGAAAGGTTCTGGCGAGGGGGCTTTGGGAGGGCACTGTGGACCAGGTGGTTTTGGATTTTATAGATCGGCCCAGAAGGTGATAGACGGTTCCCAATGCAACGCGGGCCTCGATTCGGGCGCCCGCGGGTGTATCCGCATGGGCTAAAAAACGTTCCAGACCGGTAGCGGCCGCTTTGAAATCTCCGGAGGCCAAGTGGGCCTTGGCCAGGTAAAAGACGGCCAACCGGCTGCGACTCGCCTTGGGTTGCCGGGCGGCTGCCAAGTGTTTGAGATAATCGTGCTGTACGGCCAGGGCGGCTTGATAGAGTTGATCATAGCAGCGGGCATTGGCCAGGCTGGCCATGCCGAAGCTTAGCTGCAACGCGGCTTCTTGCTGGGTGCCGCTGTGGCCCAGTTGGCTGTGAAGCAGTTGGGCGGCCTCACGATAGTGGTGGCGCTGATACAATTTCAGCCCCTGCTGCAGGGCCGACTTGGCGCCATAGGCCGGCAGCGCAGCCACCCATGCCAGCACCCCGATGAGCAACGCCTTTTTCATGGTTGCTCCTTTTGCGGTGCCGGTTCACTGCCCAATTGGGCAATATAGATATGGTCCCATTGCTCCACTTGGGCGCGGAAGGCCAAGGTACCGTCTTTCGCGCAGGTGACATCGTGGTTCATTTTCGTGCCGGTCTCAATGGGCGTGGGTTTTTTGTCATCAATGTTGACCAGGTGAATCGGGTTAAAGGCTTGTTCATCGTTTTTGATATAGACGATGTGCTGACTGTCAGGCATCCACGCCGGACCCTGTTCGATATCCGGTATGACCTGCCGGGCAACGACTTTTGCGATCAGGCCCGCGCCTTCGGTGGGATCACTGCCATCGGCTGCAACGACGATAATCGACCACAGTTTTTGATCGCCCTGTGGGTTATAGTTGGAGTAAAAAGCGATTTTCCTGCCGTCAGGTGACCAGATCGGGCGCAGGTCATCGTAAGCCCAGGTCGTCAATGCCCGGGTGCTCTTGAACGGTTGCGTCAGATCCTGGATCAGATAGATATCGTGATTTTCATTGGCGCCGTAGATCATGGCAATTTGTTGCCCATCGGGCGACCACTGCGGATACAGATACATCTTGGGGCCGTTGGTCAATTGGGTGCTTCTGCGGGTGATCAGATCCATGCTGAAGATGTTGGCCTTGCCGGTACGCCCGGATACAAAGACCAGTCTGCCGGCAATCGGCGACCAATGCGGGTGGCTGTCTTTGCCCGGGTGCTGCGTCAGGCGGACCGTCTCTTCCCGGCCCAGATCGGTCAGCAGATAAAGATCGTAGTTGCCGCTGCCCGCATTGCTCATGAAGGCCAGGCTGCGGCCGTCGGTGGACCAGCTCATGCCGGCGTTGTAACTGGCCGTGTCGGTAATGCCGGGAAAGAAGAACTGCATGGCGTCTTCGTCTTCAGGGGTCTCGAAATAGATGGTCTGAACGACGCTGCCGTTACGTTGCGCAATGATAATCTCGCGCTTGTCCCCCACACCGCGTTCAAATGCCAACAGGTCACCATTCGGCGACCACATCGGATTGGCATCGTTATGCCCGGTCTGAATCATTGTCAGTGATCGCGAAAAAACAGGTTCAATGGCCCGGGGGGGCTCGGGCGTTTGTGCCGGAGCTTGAGCTTCGCCCGCTATAGCTGCAGTGCCCCCCGGCGTATTAACTTTTTGGGTCTTTTCACCTGCAGCAGGTGACGGTACCGGGGTAGGCACATCCGGTTGGGTCGGGGGAGAATCACCGGTAGCAGGCAAAGCGGGCTCAGCCGCTTTCGGTGCGCCTTTTGCTGGAATTGTTTCCGGCGCCTCGGCCGGCGGTACTGCGGGTGTTTCCGCCTCTCCCTCTCGGGGTGCTGGTACCGGTGCAACGTTCTTTTGGCCGGTCGCGGCCTTGGGCGCACGAAGTTCGGTTTTGGGTGCCGGCTCGGTTGAAACTGCCGTCGCCTCCTGGTGTGGCGGCAGCACAGGCGCGGTCGCTTCGTCCGCCCCGAGCATGCCGCTATATGCGAGGGTCAATACAATGAACGCCATCCACCCATAGGTGTAGACCGGGTACCGCAAAATGCCGCCTCCTGTTAGCTCAGTTCTTTGATTTGGCTCCAATATTGTCTGGCGGCCTTGCGAATATTTTCAAAATTGCTTTGACCCTCTAGTGGTTTGGGGAAAAAATCAAAGTAATCCCGCCAGGCTTGATCGGCCTGGGTCAAAAGCGCGCTTTTTTTGGTGACCAGATAGAGCTTATGACTGGCAATCGCCAGATAGTAGTACGTGTCGTGAACCGCTTGATTAAACTCGTTGTTGGGGAAAAAACGCGTGTTTTGTCTGGCGATTTTGAGTTTGGCAATGGCTTTGGCAAAATTTTGGGCCGCGGCTACTTTGTCCGTCCAGATCAGTTTGTTGCCCTGTTCATAGTAGGCGTGACCCAGATTCGTATAAGTGATGGCAAATTGTTTGTAGATAATTTGCTGGTTTTGCGGCAGGGCCAGCACATTTTCAAACTCTTTGATTGCATTGGCATAGTCGCTTTTTTGGTCCATGTAAAGCTGAGCCAGACGGTGGCGCGCATCGGAGTAGTCGGGGTTTTCCCGTTCAATGGCCCCATAGGCTTGGATGGCTTGGTCAACCTGGTTGCTCTGTTCGGCCTGTTGACCGATTTTATAGTAGTCTTTGAGAAAACGAACTTTGGTGGCCCCGGTCAGCGCCATTTCAGGCTTGTTAAACTCGATGACGCGTTCCCAATCCCGATAATCACCACCTACGGTAAGACGCACTTTGCGAAATCCGAAATTGACCAGGGAACCATCCATCAGGGGTGTTTTTCCGATCTGCACGCCGTCGACAAAGATATCCGCCCCCGAGGGTTCGGAGTCCACTTTGAACAGGGCGTTGGCCATGGTCAAGGTATAGGCTTTGACCGATTTGTCCTGATCGATGTTAACGGTGCTTTGCAGCGGCTGGTAACCGTGGCGCGAAAGAAGCAAGTTATACGCTTCCCCCATATGCACCGGTACTTCAGCTTTACCCTTGGTGTTGGTGGTTCCCACCCATGTATTGTTCAGGTAAACATTAACGCCCCATAAAGGTGTGGCGCTGGTTTCGCTGCCTCCACTGGCCATGAGAATCAGTGAGGATTTGGCGGCCTCGCGCTCTTCTTCGAGGTAGACCCGCCGGATAACCTTGTCACCCACTTTGATCTTTCTGCTTTTCTCAAGACGGGCCACTTCTACCCAGGAGGCTTTGTCTTCAGTTTTGATTACCCGCAGCAGACCCTCTTCACGATAACCGGTGATCCGGCCGCTGCGATTCATCATTGCAGCCATGTAGCGGAAAACATTGCCGCGTCGGATTTTATAATTGTGCTGGCCCAGATTGATTTGATAGCCATCCGGCTCTATCGCCGCGACGGTGCCTTCAAAGGGGAATTGGTCCACTATGCCCGCTGCGATGATTTTAGACGTTCTGGGAATATCGCGTTCTTTACGAGCGGTATTGAGTTGGCTCAGCAAAATTTTACCGTCGGCTGTGGTCAAGGTGGTTTCGATGGTAAATCCGCTGTCATTCTTCGTGACGCTGCCCGATAAAATCATATCCACGTGATCAACCATGGGGGTATTTTCCCACCCTTTGGTGGTAAGGGTTTGCATGTCCAGGGTGTACATCAGCATCATATCGCGCAACTGGGCTTTGGGCACCTCTTTAAAACTGCGGTACATAAAAAGGTTGTCACGCAGTGATGATTCGGCCTGTTCCAAAGCTGCGGTAAGATCTTGTTCGGGCGAGTTGTTAATCAGGCCATATATGCCCACTTTAATGGCCGGGGGAGTGGCCGGATAAAAGTGGCGCTGGACGTTGCGTTTTCCTTTCAGGGCGATTTTGGTTTCCCATTGGGCAGGAATATGGCCGGGGGCAGCAAGCCCAACCCTAACGGTTTCTCCGGTCGAGCGATGTTTATAGACCCAATAGCCTTTACGATTGGTCTTGCCCATTTTTTTGCCGTTGATGCGTACGATTACACCGGGCAGCGGTTTGGAAACCCCATAGGCATGGGAAAATGCGGCGATGGTGAGCGTTGATCTCTTTGCAGCCGCTTTGGAACTGGCTTTGGGTTTTGCGGATTCCGCGATGGCGGGCGCCGATGCTTCATCTGATGGAGCGGCTGCTTCCCGGGCGGCAGTCTCGCTTTTCTTAAGCTCCGTTTCCACGAGTTCGCCGGGCGAAACCTTCATTCGCTTTTTCCAGGAGCGATACCCTTTCTTCTGCACGTTTAAAGCCAATCCTTTGGACGGCATGGCGCGGTAGGTGACCACATATTCACCATTGGCGTCGGTCTGGCCGACACGCTTGTTTTGAATCCGGACAGCGGCACCTTCAAGGGGCGCGCCATCGGCGGTCGCAACCAGGGTGAAATACTTTTCAGCTTTAAGATCCACCTTGTAAGGGTAGCGTTCGACTTTTCCCGATTGGGCCAGTTTGGTCACAAAGGCTTGTTGCCATGGATCGATTCGGTAGCCGGGCTTGTTGCTTTTGACGGACAGGGTGACCTCTTGTCCCGGCAATCGTTGGAGGCGTGCAATGAATTGTCCCTGGGTGTCGGTTTCACCACTGGCGGCGCCGTCGATGAGCACTTGAATGCCGGGAGCTGGTTTGCCGTCCAAGTTGACGGACAGCGACACTTCCAGCTCGACCTGCTTTTGCGTATTGCAGGCGTATAACACCAACAGTGACAGCAAAATCATGATGGATTTGAAGAGCGACTTGGCCATAATGCTTCCCTCCTACAATTGCGCCATTCGACCGGCGACGAACTTTTGGGCAGATACCAACGTCCTGTTGCCGCCACACAACGGGACGCATGGGTGAACCAAAACATTGACGGGCAGATGGTGTTACATTCCGGGCGGCTGGATATTGACTTCACCGGGATTGACAATCTTATCGGCATCGGTAGAAGCGCCACCAATGGTTCTGCGTTGGCTCTCTTCGATTTTTTTTAGGTTGAATTTGAGTTTTTTGCTCGTGCTGCCGCCGATTTTTACCGTAAAGGTCTCGGTGGTGTATCCGATGCGGCTGGCTTCAACTTTATATGTACCTTTGGTGATGGATTCTTTGGCGGATTCAAACTTGCCCTTGGCATCCACCTGGGTCGATGTCGATGCGTTTTCCACTTTGGCCGTCGTGTTGATCATATTGACCACAGTGCCCTCAGGGTTTTCACCCGGAACCGGTTTCATGTTTTCATCCACCAATCGAACGGTACCGTAAATTTTAGGTGAACACGCTGTACAAAACATAAACACCACGGCAGCCAGAAGAAAAATGCCTGAATTTTTATGCATTTTAGACTCCTTCAATGAATAAGTCGAAATGTTAAAGTGATATACATTACCTGTATCGGTGCCGGCTATTCAGGGTTTAGACAAGTCAGCGTATTGCAAACCCTGGATAGCCAGGTTGGCCCCACAGGGCATGGAAGCCCGTTTTATCAGCAACTGGTTTGAAGCCCGCCACAGCGGACAAGTCAATCCACAGGACGCTCTATTTGCGTTTGCCTGACTTGCCCTTGACGCGTGCATCTTGTCTATTCACTTTTTGGGTCAATTTTTTTATCTCGAGTTCAAGCGTGGAAAGCTCTGCCTGGGTGTTGATGCGATCGCTTTCAATATCAAGCTCTTTGGTTTTTAGTTTGGCGATTTGCTTAATATTGGATGCCTTATCCCCCAGATTGGCGTTGTCGATGGCTTCCAGGCGTTTGCGCTCAATGGTGATTTCCGCTTTTTTCACTGTGGTATTGGCATAGGCCAGATTGTAGTCGGCGTGTTTTTTTTGCAACAGGGCGCGCTCTTTTTTCAGCTCAGCCAATTTCACTATCTCATTGGCCAATTTAAGGTCTGCCCGGGCTTTTTTCAGATCAAAGGTCGCTTCTTTGACCGGTGCGCGCATAGCGGCCGGCACGCTGGCATAGAGCTTGTTTTGGGGCACTTTTTTGGTTTTGGTGCTGCTGCCCATGCCCGGAAATGAACTGCACCCGGTTGCCCAGATAAGAGCCATGATTAGTGAGGTACTCAGTAGAAAATAGCGCTTAGTCATTTCGCCTCCTTGTTATCAATACAGATGGTTTCTTGTTGGTATGTAATGGAACCCAAGGTTACGGGCTGGTAATGTATCAAATTCGATCAGGTCATTATCTAAAACCATTTATATGCAGCAGAATTTATGCCAAATGGTTGTTTTGTTCTAACCATTTGTATTTACAATATAAATTAAATTTACGTTTTGTCGATCCATCAATCAGTGTGTAAATTATCTAATTGTGTGCAAAAAATTGCACGTTTCAACATCAGGTTGGTTTGAAATCACGAATGGAAATGGGTCCCGCAAGTTTCTGCCCATCAGGAAAACGAGGTTCGGCACCATGATACGGTTGACGACATCAATCGAGATTCAACAAGAGCCTGAAGGGTATACCTGGAAATTAGTTTAGATATTGATGTGCTGTCAAGAAAAACCCCTATTTGTAACATATTGAAATAAAAAGCAGCCTTGCAGTTCAAGGGCGGCAGACCCAGCGTCTCCGCGGTCAACCGGGTGGCGGCGGATGGATGGTTTCGATTTTTTATGCGTTATTTTAGATAGATAGATTGATACGAGGAAGATCAAATAAAGCAACCCGGTGCCAACCGGGTTGCCTTACCGGGGCGACTAACCCTTGTGTTTCTCGAAATCCTTCATAAAATCCACCAAAGCCTCGATGGCGGACATCGGGGTGGGATTGTAGATTGATGCTCGGCAACCGCCCACGGAGCGGTGTCCTTTAAGGCCGCCTAATTCAGCGTCCAGCGCTTGGGCAACAAACTTTTGTTCCAAAGCCTCGTCGGGCAACCGGAAGGTCACGTTCATCAGCGAACGGCTGTCAGGGTCCGCGGTGCCTTGATAAAAGTCGCTGGCGTCAATAGTGCCATATAGAAGGTCGGCTTTTTGCCGATTCAAGGCCGCCATCTGGTCCAGGCCGCCGATGGTTTCCTCTATCCACTTGAGGACCAGCTGAACGGTGTAGATGGCAAAACAGGGCGGGGTATTGAACATGGAGTTTTTTGCCGCATAGGTGGTGTATTTGAGCATTGTGGGCAGGTGGTCCGGCACCTGCTCGAGCAAATCTTCGCGCACCACCGCCATGCATACACCGGCAGGGCCCATATTTTTCTGGGCACCGGCGTAAAAAAGGCCGAATGGATTCACGTCAAAGGGGCGTGAGAAGATATCCGACGACATGTCCGCAATCAGCGGTGTGCCGCCGGTGTCGGGAAACGCTGCCCACTGGGTGCCTTTGATGGTGTTGTTCGAGGTAATGTGGGCATAGGCCGCACCAGGGGTAAAGCTAATATTTTTGGGAATATATGCAAAATTTCGATCTTCAGAGGAAGCCACCACCTGAATGGTCTTGCCCTGAATTTGAGCCTCTTTGATGGCTTTGGTGGACCAGGTGCCGGTATTGACATAGTCGGCGCTGCCGCCACTGCCCAAAAAGTTCATGGGAATGGTGCAGAACTGCAGGCTGGCGCCGCCTTGCATAAACAGCACATGATAGCGGTCATCCAGATTTAGCAGGCGTTTGACACGCGCCACGGCGTCATGAATTACTTCATCAAACCATTTGGATCGATGGCTCACTTCCGTTATGGACATGCCGGATCCGCCGAAATTCAGGAAAGAAGCTTGGATCTGCTCCAGAACCGCCTGGGGCAGGGCTGCCGGGCCAGCATTGAAATTGTGGATACGTTTGGTCATTAAGGCCTCCATTGAAACAAAATATCCCATGACAAACCCAAGCGAATTCATTCATGGGCAAGCTTGGTGTTAAACCGTAAAAAGTTGATATATCTACAGCATACATAAAATATGTCAAACCTATTTTTGTGTTCGCGCCAGGTTTCTGATGATATCGCCCGGGGTAAAGACGGATACCGGTTGCGGTGTTAGGGTTGCGCACGCTGCTAGTTGACAACGATCCGATAATTACCCTAATTAGGGATGCGGTTTGCAGGCGCTGCTCAAGAATGCGCCAAAGACTCATGGTGTAAAGCATTGCGCTATCATGAAAGGAAAGCGGCCTATGAAAATTTATCAATACCCCTCCGATCTTGCAGAAAAGCGTCTTCAGCGCATTGTCAACCGCGGATTGGGGTTTCAACGCAAAGATATCAATGCCGTGCAGCGCATCCTTGAGGATGTTCGCAAACAGGGTGATCAGGCCGTACTCCAGTTTAGCCGCAAATTTGATGCCCCTAAAATGACCCTTGATCAATTGCAGGTTTCCAAAGCGGAAATTACGGCCGCGGTAGGCCAAATTGACAGAGGTTTCAAGCGGGCCCTGAATCGGGCTACAAAGCAGATCCAGGCTTTCCATAACCAGCAGCGGACCCGTTCTTGGATGGACACCCCACGGCCCGGCACCCTGATGGGACAGATGGTCCATCCTGTGGATGCTGCCGGCGTTTATGTACCCGGCGGCCAAGGCGGCAAAACCCCTTTGGTTTCCTCTGTGCTCATGGGCGCCATACCGGCCAAGATTGCCGGTGTGCCGCGTGTCATTATGGCCACCCCACCATTGCGCGACGGATCGGCCAATCCTTATCTGTTGGCGGCAGCCCATAAGGCCGGTGTGGACGCGGTTTATAAGATCGGCAGTGCATGGGCCATTGGTGCTTTAACCTATGGTACGGCCACCATACCGAAAGTGGATGTTATCGTCGGACCGGGTAATCTGTACGTGACTTTGGCTAAAAAGTTGGTGGCGGGAACGGTGCGCATCGATATGATCGCCGGTCCCAGTGAGATTCTTGTGCTGGCTGATGAAAATGCCCGGCCGGAGTTTGTGGCCGCAGATATGCTTTCCCAGGCCGAGCACGATCCATTGGCATCGGCCATTCTGGTTACCCCGTCCAGGGCATTGGCTCAGGCCGTGGATAAAGCGTTGGCGGAACAAGTGGGAGAACTGCAACGCGAAACTATCGCCCGTCAATCGCTCAAGGCGTTCGGCGCCTTGATGGTGGTGCCGGATTTGGAGAGCGCCATTGATTTGGCAAACCGCATTGCACCCGAGCATCTGGAGCTGCAAGTTGCCGAACCTTTTACCCTCATCGGGCAAATCCGCCATGCGGGTGCAATCTTTGTGGGACCGTACACTCCTGAACCCGTGGGGGATTATATTGCCGGGCCCAATCATGTTTTGCCCACCGCCGGAACGGCACGCTTTTCGTCGGCCCTTTCGGTGGACCACTTTCTCAAAAAAACCAGTTTGATCCACTATAGCGCCGAGGCTTTTGAAAAAGAGGCCCAAGATATCATCAAACTGGCGCAGACCGAGGGCCTCAATGCCCACGCCCACGCCATTCAGATACGCTCAAAAGATCTTTTACGGAAAAGCTGAAAACCAAAGCATCAACAGGTGAGTTTCGATTACTTTTGACAAGGTGCGGGTTCCGTTCTATCGTAAATTCAGGTTTTCAGTTCCTGTTTAATGCAACCCTTTTTGCCCCTCGCTTATGCAGATGCTGCGACTTTTGTTTTTCGACACGCGCCTTGTTCCTGCACCTGTTTTGATCGTATTGACTGTTTAATCCAATTTCTGCCTCTCCCTTTGTAGCAGGGTGCCTAACGATATCGGCATCCACTGAAAAGGAGCTGAGTGTTTATGATGCCCTCTGCATCGACAAATCATGAAATCATTCTGGTGGTGGATGACGATCCTGCCATTAGCAGTATGCTGCAGACCGGCATTGAAATGGCGGGATATGATTGCCACACGGCTCAAAGTGCCAAACAAGCATTAGCACTTTTGGACGAGCAGCCCGTGGATGTGGTGGTTACGGATATCCAGATGCCTGAAATGAACGGTATTGAGTTGCTCCAGATCATCAAAACCCGCTATCAAGCCGACATTATCATCATGACAGGATTTGTGTACGACTTTAATTACGAAGACATTGTTCAGCAAGGCGCCAGTGACTTTATCCATAAACCCTTGCGGCTGGCTGAGTTTATCGCGCGCCTCAAACGGGTGGTGGTGGAACGGGCCAGTAAATTAAAATTGAATTCGGCGTTGAAAGAGCTTCAGATTAATCTGGACAAGTTTCAACGCGCCATGGACGGCATTGTACAGGCAATCTCCGTAACGGTTGAGATGCGGGATCCTTATACAGCCGGCCATCAGCAACGGGTGGCCCATTTAGCCTGCGCCGTGGCGGAAACCATGGGATTAACAAAAGATGAAATCTACGGATTGCGTATGGCCAGTGTGATCCATGACCTGGGTAAAATTACCGTGCCGGCTGAAATTTTAAGCAAACCGGGCCGGCTCTCCCATTTAGAGTATGAATTGATTAAAAATCACGTGCAGGCAGGATATGATATTCTCAAGCAAATCGAGTTTCCCTGGCCTATCGCCGATATTATCCTTCAGCACCATGAGCGCATGGATGGCTCCGGATATCCCCAGGGTCTAGTGGGCGAGCAGATTCTTCTGTCTGCGCGGATTTTATCGGTGGCGGATGTGTTTGAAACCATTGCGTCCCACCGTCCCTATCGCCCCTCTCTGGGGTTGCAGCGTGCTCTGGATGAGATTAAAAATCAAAGTGGTGTTCTATATGACCAACCCGTGGCCGCTGCCTGCCTGGAAATAGTTGAGGATGGCCGCTTCACATTTTCATGACGTCAACCTGTGTGCACCACCGAACGAATTATATCGGATGGGGTCGCGGTACCTTGAACCAAAATCCGTTTTGCGGTTTTCCAGAAAGCGATAGAGGGACAAGAGGTGTTGGATCACCTCCAGTTTTATTGATAAGCGCTATCCGTTTTTTTTAAGATGGCTTCTAGTAGATTCGTTCATGGGAACTTTTTCCGCGATGGACATAATATGAATAGCCGGTATAAACCAAAACCGCGGGCAGGAAAACCAGAGCGCCAACCAGCAACAGGGACAATGATTGCGGGGCGGCTGCGGCTTGCCTGAAAGTAAAAGCGAACGGTACCAGCCACGGGAAGGTGCTGATTCCCAAACCGATATAATTCACCAAAAAGATACCCAGGCACAGAAAAAAGGGCCAGCGTTCACCGCCACGGTGCAGGTCGCGCCACAACAACCAGAAAAAAACAACCGACAACACCGGCATCGGTGACAAGTAAATGAAGTTGGGCCAACTGAACCACAGCGCTCTAACGTCAGTATTGATCAGCTGCATGCAAAAGCTGACCAGGGCCATGAAAAAAGCCACAAAACCGAAAAGATAGTTGGCGCACTTTCTGGCCCACGCCTGGGTGATATCTTCGGTTTTCATGATCAACCAGGCGGCGCCAATCAAAGCATAACCAAAGACCAAGGCCATGCCGGTCATAACGCTGAATCCGCTGAACGCGTCCAGGGCGCCGCCGGCGAAGTTGCGGCCGGAGACCTGCACGCCTTGCACCAATGCGCCCAGTGTTACACCCTGCATGAAGGTGGCGAATACCGAACCCAAATGAAAAGCGATATCCCACAGCTTCTGGTCTCTGCCCGTGGCTTTAAATCGAAATTCAAAGGCCACACCGCGGAAGATGAGGCCCAGCAGCATACCGATCAACGGCACATACAGGGCCGGAAACAAAACCGCATAGGCCAGAGGAAAAGCGGCCATAAGGCCGCCGCCGCCCAACACCAACCAGGTTTCATTGCCATCCCAAAAAGGTGCTACCGAATTCATCATGCGATCGCGGCATTTGTCCGATGGTGCGAAGGGGAAGAGGATGCCCACGCCCAGATCAAAGCCATCGAGCAAAATGTACAAGAATATGGCGGTAGCAATTAATCCGTACCAAATGAGCGCCAAATCCACCCAGCCTTCAAGATTAAACATGATCCTCTCCTGTTTCGGATAGCATGGTGTCTGCCAATGGTGGTTTTTGCATGCTATGGCTGCCATAGGTCGCATCCGTGCTTTGCGGACCCTTGCCGATGAGTCGTAAAATGTAGAAGCTGCCGGCACCAAAGATAAACAGGTAGACAACGATAAAAGCCAGCAATGAGACGGCCAAAGGCTCGGCAGCTACGGGAGAGACCGCTTCGGCGGTGCGCATGACCCCATATACGATGAAGGGTTGCCGACCGACCTCGGTGACCATCCATCCGGCGAGCACGGCAACAAATCCAACGGGTGTCAGTAACCAGCACCAGATGTGAAACCATCGGGTGTCAAAAAGTTTTTTGCGGTAGAAAAGAACCGCCCCCATTATGCCGGAGAGGATCATCAATAGGCCCGCTCCCACCATGATGCGAAAGGACCAGAATACAACGGCCACCGGTGGACGCGCATCGGGTGGCCACGTTTTGAGCCCTTTGACCTCGCCGTCGATATCATGGGTCAGGATTAGACTCGATAATTTTGGAATTTCAATGGCAAAGCGTGTGATTTCAGCTTCCTGGTCGGGCCACCCAAAAAGCTTTAAGGCCGCGCCGCGTTCGGTTTGCCAGATGCCCTCCATGGCGGCAACTTTCGCAGGTTGGTGTTTCAGGGTGTTCAAACCGTGAACATCCCCCATAACGGCCTGCAGGGGAGCGACAAAGGCAGCCATCAACATGGCCATGCCCAGCATAATTTTCGCATGGGCCCGATGGGTGTTGCGCCACAAGTAAAATCCGCCGATGCCGCCCACCACAAAGGCGGTGGTGAGGTAGGCGGCGATGATCATGTGAATTAAACGGTATGGAAACGATGCATTGAAGATGACAGCCAGCCAATCAGTGGGGTAAAACAGCCCGTCAGCGCCAATGCGGAACCCCGCCGGCGTTTGCATCCAACTGTTGGCCGAAAGAATCCAGAATGCGGACAGCAGGGTGCCCAAGGCAACGATGAGGGTTGAAGCAAAGTGCATCTTGGGGCTGACGCGACCAAAACCGAACAGCATGATCCCTAAAAATGAGGCTTCCAAAAAAAATGCGGTCAGCACTTCGAAACCCAGCATCGGTCCGATCACGTTTCCCACACGATCGGAGAATATCGACCAGTTGGTGCCAAATTGATACGACATCACCACACCGGAAACCACGCCCATACCAAAGGCCACTGCAAATATTTTAACCCACATCCGGTAGATTTCTAAATAGCGTGTGTCGCCGGTTCTGAGCCAGCGCCATTCAACGACCGTCAGCCAGCTGGCCAGACCGATGGTAAAGGCGGGAAATAAAATATGAAAGGATAGGGTAAACGCAAATTGGATGCGTGCCAGCAATACCGGGTCCAGACTTTCAAACATGATCAAGCCTCTGGTTATCGCGACACGAACTTGGTGTTTAGCCAACGCTTTGGTGTCGCCGGGTTTGAATTAACGAAACCAGCACAGCGCTCCCATGCCACTGTCGACTGCGCCAATTTGACCGACCACCCCCGGGAGATTCCGGGCGGCGCAAATTGAAAAATAAGATAGGTACATCCATTGGATTTAACAAGTCAAAAAGATAGATCCTCTGCCATTGAAAGCAAACCCGTGTTTTTTTGCGCTGCCTCGAGATGACCATGGTGCCATCCATGATATTTAAATAATTGGACATTTTGGCCTGCAGGTGCTATGAATTGTTGCATCGAACCCCTACCAAAGGATGAAGTCGGATCTATGGTCGCCTTTTTTGGATATTCCCCTAAATTGCCGAGGCTAAGCAAGTTGCCCTTAAAAGGGTATCGCCACGATTTTTCTTTAGAGCGTCTGGTTCCGGGGGTGGACAATTACCGGTATGACGTTTTTCTCAGCCCCTCTTTCATTTCCGCAACCCGCAAAATGGCGGCCCAATTGGTCGCACGGCATGCCGGTGTTGAAAAAATGGGCAGCAGCTCCAAGCAGGTCAACTGGGTCAAAGAGGTGGAAAACTACAAAAAGCTTTATTACGAGATCATGGAATACGCGGTTAACGCAGCCAAAGGTAAAAGAGAAATTCAAGTCGCTTACCTGGCGCAAGCCGCGATATATAAAATGCTGCTGGAAGAGATTCGCTCGCAATTTGATCACCTTGTCGGGCGTATGAAGAAAGCAGTCCGCAATTCTGAGTTGGCCAATCACAATGACTTGGCTGAGGCGCCGAAACTCAAAGGGAAATTACAACGCCTGCTTCAAAACAGGGATAGGATTCAGCAGCAGGCGGGTTTGGAGATCTGCCGGTATTGGGCCGAGGTCGAGGCCAAAGAGATTGTACCCATGTTGGATGCCATTTTTGGTCGCCATGCGCCTTTTTATATGGATATCCTGCACAATCCCATTCCCCACGTCGAACAAGCCGATAGTGATTTTTTCCTCATCAGCGAGTATGATATTACCCTTGGGCGGCGCATTGAAGATTCGGACAAGTACGAAACCCTTCTCTTTTTTGTCCGCCGCTTGCTCAACCACATCGACAGGATGGATCCGGCTTCCAAGGACCAATCCATCGAAAAACGATTGACGCTTCCCAAATTGGGCGAAGACGCGCGTGAAGAGGACAACCAAAAGGCGTATAGCCAAAAAATCGATGCATGGATTCAGCATCTGGGCAACATCGATTTGCTGCTCAATTGGCATCAAACCAAAGAGCAGTACCGCTTCCTTAAAAAACAAAAGGCGGACCGAAAGAAAATCGATTCCATCAAAAAACGGATGCAGTACCAGAAGAAGATTCTCCATTTTTTTTATCGACAGTTTCGCCTTGACGGGCTGTTGATGCGCATCGCTGCATCTTATGAGATGCAACCCGAGTATCTTGACTATTGTCCGCCGCTGTTGCCGCAACAGATTGTGCAGTATCTGACCTTGCCCAAGTCACGCAAAGTGATTCGCAACCGGCTCAAGCGGATGCAAAAAGTATATGATCGTGCGTTCAATCTGCGGTCGCTGCATAAGAAAATCAAACTCATGGAGCAAATGACCACGACCAAAAGCAAATCTTACTTGATTCGTTTTTTAAAGGGGTTTGCGCATTACCATCGCGACAAAAGCAATGCAGATGTTTTGACGGACGCCATGGAGCGGATTCATCCTGCCATTGAAGAGAAGGTGCTGACCCTTTCCCGGGAGAACAATACCTTATATGAGTTTTTGCTGCCCCATGAGCGTACGGCGGAAAAAGCGCCGATCATCAATCATGTGGTCGTCAAAGCGGATGTGCGCGGCTCCACTGACATGACCTACCAGATGAATGAACGGGGTTTGAATCCAGCCTCCTACTTCAGCCTTAATTTCTTTGATCCCATATCAGAGATGTTGGCCGAGTATGATGCCTCAAAGATCTTTATTGAAGGTGATGCCGTCATCCTTTCGATTTTTGAACGCAAGGATACCCCCAGTGGTTGGTATAGCGTGGCCCGGGCCTGTGGTCTGGCCCTTAAAATGCTGATCATTATTCAACGCTATAACGAAAAAAGCAGAAAATACCGGCTGCCGATTTTGGAGCTTGGCATCGGAATCAGCTATCTGGAAAAGGCGCCCACCTTTCTATTTGATGGAGACAACCGCATCATGATCTCGTCGGCCATCAACCAGGCGGATCGACTCAGCAGCTGTTCAAAGACCGGCCGCAAACTGCTTGCCAAAAAACGCAGCCTCTTCAATCTGCATGTGTTTCAAACGTTATCGGATGAAGCCATGTCCGGCACCAAAGACGATCTGTACACGCGCTTTAACGTCAACGGTATCGAACTCAATGCCAGCGGTTTTGAGAAGCTTTCCCATGAAATTGATTTGAAATTGTTGCCGGATAGTATCACCAGGGGGGAAGATCAAAAGACCAGCTTGTATCTTGGCAAATTTCCCACCAAAAGCGGCCACTATCAACAGATCATCATTCGCGAGGCCCAGGTGCCGGTTGTTGATTTGGCCACCTTGAAAACGGAGCGTTTTACATCTCACAAGTATTACGAAATTTGCACCAATCCCAAGATATACGCTTGGGCCCGTAAAGTCTCCTAGAAGTCATCTCAAGGCGCCTGCAACTCCTTAAGATTCTCAAAATGCACCAGACAGTCAGGATTTTTCAAAGCCTCTTTGTTGCCGACCGTTTGGCCGTGGATGACCTTGCGTACCGCCAGTTCCACCTTTTTCATGTTGAGGGTATACGGGATTTCGGGTACGGCGATGATTTTTGCCGGCACATGACGCGGTGAGGCGTGGGTTCGCAGGTGCTTTTTGATCTTTTGTTTGAGGGGTTGATCAAGGGTTCTGCCGGCTGCCATTTGAACAAACAGAATGACCCGCACATCGTTTTGCCATTGCTGGCCGACCACTACGCTATCGGCGATCTCTTCCATGGGTTGGAGCAGACGATAAATATCGGCGGTCCCGATACGCACGCCGCCCGGATTCAGCGTGGCATCCGAACGGCCATAAAAGATCACCCCGCCGCGTTCGGTGATTTCGATAAAGTCGCCGTGGCGCCAGACACCGGGGTAGCGATCAAAATAGGCCTTATGGTACTTGCTGCCATCCGGGTCATCCCAGAAATAGATGGGCATGGAAGGAAAGGGGGCCGTACAGACCAATTCACCTTGTTGGTTGATTACCGGTTGGCCGGCATCGTCAAAAGCGGCCACTTTCATGCCCAGTCCGCGGCATTGCAGTTCACCCGCATAAACCGGACCCATCGGGTTGCCCAGGGCAAAACAGCCGTTTAAATCGGTCCCACCGGCAATGGAGGCCAGTTGCAAGTCGGATTTGATGTGGGCATAAACAAATTCAAATCCTTCTGCCGACAGCGGTGACCCGGTGGAGAGCAGGGCGCGCAGGGCGTCCAGGTTAAAATGCTCGGTCGGCTTAACGCCTGAATCTTCAAGCGCTGCCAGGTAGCCGGCACTGGTGCCGAATACGGTAATATTCTCATCCTGCGCCATTTGCCACAACGCTCGGGCAGATGGATGAAAAGGATTGCCGTCATAGAGCACCAATGTGGCGCCCACAGCCAATGAACTGACCAGCCAATTCCACATCATCCAGCCACAGGTGGTAAAATAAAAAATGGTATCCTTGCGGCTTAAATCGGTATGCAGAATCAACTCTTTGAGATGATGCACCAGTATCCCGCCCGCGCTTTGAACCATGCATTTGGGCAGACCGGTGGTACCTGACGAATACATGATGTAAAGGGGATGATCAAAAGGTAACGGGGTGAAGGTCAACGGTGCATCGACGGCAAAATCTTTATAAGCTACCGCATTGGCAGGCACCTCAGTCGTGCTGGGTTCATCGGTGTAAGTGACCACGACCACTTTTTCTATGGAGGGGATTTGTTGGGCGATTTTATGGACACGTTCGAGTGAATCGATCCAGCGCCCCTTAAAGTAATACCCATTGGCAGTGAACATGATTTTGGGTCGGATTTGGCCAAAGCGGTCTAAGACGCCTTGAATGCCGAAATCAGGCGAGCAGCTTGACCAAACAGCCCCCATGCTGGTGGCGGCCAGCATGGCCACAATCGTCTCGGGCATGTTGGGCATAAAGCCCACCACCCGATCACCGGGCTGCACACCCGCTTCTTTCAGGGCGCCGGCCACCCGCGCCACTTGTTGGTAGAGTTCGCTGTAGGTGAGCTGTCGCCGGACCTGGGCTTCACCGTAAAAGATCAGCGCAATTTGCTCGTCCCGGTATCGCAGCAAATGCTGGGCGAAATTGAGCTGTGCCCCGGGAAACCATTTAGCTCCCGGCATTTTAGACGGATCGTCCACCACCTCGGTGTATGGCTGAGAGGCCGTAATATCGGCATAACGCCACCAGGCTTCCCAGAATTCGGCGATCCGGTCGACGGACCACTGGTAAAGATCGGCATAGTCGCTGCAATTGAGATTATAATGGGTATTGACCCACTGCATAAAGCGATAGAGGTTGGTGTGACGAATGCGTTCTTGGGTCGGTTGCCAGAGAAGTTTTGCCATGGTGATATCCCCTAACTGATTTCAAGTGGTGGCTTTTGGAATTTTGCGGGTTTGCCTTACCAATGTCAAGGGCCTTGCGTGCGCTGCAGTAATTCTTGTTGCAGAACCCGGAGGGGGGTGCATGCTGAGAGTAACTTGTGGGAGGGGCGTCACGCCCCGATATCAAAGCCACTCGCATGACATGTCGCGGTGAGACGCCGCTCCCGCAGACTTCAGATCGTGCCTGAGGCGTCGCGAAAGATTAATTCGCGATCCGTTATAACATCTTATCGGCGATGGCTAAGAAATTTCACCGAGAATTGCCGGGAATTTTTGCTTCGGGTTGATTTTGGGGGGCATCGTGTCCTATATTATCCCAATTGCAAAATGACCGGCAGGAGAGCGACACGTGCACTACGAAGGCAACATTATCCGTCCGCCCAGTGAGGCCAACTCCATCTTGTTGCAAGTCACCGTGGGGTGTTCACGCAACAAGTGCACCTTTTGCGGCTCCTATCAGGGCGAACGTTTCAAGATAAAGCCCGAAGCCATCATTTCTGAAGACATCGAATTTGCCGCCCAGAATTGCCAACGCCAGCGGCGTCTTTTTTTGTGTGACGGGGATGCCCTGATCGTTCCTCAGAAACGGTTGATGCACTGGCTGCAAAGCATTCAATCCAAGCTGCCCTGGGTCACGCGGGTGGGTGCCTATGCCAATGCCAAAAGCCTGGCAATGAAAAGTATGGATGAGCTCCGGGCGCTGAGAGATAGCGGGTTGGGCATCCTCTACATGGGGTTGGAAACCGGCGATGACGTCACCCTCAAGGCCATCAACAAAGGCGCCTCGGCCCAAACCCTGATCGAGATGGGCCGCAAGGCCAAAGCGGCCGGATTCAAGCTCTCCGTGACCGTGCTGTTGGGTATCGCCGGTCGCGAGCGCTCACACATTCACGCACAGGCCACCGGCAAAGTGTTGTCCGACATGGATCCTGACTACATCGGGGCGCTGAGTTTAATGCTCATCCCCGGCACCCCGCTGTACAACGATTACCAGGCCGGCAAATTCCCACTGCTCGATGCCCGGGAGATGCTGACCGAATTGCGCACCCTGTTTGCCCATACCCATCTGACCCGCGGCCTTTTTCATGCCAACCACGCCTCCAATTATTTGCCCATCAAGGCCCGTCTGCCCAAGGATAGATCGGCCGTGTTGAACCTCATCGATCGCGCCCTTTCCGGTGAAATCGATCTTAAACCGGAGTGGTTAAGGGCACTATAAACCCCCTTGCATCTGCCCCCGATCCATTGTATCAAACCTGCCAATTGCTCTTTGGTTGTGGCTGAACGCGATGAATAAAGGAGAGATTCAAAATGACCACCTGCAAAACGATGGATATTGATCTGCAATGCGTGAACACCATCCGCACCCTTGCCATGGATGCCATCCAAAAGGCCAATTCAGGCCATCCCGGCGCGCCCATGGGACTGGCCCCTGCCGGTTACGTGCTCTGGACCCGTATCATGCAGCACAATCCCCAAAATCCGGACTGGCCCAACCGGGATCGATTTGTGCTTTCCGGCGGGCATGCCTCCATGTTACTCTACAGTCTACTCCACTTGACGGGCTATGACCTGAGTCTGGACGACATAAAAAATTTTCGCCAATGGGGCGGCAAAACCCCAGGACACCCCGAATACGGCCACACGCCAGGTGTCGAGACCACCACCGGCCCCCTGGGGCAGGGCATCGCCAATGCCACAGGCATGGCCATGGCCGAGCGCCATCTGGCCGCACGCTTCAACAGGGATGACCTTGATATTGTGGATCATTACACCTATGTGATCTGCGGCGATGGCGACATGATGGAGGGGGTTGCCTCCGAGGCCGCCTCCCTGGCCGGTCACCTGGGGTTGGGGCGTCTGATTTGCATTTACGACGACAACGAGATCTCCATCGAGGGCAGCACCGACATTACCTTTACCGAGGATGTGGCCAAACGCTTTGAAGCCTACCAATGGCAGGTGATCACAGTGCAGGACGGCAACGACCTGGATGCCATCGAAGCGGCCCTTAAAGCGGGACAAACGGACCGCCGACACCCCACCCTGATTGTACTGAAAACCCATATCGCCTACGGCAGCCCCAACAAACAAGATTCCCACGACGCCCACGGCGCCCCCCTGGGTGAGGAAGAGGTGGCCCTGACCAAGGCGTGTTTGGGATGCAATCCGGATGAGAAATTTTGCGTGCCGGATTCGGTGCGGGAGCATTGTCGCCAGGTGGCGGACAAAGGCCGGGACGCTGAAGCGGCCTGGCAGGAGAAATTTAACGCCTACAAAGCCGCCCACTCTGATCTGGCCGACGCATGGGTCAATGCCCTGTCGGGTTTTATGCCCCGGGGATGGGATCAGGGCCTGGCGGAGCTGACGCCGGATGACGGTCCTCTGGCCACCCGGGCGGCTTCGGGCAAAGCCCTCAACGCCTTGGCCCAAAGGATTCCCACCCTGGTCGGGGGGTCGGCGGATTTGGCACCTTCCAATAAGACCTATCTCAACGTCGAGTCGGTTTTTCAGAAGGACAACTATGGCGGCCGCAACATCCGTTTTGGCGTGCGTGAACACGCCATGGGCGCCATTATGAACGGCATGTTTCTGCATGGCGGCATCCGGCCTTATGGCGGCACATTCCTGGTCTTTGCCGATTATATGCGGCCGGCCATTCGTTTGGCGGCCTTGATGAAGCTGCCGCTGATTTATGTTTTCACCCACGATTCTGTGGCAGTGGGCGAAGACGGCCCCACCCACCAACCCGTGGAACATCTGGCCTCTTTGCGGATCATGCCCAATGTCTGCGTGCTGCGGCCTTGCGATGCCAATGAAACCGCCGAGGCCTGGTGCCAGGCCCTTAAAACCAACGACAGGCCGGTGGCGATGCTGTTCAGCCGTCAGAAACTTCCGATTCTGCCCCCCGAGCAGACCCATGGAAAGCTGTCGCGCGGCGGCTATGTGATTGCCGACTGCGACGGCCCGCCCCAAGTGATATTGATGGCCAGCGGTGCGGAAGTCCACCAGGCTTTGGCGGCGCAAAAGCTGCTGCAGGCCAAAGGCGTGTCGGCGCGTGTGGTCAACCTGCCCAGTTGGGACCTTTTTGAAGCACAATCCGATCAATATCGGGATGAAGTCCTGCCGCCCGATGTGACCGCGCGGGTGGCCATAGAAGCCGGGATCACCATGGGATGGCAGCGCTATGTGGGGGATCGCGGTGCGGTGATCGGCATCGACCGTTTTGGAGCATCGGCCCCCGGCGGTGAGGTCCTGGCCAATTTAGGCATTACGGCTGAAAATGTGGCGGCCAAAGCGCTTTCACTGATAGATAGAACGTAGGTATCCGGTCGGCGCGGAGGCAGACCCTACGAAAACCCCAGTATTCCGGTTGTAAAGAACTTAAGATGAAGGGCCGGCCTTTGTGTCGGCCGGTTCAAACTGTATCTGTTGGAAAATGCCAAATACGGTTATCCTGCATGGCGATCTATTTCTCCTTGACCCGCAATTGAAAATCTTCTAATAGACGCTGATACCGTCGGGTGCTCACTGGAGCATAATAGGGAACCCCGTGTGAATCGGGGACAGGCCCGCTGCTGTGATCGGGGACGAAAGCTGCGAACAGCCACTGTTTTGAGAGTTGAAACGGGAAGGCGCAGCCAGTAGAATGATCCGAAAGTCAGAAGACCTGCCTGATCGGTTGAGCACCTGCTTCGCGGACGGAAGCTCGCTCTAAGCGGATTCGTTAGGATAAAAAAGGGACATCCCCGGATCGAATGGTTTATCGGTCCGGGGATTTTTGTTTCTCCGGACAGGCTTTTCTAACTTTTCTATGGAGGTCTATTCGTGATGAAACATTGGATGGCGCGGTTCGTTGTTGTTGGATGGATGCTGGGGGTGATGCCGGCCTGGGCTGAAACGCAAGATGGGGATACGGGGCGGCATACGATGGAAACGGTGGTGGTGACGGCCACAAAAGTGGAGGGCTATCTGTCCGAAACCGGAAGCGCGGTCACGGTGATTACGGCTGATGATTTAAAAAAGAAAAACAAGAAGATATTGCTGGAGGTATTGCAGGATGTGCCGGGACTCTCGATTATGCAAAATGGCACCTATGGGGGTGCGGCTTCAATTTATTTAAGGGGCACCAAGCCCGGACATACGCTCGTCATGCTCGATGGCATCGAACTAAATGATACGATGAAAACAGATCGATCCGTTAGCCTTGCTAATTTGCTGGTCGACAATATCGAGCGCATCGAGATTGTGCGCGGCGCCCAGTCAACGCTTTACGGATCGGATGCCATGGGGGGTGTTATTAATATCATCACCCGGAAGGGTGGGGGAAAAACAGAGGTGGAGGCCTCTTTTGAAGCCGGATCCCACAATACCTACACTGGAAAAGCCGGCGTTCACGGTGCCGCCGATAAGATAGACTATTCCATCTCCGCCTTACGAATGGATACGGAAGGTATCTCTAAGGCAGCCGGCGAGGATGAAGCGGACGGCTATGAAAATACTACAGTCTCGATGCGGCTGGGATATGCGTTTTCGAAAGATGCCCACCTCGATATGGTCGTTCGCAATGTCGATGCCCAATACGATTATGATGACAGCGGCACTGATGATGATCCCAATAAGGTGGGTTGGGAGGATAAACTCGCGGGGAAAATTGCATTCGATCAGGTCCTCAATGCGGTCTGGGATCACAAACTGACTTTTCAGTATACCAAAACAAAAAGAGAATACAAAGATGAGGCGGATGCCGTGGATACAACGGAAGATGCCCATAACTGGTTCGACAGCGATACCCGAAAGGTGGAGTGGCAGCATAATGTCTCTTTTGTGGATTGGGTCCAACTGACGGCAGGGGCTGAATATGAGGTGGAAACAGGATCCGGAGACGGCAATCGATCCTGGTATGTGTTTGACGAAGAGACCATGGAGAACAAAGCCTACTATCTTCAGAGCCAGTTCAAATTTTCTGAAACGCTGTTTATCACACCCGGCATAAGGATGGATGACAACGAGTTTTTCGGGAGTGAAACAACGTATAAAATCTCCGTGAGTTACCTTGTGAAAGCAACCGGCACCCGTTTTAAGGCCAATTGGGGAACCGGTTTCAAAGCTCCTTCCCTCTACCAGCTTTTTTCACCCTATGGCGATCCGGATCTGAATCCGGACAAGGGTGTGACCTATGATGTCGGGTTTGAACAGAAATTACTGAATGACAAACTCACCTTGGGTTTGACCTATTTCCATAATGACTTTGAGAACATGGTCGAGTGGGATCCAAACACCTTTACCTATCAGAATGTCGATAATGCTGAAATGTCGGGTTGGGAGGCGCAGTGTTCATTCAAACCCCTGGAGATTTTAAGCTTCGGGGCGAACTATACCTATACCGTAACTGAAGATAAGGATACCGGCTTTGAATTGAGGAGGCGGCCTGAGCACCAGGCGGCACTTTCGATAAACTGGGCCTTTATCGAAGACGCCAACCTGAATATATCGGCACGCTATGTTGGAGAACGTTGGGAGGACGCTGCAAACACAGAGCGACTGGACACATACTCCACGGTTGATCTCTCCGCGTATTACGATTTGACGGATCATTTTCAACTCTTTGGCAGGGTAGAGAATCTGTTTGATGAATCCTATGAGCAGGTTCCCGGTTATGCCGGATCGGATGTATCCTTTTTTGCAGGGATCAAGGCCTCCTTGTAAGCCGTTTGAACTGGAGATGGTGATGGCATTGCGCCTGATATCCGTTTTTATTTGCTGCTGCCTGAAGCCGGCCTTGCTGTGGGCCGACCCATTGGATGCTGGCTTTCTCTTCATCCAACATCTGGAGAAGCATAAAGAGAAAAACGGCCGGGTTCACCAGGCATTCAAACTGGTCTGCACGGACAAAAAGGTCGATGCCATTACAGTATTTTACCGGGAGCGCCGGGCGCCGACATTTTATCAGGCAAAAGTGGCCGATGCCTGTTTTACCATCTCGGCTGACCGGCCAAGCGGCATCCAGGTGATTGCCATTGCCCGCACAGCGCATAAAACCCTGCTGGCCCGTACGGAGACGATGCTTTTCGGCCAGTCAAAAACACTTCCCGAAAGGGTGGTGGCTGACCCGACCGCAACGGCAGGTTTGTCAATCCTTCCCTATATCGATTTGGTATCGCCGGACAATTACTACTGGAATCAAACGGGTCAGACGTTCAGGTTTCGGATCAAAGCCCCTTTTGATGCGGGGCAAACGAATCTGTCCGCGCTCGAGAATGGCCGGACGCTCAGCCTTATGCCAAACCGCGAATCCGAATTTGTCTATGTGCCGCCCCATGATCGTTATCTGAGGAAAGCCGGTGCCCTGGCATTTCGCAATGATATCCTGTTTGCCAGCGTGATGGACGGCGGCGCTGAGTTCAAGCTGACCTATTCACTGATGGTTCACCGGTCCCGGTATGCATTTAACAGCCATTCGACCGGCATCGCTGTTTTTTCTGTAAGCATCTTTTTCTTTGCCGGCCTGATCGTGATTAAAAGGAAAACACCATGGTGGAAAAAATCCGGCTGATCATCCAGCATCTCTCATTTTTTCTGCTGATCTACGGCGGTCGTTTGGGCATCAACCTCGGCAATTCGCTGCCCTGTTTTGCCTGCCCCTATGTCAGCGGCTGTGCAGGGCATTGCTACCTGATGGTGCTGCAAAGAAGCTCGGTGGGCTTCCAGACCACCTTTGAAGGGCTGTTTTCCAGTGCCGCCTTAAATATCTTCTATCCTTTGGTGCTGTTTCTTTTGCTTTTTCTGCCTCTATCCAAACTTTGGTGTGGGTGGATTTGCCCGTTTTGCCTGTTCCAGGACTGGATCACCATGCTCAGGAAGAAAACCGGTATCCGGGAAATGATTTTTCCCCGGAAAACCCGAAAAAACCTGAAACCCATCAAATACGTGCTGTTGGTGCTGCTGATTGCGATTCCCATTTCGATTGCCAATTGGGGGCTGCACCCGGACTGGGCCCTGCCGTTTTGCCGGATCTGCCCGGCCAAGCCGATTCTGCCTCTGTTTGAGGGGAATACGAGTTATTTTCATATTGACGGGACCAACGGCGTTACCATCGGCTTTACCTTTCTATCCATGATCCTGACCGGCGGCCTTGTGGTGGGCATGTTTTTCAAGGAGCGCTTTTTCTGCATGTTGTGTCCCATGCTGGCATTGATGCATCTGTTCAGAAAAATCAGCCCCCTGCGCTTTGAAAAAGAGGTGCCTACCTGCACCGCTTGCGGCAATTGCGAACGGTTGTGTCCTGTCGATATCCCCGATGTTTACCTGGAAAAAGATAAAAAAGATGTCCTTTCCCAGGACTGCATGGCATGCATGAGCTGTATCGAATCATGTCCCGGCGATGATGTGCTGGCTTTTAAATGGTACAAGTTCAATCTTTTTTCCTCTTCAAAACGCTATCTCGCCCGAAAATGGAGCTGCAAATGACGCGAAGAGAATCCAATCCGCGCCAAATGCGCCTTCAGCAGCAGATTAAAGCGCGGATGGTGTCGGAATGTGAAGGCCGGTTGGCTGCCATTCGGCAGCGCAACGACTATACGCCTGATTTAGAGCCGTTTCTGGAGGTTCTGAAACAGAGCCTTTTCCCGGCAGGTTTTTTTAAAGCAACAGACAAGCCACCCATCTTGACCCTGTGCATCCAGGCCCCCATGGAACTGTTCCATGCAGCCGGGGCGCGGGCTTATAAACTGGCCTGCGGCGCCCATGCCGCCCAGAATGTTGCACCGCCTCATCTGCCCGCGCTGACCTGCCCCATGATTAAAGCTATATCCGGCATGTTTTACATTGATGGTGAACTGGATTTACAGCGGCTCAAATTTGTGGTCCCCACCACCTGTGACTGGGTGGTTCGGTTCAGCGAGTTGATCGGGATCTATGATACGGCGGAGATCCATGTTATGGAGCTTCCCCATTTAAGGGAAAGTGAGCGCGCTTCGCACAGGTTTCTCAAAGAGGTGCAGCAGCTCAAACAGTGGTTGGAAAAAATATCGCACCGGCCCATTCGCCCCAAAAGGCTGGTTCAATCCATTCAGCGCTATGCAAAAGCCTGGGAAATCTTTGATCAACTGATTGACCTGAAGCGGGCGCAAAGGGTGCCGGCGATTCACTTTGCCGTCATGGCCAATGCGCTGCCCTACCAGGACATCGATCAATGGATCACCCATACCCGTACCTATATCCGCGGCCGTTCACCGGTTGAACAGCCCTATGCACCGGTGTTTTTGGCCGGAAGCCCCATCGTGTTCCCCAATTACAAGCTGTTCGACCTGATCGAAAATGCCGGCATGGCTGTTGTGGCCGATGATATCTGTACTTTGGAGCGGGTTTTGGCCGGTGCCGTCGCCTATGAAGACAAATCCGAATATGCGCTGTTACGCGCCCTTGCGGAGCGAAACCACAAAGCCTGTATCTGCCCGACATTTGCCGATAACCACAGGCGCATCAACGCCGCTCTGAATATCCTTAAAAAAGAGAAGATCAAAGGAATTATCTTCCATGTTCTTAAAGGGTGCCATCCCTTTGACATGGAATCCGGCCTGCTGGAGACCCGGCTCAAGGCGCAGGGCTTTCGGTTTCTGAAGATTGAAACCGACTACGTCAGAGAAGATGAACAAAATATTGTGACCCGCCTTGAAGCCTTCAAGCGGACCCTGATATGACGAACCAGGAGCAACAAAATGAAAATCGGTGTCGATGTCGGCAGTACCAGTATAAAAATCGTTTTTGTAGAAGCGGACCGGATCGTCTGGAAAAAGGCGGTGCCCACCAAACCGGGACAGTCCGCCTTGGTGGAAGAGCTCATCGAACAGGGGCTGGACGCCTGTTCGGCATTAAAAACAGACATTGAAAGAACCAGTGTGACCGGCTACGGCCGGAACCTGATCGGTGCGGACAGTCATGTGGTGGACGAGATTTGGGCCAATGCCGCCGGCATTCAGAGGCTGACCTGCGGCAGGGCCGGTACCTTGATCAATATCGGCGGTCAGGATGTTAAGGTTATCAAATTGTCTGAAACCGGCCGCGTACTTGATTTCAGGATGAACGACAAATGCGCTGCCGGTACGGGCCGGTTTTTTGAAATGGCCGCCCATATTTTGGATACGCCCCTGGAAGATTTTCATGCGTCGGACGCCATTGCCAAGAAGGCTGTCAACATCAATGCCACTTGTGCGGTATTTGCAGAGAGCGAAATGGTATCGCTCTTAGCCAAGGGGGTTGACAAACACAGCATCATCAAGGGAATTAATCAGGCTGTGGCCAAAAGAGTGTCCCATCTGGCCGGCAACGGCCTGCTTCAAGAAGATGTCTACGTCGATGGCGGTCCTGCCAATAATCGCGGTTTGGTTGCCGCTCTGGCCGACCAGCTGTTATGTGACATCAAGGTGGTTGAGGCGCCTCAGTTTACGGTGGCTTTCGGTTCACTCTATGTAGAATGATAAGGATTGAATATGGATAAAAAAGCCGCATGCATTGCCATTCTGGGCACAGGGTCGGATGTGGGCAAAAGCATCGTCACCACGGCCCTGTGCCGCATATTGGCCAATCGGGGTTTACGGGTGGCGCCGTTCAAAGCCCAGAACATGTCCAACAACTCCGGTGTGACGCCTGAAGGGCTGGAGATGGGGCGCGCCCAGATCGTACAGGCCGAAGCCGCCCGCCTGGCGCCCCAGGTGGATATGAATCCGGTGCTGCTCAAACCGGTCAGCGATGTGGGATCCCAGGTTATACTCAATGGCAGCGTGTGGCGGGATTCATCGTCCAAATCTTACTATCAGAAGAAAGAAGTACTTTTTGAAGCGTGCTGCAATGCACTGGACCGGCTGCGCAATGGCTATGAAGTCGTCGTGATGGAGGGCGCCGGCTCCTGTGCCGAAGTCAACCTGATGGAGAGGGATGTTGTCAATCTGCCCATGGCGGCCTATGGCCAGGCGCCGGTGATCCTGGTGGCGGATATCGATCGCGGCGGCGTATTTGCCCAGATTGTGGGCACGCTGGCCTGCCTGCCCGCCGATCAGCAAGTGCAGATCAAAGGATTTGTCATCAACCGTTTTCGTGGGGATATCGACCTGTTTAAAGAGGGTGTCAATTGGATTGAACAGAAGACCGGCAAACCGGTCTATGGTGTGTTGCCCTGGTTCAGCCACTTTGCCATCGAGGCGGAGGATGCGGTGGTGATCCAGAAACCGAATCCATATATCCCCGCCTGCAACGGTGTGCCTGCGGTGGCGGTTGTCAAACTGCCGCACATCTCCAATTTCAACGACTTTGATCCGCTGGCCAGCCTGGAGGGCATGCATCTGGTCTATCTTGAAAAGCAGCAGCCCCTGGATGGGTTTAAAGCGGTGATTCTGCCCGGCACCAAAAGCACCTGCAGCGACCTGCAGTGGCTGCATCGCCGCGGCTGGGCGGAGACGCTGAAACGGTATGCATCCGATGGCGGACATATCCTCGGCATCTGCGGCGGCTATCAGATGCTGGGTGATCAAGTGAGCGATCCTGATGGGACAGAAGGTCCGCCCGGATCTGTTCAGGGTTTGGGACTGCTGCCGGTGGAGACTGAACTCAAAGCGCCCAAAACGACCACCCTAACGGACTTTGCCTGGAATGACATACAGGGCAGGGGATATGAAATCCATATGGGGCAGACCCATTTGAAGTCGAGCACTTCGCTGTTGACTGTACAAGGCCGCAACCAGCAGCCCTGCCAAGAGCGGGACGGCTGCATCAGCGATAGCGGCCGCGTTTTGGGCACCTATCTGCACGGCTTGTTCGATACGCCGCAAATTATCCGCCTCTGGCTCGATCAAATCGGTTTGTCCAAGGTACAAGTCGATCAACCGCACGGCTTGGCAGCCCGGGATGCCGCCTATGAATTGCTGGCCGAACATGCGGCGAAGCATTTGGATATTGGGGCTATTGTGGATTTACTTAATTGTCGGTGATTGGTGTCCGGTGTTCGGTAGTCGGTATTGTGTTGTGATGGATAAAATGAAAGTGCTGGTTATTGAAGGGAAAGTATACATGGCAAAGAAGCGGAATACCGAAAGGGACTCCCATGATTAACGGTCACGGCGGAAACATCTATGCCATGGCAAAGCAATTGGGATGTCGGCCGGAAGATATTGTGGATATGAGCAGCAATATCAATCCCCTGGGTATGCCGCCGGGATTAAAGGCCCATCTGCAAAACCATCTGCATCGCATCGGGATGCTGCCCGAAGCCGATGCAAACCGCGCCGTTCATCATCTGTCGGCATTGCTGGATGTGGACCCCGGTCGCATTCTGGCCGGCAATGGGACGACCCAGTTCATCTATATGGCCTGTGCGGCCCTGGGCTCCCAAGAGGTGCTGATTGTGGGACCGACCTATGCAGATTATGCCGACGCCTGCAGGATGCATGGCATAGAACCGCGTTATTTCCTGGCCGATGCAAAACATCGGTTTGAGATCGATCTTGATGGCCTGAGCAGGGCTATCTCCGGATTCGATACGGTTTTTATCTGCAATCCCAACAACCCCACCGGGCGATTGATTCCTCACGCGCAATTGCGCGAACTGTGTCAGGCACACCCCGGCATCCACTTTATTATCGATGAATCCTATCTCCCTTTCTCAACGGCCGGGCAGCTCCACCATAACGGCATGGATGCTTTGGCCAATGTCAGCTTCTTGTGGTCGCTGTCAAAAATTTTTGGTGTGCCCGGGTTGCGGGCCGGTTTTTTAATGGCCCATCCGGCTACGGTTTCGTGTTTTTTACGCTATATGCAGCCGTGGAGCCTTAGCAGCCTGGCCCAGGCCGCCCTCGACTATTTGGGGAAACACACCGAAGCCGTTTACGCCTTTATTCAAGAGAGCCGAACTTTTCTTGGAGGAGAAAAAAAACGCTTCTGTAAAAGCATCACCACCCACACGCCGCTGCACTGTTTCCCAAGTCAGACATCATTCCTATTATTGGCATTGCCGCAAGGGATAACTGCCGGGAAGATCTGTAGCTGGATGGCACACAAGCGCATCCTTATTCGCAACTGCAGCAATTTTCATGGCCTTTCAGAGCAATTCGCAAGGGTGTCGCTCAAAGATACACAGGCGAACCAGATGGCCCTCAACTGCCTGGTTGAGTTTTTCAGCGGGCACAAACATCGATCCATGGCATCATGACGCCTTTTTCTCCGGAAATGCTGCAATGGCTGATCATCCCCCTGGCGGCTGGCTTGGATGCCGCCATGGGCGACCCATATGCCTTGCCCCACCCCGTACGTTGGATGGGCCGGGGTATCGAAATTTGTGAACCCTTTTTCCGAAGCTGCATCCGCAATCACTATCTGGCCGGCGCTCTATTCGCCGTTTCGCTAATTGTTGGATCTTGGGCGGTTACCACAGGTGTACTGCTATGGGCCCACGCGATCCATCCGGTGCTGGGCCATGGTCTCACAACGGTTCTCATCTTCTTCTCCATCTCAACCCGTTCCCTGGTTAAGGCTGCAGCGCAGATCGAGCATTCATTGACAAACGGTCTGGTGGAAAAGGCGCGATCCCAGGTCGCCATGGTGGTGGGGCGGGATGTGACCCACTATGGTGCTGATGATATCGCGCGGGCCACAGTGGAAACCGTGGCTGAAAATTTCGTCGACGGCGTTCTTTCGCCGCTCTTTTTTGCGGTCCTCGGGGGTGCACCCATGGCCATGGCCTATAAGATGGTCAACACCCTGGACTCCATGGTGGGGTACAAAAACAGGCGCTATCACCGCTTCGGCTGGGCGGCGGCCCGTATTGACGATGCAGCCAATTTCTTTCCGGCTAGGCTCTCCGTCATCGTCATTGCCATTGCCGCCCGGCCATTGGGCCGGCAAAGGTGCCTGCGTGCGATGATGACGGCCCTTCAAGAGGGTTCCCATCACCACAGCCCCAATGCGGGCTATCCTGAAGCGGCTTTTGCCGGCGCCTTGGAAGTGAAACTCAACGGTCCCGATGCATATGACGGCATACAGGTGGAAAAACCGTTTATCGGCATCGCCTTCGGTCCTGTGCAGGTCCATCACATCCAAGAGGCGCGTACGCTCCTGGTGCTTGCCGCCATGGTGTCCTTCATTGTGGCCTGGGCGGCGTTTATCTTACGATTTTAGCAAGGTCATTATGGCCCGGGAAGTGAATTCCCCGGTAGCGGCCAACGCGTCCATGGGCAGAAAGCGATGGGCGTTGCGGGAAAAAAAGGCGGGTGACAGACGCGGGAGATCTTCAATACCAATCTTCGAGTTGCAGCCCTTCAATACGCTCAAATTCTTTTGTATTATGCGTTACCAGAATACTATGGTTACCGGGCCCTTTTTGTAGGCACTAAGATAATTAACCTGGCAAAGATAAAGGGAGGAAGCTGTTTTGTCATGCCGCGACCACTGATAACGCGGTCCATATTACTTATCTTAGCGTCTATATAAATCAAACCTTCTGCGGTTCACACCTAAAGCATCTCCAGATAGGCTTCGATGCGCACCCGAATCTGCTCGGTATCGCTTTCTGAATAATCGGTTTCCAGGTGCAGTGTGGGGATGCCGAAGTTTTCATCGACAAATTCATTCACTTGGTAGGCTTCCACGTTATAAGTATGGCAGGCCTGCCAGGTCAGATCGATGACCCCATCTGCGCGAAACGCTTCAATCATCTCTTTCAACAGTTCAAAGCGGCCCGTGTTGGGGCTCATGACCGAACAGGGGGTGGCCAGATACTGCTGCGCCAAGGCCTGCATGGGCGCTTTACCTTCATCCACCACAAACGCCTGTTTGTAGCCGGAACAGTTTTCAAAAGCGACAACGTCCGCGCCGCTTTGCTCGACGATTTTGACCACCTTTTCACTGCCCATGCCAACGGGCACACCTGTCAGCAAAATGCGTTTGCGGCTGTTTGCGGGATTTTCCAAGCCAAAGGCACCCGTTTCGGCCTGGACCGCAACCGCTTCCATGAGGGAAATTCCTTTCTCCTTGTCCACCAGAAAGCCGACTTTAAACAGGATCTCCAACAGCTGGGAACCGCAAAGCGGGGCCGGCTTTTTCCGGTTTACATCCATGAGCGCTTTCCTGGCGGCCCGTTCCCGATTCATCAGGCCAATGGCGGCCCTCAATCGTTTTTCGGTAATCTTTACACCGGTTTGCTTCTCGACAATCCTTTTGAATCGGTCCAGTTCGGCACGCCAGAGCGACAGCGCCATGGCAGCGTCCTGGCTCTGGGGCAGTTGCAGCACATGGGTCGGCTTGTATCGCGAAAGCAATTCGAACATCTTTTTTTTACCGTCGCAAGTGGTATCGCCGATAATCATATCGGAAGCCTGAAAAAAAGGGCATGAAGCGGTTGTGGCAAACCCAAAGCTGCTTTTGATCAAAGGGCAGAGATTGCGAGGCAGTATCTCCTCGGCCGAGGAGATAGGATCGTTGCGCGTGCCGCAAAGGGGCAGCGCAATGGCACCGGCAGCCACAGCCATTTCGGTGGGTGAATAGAGACAGTAAAAACCGATGGCGGAACGGCCTTCGGCCTTGGCCTGCTCAATGTCGGCAAGGTTTTGTTCCGCGATGTGCTGCAATTTGGTAAAAACAGGATGGGGCATGTGATCGTCCTTTAATCGCTGCTATTCTTTGCCAATAACGCGGCACCCAGTGCTCCGATCAATTGGGGATCATCCGGGATAAGAACGGATCGGCCCAATTTCTCCTCGAGCAGGATTCGCATACACGGGTTTTTGGCCACGCCGCCGGTAAAGACGATATCGCCATCCGACGAGACCCTGTTGATCATGCCGGCCGCCCGGCGGATCACGCTGGTGTGTAACCCCCGGGCGATTTCCCGCCGGTTGTTGCCCTTGGCGATCAGGGAGGTCACCTCGGATTCGGCAAATACGGTACACATGCTGGAAATATTGAGATCGTATTCGGCAAGCAGTGCTTCTCGACCAAATTCTTCGATGTTATATCCCAGGGTTTTTGCCATAATCTCCAAGAATTTACCGGTGCCTGCGGCGCACCGGTCGTTCATCTCGAATTTCTTTACTTTGCCGTTTTCAAATAAGGAAATGGCTTTGCTGTCTTGCCCGCCAATATCCAAAACTGCTCTGCTTTCCGGGAAAAACGCCCGCGCCCCTTTGGCATGGGATTTGATTTCCGTGACCGTCGAAGCGTCAAAAGCGATTTCGAACAGGTTGCGCCCGTAACCGGTGGCCATAATTCGGTCGAAGCTGACCCCATCCACCATCTTTTTAGCCTCGGTGATGGGGTCAAAGCCGGTGTCCGCCTGAATACCGGCCTTTATTTGACCTGCCTCATCCACCACCACCAGTTCGATGGTGCGGGAGCCGATGTCTATTCCGGCATATCTCATCAATCTTTCCTGCATCGTTATGCCGCTGCAAGAGGGCCTTCAAAATGAAGGATCTCTTCCGGGTCAAGGTCCATCAATTTATGGCCGATATTCTCTTTATATTCTTTCCACCGGGATAATTCCTCCGAATTGGCGATCCCTGCAAACGCCTTGCGAGCAAGCATCGTAAAGTCTTCCGGCAGGATGCCGGTTTTAAGCCAAAGGCGCAATTGCCGGTTCTCAACACGTACCTCAAAACAATAGCGACCAAAAACCGAGTCCGGACCTTTTTGAGGATAGGGGTCCAGAATAAGACGCCGTCGTGTTATTGCCCTGGTGATAAACTCAAAAGCATCAATTACCCCTGGCGGGTCAAAGCCGACCACCAACCGGATCTGATTGCGATGGGGAATTTTTCCGTCAAGAAGCTTTTCAAACGAAAGCTTCAAAACCTTAAAAGCCAGGGCCACACCACCGAAAAAGTCGCGGCCGTGGTATTTGAGAAGTTCGCCGTAATGGATTTCAATTTCCCCCATATCATCCCTGATTTTTATTGTATCTTTCATTTATTCGATTCCTGTCGCAGTTGACGATTATTCGGACATATCCATTAACAAACTGGATATTTCTATCGGATTGGCTATCATGCCGCTATTGACCAGAAAGGACTGTGTTTCCTCCAGATCAGCCCTATCAGAAGCCTTAATGGATGGATCGAAATCATACCATGGATACATGCGCTTGACATCATCCACTTGGATACCGGTTTCCCGGGCCACGATTTCAAACGTCTTATCGGAATGATTCATCATGAATTCAAGTGCTTTTTTCTGGACTGCTAGATAACGCTTTACCAGATCGGGGTTCTTGTTTAAAAAGGACTCCTTCACCGCCGTGACGATCAATCCTTTTACGAGCCCCTCTCCAGTAGCAATAATGCGGGCACCCTGGCTTTCCGCTTTAGGGACCAAGGGGCCGGCAATCAGCGCGGCATCCACACTGCCACTGATTAGGGCCACCAGTGCTTTGGGTGCACTCATGTGCACATAGCCTATATCTGCTGGCTGCATACCATTGTGGGCCAGTGCTGCAAACAAGGTTTGGTTGAGCAAAGAACCTTTGGGGCCTGCGACTTTACTTCCTTTTAAATCGGAAATGCTTCTTATGGACGGACTTGTGGCGACAACATTGAAGGCACGCGGCGCACGGGCAAATATGGCGACGACTTTAATGTCCACGCCATTGGCACGGGCAGCAATGGCTGATGTGCTGCTAATTACGCTGGCAATATCAATAGAACCGGCTGCCAGGGCTTGAGTCTGTTTACCACCGGAAGTTATTTCAGGACGGTCAATCCTGATACCATCTTTTGAAAACTCATCCTCAAGCATTTTTTGATCTTTTATGATGATAGCAGGTACATTCAAAGGTAGTTTTGCATAAGTGATACGCAGTGTTTCCGGATTGGATAAGGCGTCTGCCCGAATACTTCCCGTTGCCAATGCCGTTTGCACAGCCAAAATCAACGCCAAAATCAGAAACTTTGATCTTTTTCGCATTTTTCTCTCCTTTGTGTTTTTTCTCTTTGTGTCATTACGACGCCATTATCGTGCTGAATATTTCTTCTCGCATAACCAGAAGCTCGGGTGACAGAATATCACGGGGATATGGAAGCTCATTGGTCAGGGTGCTGACCACGCAACCATTTTCCATAACCAAAACCCGTTGCCCGAGCAGAACGGCTTCATCCACGTCGTGGGTGACAAATACAATGGTCTTTTGATGTGCCAGAAAAATGTCAACCAGCTCTTGCTGTAACTTTCGACGGGTGAAAGCATCCAAAGCGCCAAAGGGCTCGTCCATCAGAATGATGTCCGGATCGTAGCACAAGGTTCGTCCCAATGCAGTGCGCTGCGCCATACCTCCGGATATCTGGTTCGGATAGGCATCCTGGAAAGCCGTCAGACCGAGAATCTGGAGAAAGCTGTTTACAACGGTATCCACTTCTGACTGATTTTTAGCGTTAGACAGGCCAAAAGCCATATTCTGCCGTACGGTCAGCCAGGGCATCAACCGTGGCTCCTGGAAAATAATACTGATGCGTTGATTCTGTGTGTTGCCATTGCCTTGTGTCACCCGGGCATGGCCTTGATCCGCAGTTTCAATGCCGCATATCAAGCGAAGCAAGGTGGTTTTGCCGCAACCGCTTTTACCCACGATAGTTACAAACTCACCGGAAGCGATCTGCATCTCAATATCTTGAATGGCGCACACGCATCGATCTTTGATGCGATATTGTTTGCAGAGTCCATGGATTTCAAGACCGCTCAAGAGAATTCTCCATATCCTGCCAGGGTATTAACTTACGCGACAATTTCATAAAAAGGGCGTCGATCAGATGCCCCAATATACCGATGGTGATGATACCGACCAGCACAATATCCGGTCGGGCCAGTTCTTCGGCCTCGATGATCATGTAACCCAGCCCCGCGGCAGCCGCCAACAATTCCGCGCCAATCAGCGCGCGCCATGAGTAACCGAAGCCGAGACGCATTCCCACAATGATTACAGGAAGCGCAGACGGCAGAATGATGCGTTTTAATCGCTCAAAGCGTCCCAGGCCCAAGACTTTACCCACTTCGATCAGTTTGCTGTCACATCTGGAAACCCCGCTTATGGTGTTCAAAAAGATCGGAAAAAAAGCAGCCAGTACAATCACAGCCAGCTTGGACGCTTCTCCTATCCCTAACCACAAAATAAGCAACGGGGTTGTGGCAAGCGGTGGGACATGCCGTATGAGCTCCAGAGGCGTTTCAAAAAATTCCATGCATAGCGGGCTGAGACCAAAAAGAATGGCCAGCGGAAACGCCAAACAAAATGTGATTCCAAATCCTGAAAACACACGGTATAGGCTAATTTGAATGTGTTTCCAGAGCGTACCCTCCCAAATAAGTTTCCAGGCCAGGACCGCGGTTTTCCTTGGCCCGGGAAGCAGATAGTCATTCACCAGCCCTGCCCTGGAAAAAAGATCCCAGATAACTACTATCAAAATCAGTACAGTGAATCGTTTAACCCAGGTCATCGTTCTGCGATAAAATCCATCTCTCTCGGCTGGACGAGATTGTTTCCCATATGATTAATATGTCTGCATCGCCTTCTTGGCCCTAGCTTAACTGCTCGATAAACGCCTCGACGCGTGTCTTGAGCTGGCCGACATCCTCCATGCTGTAATCGGTTTCAATCCGAAGGCAGGGGATGTTCATTTCCTCCAATGCTTTGTCTACCGGAATGGCCTCCATTAAATATGGTTGGCAAAACTGCAGGCCATAGTGGATAACGCCGTCGGCCTTGTAAGCGGCGACCATTTCCTGGATATGATTCAGACGGTCGGGATTGGGTGTAAAAATGGCGCAATCCACCTGGAAATAACGATCAACAAGGGCACCCAACATTTCCTCCACCGTTTCACCTGCGTCGTTGGTCAGGTTGCGAGTACCGCGTTCGCCCACGCAGGATTCCTCGCCGACAATGACCGCACCGGCGGTTTCCACAATCATGGGCAGTTTCCAATTGGGCACCGCCTGGGGGCACCCGGACACGAGAATGCGGGGGGTGTTTGCCGGGAATGCGCCCTTTTTGTCTTTAATTCGCTGCTCCAGCTCATCGCAGATCTTGTTGACCGATTCGGTGAACCGGGCCGGATTGTCGTAAAAAAAGACCTGGTTGGCCAGCAGGGCATCCAGGCCGGATATGGGCGCAGGATCGGCCCTTCGCAGGGTTGAAAGCCGGTGAATGGCCGTGCGTTTGGCGTTGACGGTCTCGATGGCCTGCTTTAGGGATTCGGCTGTGACGGCGGCGCCGGTGAGCGCTTCCATCGCCTCCTTGAAGCGGTGGTATTCCGACGTGAGCAGGGCTTTGCCTTGACCGGATTTGACTTGCGGCAGGTCCATGACATAGAGGTTGTCCACCAGCCGGCCCAAGGTTTCATAGGCTTTTTTCTTGCCGTCACAGGTATTCTCCCCCACGATCATGTCCGCACTTTCCAGGTAAGGGCACACCTTGCCGATCTTGAACCCGAAGGAGGATTTGATCAGGGCGCAGGTGTTGCGCGGCAGCAGTTTCTCCACGTCCTCCGTCGCGAAATCGGCCCCTGAACAAAGACCCACCAACGTGGCGTTGGCTGCCAGAACAATCTCTTCGGGGACAAACACACAATAGGATCCGATGATTTTGCGACCAGCCGCTTTTTCATCCAGTAATTCCTTGATGCGCAGGCCGTGGACCTCGCTCATGACAAAGTCGAAATAGCCCATCCCTTCCGGGCGCTCTTTTTGGGACAAATAGATCTCCCGGTAAGCCTTGCCCAATACGCCCAGCAGGGCATCATGGGCGTCAAGGTCGAGTCCAAGGCCGGCCCACATCGAACGGTAGTCTTCACTCATCACATCCTCCTCACATGTTGTATTCAACCGGCAACAGCCTGACGTCCATCGCCGGGCAGTTTTGTCGCCGCATGGCGCCCCTTGCAGGCGCCGTCCAAACGAAAGCCGAATATCTCCCGGCAAATTCGATTCAAATCGCCGATAGCCGCCTGATGATGTTTCAAATGTCGCGCGCCCGTCCCTTTGGCATCGAATCCTGTTGCGCGCTGAATGCTGCGGATGCCTTCAAAAACAACCGCCAGGGCCATGGGGAAGTTAACGTCGTCATCCATGGCGCCGCAAAAGCGCCGCCACAGCGCGCCGCGGCCCTTTATCTTCCCGGAAGGCGTCGCGGCTTGCACATCCCTTCGTAAAAAAAAGCGATCCATCCGGGCCATGCGCTTCAGGACGCTCTCCATTTTTTGGTGCGAAAATGTCATGGGGCGACGGTATCGCCTGGAAAGCAAAAACAGCCGCAGGGCATCCGGTGGATAGATCTCCAGCAGATCATTCAGCTTCTGAAAATGACCGTCGGATTTGGACATTTTGCGGCCGCCGGCATGGACCAGCCCGTGATGCATCCAGCATGCGGCCGGTGGTTTTTGGAACAGACTCTGCGATTGAGCGATCTCGTTTTCATGGTGCGGGAAGATCAGGTCTTCTCCGCCGCCGTGGATATCGTACACCTTGCCCAGCAAATGGGCGCTCATGGCCGAACATTCGATATGCCAGCCGGGACGTCCCGGTCCCCAGGGGCTGGGCCAGAAAGGTTCCCGGTGCTTCGCCGCTTTCCACAGGACAAAATCGGCCGGGTGCCTTTTGCCTGTTTCATCAGAGACCTTTTCATCCATGGCCATGGCATGAATGGTGCGCCCGGAAAGTTGCCCGTACGGTTTGAAAGAGGCCACGGCAAAGTAAACATTGCCGCCGACGGCGTAGGCATGACCGCTGTGCAGCAACCTTGAGATAAATTTTAGCATGGGAACCATAAATTCAGTGGCCCTGGGTTGGGCGTCGGGAGGCGCCACCCTCAAACGGTTCATGGCCTGCTCATAGTTGCGCAGATAACCAGCGGACAGCCTTCTGAAATCCTGATTCTGTCGACGGGCCTTTGCAAAGATCTTGTCATCGATGTCGGTCACGTTGCGAACCAGGGTGACCCGATAGCCCCGGGCGTTGAGATAGCGTCTGATGACATCGAAGACCACCGCGGATCGGGCGTGCCCCAAATGGGGCTCGTCGTATACGGTTGGGCCGCACACGTACATCTTCACCTCTCCTGCGGTGACGGGTGTCAAAGCATCTTTGCATCGGGTCAGGGTGTTGTAGATACGCAGGGGCATCAGCAGCTCGTTTCGTTGAGGTAATGCTTGTTATCCCGGCGAACGGTGAACCCGATCGCGTTGAGGTAATCCAAAACGTGGGTGCCGCCCCACCTTCCGTATCCCAGCAACGCCTTGCAGTCGCCGATGGTGACAAAGCCCTTGGCGTTAATGGTGCGCGCCACGCGCACCTTGATCTTTTCGACGGCATTCGGGGATAAAAAGCGTTGGTCGTTGAGGCGCACCAACCGTTTCTGCGTGGTGAGATAGTTGAGCAGCTGTTGAATATCTTTTTTCTCGTATGTCGGCCGGTGAAGCTTCCAGAAGGTATCTGCGCTGAAAGGGGTCAACCCCGAGGCCTGCGCATGGGCCAACAGATGGTCGATCAAGGTTTCCCGATGATCGTCCAATGCGGGCCGGAAACCGCAAAGGACAAACCCGCCCTCCAGGCGCTCAATTCGCCCTGCCTGGCAAAGCGCATCCGCAACGGTTCGCAGGACGAATGGCTCTGCCCGATACCCAAGCCGTTCGGCCACTTCATTTAATGTCACCTTTTTTTTCAGGGGATCTTTTTGGAAAGCGTCTTTGAACACCCTTTGACAGTCTGCTTCAAGGGCCGACAGGTGATCTTTTTTAATCGCGCCGCATCCTTTAATATAGATCCATTCGCCCTTTTGAACCTTGGCATTGATGCGCCGTTCAAATTGGGATGCGGGCAGCCCTGTTTTTTGGGCAAGCATTTTGGCGGAAACGGGCCGGCCCTTTGCCCTGTTGAATACCCTTTCCACGTAAGCGTCCACATCCGCTTTTTCAAGCGCCTTTAACAGGGGCAGAACGGCATCGCTTTTGACCGCCCGGAATTTTTCGTTCGGTGTTTGAAGCACACGGCCGCCCGCGATCACGGTATTGATGTTCAGCGGAGAGATGACAAAGGCGTCCCGGGGCAAGGCCGCCACCGGACACAGCAGTCGAATCTGAGCCAGGCCGGTTTCACCCGGTTCGAGGCAATCGCGCTCCATCAGCACCACCATGCCGTTGGTGATGGATGTTCCCATATAAATCTTAATCCGCTGGCGGTTCTTAATGCCCCGTCTGGCCGCGGCCAAGACATCGATCCGGCAATCGATCAAGTAGACCGGATGAACGGTTTCAGGAGCCGCAAGCATCATTCCACGGCGCACGTCGGCCAACGGCAACCGGTGCAGATTGATCCCCACCCTTTGGCCGGCTATGGCCCGGGTTACGGCGCAGGCGTGGGTTTCCAGGCAGCGGGCGCGTGTTTTAATTCCGGAGGGCAACAGCTCGATCTCATCGTTGCAGTGAACAATGCCGGCGGCAACGGTACCGCTGACCACCGTGCCGTGTCCCTGGATGCTCCTGACGTGGTCGATCCACATGCGAAAAGGCTGATCCGGCTGCTTGCGGGGAAGATCGTTCAGGGCGTTATCGACACGGTTCACAATCTCGCTGCCGAGTTCCGGTCTTCGATGGGTAAATTTCAAAATGGGGCGCTGCTCCAAAAAGGAGCCGCTGAGCAACTCGTTGAGTTCCAGTTCCGCCAGATCGAGCGTCTCTTCATCCACCAGATCGGTTTTGCTCAGGACAACCAGGCCCGAACCGGCATCAAAGGATTTTAAAATCTCGATATGCTCGCGGGTTTGGGGCATGACGCCGTCATCGGCCGCGACTACCAGAATCGCCATATCCACACTGTTCAACCCCCGGATGGTGTTTTTGAGAAAATCGGTGTGGCCGGGAACGTCAATCAGGGCCACACTTTTGCCACTGGGCAGCTTCAACTCAGCCACGCCGGCCTCGATGGAGAGCCCGCGGGTTTTCTCCTCTGCCTTGCGGTCCGTATCGATTCCGGTCAGGGCGCGCACCAGGGTGGTCTTGCCATGATCGACATGCCCTGCCACGCCGATGGTAAACGGTGTGCTCATCCGTGGACCTCACTGAAAGATGGAAGGGGCAAGGGGAATCGAACCTCCTCCTCGTTGTTCAGACGAGGCCGACGGTTTTGAAGACCGCGGGGTGCCCAGCACCATTGCCCCTGGAAAAAAAGCCTTTTGGAGAAAATCAATTGATTTTTGCCTTTTTTGTTTGAACCGATCGGGTCAAACCGCTGAACAGGATGCGCAGTTGGCGGTCATCCAACGCCTCAGGGAAACGATCCGTCTCTTTCCAATCCATTGGGTTACTATCGGCTGCATTGCATTCGGTCGGGGTGTGGCGTATATCGACCCTCAGGCGCCGACTGCGCCGCCGGACGTCGGCAACAGACAACTCCCGGTTGTTTTCCAGCCAGCGGTGGCAGCTGTCGTGGCTGCCCGCGTAAAGCAGGTAGAGCTCCCGGCCCTGCCTGAGGGTCACCAGGCGGTAACCGCTGCCCAGGTCGTATTTGAGGCACCCTTGGATGCGCTGCTCGCCGCGTTTGGTGGTGGATCCGGCTTCGGCCATTGGGAGGCCTCCGTCCTGTAATTTGGCAACAATCTCATGCGCCCTTTCGGCCGCCTGTGCCGCTTTTTTGTCCGAACGGCTCAGGGTCTGCAATTGCTTTTCCAATTTTGCATCCAGGTATAGCGTCGTTATCAAAGCAACGGTCCTCCTCTGGGCATTACGGCTCTTTAAACGGGCTTGGATTACGCAGACTGACCGATAAAGGACTGTTGCGATTATGACAGTGATTCTATGGAGGGAAACCTTTTAACGAAAGGCGCCGTCACCACATGCTTTACCGTGTGCGTACCAACCCGGGCAGCCAATGCCCACTCTCTCAGGTAAAGCCTATGTGACGGTTAATTGTGACCATAAAGTAATTTGAATGACTCAATTGGGTTTAGAAGATCTGTTTCCTAATACATGCAGCAGAAAAAAACAACAAGAAATAATCTATAGATACGATACTATATATTGAAAATATCAATAGAAAATTTATTTCTGTTAGTCCTTTATCGAGCTTTTTTCAGGCGTTCGGCAATGCCCCAACTCTTGATCATTGCGGCTGCGCATGCGGGCACCAGGTGCTCCCAGGGCTGACCTTTCACTATTCGGCAGCGGATCTCTGAACCGCTGATCCCTTTCTGATCGGGCGGGACTTCCCACAGCACGAAGGTCGTCAGTCCCATCTTATTAAAATAGTGCAACTTGCGTCTTCCCCAGTCGTCGTAAATGGTCAGAAAGAAAACGGCATCCATGGGAACATAGTAGGCATAGCGATCCGGCAGATTGATGGGAAAAGGAACGATGGTGAAGTCGTGCCTACGGATTCCGGCCTCCAACAAGGCTGCCTCCACCATGGTGTGGCGTTCGTAATAGGTCAGGGGGTTGGCCAGCGGATCGCTTCGCTTTGGATCGGCGTCCTCGGTTCTGGTCAACCATGGATCCGGATTGGTGATGCCCACCACCAGCTTGTTGCAGCGGGCTTTTCCGGCCAGCAAGTACTTGAGATGGTCGTTGTGCAGAACCTGGAAACGGCCATGGATGACACCCGTGTCATGGATTTGTTCGGAATTTTTCATGGTTTAACACCTGCCCGTTGCGGGGCATGAATGCGGAATCTTTTAGCATCCCCGGGCCAGTAGGGCCGGTCCACCGGCGTGTCCATAAGCCCCTGGAGTTTGGCCCGATCCAGGTGGTTGAGAATGAGGTGCATGAGCTCTTTTCCCCGCACCGGCCCCAAGGCCCCTGCCGCCGCGCTGACTTCATCATAGTGCCGGACCTGGTCCCGGCGGATGCCGGGCCCGCAAAATACCAATGGTACAGCTTCCCCCGAGTGGATCAAGGGGCCGGCGCTGGGCGTCGAATGATCCGCGGCAATAACGATGAGCAATTCAGGTTGGGCGGTCAGCGCCGCTAAAACGGTGCCGACGCCCTGGTCCAACAGCTCGAGGACCCGGGTTTTGTAGGAGGGGTCTTTGGTGTGGGCGGCCTGATCCGGCATTTTGGTATGCACATGAATAAAATCGTGATCGCTCAGGGCGGCCAATGCCAATTCCAGGCGCCTGGCCAGATCGCGACCCGGATGGGGGGTATCGGCGACTTTGCACACATCCATTCCCAGGTAACCGGCCAAGCCGTGATAGATGATGCCGCTGGCGATACTCAAACCCCGCAGGCCCCACATTTTCGTGAAAGGCGTCACATTCTTCAAGCGGCCGGCGCGTTGGGTGACCAACCCGTTCAGCATGCGATTGCCCTCTTTTTGTCGGGCGATGTTCACTGGATGGTTATGCAAGGTGTGGTGGACCCACTCCAGATATGATCCAAGGATTTTGGATGTTTTTATGGGTGCCTTTTCATCGGCAAAATCAGCCTGCGGAACCACCGCCGCCACAGGGCGGCCTTCGAACAGCGGGTCTGAGTCGGTAATAAAAGGCGCCACATCGCCTGACAGGGTAATAATGCCGCGGTAGTCATGGGTATGGTGCAGTTGCACCTCAACCCCGTCTGCGAAATAGTTTCCAATGGATTGAACGAGTGCCGTTATCTCCTCTTCCGATGCCTCGGGTTTGCCATCCACCAACACGAGTGTTCCGTCGGATGACTGCTCCACCGCCACAAAATGGGCCAGCAGGGCGACCTTGCCGGAATCCATCGGTATGCCGGCACCCAACGCCTCCAAAGCGCCCCGACCGGGAAATTCTTCCATGTCATAACCGAAGATGGCAAAGTGCGCGCTTTCACTGGGAAGGGCCTGGCCCAGCAGCCCGGCATGGTAAAGACCGCTGGCGCCGTCGCGGACAAGCTGGTCGATCGAGGGGGTTCGGGCGGCCTGCAAGGGTGTCAGATGGTTCAACTCCGCATAGGAGCGATCACCCACACCATCGAGAAGTATCATTATACATTTTTTCGTCATGTTGGTTCCATTTTTCAACGAATTATTGAGTTTTTCAATAAAAAGGCGCGAGGAAATAGATACTAAAAATTTGCCTTTGTTGTCAAAATACGTTCTATTGCCCGCCATGCTATTCGATCTTCACATCCACACAACCCTTTCATCCTGCAGCCAGTTGATGGTGGCGGATGCCATCACACGAGCCAAGGCATGCGGGTTAGACGGAATCTGCATCACCGATCACAATACCATGGACGTTCGTCATCTTCTCTCTGAAGGCGTTCAGGACAATGGGCTGTGTGTCATATTCGGCATGGAATATTGTACCGACCAGGGCGATTTTCTGCTGTTTGGTCCTTTCGAAACCCTTAAGCCGCACCTTCCGGCAGATTTGCTTTTACATATCGTTGACCAAAGCGGGGGAGTGGCAGTGGCGGCCCACCCGTTTCGCAAGGGCAGATCTTTAGACCGGCGGATTATTGATGAGGGACGGTGTTGCGCCATCGAAAGCCTGAACGGCCGTAACACCCCATCCGAGAATTGGGCGGTGGAACAGTGGCGTGCGCATTTCGATCTGGCCGAATGCGGCGGCAGCGATGCGCACTCCGCAGAAGAAGTGGCCACCTTTGCCACCCGTTTTCTTGGTCCGGTTCGGACGCGGTCCGATCTGATTCATTTGCTTAAAAGCCATTCGTGTCAACCTGAAATATGCATGGATAAGCCGCAATATGCCCCTGCAGTCGGCAGCGACCTTTTTACCCTCCCCCCACATCGTAAAGGCTGATTTTCCGGCCCAGCCGGCGGACTTTATGGACGAAAGCAAATCGCCGTTGTCATCTCCTCCTCAAAAGAATGTTTCTGTGATTTTTGATAAAAAATTGCCAATTCCGATTTGTTACGTACAGTGGCAAGCTACATGTCGTTTTCAGCATCTCAAAAACCAAGTGCTAGCCAGAAGAAACCTGTTTCTGAGCCAGAACTGGTCCGCCGCCCACGGCTAATGGACAACATGTTAAGGCTTT